>NZ_JAWODL010000044.1:0-15989 GCF_046483325.1 Natronomonas sp. | reverse complement strand
GGTTCTAGTGTCGTCCTCACGACGCTCGTCACTGGCTGTCTCGGCGACGATTCCGAGGGCGAAGGCGGCGACGATACTGGAGATGGCAATGGGAACGACAACGGAAGTGAAAACGGCGACTCGGACGAGATGTCGATCGACGGCCGTCTCCACAACGAGAGCGACGATACCCAGACGTTCGCGGTCGTCATCCTGGACAAAGACGACGAGACCGTCGCGGAAGACGAGTGGGAGGTCAACGCCGGTTCTACCAAGAACATCCCCGCGTTCGGGAAACCTGGTGACCCCCGAACGTTCGAGGTGACTGTCGCGGAGTCTGAGGCGACCGAAACCTTTGAATTCGACGTGGAGAATACCCCTGACCAAAAAGACGGGTACGTGGATATCACCTATACTAAAGAGGAGGGGGACCTTGAGGTCGTATTTACACCGGCCGAAGACGACGAGGACTGAAGATAACGACGAGAGTACGGACGAAATCGGCCACGACAGCGAGATTCAGCTGACAGTCGAACCGGAGCCTGCAGTGCCCATATTTTCGAGGGGTGTAATCGGCGGACTGCGTGGCGATACGGCCTTCCGAATTACGTAATAGTCCTGTGGCGGCATTTCGAATTACCATTTCGCCACGGACGAAATCGCCAGACGGCGGCAGAAAGGAGTGCTCCGTCAGGGATTTGAACCCTGGTCCTTGCCGTGAGAGGGCAAGATGATTGGCCGGACTACACCAACGGAGCGCAGATGCATCCGATAGTACCCGAGAGCGAGGTATAACGGTTGCGTTTCACCGCCACCTTGAGCCCCGTTCGCACCGTCGATCCAGAGCTACATCCGATCATTGATCACCGTCGAACGGTGACCCGGCGGCGTCCGGTTCGTGGCCGGCCAACGAGACGATGTTCTCCCGACCGACGCGGAGCTTCGAGACGAGCCCATCGTCTTCCATCTCCGAAAGCAGCATCGAAACTTTCGATTTCGACCACTCGATATTGTTCACGATATCGACCTGCTTCATCCGTCCCCCGTGCGATTCGAGCATGGAGACGACTCGTTCCTCATCGGAAAGTAACTGCTCGTCCGGAACAGCGGGCTGTGCGGCGTGAGCCTCAGCCCCATCGCCAGATGCGACCGAACCGTCCGAACTCGTACGCTCCGTCGTTTCCGTGGAAGCCGCGCCCATCGCGTTCGAGACTTCATCGTCGGCCACCGACGTATCCGCATCGTCGTACGAACGTCTGCCGGACTCCAGGACGGTCGAGAATCCGCTGGATCGATAGGCGATAGCGGCACCGAGCCCGAAGAGCAACACGAGGGCGAGCCCGATGACCGGGAGGAGTGACCCCGCAGTGACGGGCGTTACGGTCGTCTGATCCGCTCCCGACGCCGTTGCCGTCGGTGTCGAAGCCGACTCGGCACTGTGCGGGAGGTACACGATACGGGGGTGGCGATCGGTGAACTGTCGTTCGCCGAGCCAAGAGACGCTTTGACTCTCGTTGAGTCGTGCGCTGGCGGTGCTATCCGGAGTGGGCGAAACCGATTCGAACCGCAGGTCCGGGCCGTGGTCGAACCGAAGTTCTTGATCGGAACCCACGTAGAGGCCGTCCACGAACACGTCACCGGCGACGATTCGGTTCTCGTCCACCTCGGCGAAGCCGGTCCAAACGAACGACATCTCGATGACGCCGACCTCGTTACCCGCGGGTGGACGCTCCTCGACACGGGCGTTTCGCTCGAAGGAAACCGCCGTCATCTCCCGGCCGGTTACGTTAGTTCCTGACCCGGCCAGCGAGGTTGCGCGCGTTCGGAAGTTTCGATAGCTCTCAGTTTCCTCGGTGTTGAATCGCTCGGCGTAGGTTTCGAACTCCTCGACCGCCGCGTCGCTCTCGAGTCGTTGTTCGTACTGGAACGTCCACTCGGCACTCGCGTTCCCGTAGACGAGTATTCGAAACAACGTCCGGTCGGTCTCGAACTCCTCGGCTGTGAGGTCGCCAAATCCAGATTGGGAGTCAGCCGTCGCAGAGCCAGTCGTTGCGCCCCCGAACGGAACCGCGGTGACGACGAGCGAGCAGAACAGGAGTCCTACGAGGACCGCCGCCGCCACCCGTCCGTGCAACGACTCCATCGGTATCCAAGTTCTCATCGCACATCATATAAAAGCCGTGTGTCTTAGCGCGTGCGCGACCATGGCGAAGAAACCTCAACCAGGTGGTGAAGGTGGGAGCATCACGTCCGATAAACGGCCGTGGGTGACGCGTGAGTTTATAAACGATCACGCCCGACCATCGTCGTATGACCACCGATGTCCCTCCCGATGACCAAGCCGACGGGGCCGATCATCGAGCTGAGACCCACGGCGAGCGTCTCGACGGAAGCGGGGAGCATACGGAAGCAAGCGGCGGTTCGTCACTCCTGATGAACGCGCTCGTCGGGGCGATCGTGACCGTCGTCACGACACCGATCGTCCCGTTCGCGCCGGTACTCGGTGGGGCGATAGCCGGGTATCTCGACGCCGACCGTGCCGAGTCGGGGGCAAAGATCGGCGCGATTTCGGGCGTGATCGCCCTCGTTCCGCTGCTCGTTATCGTCCCGTTCTTGCTGTTCGTCGTCTTTCTCGAGCCAGTCTTCGCCGTCGGCGTGCTCGCCGTCGTCGCGTTCGTCGGGGCGTTCCTTTTCGTATATACAATCGGTCTCGGGGCGTTGGGTGGCGTTTTGGGCGTCTACATCAGGCGGGAGTTCGTCGAGTGAGAAAAGAGAAACCAGCGGTGCTCGACGCGCTCACCGACGGTAGGTCACGAACGCGAGCTCCCCCTCGACCTCGCGGTCGTGCTCCACCCATTCGGGGCCGATCTCGGGGAAGTACGTATCGCCGGCGGGCGTTTCGGGGATTTCGGTGACGACGAGCTCGTCGGCTCGGTCGATCGTCGCCTCGTACACCGTCGCACCGCCGACGACGTAGACGGTCTCCTGCCCCTCCTCGAGCGCCGACTCCGCCGCGTCGAAAGCCTCGTCGAGATCTGTCGCGTGTACCACACCGTCCGGTAGATCGAGCGAGTCCCGCCGCGATAGAACGACGTTCGTCCGACCCGGGAGCGGACCGCCGAGCCGCCGCTCGATCGACTCGTACGTCGCTCGTCCCATCACGACCGGGTGGCCCATCGTCGTCTGCTTGAACCGCCTGAGGTCCTCAGGGTAGTGCCACGGCATCCCGCCGTTCGAACCGATGACCCCGTTTTCGGCGACCGCTGCGACGAGGGCGATCCTCATTCGGCGACCGCAAAGGAAATCCCGGGGGCCGGATCGTACTCCGAGAGTTGAATGTCCCCGTATTCGAGCTCGTCGAGTGGCTTGTCGGCCACGTCGATCCGCGGTCGGTCGCGAGGCGCCCGCGACAGCTGTGTCAACAGCCCCGGGACGTGATCGTAGCCGTCATCGCCGTCGACCTCGGGCGGAGCCGTCTCGTCGATCCACGCGCGAACGTCGAGATACTCCTCGCGGTCGTCGACGCCACGGAGACGATCCCGCAGTTCGCGGAGTGCGTCGGCGTACCACGCGCCGCGTGCGCCCGCGCCGCAGTAGACGTGTGCGTCGACGATGGTGTGGCCAAACGAGCCGACTTCGAAGTCGGTCCTGTTCGCGACGGCGTGGGCCAAAAGCGAGTAGGCCGCGAGGTTGAACGGAACGCCCAACGCGATGTCCCCCGAGCGCTGCGTGAGGTGGACGTTCAGGCGGTCACCCTGTACGTTGAACACGTACGTGTAGTGACACGGCGGCAGCGTCGAGACGGCGGCGTTGGCCGGGTGCCAGGCGTTGATCACCATTCGACGGGAGTTGGGCTGTTCTTCGAGCGTATCGAGGACGTGGCCGAGTTGGTCGAACACCCGTCGAGTTCCGCCGTCTGGCGTCGACTCCGTTTTGACCCGCGGATGATCGGCGTCGGGCCAGCTCTCGCCGGGGAGGCGACTGCCGTCCTCGGGGATGGGATAGCGTCGCCAAAACCGGCCGTAGGCGGTGTCGAGGTGACCCCCTTCGTCCGCCCACGCATCCCAGATCTTCGTCTCCTCGCGAAGGGTTCGGACGTGCTCTTCACCGGAGAGATACCACAGCAACTCGTGGATCAGCGAGTTCCACCGATAGCCGTCCATCCGTTTGGTCGTCAGGAGCGGAAAACCTTCCGTGAGGTCCACTTCGTAGTGGTGGCTGAACGACGAGACGGTGTCCACGCCGGTCCGGTTCGGTTTGTACGTTCCCCCTGTGAGCGCCCCGGAGACGAGGTCGTGATACTGGCGCATTCGATGGCTATCTTTGCGAGGCGTTCGGTATGATCGTTTCGGAGCAGTCCCAATAGACTCCGGGGCGGGTCCAACGGAGGGGTAGACCTGAGGTGGACAGGTGAACGTGAGGTGGACAGCCACGGAATCGGTTTTATTACGTATCGACTTCTACGTTGGGTATGGCATACGAGACCGCGAGTGTCGACGAGGTCGAGAGCGTCGTTCCGGAGGAGTTCGGCGGCATGTGGTTCTTCAGGGACCCGCTCGGCTGTGAAAACCTCGGAATGACGCTGTTGGAGCTCGAACCGGGAGGGAAGGGCAAAGCACACGATCACGGCGAGGATGAGCAAGAAGAAGTGTATCTCGTCGTCGACGGAGAATTGACCGTTCTGATCGGCGACGAGGACGATCCCGAGGCCGAACTCTCGCTTTCGAGCGGGGAGGCGATCCGCGTCGACGGCGAGACGTGGCGTCAGCTCTCGAACGAGGGTGACGAACGAGTGAGAATCGTGATCGCCGGCGCGTCCTGAAGTACGACGGACGTTTTGTACCGTTTAAGACGGTGGCGGTCGTCGACGCCCATATGTATCTCGGAGACGCGACGTGGCCCGAAGCCGGTGTCGAGCTTGCGGAGACATCGACGGCGCTCGTCCCGATCGGATCGACCGAACAGCACGGCCCTCACCTGCCGCTATCGACGGATCACGTCATAGCGGAGGGGCTCGCGCGTGCGGCGGCCGATGCGACCGGAGTCGTCTGCACGCCGACGGTCACCATCGGCGTCAGTCCTCACCACCGTCAGTTCCACGGGACGCTCACGGTGGACGCGCCGGTCTTCCGGGAGTACATCGAATCGCTGTCGAGAAGTCTGGTGTACCAGGGCATCGACCGCATCGTCTACGTCAACGCCCACGGTGGCAACGTCCAACACCTCAGGGAGGTCGGCCGACGACTCCACGACGACGAGCGCGCGTACGCCATCGAGTGGATGTGGGACGAGTCGATCCCCGAACTCGTCGATTCGCTGTTCGAACAGAACGGTCCGCACGCGGGGCCGAAGGAGACGTCGATGGTCTGGTATCTCGCGGACCTCGTTCGCGAGGACGAACTCGAGGCCGCACGCGACGACGGCTGTCCGGACATCGGGGCGATCGAAACGACCCGAAACGGTGCGCGAACGTTCTACGACGCGATCGAGAACACGAACAACGGTGGGTTCGGCGATCCGACGGACGCGTCCGCACAAAAAGGCGAGCAGCTATTCGAGGCGGCGACCGACCAACTCGTCGCGTTGGCGGAGTGGCTCGACGCCCAGCCGTGGGAGACGCTGGGGCCGAGAGCGCACGTTCGAGAGCGATAACACCAAACCGGGATCCGTTCGGAAGCGGTAACTCAAAGTGACGGGCGGTTCCAGACGGCGCATGAGCGAGGACGCGGATCGAGACGGGGACGGAAACGAAGGGAATGAGATGCGACCGTACGAAACCGAGCGGACGACGGCACCCCAAAGCGCCTACACTGGACGAGACGTCGCCGTCGGCATCCTCGTCGCGCTCGTCGGGGTCGCCGTGACGTTCGGTGTTCCGCTCGCCGTTTCGTTGTAGTTCGGCTGTTCGTCGCCGCGTAGCGTTCGGTCAGACGAAATTCAGCGCTAGCCACATCGCACCCGCGGCGATGATCGGGATCGTCAGGTTATCGTCGACGACGTATCCATTCAGGATCGGCTTGACGCCGTCGGCGAGCGTCGCACCGAACGCGCCCGCCAGCGCGGCGAGCGGGGAAACGAACGGATAGGCGATGAGAAAGCAAACCGCGAACATGCCGACGAGAACGCGCGGGCGAGCGATGGGACGGAGCCCGCCGCTCGAAAGCATCCCGCTTATCGGGTCACCGAGGGTCAACATGAACAGTGCCGGAACCGCGATGGTCGGCTCGAAGAGGAAGACGGTGATCGTCGCACCGACGACGTACAGCGCGTAGCCGGCGACCGAATCCTGTTCGTACTCGCGGGTGAGCCGGTCGTAAACCGCGTGTTCGAGCCCGCCGTACAGCCGGGCTGTCTCGAGGACGACGGTCACCATGAGACCGGCGACGGCGAGGACTTGAACGGCCGACCACGTGACGACTCCGGTTTCGATGACGTGGGTATCGAGAAGATACGCGGCAGGAACAGCCGCTCCGGATGCGTGGACGAGTCGACGGCCGATCTCAAGTGCCATATCCGGCCGCTACCGACCGAGGGGTAATATCGGTTCGCAATTCGACGCTAACGCCCGCCAAACCGCGGTCGGATGGGCGGAACATATATTCGGTCGTGTATACGATGACCGGAGCGATTATCGAAGACATCAGCACGATGCAGGTCGGGGACATCGTCCGGAACGTCGAAGGGGACGACCGGGAGTACCGAATCGTCGATAAGGCGACCTCCTCGGTCGGCAAGATCAACGCGGTGGTCGTCGAACCGGTCGACGGCGGTTGTGTACTGTCTGTTGACATGTAGAGCGACGAAAACGGCCGCTAGGAATAAATCATTATCTGTCGGGATACATACGACAAGAACTGACCGGACGGATCGCCAGCGGATATATCAACGAAGAGCCACAAGAGGACGATGATGACCGGATCGGATACCGGACCCGAGTTCGAGGTCGAACTCGGCGAGGACGCCGCCTGGGTCGCCGCCGCGATCATACTTGTGGCGTCGCTCGGTGGTGCGGTCGTGCTCGCGGAGTGGCCGCTGTGGGGCGTTCAACCGGATGCCCCCGGCGAACCACAGCTCGTTGAGCCGGTAGACAGTGGAACGCAACTGTGGCCCTACACGTCGCGCGCCAGGAGTTTCGAGGGCCGAACGCTCGGGATTAACATGGTGTTTTACGGCGACACAGCGGAGATACACACCGCGTTGACGGAACGTTCCGCGCTCGAGTGGGAGGACAAACCGGTCGAAGAGGGCGAGGCCGACAGCGAGACGGTCTCGGCCGATCGGATCGAAGTGGACCCCGAAGCCGAGGAAATCGGGGACGTGATTTCGTGGAGTCCGGCCGAAGGATCGAGGCGGTATGCGTACGTCGAAGTCGACGGCGAAGGCGAGTGGATGGATCGATCCTACGAACTCCATTCGGGGACGTATCTGGGCCAACGGATGCACATCCGAGCCTACGAGGACCCCGCTGGCGAGTGGACCGCAGTACAAATACACGAGGAACACTGGGATTGGTTCCGACTCAGACACACGGTTACGGGCGTCAGCGATTCCCAGCGCGAACTCGAAGACGAGTTCATGGGCGAGCCGTACGTCGAAACCGTCGTTCGAATGCCGTTCGAAAACGAGACCGCCGATAGCGACGGCTGGGTAACCGGCATCTATCTCGCCGGCGTCGGGCTCCCGTTCGTCCTCGTGGGACTCGTCGGGCGGTCCAGAAGCGTCGCGAGAGAGTCGAGGCGGTTTCTCCGGCGGCGACGACGCGAAATCGCCCTCGGAGCCGTGTTGTTCGGCGTGTACACCGCTGTTCGCTGGCTCGGGATCGCGGGCGAACTCGTCTTCTCCGGGATCTCTCCGAAGTTCGTCGCGGCTCCGTTGTACGTCGCGCTCGTCGTCGGTGTGCCGGCGATCGCGTACGTGCTCGGACGGGGGAGCGACGGCGTGTGGGCGTTCACGTTCGCAGGATTGGGGCTCGGAACCGCAATCGTCGGGGACTACGCCGCTATGGGGACGTCCGTCCTCCCGCTACGCGTCGTTCTCCACCGCCTCGCGGTGCTCCTTGCGATCGGCTTGATCGCCGTCGGTGGGGCGAAAGCCGTCGAACAAGATGAGATCCCCGCCCCGCTCATCGTCGGGGCGGTCGGATGGACGGTCTCGATCCTCGCGCCGCTTTTCGGATATATCTGAGGGACTGTCGACCCGATGGACGCACCGGTTCACCGATGTCTGTGGATTCGACGGGGAAGTTTATAACTCTCCACGTAGGAATATAGAGAAGAATGGTTTCGACGCCCCAAACCAGCCGTCGTGCATTTCTCACGGGCGCGACGGGTGCGCTCGCGGCGACGAGCGGTTGCGTTGGGGAAATCAGGAGTCTCGTTGGGAGACAGCGGGCCAGTCAACTGTCGCTCAACATCAAGACTCCGCCAGCGGGGGAGGATCCGTACGCTGTTCGCATCGCCAATCACGTGGCGGATAACCTCTCCCAGTCGGGAGTCGAGACGGTCGTCGATCCGGTGAGTTTCGACGTACTGTTCCGCGACATCCTCATCAACCACGACTTCGATCTCTACGTGGCGAGATACCCGAGCCAAGGGGACCCGGATGAACTCCGGTCGATGCTCTATTCGTCGTACGGCGAGGAATCAGGCTGGCAAAACCCGTTCGGATTCAGCAGTATCGAGATGGACGACGCACTCGACGAGCAGCGGACGGCCGAAAGCGAAGACAGAGTCCGGATTGTACACGAGATACAGCGACAGATCGTACAGTCACAGCCGTTTACCGTCATCGTGTTCCCGGATCGGATCGGGGCAGTTAGAACCGATCGGTTCGACGGGTGGCCAACCGGTGGGCTCTCCGCTCCGACGGACTATCTGCAACTGGAGCGCGTCGGCGACACGACGACCCTCAATCCGCTGCTCCGAAACGAGCGTATCACCCGAAACCGAAACCCTCTGGCGGCCGAGTACCGGAACCAAGGCGACCTCATCGGCCTCCTGTACGAACCGCTTGTCAGGTCACTGGACGACCACGACGAACCGCTCCCGTGGCTCGCGCGGAGTATCGAATGGGACGAGACGGAGCCGGCAGCGGCCACGATAGAACTCCGTCAGACTCCGTGGCACGACGGCGAGAGTGTTACTGCGCACGACGTGGCCTTCACCTACGAGTTTCTCCAGGATACGTCGCTCGGGAAGTTCGACAGTCCCGTCCCGACGTCGTGGCGGCGAGGTCGGGCCTCGCTCGTAGAGTCGGTGAGCGTGCACTCGGACGGCCAATTCCGGATCGAGTTCGTCACGCCGAACCGGGAGGTCGCCTATCGGGCGCTGAGCGCACCGATACTCCCGGAACACATCTGGCGCGACCGGAGCGAGTCGACGGACGTTGCCGGGATCGACATCGCCGGACAGACGACTGAAGCGCTCGTGAGCGCTAACGAAGAGGCGATCGGGAACGGGCCGGTGCAGTTCGACGACGCCGTCACCGACGAATCGATCTCGTTCGACGTGTTCGAAGACCACTTCCTCCGGACGGGCGAAGCGGATGGGATTCCGCCCCGATTCGTCGACGACGGGGCGTTCGACCGGATCGAATTCACGGTTGCGCCCTCACATGATGCGGCGGTCGAACTCCTCGTCAACGACGACGCCGACGCCTCCGCGGACGGGCTGCAAGCGTCGGTGGTTCCCCGTATCGTCCGATCCGAGGGCGTCTCGCTCGCGATACAGCAGTCGGACCCGTTCTATCACCTCGGCTTCAACTGCCGGCGGTCACCGATGACGGATCCTCGCTTTCGGCGGATCGCCGCACGACACATCGATCGGGCGTTCATCCTCGAGGAGTCGATGGAGAGGTACGGACTGCCGTCAGAAGTTCCGCTGAAGCAAGAATGGACACCCCAGGATCTCGACTGGAGCGGGGAAGCGACTCTCCCGTTCCTCGGTGAAAACGGCGAACTGAACGTCGAGGAGGCGAGGGAGGCGTTCCGTGAAGCCGGCTATCAGTACGAAGAGGAACAACTCATCAGACGGGGGGGAAGCTAATGCTAGGGGTCGTCGTCGGCCAGTTAGTCCTCGTCGTCCTCGCGTTGCTCGCGGTCACGAGTCTCGTCCTTATCGGCCGCGAACGACTCCTCGAGACCCGTCGGGTGTTCCGCGATCGATTCGCCGCGATCGTACCGTACGTCGGTCTCCTCGCGATCGTGCTCGTCGCGAACAAGGTCGCGAGGGATATCGGCCCCGACCTCTCGTGGATCATCGGGTTCCGCATAACCGGGCACCTCCATCAGGCCGACGGCCTCCTTCTGTGGCCGCTGTATCCGAACGACACGCCGCAGGTGGTGGTTTGGATACAGTCGATGGCGACGCCGGAGTTGACGGCGTACTTCTCGTTCATATACGTGTACGGCTACGTGTTCCTCCTCGTCTTTCCGCTCGTGGCGTACTTCGCACTGCCGCAACCCGAACCGCTCCGACGGACGATGGTCGCCTACGGCGCGAACTACATTATCGGCGTGATCTGTTACATTCTGTTCATCGCGTACGGACCGCGAAACCTGATCGCGGATCAGGCGGAGGGGCTCCTCTACAGCCAGTACGCGCAGTATCAGTTCGTGACGGACGCGGTCAACGACTCGACGAACGTCTTTCCGTCGCTCCACACGTCGATGGCCGTGACCGCCGCACTGTTGGCGTGGACGACACGGGACGAGTATCCCCTCTGGGTGCCGATCTCGGCCGTCTTCGCGATCAGCGTCGTTATCGCGACGATGTATCTCGGTATTCACTGGGCAACCGACGTGATCTTCGGGATCGTTCTGGCGTGGATAAGCGTCGCGATCGGAACGCGGCTGGAGGACACGCCGCCGACTATCGGAAAGGTCAAAAACTATCTCAAAACCGCGCGAAGCGCTATCCTAAGCCGCTCTTGAGAACGTCGCGGAGTTCCGCGATCTCAGCTGCCGTGTAGGTGAGCGTCTCGTCGGCGACGGTACAGGTAAGCTGGCCAGTCCGCGTTGCTTCACCGATCCGTTCGACAGAAGCGACATCCGCCAACCGTCCGTGAACCGCGTCGGGATGGGTCGTCTCGACGACGACGCGCCCGGTAGCCTCCGAAAAGAGCGCTTCGAGAGGCGAGCGACCGGAGAGTTCGACGTCGGCACCGGCCGCACCGATCATCTCCGCGAGCGTGACTGCGAGCCCGCCGTGGCTCACGTCGTGAACCGACAGCGTTCGTTCGTCGTTGGCGATATCCGCGATCGCCGCGACGAGATCGGCTGCGTTCTCGGGAACGGCCGGGAACCGGTCCGTCCCACCGAACTGCCCGAGCAGTTCCGAACCGCCGAGCGAGAGATCATCGCGACCGCCGACGAGAAGCAACTGACCGTCGCCGTCGAGTTCGATACCGGGCGCGTCGTAGCCGGCTTTGGTCCCGGCCATGGCGAGCGTCGGCGTCGGGGGGATCGGTCCCGTGACCGAGTCGTTGTACAGCGAGACGTTCCCGCCGACGACCGGGACGCTGAGTTCGGAACACATATCGGCCAACCCGTCGACGATAGCCCTGAATCCACCGTACACCTCGGGCTTTTCCGGATTCCCACCGTTGAGACAGTCGACCGCCGCGAGCGGCGTCGCGCCCGTCGTGGCGAGGTTGATCGCGTTCTCCACTGCAACGGCCCGAGCGCCATCGTACGGCGAAGCGGCAGTCCAGTTGGGATCGGCTCCGGAAGTGAACGCGAGTCCGACGCCGATTTCGCGAATAGCCAGCAGTGCGGCGTCCTCGCCCGGCTTGACAGCCGTTCGCGTGCCGACCTCGTGGTCGTACTGTCGGTAGACCCACTCCTTGGAGGCGGTGTTGGGTGAGCCGACGACCGACTCGAAGGCATCGACGAGATCGGGTGACGGCAGATCACGGTCCTGCGTCGAGGGCTCCGTGTGGTCGAGATCGTTCATCGGAGCGCCGTCGGCGAGATACTCGGCGTCGGCGTCGACGACCGTCTCGCTTCTGTAGGTACAGACGTAGTTCCCCTGGGTCACCTCGCCGATGACCGAGCAGCCGAGGTCGTATTTCTCCGCGATGGCTTCGACGGCCGCCACGTCGTCGGGACGGATCTCATAGCACATCCGCTCTTGGGATTCGGCGAGCAGTATCTCGGTCGCGTTCATGTTCGGCTCCCGTTGGTGAACTCGATCGAGTTCGATGCGCGCGCCGAGTCCGCCCTTGGCGACGAGCTCGGAGGACGCCCCGCCGAGTCCGGCAGCCCCGAGGTCGCGGGCAGATCGGACGAGGTCAGCATCGATCAACTCCTCGTTGGCCTCGATGAGCCGTTTTTCGGCGTACGGGTCGCCGACCTGTACCGCGGGTCGGTCCTCAGTTTCGGCGTCCTCGGCCAGATCCTCGCTGGCGAAGGAGGCGCCGCCGAGACCGTCACGTCCGGTGGCGTTCCCGACGAGAACGAGTTTGTTGCCCGGCGATTGCGCTTCCGCGGTCACCAACCGCTCGGCGTTCGTCAGGCCGATGCAGGCGACGTTGACGAGCGGATTCCCCTCGTACTCGTCGTGGAAGGCGACGCTCCCCGTCACCGTCGGAACGCCGATACAGTTTCCGTAGTGGGAGATCCCTTCGACGACCCCGTCGAGGAGGTACTTCGAGTGTTCGCGGTCGAAGGAGCCGAAGTAGAGGCTGTCGGCGAGCGCGATGGGGTACGCACCCATCGAGAGGGTGTCGCGGACGATACCGCCGACGCCCGTCGCCGCGCCGTCGAAGGGGTCGACGTAGGAGGGGTGGTTGTGGCTCTCGATCCCCATCGTGACGTAGGTGTCGCTGTTCTCTCCGGTCTCGAGATCGGGGAGGGCGATGACGGCGGCGTCGTCGCCGGGGCCGATGACGACCCGTTCGCTCTCGCTTTCGAACGCCGAAAGCAGCGGCCGCGAGGAACGGTACGCGCAGTGTTCACTCCAGAGGTTCTCGAACAGCGCGACCTCGGTGGGCGTCGGGTCACGCCCCAGCGCTTCGACGACGAGTTCGCGGTCCGACGGCGGGAGGCTCATACACTCGTATGCTCCCTTTGGCCGAATAAATCGCTTTTCATGTGCACGTTTATGGGTTTTTATTCGGGGAGTTCCGTCACAACCGAGGGGCTTTTTAAGCACGGTGTCGAACGATCGGTCGTGCTGTCGGTCGAGCTCCACTCCCACTCAGATCTGTCCTACGACGGGCGCGATCCGATCGAACTCCTCTTAGAACAGGCCGAAGCCATCGGTCTCGACGCCCTCGCCGTCACCGATCACGACGAGATAGACGCCTCGCTCGAAGCCGCCTCGGTAGCCGACGAGTACGACCTCGTCGGCATCCCCGGTATGGAGGTTTCAAGCGCCGCGGGGCACGTGCTGGCGCTCGGCGTCGAGACGCTTATTCCGGCCGGGTTGAGCTACGACGAAACGCTCGACCGAATCGGATCCCAAGGCGGCGTCGCCGTGGTTCCCCACCCCTTCCAATCCTCCCGCCACGGCGTCGCCGCACACATCACGCTCGATCAGCTGGCGAACGCCGACGCGATCGAGGTGTATAACTCCCGACTGTTCACCGGACGGGCGAACCGACAGGCTGAACGGTTCGCCGAGGAGCGCGACCTCCCGATGACCGCGGGCAGCGACGCTCACATCGCCGAAATGGTCGGGCAGGCGGTCACCGAAGTCGACGCGTACCACCGGAGCGTCGATAGCATCCTCGACGCCATCGTCGAGGGACGAACGACCGTCGTCGGCAAGCGAACGCCGTGGTTCATCAGCATTCAACAGTTCAGCGGCGGCGTCAAACGCCGTCTTGCGTCGGCGCTACCATGGTGATGGACGGCGCGTCCGCCGATGTGGTTCGAGATGCGATCGAGCGCGGTGACGCGCTTTCGGGGATCGACGGGTTCGCCGGCGAGGTCGACGGCCGACTCGTCCGCGACGTGGTGGGTCGATATCCGCTGTTTTCCGAGGCCGACGACCCGACCGCGTGGAGCTTCGATCTCCGGGACCTCTCCGAGCCTGATCCGATCCCACCGGGGCACGCTCGCGACGAAAGCGGCGACGAAAAGCTGTGGACGCTCCCTAACCCAACTCCCTACGAGGACGCCGAACGATCGATCGCGACCGTCCGGGAAGCGGTCGTCGCGTCCGTCGACGCCGTCGACTGCGACCCGGCGATCGCCTTCTCCGGTGGCATCGACTCCTCGATCCTTGCGGCGCGGCTCGAGGGTCCGCTGTACGTCGGCGGATTCGAGGGGAGCCACGACGTCGACGCCGCGCGATCGGCTGCGGCCGCCCTCGACCGTGAACTTCACGTCGTCGAGTTCACCCACGCGGATATCGAGCGCGGTATCCCCGCGTTAGTCGAGGCGACCGGCCGAACGAACCCGATGGACCTCCAGATCGCACTCCCGCTGTATCTCGTCGCCGAGACCGCCGCCGCGGACGGCCACGGCCGGCTCACGCTGGGGCAGGGCGCGGACGAGCTGTTCGGAGGGTACGCGAAGATCGCGAACGCTCCGGACGATCATCGCGTCGACGCCGACACGGTGCGGGGAGCGGTCCGCGAGACGATCGATTCGCTCCCGAGACAGCTAGAGCGTGACGTGTTGGCGCTCCGGGCCGCCGGCGTCGAGCCGGTCGTTCCGCTGCTCTCGGATCGGGTGATCGAATCGGCGCTGCGGCTCCCGGGGGAGTTACTGGCAACGGAGGACGAGCGAAAGATCGCCCTCCGTCGGGCATGCGAGTTTCTGCCGGCGGAGATCCGTCATCGGGATAAAAAGGCCGTTCAGTACGGCAGCTTGCTCGCGCGAGAATTCGATCGGCTCGCGCGGCGGGCGGGGTTCAAACGCCGGATGAGCGACCATCTCGAGCGGTACGTCGAGTCGATCGCGGCCGGCGATCGATAGCGGGACGAGCGGCCGACCGATCAAAGATCGCTCGTCGGACAGAACAGAACCGGCACTTCGCTGTCAAGCATGACCGACTGCGAGACGCT
This sequence comes from Natronomonas sp., assembly GCF_046483325.1. GTDB lineage: Archaea > Halobacteriota > Halobacteria > Halobacteriales > Haloarculaceae > Natronomonas. Next base: position 998 of record NZ_JAWODL010000044.1, on the reverse strand, counting down.
GCCGAAGACGGCTTTTCCTGCGGGAGTTCGGCTGCGGCCGGCCAGGCAGATAATGTCCACGCTCTCGTCTTCGGCGTACTCGACGATCTCCTCGGCGGGCGAACCGCTCGTCTCGTCGAGGATCGTTTCGAGACCGGCCGCTTCGAGGATATCACGGGCTTCTCGGGCGGCGCCGATCTGGGATACGTTGGCGCCCTCGATGTTGCTCGTGAAGACGTGGAGAACGGTGATGGTGACGTCGTCGCCCCAGTTCAGTTCCGCGACGTCCTCTGCGGACACTCGAGCGCGGTCTTCGTCGTCGTCGACGGCGAGTAGGATGTGTGTCATACTTCGGGTGTACCTACACGCCCCATGTGTTAATTCCTACGGACAAATCCACCGTCGTAGGACCGACTAGGCGTTCTGCTCGACTTCGAGGAGCTCGTGATAGCGGTTTCGGATGGTGACCTCGGAGATATCGGCGACCTCCGAAACGGCGTTCTGTGTCACTTTCTCGTTGGTGAGCAGCGAGGCGGCGTAGACGGCGGCGGCAGCGAGACCGACCGGCGATTTCCCCGAGTGAACGCCCGCGTCGCGAGCACCGTCGAGCAGTTGCCGGGCGCGTCGCTCGGCCTCTTCGCTGAGGCCGAGTTCGCTGGCGAAGCGCGGCACGTAGCTCTTCGGATCGGCCGGCTGGATTTCGAGTCCGAGTTCGCGGACGACGTAGCGGTAGGTGCGGGCGATCTCGCTCTTTTCGACTCGCGAGACACCGGTCATCTCGTCGAGCGACCGCGGCGTTCGAGCCTGTTTGGCGGCCGCATAGAGCGCGGCGGTCGAGACGCCTTCGATGGAGCGGCCCGGGAGGAGGTTTTCGTCGAGCGCGCGGCGGTAGATGACGCTGGCCGTTTCGCGGACGTTCTCGGGGAGCCCGAGCGCGCTCGCCATGCGGTCGATCTCGCCGAGCGCCTGCTTCAGATTCCGCTCTTTGGAGTCACGCGTGCGGAAGCGCTCGTTCCACT
>NZ_JAWODL010000038.1:0-161009 GCF_046483325.1 Natronomonas sp. | reverse complement strand
CAGTGCGTACAGTTGAACGTCCCGCCGAGATTGACGTCGATGACGCGGTCCCAGTCCTCACGCGTCATGTTCTCGAACTTCTTGTCCACCGTGATCCCCGCGTTGTTCACCAACACGTCTACCGCTCCGAACCGATCGTGCACCGCCTCGCACATCGACTCGACCTGCTCGTACTCGGAGATGTCAGCCTGCGCCGTTAGCGCCTCGCCGCCGGCTTCGACGATGGTTTCGGCGGTCGCCTCGGCCTCGGCCGCCGACGAGCGGTAGTTGACCACCACGTTCGCTCCGCAGCGTCCGAGTTCTTCGGCGATCCCGCGGCCGATCCCGCGCGACGCACCGGTGACGAGACAGGTCTTGTCTTCGAGCATACCTCCCCTGTCGATGGAAGCGTCAAAAGGATTGCTGATACCGCAGTTGATCCTCCAGTTGTCCATCGAAAATCGCTCGTATCGGTGTCTGCCGAAGCGCGCACCGATCTAAAGAGGACAGCGAGAGTTCCACGGGTCGCCCGACTCGCGGTCGTTTACTCGAGCGTCTCGTCGATCTGCGATTGGAACTCCTCGATCCACTCCGAATCCGAGAGCTCCTCCATGCGCTCGCGGAGGTGCGGCTTGCAGAGGCCGACCTTGATGTGGTCCTTCTCGACCGCGACTGCGGCCTCCTCGTCACAGTAGTGACACTGCATGTACCGTCGTATGTGGTCGAACGATTTGAACCCAGCGCTCGCGTCATGCAGCCGTCGGACGATCGGCCGACGTCCCATCCTCCTCAGAGTGCGGCCCGGAATCGGCGGTACGCGTCGGCGTCGAGTCCGGCCAGCCCCAGCGTCTCCCCGTGGGCGTCGCTTCCGCCCGTCGCGATGAGATCGTACCGTTCCATGGCCCGCTCGATCGGCCGCGGATCGACCTCGCGGCCGTACGGGTAAAGCCGCTCGACCGCATCGAGTTCCGAACAGAGTTCGAGCGCCGCCCCCACGTCGTCGTATCGGTACGGATGGGCGAGCGAGACGAGTCCACACGCTCCCGCCAACACGTCGACACCCTCGGAGAACTGCGGAATCGCTCGGGGGACGTAACACGGACATCCGTCGCCGATGAGTTCCTCGAACGCGTCCGCGTAGTCGTACTCCGACACCGCCGCGATCGCCTCTGCGATGTGGGGGCGGCCGAGGCCAGCCCGCGATTCGACCGGCAGTTCGACGCCGAGACGGTCCTCGACGCGCGCGATGATCTCCCGGCCGCGCTCGATTCGATCCGCCTGTAACCGCTGGATCAACGCCTCCAACGCCGGCGTCCGTCGCGCCCCGTAGCCGAGCAGGTCTACCTGCAACTCGTCCGCAGCCACTCGGAGTTCGATGCCGTGGACGACCGTCACGCCGCCGATCGTGGCGACCGGCGTCGAAAGCTCGGGGTGCAATCGGTCGTGATCGGTGATCGCGACCGCCGAGACGTCGGCGTCTTCGGCGGCCGCTGGGAGCGTCTCGAGCGTCAGCGAGCCGTCGGAGTTCGTCGTGTGGACGTGGAGATCGGCGACGACCATGTGATCGGATTCGATACCCACCGACAAAGCGCCGCCGCTTCGCCGCAATTAGCGTGGAATATAATGCCACTAGATGTCCTTATCGTTGACCCATGAATTTATAGCAAACATTCATGAAGGATACTGAACTTTGGTGATGTATGCGACCACTCGCAGCCGTCAACGAACGAATCGACGCCCACAGCTATCCCGCGACGTCCGAGGAACTCATCGCCGCGTACGGCGACATCGACCTCGAACTCCCGAACGGTAACGAGACGTTCGGCGACGCGCTGGGACGGCTCGGCGACACGACGTTCGAAGACGCCGAAGACGCCCGGTTGGCCACGTACTCAGCTGTCTCCAAGGACGCGATCGGCCGACCGAACTACTCCGATCGCGACGCGCCGTCGATCGGTGAGACGGGTCCCGAGCCGGTTTCCTTCTAAATCGGATCGCCCGATTCGTTCACGCGCCGGGGACGCCGAACGCGCCGATTCCAAGCCCGAACACGGTATTCAACACGAAGAGAATCACGAGCGCCGACAGCCACGCGACGACCCCGATGATCGCCGCTTGCGTCCAACCACCCGGATACCGCCAGTTGATCACGCCGACCCAGACGACGAGCGCGAGCAGCGTTCCGAGCAGCGGAATCCACGAGAACAGCGCCCAGCCGATCGCGCCGACGAGCGCAGTCACGACCGCGTGGCCGTAGTCCTGTACATCGGCGACGATGCTCGCGCTGACGTAGATAGCGAGCCCGCCGACGAGCAATGCGACGACGAACGCGACGATCGAGCCGATGAGCGCGGTAACCATTGCAACACCCGATACGACCAAGCGTTATAAAGGCGTATTGGCCACTCGGCCAAACTACCGTCTCAGGCCTCCAGCAGCCGGTGTAACACGCTGCCTGCGTCGTCGAGCGCGTCGTCGAGCGCCTCGACGTCCGGGCCACCGCCCTGGGCGAAGTCCGGCGGCCCGCCGCCGCCGCCACCGACACGGTCGGCGAGTTCGCTCACGACCGCTCCGGCGTTGATGTCGACGCCGTCGGGGACCGCGACGACGAAGGTCGCACCGTCGAGCCCGCTCCCCAGTACCGCGACGGAGCCGCCTTCGACGAGCGCGTTCGCCGTCGCTCTGAGTTCGTCCATGTCGGCGTCGACGCGCTGGACAACGGCGGTCACGTCGCCGAGATCGACCTCCTCGCCGCCGCTGTCACCCTCCGCGCGGACCGCCGCGAGCTGTTCTTTGAGCTCTTCGATGCGCTTACCGCGCGCTTTCCACTCCTCGAAAAAGCGCGTCGCGGTCTCCGGGACCTCCTGCGGCGAGACGTCAAACGTCTCCGCGGCCGCGTAGAGTGCGTCCTCGGTCCGCTGAGTCGCTTCGATCGCGGCGTCACCGGCCGCGAAGACGATCCGTTCGACGCCGTCCTGGACGCGCTCCGTCGAGAGGATCTTGATCGTCCCGATGTCGCCCGTCCGAAGGACGTGCGTCCCCGCGCAGGCCTGTACGTCATCCGCGACGTGGATCAGTCTGAGCTTCTCGCCGGGCGGAATTCCGCCCTGGTAGAGATCGAAGCCGTACTTGTCCTCGGCCTCCCGGCGTTCCGGCCACTCCTGTTTGACCGCGACGTTGTCCGTGACGATATCGTTCGCGACGCGCTCGATTCGCTTTACTTGCTCGCGGGAGATGCGCTCGTAGTGTTGGATGTCGAACCGCGAGGATTCGACGCCCTTCTGTGCGCCGGCCTGCCGAACGTGCTCGCCGAGCACCTCGCGCGCCGCCGCGCCGATGATGTGCGTGGCGGTGTGGTGGGCCATGAGACGCCGTCGTCTGCCCTTGTCGATCGCCCCGCGGACGAACTCACCCTTGCCTGGATCCCCGTCCGTTCGGTGGAGGATGACGCCGTCCGATTCTTGAACATCGAGCACCTCGACCGTCCCATCGTCGCTCGAAAGCGTCCCGAGGTCGGCCGGCTGGCCGCCGCCTTCTGGGTAGAACATCGTCTGATCGACGACGACGTCGTAGCCCTCCTCGCGCTCGATGACATCGAGGACGACCGCTTCGAAGTCGGTTCGCTCCGGCTCCTCGTAGTAGAGCTTCTCCGTCTCCGGCAACTCGGCGACGCGCTCGTCGTCGGTATCGGTCACCCCATCGCCGTCCTCCGCGCCGTCCCCGCTGCTGTGACGCGCCGCGACGAGTGAGTAGAAGTTATCCGGAATCTCGACGGTCGCGCCGTGCTCCTCGGCGATCTCTTCGACCATATCCGGTTGGATCCCTCGGCTGTCGTACAGTTCGATGACCTCCTCGAGCGGGATCGACTCGTCGCGGTCGGCGTACTCCGACGCCAGCCGCTCGACCTGCCTGCCGCCCCGCTCGAGCGTTTCGCGGTACTTCTCCAGTTCCGTCCGAACGATCTCCCGTATCGTATCGCGGTTTCGGTAGCCTAGTCGCTCGGCCTGCATGTCGACGAGTTCGTCCAGCGGCGCGTCGACGTCGACGGTGTCGGCCAGCCGCTTCGTCCGTCGCAGTACCATTCGAGTCAGATAGCCGGTCCCGACGTTCGAGGGGACGATCCCGTCGCCGAGCATGTACGCGAGCGTCCGACAGTGATCGGCGATCGCGTAGATGCTCTCGAGCGGCTCGACGAGTTCGCGGAGCGTTTCGGTTTCGACGCCCAGCGTCGCGGCGATCTCGCCGCGCGCGGCCTCGACGTCGTCGACATCGTCGATGTCGAGCTGCCCGGAGAGCCGCGCCGCTTTGCCGATCAGTTCGGCTTCCTCGTCGGTGTGTTCGATGCCGGCGTTCTCGTTTAGAAAGGCGATCATTTCCGGGTACACTGCCTCGTAGACGGTCGGCGTCCCCTGGGACATCCAGGTCCATCGTTCGAGCCCGTAGCCCGTATCGACGATGTAGGTGTCCATGAACGAGTAGGTGTTCCCGTCCTTGAGCTCGTACTCGCCGTCGGGATCCCGTTCCATGCACATGAAGACGAGAGTGGCGAGTTCGAGTCCGCGATAGATGACCTCGATCGCGGGACCGGCGTTGCCGCCGCCGACCCACGGGTCCTCGATGTAGGTCACGTCCTCCACGTCGGCGCCGAGCGAGTCGAGGAATTCGTCGCAGTACCGCACCGTCTCGTTCTTCCAGTACACCTCTCCCTCGTAGGCGTACTGCTCGGGGTTCTCGATGTCCTCTCGCGCGTTGAACGCGTGGTGAGCCATCATCTCGAAGGCCATCGTGTGTCGTCCCGTCTTGCCGACGTTGTCGATGTCCTGCATCCGAATGCAGGGTTGGGAGACACACAGTGGATTGGCCGGCGGCGGCGTCTCACCCGACGTGACGAGCGGCTGGAAGTCGTAGATCGACGCCTGCGTCAGGAGGACGTCGTCGCGCCATCGGTTCGCAGCGACCGGATACGGCTCGATTCGTTCGTGGTCGTGTTCTTCGAAAAAGGAGAGAAACGCCTCGCGCATCTCCTCTAAACTGTACGGTTCGTCGAACCCCGGCGTGTCGATGAACTCGTATTCGGCACACGGCGGTTCGCCACACAGCTCCCGATCGTGGTCCCGCGTCCAAAAGTGCGCCCCACAGGAGGAACACTCCTTTCGCTCGAAGCCCTCCTCGTGGAAATACTCGAGTTGATATTCCTCGTCGAGTTCGCTCATTACACCCGTTTCGCCCGTGATCGGCTAAAGGGTTTTCGAGTGTGCAAAGACGTCTCGAACCACCGCAATAGCCCCTCTCGAGCCGTCTAACGCCGGTGTGTCTCGATTCGATGGGCTCTCGGGAAGCTCGGCCGATCGCTACTCGTCGTCGAGTTCGGCGAGGTCCGACGCCGTCGGTTCGTCGGGAAGGTCGTCGATACAGGAAAAACAGAGGAAGTACTCGCTGCCGTCGTCGAACGCGAGCGTCATTCCGCCGGTTCCGTCCGGATCGGACGACCAGATACCGGCGATCCCGCCGCCGATCGGGACGGCCGCACCGCAGGCGTCACAGGGGTCCGTGGCCATAGTCCGGTTTCGGATCGACGGGGCAAAAGCCATCCGAGTCGGCGTCCGACCCCGATCAAACCGATCTCATGCGGTCCGATTCGGCAGTAGGTTGCGAGCGGTTTCTCATCGGCTCACGGCCGGGCGGTCCCCGCGGGTCGTTTAAGCCGACGCGGGTCGTGCGTTGAACTATGCGCGTGCTCGTGACGGGAGCGACCGGATTCGTCGGCGGACGATTACTTCCAACGTTGCTCGAACGAGGCCACGACGTCATCGCGTTGGTCCGTGACGTGGACCGATACGACGGCCCCGACGACTTCGAACTGATCGAGGGTGACCTCCTCGACCCACCGATCGAGTTCCCGCCCGTCGACGCCGCCTACTATCTCGTTCATTCGATGGGATCCGGTGGCGATTTCGCCGCTCGCGATCGACTCGCAGCCAGAACGTTCGTCGACGCGGCCGACGACGCCGGAATCGATCGCGTGATATACCTCGGCGGGTTGGGCGACGATCGCGACGAACTGTCGGCGCATCTCCGATCGCGGCGCGAAGTCGAACACCTCCTCGAAACCGGGGGATTCCACCTGACGACGCTGCGCGCTGCGATCATCGTCGGACACGGATCGGCGGGCTTCGAGTTGATCGTTCAACTGGCTGATCGGCTGCCGATCATGGTGACGCCGCGGTGGATCCGGACCGAGTGTCAACCCATCTTCATCGACGACGTGGTGGCGTATCTCGTCGGCGTGCTCGAGACACCGGAAACCACGGGGGAAACGTTCGAGATCGGCGGTCCGGACGTGTTGACGTATCGCGACATGCTCGAACACACGGCCGACCAACTCGCCGGACGCCCTCCCTATATCGTCCCGGTTCCCGTCCTTTCGCCTCGGATTTCGGCGCTGTGGCTCCGACTTCTCACCGACGTCCCGATGGACGTCGCTCGCCCGCTCATCGCGGGGCTCAGAAACACAGTCGTCGTCGAAGATCGCGGCATCGACGAGTACGTCGACGTCGGGTTGACACCGTTCGACGAGGCGGTCCGGTTGGCGCTTGCCGACCGGAGGACTCACTGATGGAACCTAACTACGGCGAGACTTGGGCCTACGAAAGCATCATCGGCGCCCTCCCGGGAATCGATCTCTCGCCGAGCGAGGCGATCGCGATTCAACTCGTCGTCTTCGAGGCCGCGGTACTCGGTCTCGCGTGGTATTACGACCTCCGAGCCGCCGCGATCGCCGGCACGGCCGCCGTCGTCGTCGCCGCCCTGGGGAGCGCCGAGATGCTCCGGATCAGCGCCGCCGCTCGCCGCCCGGAGACGCCGGAACCCTACCGACGCCTGCTGTTCGGGTCGAGCATCGAGGTCGTGCTCTCGGTGTTGGCGTTCGTCGCGCTCGTCACCCACCTGTTCGTCTTCGATCTCCGGACCCCGAAGCCGCTCGTTGACACGCTTTTCGGGTCGGAGCCGCCGACGCTTGCGGTGTATCTTACGCTGCTCATCCTGTGGGATCTCTGCTATCGGATCGGAACGGGTTGGTGGGCGTCGATCGTCGGCCTGTGGCGATCGCTCCGGTATCGCTTCGACGCTCGGACGGCGGCAGTCCTCCGACGGGCGGATCGGGAGGCTGTCGTGTTCGGTCTGTTACAACTCCCGTTGTTGCCGTTTCTGACCGAACAACCCGTGTTGTTCGCCGCGCTCGCAGCGCACGTCCTCGCAGTTCTCGTCATCTCGGGGGCCTCGCTCGTCCTGTTGCGCTGTCGCGAGTACTGACTCCGCTATCGAACCCGCGCGTCGACCAGCCCATACGGCGTCCCCTCGCCGTCCTCTTTCGCTCGCTCGTAGACGACGTGGGCGGCGGCGACGTCCTGGATCGCGAGCCCAGTCGAGTCGAAGACCGTCACGCCGTCCTCGGGCGTTCGCCCCTCGCGCTTGCCGGCGACGATCTCGCCTAACTCACCGTAGAGATCGTCGTCGGTGAGGGTCCCCTCGCTCCAGGGGACGTTGATCTCTCCGGAGTGGGTACACTGCTCGTAGTCGTCGATGACGAGTTTCGCATCGGTAACGACGTCGATCGCGAGTTCGTTCTTCCGGGGCGCGTCCGCGCCCATCGCGTTGACGTGCGTGCGCTCGCCGAGGTCCGCGGCGTCGACGATAGGCGACTCGACGGGCGTGACCGTCGAGAGGACGTCACAGGATGCGGCCTCGGCGATGGAGCCGCCACGGACGTCGAACTCGTCGCCGAACCGGGCGACGAATCGCTCGATCGCGTCCTCGCGCTTGTCGGCGACGATCACCGTCTCGATGTCCCGGACGATGCCGATCGCCTCCAGTTGCGTGTACGACTGGACGCCCGCGCCGACGATCCCGAGCGAACTGGCGTGTTCAACGGCCAGGTGGTCGGTCGCCACGGCGGCGGCCGCCCCGGTTCGCTTCCGTGTCAGCGACGTCCCGTCCATCACCGCAAGCGGGAACGCGTTCCGTGGATTCGAGTAGATCATCGTCCCCATCACCGTCGGCAGGTCGTACTCATCGGGGTTGTCCGTGTGGACGTTGACCCACTTGATTCCGGCGGCGTCCCACTCGCCCGCGTCCATGTACGCGGGCATCGACCGAAAGTCACCGTCGTACTTCGGCAGGTCGATGTAGGATTTCGCGGGCATCTGGACCCGGCCGGCTTCATAAGCGGCGAAGGCCTCCTCGACGGCGACGATGATCTCCGCCATGTCGGCGTTCTCGTCGACGTCCTCGGGGTTCAACAGTAACGTTTCCATGTGAAAAATTCTCCACGAGCGATACTTATACTATCGGCATCGGATCGCTCCCCCCGCCGAACACGGATCTCCTTGGTGGTACCCACCCCGCGTTACCCCCCACCCTCCCGACAGTTCCACGTTTGAGAATATAATCCTACCCCGCGGGAACTGTGCATACCTTGCACAGTGGATCACGATTCAATCGAAATCAGCGAGCGGTTTGCGTCTCGCCCCCTCGCGATACGTCCGGTACACGCCTTCCGCCCACGTCCGGACGTCCTCGTCGGTGGTCTCCAGTAGCGATCGAGGGAACCCCTCGCCGTCCTCGACGCCGATCTGAACTCGTCCGTCGTCCGCCAGTCCCAGATAGAACGGCGGATCGCGCTCGGAAACGAACAGCGTCGACCGTCCCGATTCGAGCATCTCCCGTATGTACGGGGAGAATTCGTCGGATTCGAATGTCGATTCGAGACCCGGCGACAGGATCGTCTCGGCTTCGAGTGCGTGTTCTGCGGTCTCTTCGGTGATCGTTTTGGTTCCCTCGAGATCGACCGAAGGGAGCAAAATGCGCAGGCGATCCGCCGTACGGAGGATCTTGGTCTGTTTTCTCGCCGGGGCGTAGGGATCGCCGTCGCTGGAACTCGTTATCTCGGCGTCGCGAAGCCGCAGAAAGTCGGGCGTCGACTCGTCGGCCGGAAACCACCGCAAGAACTCGGCTAACTCAGCGACGCGCTGAACGGTCTCGAGCATCCCGGAAAACTCGTCGGTAATGATCGCTCCGATCCGCGTGAGCCGGTACGCCCCGTCGTTGCGCTCGACCCAGTGGCGGTCTTCCAGCGACTGGAGTGATCGAGCGATCGTCGTTCGGGATGCGTCCAGTTGCGTCCGAAGGTCGCGCTGTGTCGCCGTTTCCGCTTCGGAGAGGTGTTCCAGAATACGGACGCGGGAGTTTGCCCGTGCCAGAAAACGGATCCATTCGAGCGGTTCTGCGCCGTCTACGCTCCGCGTGTTCGGACTCGGTCTATCGCTCATGGTTGCTTCGACGAACGCACGTCCCTCGTTCGGCCGTTGTGGACCGATCACAGATAGAACTTGTGCACGCCGTGCACACGTTTCACCCCGTCGGAGGGACTGTGCATCACGAACACGATCCGCTCCAGGCGTCGCGGTCGCTATCGGTGTCTCCGGTGCCGACGGCGGTCAATAACGAACGAACACGGGGAGATATCGAGTTACGGAAACCGTTTCGGCTGGGGGCCGTGGCGCGGTTGCAGCGGGATCACACGCGTGTCCTCCGCGTCGTCGGGTTGGTCGGTCGTCGGTGCTGCGGTGTCGGATGCTGTGTCTCGGGTTGCCATCGTCGTTTGTAAGTTGTTCGGAAGGCGATACCGGCCGGCGGCGATCACCCGAGGCGTACCGGCGTGCTCATTACACCCGGCTTCGAACGCATTGTTAATAAATGTTAATGTATGATTTCGAGGGGCCGACGATCGCGCTCCGAACGGCCCTCTCAGTGGGTCGTTCGACGCGACCGCACTCCCGACGGACGATTATATCGATCCGCTCCGCCGAGGGCATCGTCGATCGTTCGCCCCGCCGGAGTGCCGGTTCGAGAGCACGGTCGTTTCGACCGGCCCGCTCGCGAAACTCGGCGATTCGGTTCCGGGTCGAGGAGTCATCCTCATCGAACCCGCGGTTCGACGCCTCGACGGACGTCCCCCGGACCGAACCGTCACGTCGCTTCTGACTCCCGCACTTCCGAGCTCGCGGAGGCGCGAAAGCACCGTCGTCGAGGGTCCTCGGGCGGTACGGAGAGTTCCCAAAACCATACCATAGCACGCGAATTTCGTTTCGATTCGGGGTCCGTCGTACGTCACCGTTCGGATCGAAACGTCGCGGCTCGCTTCTCGCCGAGTTCGACCAGTTCCTCGATGAACCTCGGACTCCGATCGACTTTCGTCGAGCAGTGGTACGCCCGTCCCATCTCGATACGACGGACCCGGGTCTTCGAAAACTCGCTTTCGGGGAGATGTCCATCGTCGATCCACTCGTTTACGCGCTCTACGACCCGTAGCTCCTGGTTGAGCGAAATGTTGCCGGATAGCTCGTTGCGACGGTCGGCGATTTCCTCGACCGTCGTCGGCTCGCCCTCGCGTTCTTGGGGGTTGATCTGGATGACCCACAGTTCGTCGGGTTTGCGGTCGACATCGACCGTCATGAGGTCGTCTATCGGCGGATTCTGACTGAACAGGCCGTCCCAGTGGTAGTGGCCGTGGATTTCGACGGCCTCGAACAGGGTCGGAACGGCCGCGGACGCGAGGATCGCGTCCGGCGTCACGTCCTCGTTGGTGAACGTCTCGAAGTCACCTGCGTTGATGTTCACCGTCCCGACAACGAGTTCCGGTGTTTCGCGCCCGCAGAGATCGGAGATCGCGTCGAAGTCGACGTACCGTTCGAGAAGCTCTCGAATCCGGTCTTCGCCGCCCCCTGCCTCTGGGATCTGATACGGGCTCACCTGCGGCAGCGGGAAGCCGCTGGCCCCGATTCGGGAGAGACCAACGACCCAATTGTTGGTGAATATATCGGTGAACGTGTCCGCTTTGAGATCGTCCCAGAACGCATCGAGGAGATCGATCGCCGCGTCCGCGTCGGCCGTGACGAGCCCGTACCACGTCAGGAGGGCGTTGAACGCGCCGCCCGAGGTACCGCTGATCCCGACCAGTTCGTACTCGTCGTTCCACTCGCGGAGCAGCTCCTTCAGAACACCTGCGGTGAACGCCGTATGGCTGCCGCCGCCCTGGCAGGCGATTGCGACCTTGGTGGGCGATTCGTCACTCATACGTCGTAGTGTAGCCGCCGTCCCAGAGCAAGTCTCCGCCGTTGAGGTGCGTGCCGTACCCCGAGAGGCCGAACACGAAGAGGTTCGCAACGTCGACCGGCGTCATCATCTCCTTCGTGCGCGCCTGTCCTAACATGACGTCTTCGACGACCGCCCGCTCGGATATTCCGCGCTCTTTGGCGGTGTCCGCGATCTGGTCGATCATGAGTGGTGTCAACACGTAGCCGACGCTGACGGAAAAACCCCGAACCGTTCCCCCGTCTTCGGCGGCGATCGATCGAGTGAGTCCGTTGAGTCCGTGCTTGGCGGTGATGTATGCGGGCTTGTTTCGGGTCGCGTAGTGGCCGTGTACCGAGGACATGTTAGCGATCGCACCGATACCGTCTTCGGTCGCGCGGATGTGCGGCATCGCGAGTTTAGCGATCAAAAACGGTGCCCGCAACATGATATCGAGCAGAAGGTCGTACTTGTCCATCTGAAAATCCGTGATAGAGGCGATATGTTGCATCCCGGCGACGTTCGCGACGTACCGGAGGTCGCCCAGTTCGGCGGCCCCTCGGATCATCGCCTCGACGTCGGTCTCGTCGGTGAGATCCGTCGATATCGAGTGCACGCCCCCCTTCGCGCCCACGTCCGTCGCGAGGTCGACCGTCTCCGTCAGTCCGGCCTCGTCGATATCGGCTCCCACGACGGTGAGCCCGTTCGCGGCGAGGGCGACGGCAGTCGCTTGTCCGATCCCGGACGCAGCACCCGTGACGACGGCGACGGTGTCGGATTCGAAATGTGGATCTTCGATGACGAGCAGCTCCTCGGCAGTCAGCTCCGGCTCGGTGAGTTCGAACGATTTAGTAGTCATTATTTCACAATAACCAACGTTCGAGAAGGATAAAGCGCTGTATCGGGTGTGCAACACGGGGACACTCGAAGCGAACGAACGGGCGAACCGTCCCGGCTGCCCCGGCGTTCGATTCCGATGCACGGGCGCGATACTTTTTGACACGACCTCGACGACGCTCCGCGGTATGGCACAAGAACGAACGATACCGTCCGGATTGTGGGCGGCGCTCGACGGCCACGACATCGACCGGGGATTCGGCCGTGCCTGCCCGAGTTGCAAGCGGGAGTACGAACCGGGCGATCGCGTGCTCGTGATCGCCGAACGAGGTTCGAACACGGCCCCGTGGGCGATCTCGTCGATCGTCCGGTATTGGTGGGCTGCGACGCCGGTCAGTTCCGCCGGCGGTCTGTCCAAGACGACGTCGACGGCGACGTCCCGGTTCGCGAGGTGTCGCGCGCAGGCTACTCCGCCACCGCCGTTGCCGCCGTTCCCGGCCGCGATCACGACGGTTTCGTCCCCGTCTCGAACGTCGCGCGCGTGCCACGCGAGTATCCGACCGGCGTTCTCCATCATCTGAAGCACTTCGAATCCGACCTCCTCGACCGCGACGCGGTCCACCGCTTGCATCTCGGCTGCGGTTATCGCCGGGACGTCGCGACCGGTGGGCGTTCGAAACGAACGTCGGGGCATACGCCCCAGTCCCGGGACGAACCCAAATACTCACTGGGCTGCGGGTGACGGCCGGAATCTCGGAGGCAGTCGGCTTCGAACGATTATCCGGCAGTAGCCCGTACTCGGCGCGTGCCCGAACTGTGGACACGACCGTCCGGGCGGTAGACGCACTCATCACGCACGAGCAGTCGGACGATTCGATCGACACGTTCGCCGAATGTCCGTCCTGCGAGCGCGTCGTCGATCGGAGTGATCCCGTTCGACCGCCCCGGCGGGAGTGTTCTCGGCTTGCACTTCCACGGGTGACTATCACCGTTCGGCTCCAATCGTGAGCGCATGAACGAGGTTGATTTGTTGGTCATCGGCTCGGGGTCGGGGCTTGACGTCGCGAACGCTGCGGTGAATCGGGGACTGTCGGTCGCGGTCGTCGAGAAGGGGCCGCTCGGCGGTACGTGTCTCAACCGCGGCTGCATCCCGTCGAAGCTGTTGCTCTATCACGCCGACGTACTGGAGACCATCGAGCGAGCCGGCGAGTTCCACATCGACGTCGACGTGACGGGCGTCGATTTCCCTACGATCGTTCGGGAAGTCAACGAGGAGGTCGAAGGCGACTCGGAATCCATTCGCAACGGACTGCGGTCCTCGCCCGACCACGACCTCTACGAGGGCGAAGGGCGATTCGTCGACGAACGGACCGTCGAGATCGTCAGCGGTGAGGACGAGGGCGATCAGATCCGTGCCGACACCGTGTTGATCGCCGCTGGGACGCGTCCGTCCGTCCCCGCTATCGACGGTGTCGACGACGTCGATTACCTGACCAGCACCGAAGCGCTGCAACTGGAAACACCGCCGGAGCACCTCGTCATCGTCGGCGGCGGTTATATCGCAGCCGAACTCGGCCACTTCTTCGGCACGTTCGGCAGCGACGTGACGATCGTCGGTCGACGGCCGAACTTGTTGCCTGAAGCCGACGAGGAGGTCGCCGAGGCGTTCACCGAACGCTACGCCGACCGCTTCACCGTCCACACCGGTCACGCGGCGACCGCCGTCTCCGAATCGGACGGGACGGTCACGGTCGAAGCACGCCCCTACGAGTACGGATCGGATGGCGGCGTTCTCGACGGCGGTCCGGTAACCGTGAGCGGGGACGAACTGCTCGTCGCCGCCGGACGGACGCCGAACTCCGACACGCTCGACCTCGATGCCGCGGGCGTCGAAACGGACGAACGCGGGTTCGTCGAGACCGACGAGTACCTGCGAACGACCGCCGAGAGCGTGTGGGCGCTCGGCGACATCGTCGGCGAACACCTGTTGAAACACAGCGCGAACCACGAGGCGAAGGCCGTCGCCCGAAACCTCTTCGGGAGCGACCTCCACCCGGTCGATTACACCGCGATGCCGTTCGCCGTCTTCGCCTCTCCGGAGGTCGCCGGCGTCGGCGCACGCGAAGCCGAACTCCGGGACGCCGGACGCGAGTACGCGACCCGGACGTACCGGTACGATCAGACTGCTCGCGGCGACGCGATGAAAGCCGACGGCTTCCTGAAAGCGATCATTGATCTCGACGGCGAGATCCTCGGCTGTCACATCATCGGCCCCGAAGCCTCCAACCTCATCCAGGAAGTCGTGGTGGCGATGACGGCCGGGTCAGGGACGGTTCAAGATATCCGCGAAGCCGTCCACATCCATCCGGCGCTTTCGGAAGTCGTTCAGCGCGGCTTCTCGGGACAGTTCCGCCGCGGCGGCGACGGCCACTCGCACTGATCAAGCCGCGGCCGAGACGATCTCCGTCCGAGGACTCGTTCAGATATATAACTGTTTCTGACGGACGTATCTTCGCTGCACGTCCGGAAACGGAATATATCGCCCGAGGGTGCAAAAACAGATGCAATGACCAAAGCAGCAATCATAATCCTCGCTGGGACCGACGGACACGATAACCTCGGCCGACTCGTCAACGGGCTCGAAACCGCAAAGGAGTTCGCGGAAACCGACGGTGACGAGGTGCAACTCATCTTCGACGGCGCTGGGACACAGTGGATCCCGGAACTCGAAGACGAGTCGAGCGATTACCACGAGCTATATCACGCCGTCCGTGAAGACGCCTCCGCCTGCGAGTTCTGTTCCGGCGCCTTCGGCGTCGAGGACGCCGTCGCCGACGCCGGTGTCGTAATGCTCGACGACCACGACGGCCATCCGAGCATTCGATCGCTGGTGGGCGACGAGTACGACGTTATCACGTTCTGAGACGGGATGTGGACCGCTCGAGGCTGCCGTCGTCGAATTTCCACACGCTTGACATCGCGAGGATCCGAACACCTCACTAGTGAGCCCATATTCCCGATGACCTATCGTCCCCTATTTGTGGAGAAGTGCATCTTCACAAACGCTGACCGAGGGGGTCACTAGGTGATCTCAGCAACTATATCGGCTCTATCGCCGACTGTTGTCGTCGTGACGCTCGTCGTCATCCTCGCCGGAGCCACGAACGGGATCGCCGGCTTCGGGTTCGCTGTCGTCGGAACGATGGCCCTCGCGACGATACTCGATCCCGCGACGGCCGTCGTATTCATGATCGTTCCGATCCTCGCGGTAAACGTTTCGCTGGTTGGTGACCTTTCGCGTCGGGAGCTACGAACCTGTAGTCGGCGGTTCGGTCCGTTGATCGGCGCGGCGCTGGTCGGAACCGTCGTCGGGATGTGGCTTCTCGAAAGAGTACCCGCGGCTCTGCTCCGGGTCGGTCTCGGGCTGTTGACGGTCGGATTCGTACTGACTGCCCAACGTCGTATCCCGCTGCCGGGGTGGCTCGCCATCGGAAACCGCCCTCTCGGCAAGACCCGGCTCGGAATGGTCGGCGTCGGTGGCGTCTCCGGAATCCTGTTCGGCGGAACCAACGTCGGCGTCCAGCTTATCGCGTATCTCCGGAGCTTCGATCTCTCCCACGGGCTCTTCGTTGGCGTCATCGCGCTGGTTTTCCTCGGTCTCAACGCTATCAGGGTCGCCGTCGCGGCCGCGTTCGGACTCTACCCGAGCACGGTCGTCGCCGTGGCATCTATGGCTGCGGCTGTTCCGGCCGTCGTCGGCGTCGCGATCGGCAAGCGCCTTCGAGATGTCGTCAGTGAGCGGTTCCGGAGACGTCTCGTCTTGGGGTTGTTGAGTCTCGTCGGGCTCCGTCTGGTCACCAGTGGTATCGGCATCGGCTGATCGCGTTCTCGCTTTCGGACGCTGGCGTCCTCACCGATGCGCCTCACCGCGAATGCGTTCGGATTCAGGGTTCCGGGGTCGCGACCACCGAGATGTAGCCTACGTGTCCGTTCTCGACCGCGTTTTCGAGCTCTTCGATCGCGTTCAGAGCCCGCCGGCCGCGCTCACCCATCGCTCCTCCAAATACGGACTGGGATCCCTACCGAAAATCCACGTCACGGCCTTCGAACGGAGATACCGGCTTTCGGACTGTGACCCGCGAACCCACTTCGCGCTCGACTGCGGTGCCGAGAGCTGTCCGGCGATCCGCGCTTACGACCCCGACCGAATCGACGAGCAACTCGATCTCGCGACCCGGGGTTATCTCGATTCGACCGCGGCGTACGATCGCGAGGCTGATGTCGCCCGCGTACCTCGGGTCTTCCTGTGGTTCTACGGTGACTTCGGGGGCGGGCCGGGAATCCGGGAGTTCTTCCGGCGATACGACGCGATCCCGAACGATGCGGTACCGAAGATACGGTACAACTCTTGGGACTGGTCGAAAGCCGCCGGGAAGTTCCTCGAGTAGCCACCCGTATCGCTTTGAGTACTGGGTGACTATTTTCCTGTATGACTCAACAGGTACGAGACTTTTCGCTGCCGAACGTGGCGGTCGGTCCGACCCCGTTTTCGCTTTCGGATCTCCCGGCCGACGTCTCCTTCGCTGTGCTCTTCTTTCAGCGCGATCACTACTGTACGAACTGTCGAAAACAGGTCCAGCAACTCGGCGAGCGCATCGACGAGTTCCACGAGCGCGATGCGGAGATCATCTCGATCGTCCCCGAACCGCTCGGCCGTGTCGAGGCGTGGCAGGAATCCTACGACCTTCCGTATCCGCTGTTGGCGGACCCGAACACCGAAGCAGGGGACGCCTACGACCAACCGGTCCGGTTCGGCATCCTCGGTCGGTTCTCGGATTTTTTCGGCCGGATGCCCGAGGTGGTCGTCGTCGATCGACGCGGGGCGGCGCCCGAGATCGCGTACGTTCATAAGGGCTCGTCGACGTTCGACAGACCGGACATCAACGAGATCCTCGCTGAAATCGACGCGTTTCGAACGGACGCGTGACCGTCACGGTCGCTCGGGTATCCGCGATTTCAGTTCACGTCAACGCTGCCGTACATGAAGCCAACGTGTGGTGAACAGTAGTAATCCTGTCGTCCGGTCCCGTCGGCGTCCCACTCGAAGCTGTCGCCCTCGCTGGCTATGGTGGTATTGAACTCGTCGGCCGCCGAGCGGTTCTCCAGTGAGGCCGTCGCAGTGACGGTGTGAAACGCACCGTCGACGTTCACCCATCGGACAGTCGTCCCCCGATCGACGCGGACGAACGGTGGATCGAAGAGGAACTGGGGATCCGCCTCGCGCTGTATCGTCACTACCTCCATGACGTCTTGGCCGGTTCGGTCGGCGAAATCGTCGTCGCCGGGGTCTGTCGGTAACTCGAACGACCCCCCCGTTTCGAAGCCCTCACCACCGGTCGCGTCTTCGTTTTCGTTGCTCGCACCGACACAGCCGGCGAGCGCGAACGCGGCGAGACTCCCGGTCGCGACAAGCACACGGCGACGGTTCGTTGAGTCACTTATTCGCATTATTGAACCGGCGTGGGCATGAATTGGCGATCGATTCCGACCTCGACTTCACCCCACGGCATCTCGAGACCAGGGTGGACTGCGTGGTGAACCAACCAGAATCCGTTCTGTGAGGAATCCTGTGCACCGTGGCCGTCCTCCCAGCCTTGCGCCTCCCACTTGTGGAAGTGAGTGAAATCATCGGCTTGGTCTCCAGGGACGCTATCGGCTTCGAAGGTACCGCGAACGCCGATCCCGAAGTAAATGAGGTCCGTCGCCTCGCGAGGGTTCGGGTCGTTGAAGTGCAGGAACACGAACACGTCCTCCGTTACCCACTTGATCACGTGAGCGGGCGTGAACTCGCCGCCGACCTCCATTTGATCGTCGTTGGTCCACTGACCGTCGAAAGACTCGATGAGCGCGTCCCGGTTGTCGGTCGAAAGACTTCCCTCGTCACCGTCCGGTGTTTCGAAATCCGTCGTATGACCCTCGCTTCCCGGCTCGGGCGGTGTCGGCATAAACTCGTAATCGACTCGAGGACTGATCGTGTCGGCGTGGAACGGGTACTGTATCTCTCGAACCGCGATGTGGGCCAGCCAGTAGCCCTCGTCGCCGATGCCGCCGCCGTGGCCGCCCTCCCAGCTGTCGGCGGTATGTTGATGAAAGTGTGTGAACTCCTTGTCGGGCTGACTCTCCTCGGTGAACAGCCCCTTTCGAGCGACAGTGATGTAGTCGAGTTCGGTCGCCTCCTCGGGGTTCGGATCGTTGAAGTGGAGCCCGATCGCGGTTTCCTCGGAGACCCACTTCCAGACGTGTCGTGGCGTGTACGCGCGGTTTTCGCCCTCGACTTGCCGCTGTGCCTCGTTCATCGGGTTGTCATCGAACAGCGCCACGGGCGTTCGTATCTCGTCGTTCGAGAGCGATTCACCCGCTGGTGCAGGGCCGGTACTCAGAAGGTCCGGTTCGTCGTTGCCGTTACCGTTGCGGGTATTATGGTTTCCGTCCCCGCTTTCGCTCCCGTTACCGTTCTCATTCGGATTCCCACTTCCGCTTCCGGTACACCCCGCCAGCGTAGCGATCCCGCTGACACCGATCGCTTTGAGCGCGTGTCGTCGGTTGATAGAGCCTTCGAATCGTTTCATTACAAACGAAGGTAGGAAAAGGGACGACAAGAGCATGAGTTACTACTGCGACGGACGTACATTTATCAGGAAGATTTATATATGAGTGTCGAGATCAGTTCGAAATATCTGTCCAATTGTACGCGAATGCCCGCGCCTGTGGAACACTCCTTCGAGTGCCCCGAACGCTTATACATTTCGGATCCAGCGCTTACCCCATGAGCACACACGTCGCGGTCGTCGGCGCCTACGGCAGTGCAGGCGTGGCTGCTGCCGAACGATTGGCGGAGCTATCCGACCTTCGATTGACCCTCATCGACGACGGTGACCCGGGTGGCGGACTCTGTATCCTTCGGGGCTGCATGCCATCGAAGGAGGTGCTGTCGGCCGCTGAACACCGATTCGCCGTCCGCAAGGACGACCGGCTTTCGGGATCATCACCCGACGTCGACCTCGAGGCGGTCGTCGAACAAAAGAACGAACAGACGTCGAACTTCGCGGCCCACCGCCGGGCGGCCGTCGAACGGCTCGCCGAGCGCGAAAACGTCGAATTTATTCACGATACGGCTCGGCTCACCGATGATCGACAACTCGCCGTCGCCGGCCGGACGCTCGAGCCGGACTACGTCGTCGTTGCGACCGGCTCGTCGGTACACGTGCCCGATCTCCCGGGTATCGACGAGGTCCCCGTCGAACGGAGCGCCGACGTCCTCGACACCACCGAATTCGGCGACTCCGGTGTCGTCATGGGGTTCGGCTACATCGGGGTGGAACTCGTCCCGTATCTCAGCGAGGTAGCGGGAATGGATCTCACAGTCATCGAACACGGTACACGGCCGCTCGACGAGGCCGATGATCCCTTCGGTGACGCGCTGTTGGAGTACTATCGGGAGTCGTTCGATGTGGACGTACTGACACAGGCCAACGAGAAACGTGTCGAGCCGACTGAGGACGGAGGTATCGGACTCCACGTGGAGGTGGACGGCTCCGAACGCGTCCTCGAGGCCGACCAACTGTTCGCGTTCACCGGTCGTCGTCCCGCCCTCGACCGGCTGGGCATCGAGGAGACGGCGCTTGACCCTGGGCCGGGGTGGGTCGAAGACACGATGCAGACCCGTGACGACGACCGTGTGTTCGTCGCCGGCGATGCGAACGGCAAGGAGCCGATCCTCCACGTCGCGAAGGAGCAAGGGTTTCTCGCCGCCGAGAACGTCCGACGACACCGCGATGGTGAGGAGTTACGCGAGTACGAAAACATCCATCACCACGTCGTCTTCTCCGGCCTCGGAGTACTCCCGTACGCCCGGGTCGGACACTCGGCGAATTCCGCTGATATGGTGGGGATCGATCACGTCGTGGTCACGCGGGACGCCGCAAGCGATGGCGTATTCAAAACCAAGAACGCCTCCGAGGGGCTAGCCCGACTCGTGGTTGGGTCCAACGGAACAGTCCTCGGCTACCAGGGGCTGCACTATCACGCCGACGCGATGGCCAAGACGATGCAACTGGCCGTCGAGATGGAACTCGACGCCCGCGAAATACCGGACCGCGCGTACCACCCGACCACGCCCGAAATCCTCGATGGCCTTCTGAGGGAAGCGGCCGAGACTGTCGAGCAGTCCCCGTAGTAGCGGGTGCGCCGACCGAACATTTGATTGACGCTAACACACATGTGCAGATATGGATGACAAGACAGATTCCGACGAGTACGTCTGTGAGGCTTGCGAAAAAGTCTTCGAGAGCGAGGAGGCACTAGAACGACACGTCCACGACATCGGTCTCGTAGACTAGTCCCGGGTCGGGTATCCGGATCACCGAGTGACCGGTCGATTCGTCTACGCCCGTGACGATGCCGAGTAACTCCCCACCGATCCATCGGAGACGTACTGGCTCGCGTTCCGATGGTGTTCGAACCGCTAGCGAGAATGCTATCCGCGTCGAGTGGCCCGTGAGAACGATCTTTTTCGAAGACCGCATCTCGGGCGGGTGAACGCGCTGGCGATCGCCGTACCGTGGGTGTCTCGATATCGTGTGACCCCGCGAGCACCCGAACGGACTCCGGCTTCGACGTCGACCCTACACGAGGTCTGGAACCGCCTCGGCCCCACGACTTCGATCTCGGGTCCTCCCCCGCGAATTCAAATACCAATACGTGGCCAGACGGCCCATGTCGATCCGAACCATCGCCGGCGACTGTCTCGTTCACACTGACGGCCGACGCGGGCGGACCGTCCGCGGTCGCGTCCTCGTCGTCATCAAACCGGACAACACCGTGTTGGTCCACGACGTCGACGGCTACCAGCCGGTCGCGTGGCTCACGCGTCCCGACTCGGTCTCGATCACCCGCGATCCGCTGTGGCTCGTCGCCAGCGAGGGAGCCGAGACGCTCCGGGTCGAGGCCGTCGGCGAAGTGGCGATCGCAGAACACGACGCGACGGAGGCCGGAACACCCGTCGGTTCCTGCCGGTGCGGCGGCCCACTCGTTCGATCCGGCTCGGCAGTCGTCTGCCTCGACTGTGCCGAACGATTCGGCCTCCCGAGCGGGGCGTCGATGACCGACTCGACCTGTGACTGCGGACTCCCGCGTTTTCGAGTCGAACGGGGCGGGGAGTTCGAACTGTGTCTCGACTACGCGTGCGACTCCCTCCTCGACGCCGTCAGCGACCGGTTCGACCACGAGTGGGACTGTCCGAACTGCGACGGCGAGCTCCGAATCCTCAGACGCGGCGGCCTCATCGCCGGCTGTGAGCGCTACCCGGACTGCGATACCGGATTCGCCGTCCCGGACGGAACGGTTGCGGGCTCGTGCGAGTGTGGATTGACGCTGTTCGAGACCGCCAGCGGTACGCGCTGTCTCGACGGCACCTGTCCGGACGCGGACGCGGACGCCGCATGACGCGGCTCCTCCGCCGCCTCGCCCGTCCGCCCGCGCCGACCGCAGCGGATATACGGGCGCGCGCGTCATGTCTTATCCATGCAAGGCCACCTGGCCGACGGGCTCGTCGAGGTCGGCCCGAACGGTCGCGAGCGGTACTACGACTCGCGGGGCTACGGTCGACCGCGGGGTGACGGTGTTGTCCTCGATCCGATCGAAGCCGCTCACCTGCTGTACCGCGGCGATCTCGACGCGGTCGACGGGGCCGGTCTCTCGAAGTTTCTCGCCGACAACGACGGGATCGTCGCACCGTTCCTCGTCTACAAGGACCTCCGCCAACGAGGATTCTACGTCTCCCCGGCACGCGAGGGATGGGTCGCCGAGCCGTCGGGTATCGATCTCGTCACTCATCCCCGCGGCGACGGGCCGTGGGACGAGACCGTCGAGTATCGGGTTCGTGTGGTCGGCGAGCGCGCCTCGGTATCGTTCGCCTCGCTCGGCGACGCCGTGTTGGCCGTCGTCGACGAGGAGAGCGAACTGACGTATCTCGAGACCGATCGTCCCGACATCGACGGTCAAAGTCACCTCGATGCGCTCCCGAACGTCGAGGGTGACCTGCTGGGTGACCGGGTGATCTGCTGGTCTCCTCCGGTCGTCCTCTACGAGCGCGGGTTCTACGGCCAGCCGCTCGACCGCGACGACGATGCCGTCCAACTGTCGCTCTTGGAGGCGGCGTACCTCGCCGAACGCGGCATCCTGTCGGTACAGGGCGGGACGAACGCGATCGAAGCACGCGGCAGATCCGTCGAGGGCGATCGGTTCGACCGCAGACTGACCGTCTACCGGACGCTCCGCAAACGCGGCGTCGTCCCGAAGACCGGCTTCAAATTCGGCGCCGACTTTCGGACCTACGAGACGGTCGAGCACGTCGACGACCTCGGCCATTCGGAACTCCTCGTTCGCGTGCTCGACGCCGACGCCGAGCGCTCGCCGCGAGACATCGCGCTCGACGTTCGACTCGCACACGGCGTCAGAAAGCGGATGATCTTCGCACTCGTCGGAGACGATTCGGTCGAGTGGTTGTCGGTCGGTCGCTTGACGCCCTGACTCGATTCCGGTTCGCCGACCGTCAGGCCGTCTCGACACCCCATCTACTGGGATCCCAAGCCCGTTCGTAGAGGTGGTACGTCCCAGGCTTCAGCACGTTCGCCGCGACCCGATGTTCAGCGCGTCGCCGACGTCACCGACGACGAACGCGATCGTGGCAGTTCTCACGACCACGAGCAGCCGATAACAGTGCCTCTTGACGATCGCGCGCCGTCGGGCCTGCGGCGTGGATCGCGAGAGGACCGTCGACCCCACAGGGGAACTACGGTGAACCACTTGTATATATGGACAAATCAGCTTACTCTTTGCCGATCAGTAACTATATATACTTTAGCTGGCCTGGAGCCACGTCCCGACGTAACGACCGCCAGTTCAGCCGCACGCTCGCCCGGATATCGTGTGGGCCAAACGAACGGTTTTTGAGCCGACCACCCCGACGCCCGTACATGGCAGACGACGGAACCCGCGATCGGGAGGGCGAGCCGG
The DNA here is from genome assembly GCF_046483325.1 of Natronomonas sp. Lineage (GTDB taxonomy): Archaea > Halobacteriota > Halobacteria > Halobacteriales > Haloarculaceae > Natronomonas. The sequence goes on along the minus strand of NZ_JAWODL010000038.1, from coordinate 137,987 downwards.
CCGTCCGGAGCGACGGCGGGACGAAAGGTGTCGATGACGTGGCCCTCGACCCGTGGGGCTCCTCGACCGTCGACGACTACCGGAAACTCTTCGAGGAGTTCGGCATCGAGTCCTTCGACGACGTGCTACCGCGCGTGCCGACGCCACACTACCTGATGCGCCGCGGCGTGATCTTCGGTCACCGCGATTACCGGCCGGTGGCGGACGCGATGACCGGCGACGATCCCTTCGCCGTGCTGTCGGGCTTCATGCCGACCGGCGACCCTCACATCGGCCACAAACTGGTGTTCGACGAACTGATCTGGCACCAAGAGCGCGGCGGTGATGCCTACGGGCTCATCGCCGATCTGGAGGCCCACGCCGCCCGGGGGCTGTCGTGGGATGAGATCGACGAACACACCGAGAGCTATCTGCTCTCTCTCATCGCGCTCGGATTCGACCCCGAGGAGGGGGAACTCTACCGGCAGTCCACCAACCGCGAAGTGCAGGATCTCGCCTTCGAACTCGGGACGAAGGCGAACTTCTCGGAACTCGGCGCCATCTACGACTTCGACGGCGAAACCGAGGTCTCATACATGCAGTCGGTCGTTACCCAGATGGCCGACATCCTCTATCCGCAACTCGAAGAACCGAAGCCCACCGTCATCCCCGTCGGTCCAGATCAGGACCCCCACATGCGGCTCGCCCGGGATCTCGCCGGGCGGATGCGGTACTTCAAGGTGACCGAAGCGTACGCGAGCTTCGAGTTGGACGACGAGGAACGCGAACTCGTCTCGCACGCCTACGAGACGCTCGCCGCCGACGCCGAGGATGCCGAAACCGACGTTCGGTGTACCGACGCGGCCGAATGGCTCGATTCGGAACGCCTCGATACCGATGCGCTCGAGAGCACCGTCAAAACGCTCGAATCCGGCGGTAAGGAACCCCTCCGTCCGCGCGTCCGATTCCTCGACCGCAACGCGACCGAGGAAGCGTTCGAGGCGCTCGTCGACGCCGTCGAGGGGGAAAAGCGCGTCTACGAGGGACACGTCGACAGCTTCGATCTCGATCGGGAAGCGGCCGAGGAACTCGCCCGAAAGATCGAGATCGATCACGGCGGCTACGGCTTCCTCCCGCCGTCGTCGATATACCACCGGTTCATGTCCGGGCTGACAGGTGGGAAGATGTCCTCGTCGATACCGGCGAGCCACATCAGCCTTCTCGACGACCCCGACGAGGGCTACGACAAGGTGAAATCCGCGACGACCGGCGGTCGTGAGACGGCCGAAGAACAGCGCAGGTTGGGCGGCGAGGCCGACGAGTGTCCGGTTTACGAGCTGTACGCGTACCTCCTCGCTGGAGACGACGACGAGTTCGCGACCCGCGTCTACGAGGAGTGCGTCGGCGGGGAGCGCCTCTGCGGCGGCTGCAAGGAGCAGGCGGCCGAGCTCATGGCGGAGTTCCTCGAAGAGCACCAGGAAAAACGCGAGGAGGCGAAAGAAGTGCTCGACGGCCTCGACGTCGAGTTGGACAGCCACCGATACCGATAATCGATACCCGCCCTACCGGTACCGCGGCAACCGCCCCGATAACGATGACCCCTCGACGAACGGAAGCTCGACGAGTTCTGCAGCCACGTCCGACCCGTCGACGCGAGCCGTTAGCTCCCCCGTTTCGAGTCCGTAGTCGACTAACGCGAGCGCGACCGGGCCATCGAGCGACGGGCTGTAATCACCCCGCGTCACCTCGCCGATGTGGCCGTCTCCGTCGAAGACGGCCGCACCTCGCTCGGGGGTCGCTTCGGGCCGAACCCCGACGAGTCGCCGCGACGGCTGTCCCCGGTTTTCGATCTTCGAAACGACCTCCTGACCGACGTAACACCCCTTCTCGAAATCGAGGGCGTTGCGGAGGCCGAGCACGTTCGGAACGGTCCCCTCCAGTTCCGTCTCGAAAAGCGGCGTTCCGGCTTCGAGATGCAGGTACTCGAGCGTCCGGTAGCCGAACGGCGCGGCGTTCAGCCCGTGGTTGATGAGCGCGTCGAAGACGTGGATGGCGTCGGATGCGGCGCAGACCACTTCGTACCCCTCCTCACCGGTAAGATCGTCCGTTCGAATAACGGTGACGCCCCAATCGCCGATCGTCCCGCGGACGAACGACAGCGGCTCGTCGGGCGAACTCGGGCCGGTGAGCACGGAGGCGATCTTCTCGGTGGCTTTCGGACCGTGGACACCGAAGACGCCGAAGTCGTCGCTCGCTGCCCGAACCGTGACGTCCTGAATGAACGTCTTCTCGGTCCACTCCTCAGCGAGCGCGTCGGCCGTTCCCGGCGGGACGAAACACAGCAGTTTCGCGTCGGCGTTGTGGACGTACAGCTCCGTTTCGATTCGTCCCTGCGGGTCGAGCAACAGCGCGTAGACGCCCTGGCCGTCCTCGTCCGGAACCCGGTTCGAGACGGCGTTGTCGACGAATTCGATTCGATCATCACCGGTCACCTCGACGATGCCGTATCCCATCTCGATCGTTCCGACGACGTTTCTGACGGCGCGGTGGACCCGCTCCGGTCGGCCGTAGTGGTCGACGACCCGACGGCCGCCGCGTTCGGTGAACGTCGCGCCGTGGGATTCGTGTAACTCCGAGACGACGGTCATTGTCGTCTCGAACGGTCCGAAGGGATAAAACGCCCGCGTCTCGGCGGCGCCGCTACAGCCCGATCCGCTTGCGGATGCTGCGAAGGATGGACCGCTTTTCGCTCCCCGTTTCCTCCGATGTCGGCTCGGGAACGACGCGGTCGTGCGGATAGATCCGCATCGGGCCGTCGTCGTTTTCGACGGTGATGAGCTCTGCGTCTTTGAGCTTCGCGAGTGCACCCTCGAGTTCGTCGATATCGACGTCGACGCCGGTCCGGAGTTCGAACACCGTCATCCCCTCGTCGGTTCGATCGACGAGGGTATCGAGCACCGCAACCTCCGTCTCGTCTCGATCGCGGTACTCCCGCTTCGCCTGCATACGAGCCGGTTCGTCCGGCATCGGCTTAACCGTTCGGCGGACGCTTTCGATGGGAGTGCCCCGTGTTCCTCGCTATCGCTCGGAGCACGCCGTTCGTGTCGCGTTGTCTCCCGCTCACAGTTCAGGGGCACTCGCGACCTCACGGTCGCTTCCCGTTCGGTTTTCCGAGGGCTCCCTGCGGCCGCACTTGCTGTCGCTCACAGCACGTCACTTGCGGTTCACTCCGTTCACGGCTCGTCGTTTCGAGGCCCTCGCTACCGCTCACGCCTCGCCTTCGAAGCGTTTTTCTCCCACACCACCACACTCGTGGTATGGATCGGGACGCCGCCGTCGAAGCCGTCGTCGCGCTGATCGGCGTCGGGACACTCGCCGCGATCATCATCTGGATCGGAACCGCCTACTACGACAGCGCGTTGTCCGAGCAGGGTGGGATCGCGCTGGTCGGCGCGATCGTCTTTTTTATCCTGCTCATGTCCGTGATCGGCCTCGGCCTCGCGCGGCGCTCCTGAGTCTGCGTCGACGCCGATACGATCGATCTTTTGGCTCTCTCACGAGTTACGACGTTTCGGATCCCGACCCCTGCCGGCGCCAGTCCGTGATCCGATCGTCGGGCGTCCGGCGAAGCTTCACCGCGTAGTACGAGAGCGGATGTCTGATCGTTTCACAGGTTTCGTCCGCGTTGACGCAGTCGCCGTACTCGTCCATCACGACACACGAGGGTGGCGCAGCGACCGGTCCATCCTCGCCACCGAGACGGTCGACCTGCGCACGTACCGCGTCGGATTCGTTTTCTGCGTTGCACAACTCGACGATACCGTCCGCATCGAGTCCGCTCGCGAGCAGAAACGATAGTAACGAAAACCGCGAGTGATCGGCCAGCCCACCCAATCCCTCGCCGTCGCGCGATCGGGACAAGAGCGCCCGAATACACGGCGGAAACAGCCCCGGCGTCACCGCCTCGAACGACATCGGCGGATCGATGTCGGCGATCGAACGCCGGATCGAGGCCAACTCCGACGAGAGGGGCGACTCGATTTCCGAGGGCACCGAGAGCGGTAGTCCCTCCCGAACTCGTCGCCCGACCGCCTCCCGAAGCAGGGTGTACAACTCCGGCCGTCCGACGGGGACCGTCCCCGCGGAGAGGGGTCTTCGTGCGAGTCCCCACTGCGGTTCCTCGAGCTCCGCGGCGAGTTCGAGATACGCCGTCACGTCGAGGCCGAATCGGCCGTCTCCGATCGCCTCGACTCGTCCCGACATGTCGAAATCCGCGAGGAGATGATCGAGCGTTAACCGGTCTCCACCGGCGCTTTTGAGCTCGAGATCCGCCTCGAAATCCTCGACGAACCGCTCTCTCGCCGTCGCCGCCTCCGCCGCGGCGTACTTTTCCGTCGCCCCGGGCACGTCGAGCAGCGACACGAGCACACGGGCGATGGGATACGACAGTAGTTCCGCGCGGGTGCTCCAGAAGCTCGGCTCCTCGGCCGCGGTCGTCCCGTCCATGAGCGCCCGTTCGACGCGCTCGTGGCCGCGCTCGACCGGCGGACCGCCCTCCGAAACGAGTTCCGAGAGGTCGATCTCCGCGGCTTCGACGGCGGCCCGTGAGGCGTCCAAAAACGGGTATCGGGCGTGGAGCCGCTCCATACGCTCCGGTATCGCCCCGGTCCCGATAAACGCACCGACCTGTCGGATCCGCCCGTCCGGCGAGCGATACGACTTTGGGCGGCGGCGACGACACACGAGTAACGTGCGTCTCAGGTATCGCTGTCCAGGCTGTCGGACGACCAGTAACCTCCACGACCCTGGATGCGAGTTCGAGGGGACTGACCGCCGGCACATCGAGAAAGTCTACACCGACCTTTTGGGGCCGCTTTCGGCCCGCGAGTACGCAGACGAAGACGCACTCCGTGAGGACGTGCCGGAGCGCTGGAGCGGCCTTCACTCGACCGTCTTCGGACGGCTCCAGAGCGATCAGCGGATCGTTGAGGAGGACGGCGTGATCCGACTGCTCCCGCCCGAGGAATACAAAGATCGCGTCTCGCGCCCGACGTTCGAACCGCTCCAAACGATCTACGAGAAGGGAAGCGTGTCGGGGGCGCACGACCACTCCGTGTTCGCCATGGTCGCGTTCTACGAGATGGTCGGCCTCTCGTGGGAAGAGACGCGAGAGAACACGATCGAGTGGCTCGTCGAGTCGGGGACGTGGAAGCGCGGCGGCTTCGAGGAATCCTCGCCCGAGGAACTCGTCGACTCGAAGCGACACGTCTACGAGCAGGGTTACGGGTGGAAACAGGCCGCGACCGAGGCGAAGGCGGTTATCGACCGCCGCGTCTCCGCCTCCGAGGAGTAATACGGGCTGTTGGAGCCTTTTATTGGTCATCGCCAGCCCGTGTCAGCGCCCCTGGGTAAATCGTTACAATAATCCGTATGAGGTCTGGGTTCGATTGTCAACGTATTTGCTATCGACGCAAACACTATCACGCCGGGAGCGGAGGTGTACGGTATGCGACGGTGGGACCTATGAGTGTGTCACTCGATCCCCGAGATCGGGTGCAAATACTCGACGAGGAGGGGACGGTACGCGAGGGAGCGACGGTGCCCGACATCGAGGACGACTCCCTCGTCGAGATGTACCGCGAGATGCGTCTTGCCCGCCACTTCGACGGTCGTGCGGTCAGCCTCCAACGACAGGGGCGAATGGGGACGTATCCACCGCTGTCGGGCCAAGAGGCCGCCCAGGTCGGAAGCGCGATGGCGCTCGAAGACGACGATTGGCTCTTTCCGAGCTATCGCGAACACGCGGCAGCCCACGTCCGCGGCGTCGGCCTCGATCGGACGCTCCGCTACTGGATGGGCGACGAGCGCGGCAACGCACACCGGGGATTGAACGTCTTTCCCGTCGCGGTTCCCATCGCGACCCAGGTACTGCACGCGACCGGCGCGGCGTGGGCGTCCGATCTGCACGGGGACGACGCGGCGTTCCTCTGTTACTTCGGCGACGGCGCGACGAGCGAGGGGGACTTTCACGAGGGGCTGAACTTCGCCGGCGTCTTCGATCTGCCGGCAATTTTCTTCTGTAATAACAATCAGTGGGCGATCTCGGTCCCCCGAGAGCGACAAACGGCCTCCGAGACCCTCGCACAGAAGGCCCGCGCGTACGGGTTCGAGGGCGTGCAGGTCGACGGGATGGATCCGCTCGCGGTGTATCAGGTCACGAGCGAGGCGCTCTCGAAGGCGAAATCTCCCGACTCGGCGGGCGACGATGGGTCGGGTGGTGCGATCCGACCGACGCTCATCGAGGCGGTGCAGTACCGCTTCGGCGCACACACCACGGCGGACGATCCGTCCGTCTACCGCGACGACGACGAGGTCGAACGCTGGAAACGGAAGGATCCGATTCCGAGACTGGAGACGTACCTCCGCGATCGCGGAATCCTCGACGACGAATCGGTCGCGACCATCGGCCGATCGATCGAGGACGAGGTCGCCGAGGCGATCGAGGCCGCCGAAGGGACCGAACGCCCCGCACCGACGGAGATGTTCGACAGCGTCTTGGCGGAACGGACCGAGCGGTTGGACGAGCAGGCGGCCCACCTCGAACGGCTGCGAGCACGCTACGGCGACGAGGAACTACTGGAATGAGCACGCAATCATCCGATACTAAGACCGAGACGCAGAGTTTGACGCTGGTACAGGCGGTCCGCGACGGACTGAGAGACGAGATGGCACGCGACGACGACGTCATCGTCCTCGGCGAGGACGTCGCCAAAAACGGCGGCGTCTTCCGCGCGACCGAAGGCCTCTACGACGAGTTCGGCGACGATCGCGTCATCGACACGCCGCTGGCCGAATCCGGCATCGTCGGCACGTCGATCGGAATGGCCGCCTACGGCCTCAAACCCGTCCCGGAGATCCAGTTCTCCGGATTCATGTACCCCGCCTTCGATCAGATCGTTTCGCACGCCGCCCGCCTCCGGAACCGCTCGCGCGGCCGCTTCACCTGCCCGATGGTCGTCCGCGCCCCCTACGGCGGCGGCATCCGCGCGCCCGAACACCACTCCGAGTCAAAAGAGACCTTCTACGTCCACGAGGCCGGCCTGAAAGTGGTCGTCCCCTCGACTCCCTACGACACGAAGGGCCTGCTCGCGGCGTCGATCCGCGACCCCGACCCCGTGATCTTCCTCGAACCGAAACTCATCTACCGCGCCTTCCGCGAGGACGTCCCCGAGGAACCCTACACGGTCGAACTCGGTGAGGCGGCGGTCAGACGCGAAGGAAACGACCTCTCGGTGTTCACCTGGGGGGCGATGACGCGCCCGACGCTCGAGGCCGCCGAGTCGGTCGCCGAGGACGGCATCGACGTCGAGGTCCTCGACCTGCGGACGCTGTCGCCGATGGACACCGACGCGATCGTCGAGTCCTTCAAAAAGACCGGCCGCGCCGTCGTGGTCCACGAAGCGCCGAAGACGGGCGGGCTCGCCGGCGAGATCACCGCGACGATCCAAGAGGAGGCGCTGTACTACCAGGAAGCGCCGATCACCCGGGTCACCGGCTTCGACGTGCCCTACCCGCTGTACGCCTTGGAGGACTACTACATGCCCGAGGACACACGCATCGAGGACGCGATCAGGGAGACCTACGAGGCATAAAATGGTTCGCGAATTCAAACTCCCGGACGTCGGCGAGGGGTTGGCGGAGGCGGAGATCGTCCGGTGGCTCGTCGAACCGGGCGACGCAGTCTCGGAGGATCAGCCGGTCGCCGAGGTCGAAACCGACAAGGCCGTCGTCGAGGTGCCCGCGCCGGTGAACGGGACCGTCAAAGAGATCCTCGCCGAGGAGGCCGAGGTGGTCCCCGTCGGGACGGTGATCATCACCTTCGACGTCGAGGGTGAGGATGAGGCCGACGCGGACGCTGATACTGACGCGGCGGCCGGTACGGAGAGCGCTTCGGAGCCCGATGTCGACGCCGATCCCGCCTCCGATGCGGATGTCGATTCCGGGACGGATTCGGGCGGCCGGACGTTCGCCGCTCCCGCGACGCGACGGGTCGCGCGCGAACTCGAGGTCGACATCGGTACGATCGAGGGCAGCGGTCCGGGCGGTCGAATCACGGAAGCGGACGTGCAGGCGGCGGCCGACTCGGGTTCGGCCGACGATGAGACGGCGACCGAAACGGCCGACGAGGGGCCGAAATCGGCGACGCGTCGGGTCGGCCAGGAGGAATCGTTCGGTGCGGAGACCGAGGCGGCCGAACCGCCAATCGAAGCGGCGAGCCGGGATCGGACGCTCGCCGCCCCGGCGACGCGAACGCTCGCCGCAGAGGAGGGAATCGACCTCGACGCGGTGCCGACCGATCGGACGAGAGACGGCGAGGCGTTCGTCACGCCCGCCGAGATCGAGTCGTATGCCGAGGCGCAACGGCGGGCGCAGGAGGCGGACGCCGAAGCGGTGTCGACTACTGCCCCCGGCCCGACGCCGGCCGCGGCCGGCGAGGACGAGCGGATTCCGTACCGAGGGGTTCGCCGGACGATCGGCGAGCAGATGGAGCGTTCGAAGTACACCGCGCCGCACGTGACGCACCACGACGAGGCGGACGTGACCGAACTGGTCGGGATGCGAAGCCGGCTGAAAGAGCGAGCGGAGGCGCGCGGGAGTTCGCTGTCGTACATGCCGTTCGTGATCAAGGCGGTCGTCGCGGGGCTTGGCGAGTATCCGATTCTCAACGCACAGCTCGACGAGGAGGCCGAGGAGATCGTCGTTCGCGGCGAGTACAACGTGGGTGTGGCGACGGCGACCGACGCGGGGTTGATGGTTCCGGTGCTCAACCACGCCGACCGGAAGGGGCTGTTGGAGTTGGCGGACGAGCTGAACGATCTCGCGGGGAAGGCTCGTGATCGTTCGATTTCGCGCGAGGAGATGCAGGGTGGGACCTTTTCGATCACGAACTTCGGGGCGATCGGCGGGGAGTACGCGACGCCGATCATCAACTATCCGGAGGCGGCCATTTTGGGGTTGGGTGCGATCAAGGAGAAACCGCGCGTCGTAGACGGTGAAGTGGTTCCGCGGAAGGTGTTGACGCTGTCGCTGTCGATCGACCACCGCGTGATCGACGGGGCCGAGGCCGCGCGGTTTACCAACACGGTCATCGAGTATCTGGAGTCGCCGGAACTGCTCCTGTTGGAGTAGCCCGACATTCGGCGACCGAGCGTCCGGGACCGTTGAATCCGGGCCGTGTACGATGGCGCATCAATGGGACGTTTTTTTAAGCATCGGAAAGAAGGGAGACGTATATGTTCAAGGCTATCGTGAGCGCGGACACGCTCGGGGCGGCGCTCGATTCCGTTGGTGTGCTTGTCGATGAGTGTAAGATCCGCCTCGAGGAGGAGGGTCTCACGATTCGTGCGGTCGATCCGGCGAACGTCGGCATGGTCGATCTGGAGCTTTCGGCGAACGCCTTCGAGTCCTACGAGACCGACGGCGGCGTCATCGGCGTCAACCTCGACCGGCTCGAGGACATCGTCGCGATGGCCGATTCGGGTCAGCTCGTTCACCTCGAACTCGACGAGGAGACCCGCAAACTCCACATTTCGCTCGACGGGCTCGAGTACACCCTCGCGCTCATCGACCCAGATTCGATCCGACAGGAGCCCGACCTTCCGGACCTCGATCTCCCAGCGGAGGTCGTAATCGAGGGCAAGGACATCGCCCGGGCGGTCAAGGCCGCCGACATGGTTTCGGATCACATCGCGTTGGGCGTCGACCCCGACGCCGAGGAGTTCTACGTCGATGCGGAGGGCGACACAGACGACGTTCATCTCGAACTCGGCCGCGAGGACCTCATCGACCTCACGCCCGGCGAGGCGCGCTCTTTGTTCTCGCTCGATTACCTCAAGGACATGAACAAGGCGATCTCCTCGGATGCCGAGGTAACCATGGAACTCGGCGAGGAGTTCCCGATCAAGATGCACTTCGGCTTCGCGGAGGGCGACGGCCACGTCACGTTCATGCTCGCACCGCGGATCCAGAGCGACTGACGATCGGAGCATTCATAGCCGGTTTCGAGCGCGGCGGCGTCTCGGAAACCACCGTTGGCCGCCGGTCTACGTCGTATCCAACGTGCCGAGCGTGAGATGGGTACGTCTAATCGGCGGTTCCGCTTCCCTTCGCATACGAGTACTTTATGATAGTGGGTGTATTTCACACAACCATGAGCGAACCAGCGGCCGCGGACGACGTATCGCACCTCGGTATCGTTCTCGAGACGGCCGACCCTGAACGCGCGTGGAACGCCTTCCGGCTCGGCATCACTGCTCTCGAAGCCGACAAGGACGTTTCGGTGTTCCTCCTCGGGGCGGGCGTAGAAGCCGAGGAGATCGACGACGAGCAGTTCAACGTGCGAGGTCGCATGGAGGCGTTCGCCGACGCGGGCGGCGAGCTGCTCGCGTGCGGGACCTGCCTGGAGATCAGAAACAGCGACGAGAGCGGGCTCTGTCCGATCTCGACGATGAGCGACCTTCTCGACGTCGTCACGACCGCAGACCGCGTCCTCACGATCGGCTAACTATACCGGCCACTGGAAGTCACTGCACACCCGATCGAACTGCTGTCGTGTGATCGGTGTATACATACTTTCAGTCGTCGCTATACGACCGCTCTTCGATCGCTCCTTCGACGTGTTCGACGGCTTCGGTCGGCGTCTCCACCGCCTCGAACCCTTCGAGTTCGATCTCGTGGGTGCCCAACCCGGCGATCGGGCGGTGAAATACCAGCGCGTGGCCGAGCTCCGAAAGCGTGCCCGCTGCTCCGTCGATCGCGACGACGGCGTCGCCGTTGCAGACGACGAGGGGGTTTCGCGCGTGGCCGAGCCCGGTCGCGATCGGCGTGGTGACCCACTCGTTTGCCGCGTCTCGATCCTCCCCCGGGAGGATCCCGATCGTCTCCGCTCCCGTCTCCGACGCTCCTTTGCAGACCGCTTCCATGACGCCGCTCAGCCCACCGCAGACGACGGCGTGGCCTCGTTCGCCGAGAAGTCGCCCGACCTCGACCGCGCGTTCGCGCGTCTCCGCTCCGATCTCCGATCCGCCGATGACGGCCACTCGCATACCCGTCTATCGACGACCGCCAGCAACAAGAAGCTACAGGTCCCTCGTCGTCCGACAGCGTCACTCGAAGTGCGGCATGACGTCTTCCGCCATGATCCGGAGTGCCTTTTCGGCTTTCCCCATCTCCAGCCCCGGGAAGTGCGTCCGAACGAGCACCTCGTCCATCTCGATCGCGTCATAGAACCGTTCGAGCTGTCCGATGACCGTGTCCGGACTTCCGACGAGGAAGCGATCTTCGGCGTGTTCGCGAACTGACTCGATCGCGTCCTCGCCCGCCTCGATCGCCTCCGCCCCCTCGATGTCGCCGTACACCTCCGCGTACTCGCGAAGCAGCGCCTCGCCGACCTCCTCCCACGCGGCCTCGTCGTCCTCGGCGACGTACGCTTCGCGTCTGAGCGGGACGTGGACGTCGTCGAACGTCCGACCGTGCTCCTCGAGCGCGTCGGTGTACGTCTCGCGGCGGTCCCGCAGTTCCTCCGGCGATTCGAACGGGCTGATGCTCCAGGCGTCGCCGAGGCCGGCCGCGCGCCGGATCGCAGGGTCGGCCATCCCGCCGATCCAGATCGGGATCGAATCCTGAACCGGTCGCGGCGTGACGGTCATATTCTCGACCGAGTGGAACTCCCCGTCGTAGGTGACCGATCGCTCGGTGAGCAGTTTTCGGATCAGTTCGACCCCTTCCTCGAGGCGGCGGACTCGCTCACGTTTGTCGATCCCGAAGGCGTCGAACTCGTGATCTTGCCAGCCGATCGAGACGCCGAGCCGGAAGTTACCGCCGGTCAGTAGATCGAGCACCGCAGCCCGCTCGGCGACGTTGATCGGGTTGTGCAGCGGGAGGATCGTGACGTTGGTCCCGAGTTTCACGTTTTCGGTCGCGCCCGCGATCGCCCCGAGCACTACCGTGGGCGCGGGAACCCATCCGTCCTCGAGGAAGTGGTGTTCGGCCACGGAGAAGCTGCTGTAGCCCAACGACTCCGCCGTCCGCGCCTGCACGATAGTCTCCGGATATATAATCTCCCACTCCTCCGTCGGCGACTGGCAACTGTAGTGGACGCCGAAATCGAAACTCACCATCGACCTATCATTCCCGGTGCGCGAGTTAAGGGTTGACGGGTGGGGGTCGCGATCGACGTCGGCCACCGCTCGATCTCGAGGTTGATCGACGTACCGATAGTGGAAACATATATTCGACACTGTCGCCTCGATAAGCGACATGCAGGTTCGGATCCTCTCGGACAACACCGTCGTCGACTCCCGTCCCAAGGGGCTCGTCGGCGAGTGGGGCTTCTCGGCGGTCGTCGGCGACGTGCTCTTCGACGCCGGGCAAGCCGGCGTCGCGGCGGCCAACGCCCGGCGGTTGGACATAGATCCTACGGAGTTCGAGACGATCGTGGTGAGCCACGGACACTACGATCACACGGGCGGGCTCCCGGCGTTCCTCCACGGCGAACCGACCGTCTACGCCCATCCTGACACGTTCACGACGAAGCTCAAAGACGGGACGCATATCGGCGTCCCATACACCCGCGATTTCATCGATAGCCAAGCCGAGATCGTCACGCACTGCGAGCCGGTCGAGGTCGCGCCGTCGGTCCACGCCCTCGGTGAAATCCCGCGTCCACACCCCGACAATCCGGTCGGCGAACGCGTCACCGCGGACGGCTCGCTGGAGCCGGATCCGATCTCGGACGATCAATCGATCGCCGTCGAGACGGAGCGTGGAATCGGCCTCGTCTTGGGCTGTTGTCACGCCGGCCTCCGGAACACGATCGAGTACGCTGAAACGGTGCTCGAGGACGAAGTCCGCTGGGTCGTCGGCGGCACCCATCTCGTGGCCAGCGACGAGGCCGGCGTCTACGATATCGCGGACTGGCTCGACGGGAAACTCGAGACGTTGGCCGGCTCGCACTGCACCGGTGTCGAGGCCGAGCGAATTCTCTCGGCGGAACTCGGCGACACCTTCGAGTCGATCGGTGTCGGCAGCGTCGTCGAGTTCGAGTAGGATCCGGAACCGATCACGTCGATTTACGATCGCCCGCAGAGCCCTCGAACGATCACGAGCGCGGAACTGATCGAATCGGCTCGAAAACGCTACGCTCGAGCTACTCGATCCTGAGCGGTCGCATCGCGTCGAGCACGATCCCGACGCCGCCGCCGTCGACGTACGACTCGATCGAGACCGGCCCCGTCTCCGTGACCCACGTTTCGAACTCCGCGAGGGCGTCGTAGTACTCTAGCATATTCGGGTGGAAGAGAAACGCCGCCCCCGGTTCGGTCACCGCACCTAGCCGTTCGAACGTCTCCTCGGCCGATTCGCCGCGGTTCAACAGCACGAGATCGTAGGGGTTCTGCGGCTCGATCAGCGTGATGTCCGCGGGGACGTCTCCGTCCGTCTTGCCGAGGAGCCACTCGAGACCCAACTCGTCGGCCGCGTCGAGCGTCCCTTGGCCGAGATCCTGCAGCGGTGAAAAGAAGCCGGCTGGCGTGACGCCGGCCGCATCCTCGATCGCCTCGATTCCGAGCGAGAGGTTCTCGTGGGCCGTCTCGTAGGGGAGGTCGCCGCAGGCGACGTGGCGATGGCCGTGGAGGACGATCTCGTGGCCCTCCTCTGCGAGTCCGGCGATGGTCTCCGCATAGCGGTCGGCGTCACGGCCGAGGAACGCGAAACTGCCCGAGGAATCGGCATCGCTCAGAAGCGTCGCCATCCGGCCGAAGTCGCCGTCGGTGTACTCGCCCAGGTTGTGAAACGACCGCGCTCGGATCAAGCGGTCGGATCCGCCTCTGGCGATCACGTTGAAATACGTCTCTACTTCTCTTTGTCGAAGTTCGGATATCTCGTCCATCGTGTGCTCCGTTCGATTTGAACACCGTATCTGGGCGATCCAACGCATATAAATGCCGATGATCGAGCGGTATCGTCCTTCGATCCGACCTATACGGCTTCTTGAATGATATCGAGGGCTTCCTCGCGGTCGTCCCACTCGAGAAACACCGCAACCGAGGTCGCGCTCGTGATCAAATCGAGAATGTTGATGTGCTCGGCCGCGAGCGGTGCGATGATCTGTTGAAGGATACCGGCTTGATTCGGGAGTTCGCCTCCTGTAATGCGGATGACGGCGATGTCGGCGTCGACGGTGACGCTCGAGAGTTCATCGAGTTCGATGATCGCCTGGTGAAGGACGTTTTCGGCGCGCTCGGCGACGTCGGCGTCGACGTAAAACGACACGGAGTCCATCCCGCTCGCGACGGCGTCGACGTTGATGTCTGCCTCGGCGAGAACCGAGGAGAGATCCGAGAGAACGCCCGGCGTGTTTCGGATCGCCCGCCCGGCCGCCGTCAGACAGGCCAGCGGTTCCTCGCGCATGTCGATGAGGTTCTGGAACTGGCCTTCGATCGTCGTCCCGCCGTGGAGTAAGTCGCCGTGTTGGTAGTGGGCGACCCGGACGACCATATCGCTCGTTTTATACGACAGCGCCGACGGCGCGACGACCTCCGCACCGCGGAACGAGAGGTTGCGAAGCTCGTCGACCGTGATCTTGCCGACGTTTCGCGCTCCCTCGACGACCCGTGGATCGCCGGTCATAACCCCCTCGACGTCGGTGATGATCACGACCTCGTCGGCGCTCATGTAGTTGCCGAGCATGACGGCGGTCGTGTCGGAGCCGCCCCGACCGAGCGTCGTCACATTGCCGGCGTGATCCTGTGCCAGAAAGCCCGTGATGACGGGGACGTACCCCTTCGCGGCCATGTCGGCGGCGAGTTTCTTCGCGCGCCGTTTCGTCTCCTCGACGTCCACCTGTCCGTGTTCGTCGGTGATGACCGGCCACTGCTCGGAGCCCGGTTCGAGGAACTCCGCGTCGATGCCACGGGTGCCGAGTGCGGCCTTCAGCATTCGAACCGAGGTCCGCTCGCCCATCGAGACGATCTCGGCCTCGTCGGATTCGTCGGCCTCGAAGGTGATCGCATCGAGCAGAAAGTCAGTCGTCGAGCCCATCGCGCTCGCGACGACAGCGACCTCGTGACCCTCGTTGACGGCGGCGGCGACCGAGTCGGCGGCTCGATTGACCCGGTCACCGTTCCCGAGGCTCGTGCCGCCGAATTTGGCGACTACGCGCATGCTCTCACCTGCAATCCGGTGTGGTAGTGCATACCCCTCGTAACCGGTCATGGGAAATAACGGTGTTCATCTCTCGTGCCGGTTCGATCGACGCGCAGTCTGTGGGTCTCGTCGGTCTCGACGCTTCTCGAACGCCCATCGCGAAAAGTTAACTGAGCCGAGCGTGTTTGTACCACGCATGAACGTACGGGACGCCGTCGAGGCCGACGCCGAGCGGCTCGCGGCGCTGACCGGAGCCCCGACCGACGTGATGCGAAATCTCATCCACGACCGGACGGTCCGCGTGGCCGACCACGAGGGCACCGTCGAGGGGTTCGTCAGCTACGACGCGGCGAATTCGACCGTTCACGTGACCCAACTCGAAGGGTCCGCGACGCTGTGTCGAACGCTGCTCGAAGAGCCGACGCGATTCGCCGACAACGAGGGGATGTCTGTCGAGTTGCTGGCGATGGAGAACGACGAGGCGACCCAGACGGCGGCCGAAGGCATGGCGTTCGAACGGCATGGTCCGGGGCCGCGGTTCGACGGCTCACAGACGATTCGGTACCGCCGGACGCCCGATTCGTAGGGTTAGTGCGCCGTTCGCCTACTCAGCGGTGACCTCACGCTGTTCGGCCACTGCTCATCGCAACGGGTCGCGTTGCTCCCGGTTCGCTCACTTCGCGGCGGCTGACGCCGCCCCCCGCGCCTCCTGAACACTCTTTCCCTCCCGAACCAACGCCTCCACGAAGAACTCGCCGGCCTTGAACGATGACCGAACCATCGGCCCGGACGCACAATAGAGGAACCCGAATTCGTCCTCGGCGACGGCCTTCCACACGTCGAAGGTGTCCGGATGGACGTACTCGAAAACCTCCAAATGCGAACGCGAGGGCTGGAGGTACTGGCCGAAGGTCACGATATCGATGCCGATCTCGTGGAGATCCGAGAGCGTCTGATACACCTCGTGGTCGTACTCGCCGACGCCGAGCATGAGGCTCGTCTTCGCGTAGACGTCGGAGTCCGCGACCCGTTCCAGCACCGACAGCGACTGCTCGTACCCCGCCCGTCGGTCGCGGACGGGCCACTGGAGCCGCTCGACGGTTTCGACGTTGTGAGCGACGACGTCGGGTCCGGCGTCGACGATCGCGTCGACCGCGTCGAGATCGCCCTGAAAGTCGGGGATCAGTGTCTCGACCAATATATCCGGATCGCGCCGCTTGATCGCTCGAATGGTCGCCGCGAAGTGCCCCGCGCCGCCGTCGTCGAGGTCGTCGCGGTCGACTGAGGTCAACACGACGTAATCTAAGCCGATCTCGGCGACGGCGTCGGCGACGTTTTCGGGTTCGTCCGGATCGAGCGGGTCCATCCCGCCCGTCTTCACGTCACAGAAGTTACAGCCGCGCGAACAGCGCTCACCCATCAGCATGAACGTCGCCGTTCCCGGGCCGTTTCGACCGCTCCAGCAGTCGCCGAGGTTCGGGCAGTTCGCCTCCTCACAGACGGTGTGGAGGTTTCGATCGCGGAGCGTCGATTTGATCTCGGTGAAGCGCTCGCCGCTCGGCGGTCGGCTCTTCAACCACGCTGGCTTGCGGCGACGGCTGCTCATATGGTTCCCTTCGTGTCCGGGAACAAAAACGTGCGGTCGATGCGCTCCGCGCGGTCGTCCCCCCCGTTTCGACCGGCGACGGAAACGCCTATACGCCCGGCACCCTCCCCTTCGACCGTGGCAGGTCGCACGGAATACGAGACGGGAATCGCCGTCGAAAACGTTCTGCCGTCGTTCGCAGACGCCTTCCCCTTCGAGTCGTTCAACCGAATGCAGTCGGCGGCGCTGCCCGCGATCGTCGAGCGCGACGACAATGTCGTCGTCAGTGCGCCGACAGCCAGCGGGAAGACGGCGCTCGCGGAGGCGGCCATCTGCCGAACGCTCGATGCCGACGGGACGGCGCTGTTTTTGGCACCGCTTCGGGCACTGACGAACGAGAAGGAAGCCGAGTGGGCGCGTTTCGAGGAGTTGGGCTACTCGGTCTACGTCGTCACCGGCGAGCGCGATCTCAATCCCCGGCGCGCGGAGCGGGCGGACATCCTCGTGATGACTCCCGAGAAGGCGGATTCGGCGACTCGAAAGCACGACTCGCCGCGGTACTCGTTCGTCACTGACGTCGACTGCTGTGTCATCGACGAGGTCCACCTGCTCGATTCGGACCGCCGTGGCGCGGTCCTCGAAGTGACGATCTCGCGGCTTCGCCGGCTCTGTGCTCCGCGCATCGTCGCGCTGTCGGCGACGATGCAGAACGTCGAGGACGTCGCGAGCTGGCTGGACGCGCCCGAGGACTGTACGTTCCAGTTCGGCGACGAGTACCGCCCGGTGCCGTTGTCGGCGACTGTCGAGACGTACGCCCACGGCGACAACGCCTTCGCGGACAAGTATCGTCGCCTCTACCGCGCCCTCGATCTCGCGCAGCCGCACATCGAAGACGGCGGTCAGGCGCTCGTGTTCGTCGCCTCCAGACAGGACACGGTTCGGGCCGCCGAGAAGGCCCGCGACGTGATCGCCGAGCGGGACATCGAGATCGGTTCCCGCGGAAACTACGACTTTCACACTGACGCCCAGGAGCTGAGCAACGACACGCTCCGCCAGTCGGCCGTCGACGGCGTCGGCTTCCACCACGCGGGGCTCTCGAAGGACGACAAGGACCGCATCGAGGCGTGGTTCAAATCCGGCGAGATCCAGCTGCTGTTCTCGACGTCGACGCTTGCGTGGGGCGTGAACCTCCCGGCGCGCTGCGTCGTTATCCGCGATACGAAACTCCACGACCCGCTCGAGGGCGAGGTCGACATGAGTTCGCTCGACATCCTCCAGATGCTCGGTCGGGCCGGCCGCCCCGGCTACGACGACGCCGGCTACGCCCACATCGTCTGCGACGGCGCGGACGCCGACCGCTACCGGCAGTTACTGGTCGATGGCAAGCCGATCGAATCCCGATTGGCCGCGGAACTCGACACGCACCTGAACGCCGAGATCGCCCTCGGCGTCGTCGACGACATCGAGGACGTGATGGCGTGGCTCGAAACGACGTTCTACTACGCCCGGGCGGAGAGCGCGCCGGGGAAGTACGACGACAGCGATTCGCTCAGAACGCGCGTCTCGAACACTTTAGAGCGGCTCGTCGACGGCGGCTTCGTCGATCAGTCGGGGCTCGAAATCGAGCCGACCCAACTCGGGCGACTCGCCTCGCAGTTTTATCTCCGCCTCGATACCGCGGCGGACTTTCACGCGCTGTGTGAGCGCGCGACCGACGGCGCCGAGACGCTGGACGAGTCGGCAGTCCTCCGCACCGTTGCCGACGCGGTCGAGTTCGACAGCGTCTCCGCGCGCCGGGACGAGCGCGAGACGTTCGGCGCGGTCCTCGACGGCGAGGGCAGCGAGTTAGAGCCCGGCAACCGCAAGGTGCTCGCCATCCTCCGGGCCGGCATGTCGGGGACGACGCCCGCGGAGCTCCAAAGCGACGCGTGGGTCATCCGTGAGAACGGCCTGCGGTTTCTCGCGGCGCTTCGGGCCTTCTGGGAACGTTTTGCTTCCCCCCGCGGTGCGAACCTCGTCAGACGCATCGAAGCCCGGGTCGAACACGGGATCAGCGACGAGGCTGTCGGCCTCGTCGCGATCGGTGGCGTCGGCGCGGGGCGGGCGCAGAAACTCGCCAAGGAGGGTCTGGTCGATCCCGCCGCCGTCCGTTCCGCGGGCGTCGAGGGGCTCGTCGAGGCCGGACTCTCCGAGGGCGTCGCGGAGCGCGTCTTCGAGCAGGCTCTCGAGTTGCCCGACATCGACATCGAGTGGTCCGGCGTCCCCGAGTCGATCGCGGCCGGCGAGAACACGATGGCGGAGGTGACGGTCACGAACCGTGGCGACGGTACCCCCACCGGGATCCGCGTGACGGTGAACGGCATCGAGATGTCGGAGACGACGCGGTATCTCGGTGAGACGACCGTGCCGGTCGGTATCTTCGGAGGCGACGCCGACGAACTCGTCTACGAGATCGAAGTCAGTTGTTCTACGCTGCCGCTTCATCCGGTTACGGACCGACGAACCGTCCTGATCGAGTGACGACTTCGCGGTTCGGGCGCGTTCGAGCCGCCACGCGCGAACCCCTTCGCTTCCGGTCGAACCGATGACTCGGCGGTTTTTAAACGGATTTCCCGTCGCTGAATGGGCGTAAACGAGGCTCTCGAGCGTTAAGTGCCGCATAACGGCCGCTCGACCCCGAATTCGCATTCCACACGAAATCGGGGTTGATGGTCCCGTCGCATCCAGTGACGCGACCGGCCGGGTATTTATACGCTCGCGCGACGCAAAGTGGCGTATGGGTAAAGAGACGATTCACACCGATGACGCCCCGCCCGCGGCGGGGGCGTACAGCCAGGCGACGTCCGACGGCGAGTTGATCTTCACCGCCGGACAGGTGGCGTTGACACCTGAGGGTGACTCGCTCTCGGACGAACCGATCGAGGGCCAGACCGAACGCGCGCTGGACAACCTCGCCGCCGTCCTCGAAGCGGCGGGATCCAGCCTCGATAACGTCCTCAAAACGACGGTCTTCCTGGCCGATATCGACGACTTCGAGGCGATGAACGAGGTGTACGGCGGCTACTTCGGCTCGGAGCCGCCGGCCCGATCGGCCGTGCAAGTCGGCGCGTTGCCGCTCGGTATGGCCGTCGAGATCGAGGCGGTCGCGACGCGCTCGTGACCCGGCGGCGTTCGAGTCGGAGACAGTGAGCGCGCTGAGTTCACGGCAGGTTTCGGCGGTGCTTTGGGGGCTCGTCGGCGCGCTCGCGTTTCTCGTCGCCCACGGCATCTACCTGCTGTTGGGTGGTGCGTTTCTCGGCGCCGCGCCGATCGCCGGCGTGGCCGTCGTCGTCTTCGCCGTGACGGCGCTCGGGAGCTACTACGCCGAACGCCGGTTCGGATTGGTCGCGCTGCGGTTCGGTGAAAATCGGTGACACGAAACGCGAAGAGTTTAAACGGCCGACTCCGGTAGGTTCAGGCGAGCCGGGATGGCCGAGTGGTAAGGCGCACGCCTGGAAAGCGTGTTCCCTCAGGGATCCAGGGTTCAAATCCCTGTCCCGGCGTATTCTCGCTGTGAAGACCGAATCGCGCGCCGAGCGCCAGCACGGCGTGCGATCCGCCCTGAACAGCAAAATCGATCCAAAGTTGAAGCCGATGAGTCACAGCCAGCGCAGCGAAGCGAGACGGAACGTCTCGTGTCGGCTCACATTCTCGTCTTGGAGCCTCGTTATCACACCGTCGCGCGCAGCCACCACCCGTCGTGGACGCGTCGTCCGACGAAACTGAACGGCCTCTCGGCTCACTCTAGTTCTGTGGTGTCGTCCTCCACGACGGTGCCACGCATCGAGGCGACCCATCCGTCGATGTTTTCGGCGACGTAGTCTTGACCGCCGAAGCCGACGGCGAGTCCGATCCCGATCGCCAACGCGAGCGCGAGCGTCCCGAGGAACGCCACCACGAAGGTGGTGAAAAGCGAGGTGAGGACCGCGACGTCGAAGCCGATCGTCGACAGCGCGATCGTGATAGTGATATAATATATCAATAATTTAACAACGAGGCTGGCCGCGTTGATCATGCGGCCGTCGTCCATGCCCTTGACGATGGCACCGACCCGTTCTGCGACCCAGATGCCGACCAAAAGCACCAGCAGGCCACCGATCAGTGCCGGGAGGTAACCCGCGAACATGTTCAGAAGCTCCGACAGCGCGGTGATCGCGAGGATGTCCGCGACGGCCAGAAGTGTCACTAGATAGATATAGTACGTCACGAGCTGGCCGACGATGCGACCGAACTCGCCTTCCGTGTCTCCCAGTCGTTCGAGCGGCGTCTCGCGGAGGTACGCGCCGATCCCGAAGCTTCCGACCACGCGAGAGACGATGTCGCCGACGACCCGTCCGGCGATGAATCCGATGACGAGCACGACGAGCGCGCCGAGTATCACCGGCAGGGCGGCGCCTAACTCCGAGAGCAGCCCTGTGAGCTGGGAGATGCCGAGGAGGTCGGCCGCGGCCAGTATCGTCACGAAGTACACGTAGTACGAGACGATCTTTCCGAGGCCGTAGGCGATGCCATCACCGCTTCCCATCTCCTCCATCGCCGTCCCCTCCGCGTATCGATCGATCCCGATCCGGCGCACGATCCGGCTCACGAGACCGCCGAGAATCCGGCCGAAGACGTACCCGACGAGGAGGAGGACGAGCACGGCGAGGATCGTCGGCAGATATCCGATCACCTCTCCGATTGTTTGTTCGATCGCATCTGACACCTGCAGAGTCGAAGACGTCTGTATCTTTAACATCGTCAAGTTCAGATAAGTCACTATCCAATATTGTTATATATCACATATTTTCCGTAAGATAGGCATTACTCGCGGCCCCCTCGAATACTTAAACGTGACGTGCAGCGCCATATACATGGTATATGATATTTTTTGATGGCAATTGCTGTGGCTGCTACGCGAGCGGCACGTCCCGAACCGAAACACACGATGTTCGTGACGCGCCGAGAGCTCGTCGAAGTCGATTCTGTAATAAACCCCGGCGTAATCGACGAGCTATTCCGTTCGATCCGGTTCCGCGTTCCTCTGCGATACCCGTTGTCACAGCGCTGCAGCACCCCGCTTTTGCCGATCACACCGTCTGCGGACCGGATTGAGCCTGACAGCGTTCATCAGACACATTTATATAGAACCACAGACAATCATTCGGGTGTCTATGAGTCAACAGCAACGAATGGGAGGGCAGCCGATGATCATTCTCGGTGAGGATTCCCAGCGGATCAAAGACCGCGACGCCCAGTCGCACAACATCGCGGCGGCGAAAGCGGTCGCCGAGGCGGTACGCTCGACGCTCGGTCCCAAGGGAATGGACAAGATGCTCGTCTCCTCGATGGGTGACATTACCGTGACGAACGACGGCGTCACCATCCTTCAGGAGATGGACATCGACAACCCGACCGCCGAGATGATCGTTCAGGTCGCCGAAACGCAAGAGGACGAGGCCGGCGACGGGACGACGACAGCAGTCTCCATCGCGGGTGAACTGCTCAAGAACGCCGAGCAACTCCTCGAACAGGACATTCACCCGACGGCGATCATCAAGGGCTTCCACCTCGCGAGCGAGCGCGCCCGAGAGGAGGTCGGCAACGTCGCCTACGACGTCGACCCCGAGGACACGGATCTGCTCAAACAGGTCGCCGAGACCTCGATGACCGGCAAGGGCGCCGAACTCGACAAGGACGTGCTCGCCGAACTCGTCGTCGACGCCGTGCAGGCGGTCACCGTCGAAGCTGACGACGGCGAGTCGATCGTCGACCTCGAATACGTCAACATCAAGACCCAGACCGGACGCTCCGCCGCGGAATCCGAACTGCTCAACGGCGGAGTCATCAACAAATCGCCGGAGCACGACAACATGCCCCACGTCGCCGACGACGCGACCGTGCTCCTCCTCAACGAGGCTATCGAGATCGAGGACACCGACGCCGACGCCAACCTCCAACTCGACAGCCCCGATCAGCTCAAGACGTTCATCGATAAGGAGGAGGCACAGATCCGCGAGAAGGTCGACGCCATCGCCGACGCGGGCGCAGACGTCGTTTTCTGTCAGAAAGGTATCGACGACCTCGCGGAGCACTACCTCGCGAAAGCGGGTATCCTCGCGACCTCCCGCGTGAAAAAGAAGGACCTCTCGTTCCTGCGTGAGGTCACCGGCGGTGACATTCTCTCCGATCTCGATGCGATCGAGGACGCCACCCTCGGCTCGGCGAACGTCGAGTACGACGAGGACGACGACCTGTTCTACGTCGAGGGCACCGCCGAGGACGCCCACGGCGTGACGCTGTTGCTCCGCGGCGCCACGCAACACGTCGTCGACGAGCTCGAACGCGGCATCGGTGACGCTCTCGACGTCGTCGCCCAGACGGTCTCGGACGGCCGCGTGCTCGCCGGCGGCGGCGCCGTCGAAGTAGAGGTCGCCCGCCGCGTCCGCGAGTACGCCGACAGCGTCTCCGGCCGCGAACAACTCGCCGTCGAGGCGTTCGCCGACTCGCTCGAACTCGTCCCCCGCGTGCTTGCCGAGAACGCCGGGCTCGACTCCATCGACACGCTCGTCGATCTGCGTGCGGCCCACGACGATGGCGACGAGACGGCCGGTCTCAACGTCTTCACCGGCGACGTCGTCGACACCTTCGAGGCCGGCGTCGTCGAATCCGCCCACGCGAAACAGCAGGCGATCTCCTCGGCGACCGAGGCCGCGAACCTCGTGCTCAAGATCGACGACATCATCGCTGCCGGCGACCTCTCCACCGAGGGCGAAGAGCCCGAAGGTGGCGCCGGTGGTATGGGTGGTATGGGCGGTATGGGCGGCATGGGCGGCGGTATGGGCGGCATGATGTAAGCCGCGACGGCACACATCACCGCTTACGGAGTCGACTCCGGTCGCGTCGAATCGCGCCGATTACCGGACGCACGTTTACCTGCGCGTCCGAGGCGAGCAGCGCTCAGTCGTCCGCGGGCGACGGTGCCGGCGAGGCGTCCATCCCGCTGTCCTCGGCGTAGGGATACCACGTCATTTTCGTGTTCCCCATGTAGGGGTCCTCGTAGGAGGTCTCCTCCGGTTCGACGAGTCCCGTCAGTTCGTCCTCGTCGTGGCGGGCGATGAACTCACGGAAAGACTCGCCACCGATCCGCCGTGCCTCGTAGATCCGAAGCAGATTCCGGATGTAGCCCGGCACTTCGTCGGCGGCGACGCGCATTTCGACCCAGTCGGCGAACCGCGGGTTCTCCCCGAGGCCGCCACCCAAACCGACGTCGAACGCCTCGACGGGCTCGCCGTCCTTTCGGGTCTTCATGCCGCGCAGGGAGATATCGGCGATCTGCGGCTGAGCGCAGGAGGCCGTACAGCCCGACAGGTGGACGTGAAAATCCGAGACGCCTTCCGGTACCTCGACGTTCTCTTTCAGCCAGCGGGCGTATCGGACCATCCGATTTTTCGTCTCGACGATCGACAGCGAACAATATTCGGTGCCGGTACAGGCGATCGAGCCGCGGAGGAACGGGTGCGGCTCGGGCGAGTAGTACTCCAGTAGATCCTCCGCGAGGAGGTCTTCGAGGGCGTCTCCCGCGATATCCGCGACGATGATGTTCTGTCGCTGGGTGAGCCCGATCAGTTCGGAGCCGTACGCCTCGGCGACGTCGGCGAGTTCGATCACGTCCTCGGCGCCCATTCGTCCGACGAGCACCGACAGGCCGACGAAGTAGTTGCCGTCGGACTGCTCGTGGACGCCGACGTAATCGCCGATCTCGTCGTTTCGCCCGGCGTTGTAGCTGTACTGATCGCGGAGGTCTTCGCCGGCCGATCGGAGTTCGACGTCGACGTATTCGTCTTGGAGCATGCGCCGGAGCTTCTCGGGCCCCCACTCGTCGACGAGGAACTTGATCCGGGCATTGAACCGGTTCTCGCGGTCGCCGTGATCGCGGAACAGCGCGGATATGCCGCCGGCCACCTCCGGGACTTCCCCGGGCGTGACGAACACGTCGATATCGCGAGCGAAGCGCGGTTCCTTGCGGGCGAGTCCGCCGCCGACCGTAACGTTGAACCCCTCGACTGCCTCACCGTCGATCTCCTTCGTCGCCGGTTCGAAACCGAGGTCGTTGATCTCCGCCTGTCCCGAGCCGCGGGTGTCGCCGGTGACGGCGACCTTCCACTTTCGCGGGAGGTTCGAGTGGTCATCGTTGCGCTTGAAGGTCTCGTTGAGTTCCTGGATGACCGGCCACGCGTTGACGTGCTCTTTTTTATCCCGGCCGGCGACCGGTGAGCCGACGATGTTTCGCCACGAGTCGCCACACGCCTGGATCGTCGAGAGCCCGTTGGCCTCGAGCCTATCGAAGATGTCGGGGACGTCCGCCAGTTGAATCCAGTGTAGTTGGATCGACTGCCGGGTGGTCCAATCACAGTACGCGCCGCCGAACTCGGGATTTTCGGCGGGACCGTGGGCGTACTCTTGTGCGATCTCCCCGACGACGCGTAGCTGTTCGGGCGTGAGCCGACCGTTCGGCGTCCCGATGCGCATCATGAAATAGCTCTCTTGGCCCTTCCGCTGGTGGTACAGTCCCCACCATTTGAACCGCTCGAACCACGCGTCACGTTCGTCCTCCGGAATGGCGTTCCAGCCCTCCTCGGCGAACCGATTGAGGTGGTCTCTGACCTCCGTTCCGTAGGTTTCGTCCTTCCAGCCCTCGACCTTGCTCGGCATACTGGTGGCCTGTGTCCCCGAACATATACGACCGCCCCTGACGTCAATCCTCCCCGCTGCTCATCCGTAGCGGACAGTCTATCCGGTTACTCGGTCGGCGATGCGAGCCGTCGCCGTCGCTCCGGAACGTGGACGCTCGTGGGGTCGACGCCGAGGAACCGACTCGATTCGAGGTCCACGACCCGGCCGAGCGTCAGCCAGTCCGTGACACCGCTCTCGCCGCACTCGATGCACTGGCCGGCGATACGCCCCTCGATGTCCGGGTGATCGACGCCGATCTCGACGAACCCTTCTGCCAGAAAGTCGGTCATGTCGCACGAACAGAAGTCCTGTCGCGCGAGCCACCACAGGTCGCTGACGTTCACCACGCGCGCGTCGTTGACGCTCAGCCACGCACCGTCGTCGAGTTGGTGTACCGAGGTGGGCATACGTCCGGTAGACTCGCCGCCGGAGTAAGCCCGTCGGCACCCCGCGGTGATTGCCGGGCGTCACGAATCGCGGTGACGCTCGGATTCACCGAAACCACACGACAGCAATCGAATGTATCGAGAGGAACCGTCGCAGAAAGCGGACATTCCCTCCTCGATCCGGGAGCTTGGGCAGCGTTTAGGGGTGCAGCGGCGTTTAATACTCGAGATGACCTACGATGGCCCGATGAGAGATAGACAGCGGGAGGCGAAGCGACAGCACACGTCCGCCGACGTCGCTCCCGAGCTGTACGAGGAGGACTCACGATGACCGGGCGTATCGACGACGCGGACGAGGAGCCGCTCGACACGAGCCACCTCGACGACATCGAGGAGGGCGCCGGCTGTACGGAGATCTGGGA
Organism: Natronomonas sp.; assembly: GCF_046483325.1. GTDB lineage: Archaea > Halobacteriota > Halobacteria > Halobacteriales > Haloarculaceae > Natronomonas. Next base: position 111,657 of record NZ_JAWODL010000038.1, on the reverse strand, counting down.
ACACCTCTCCGACGAGCGCGACGAGTGAGAGCGACCCTGTGCGGACACCGCGCGTCGCGGCGGGACGTTTTTTATCCCGGTTACCGTATCGCCGGGCGATGAACTACCATTCGGGCGGCGATCCCCCCACCGACCGTGAATCTCCGGTCGGTGAGCCGGTCATTCGTCGCGATCCGAAGGTCGCCGGCGACAAGGCGGTTCGGTTCGACCCGAACGATCCCGAGAGCGTCGCCGAAGCCGTTGACACGGTCCGTCGGTTCGCCTCGAACACCGCCGGCAGCGAGGACAACGTCTACATGCTTCGGGGGGCGGCCGCCTGTGCGGCGCTGGTTCGCGGCACAGGCTCGTACAAAACCGCGGCCGAGCGGGCGGGCGGCGATGCGACGGTCTCGTTCATCCGAAAGTGGGCCCGGGTTCACGACCTCCCGCGGTCGATCCGACGCCACGTCGCCCTCGGCGAGATCGCGCCGACGGCGGCGAAACACATCGCGCGCGTTTCCGGAGAATCGCGCTTCCTGCTCGCGTGGGCGACCCTCGATCACGATCTGACCGTGCGAGAGGTCCGATCGATCGCTTCGCGGGTCAACGAGGGCCACAGCGTCGAGGACGCGCTCGCGGCCGAGGGTATCGATCTCGGACGACTGACGGTGTCGGTACCGCCCGAAACCTATCGGGAGCTCCGTCGTCACGCCGCGTTGGAGGGGGCCGATCCCGGGCAGATCATCGCCCGCGCGCTGGCTGAATATCTGTAATCGAAAGAGTTTATCGACGACCGCGGTAAGGTGGTGGTGAGGGCCGATAGCTCAGTTCGGCAGAGCGTCTGGCTTTTAACCAGACGGTCGGGGGTTCGAATCCCTCTCGGCCCGTTCTGCGACGAGCGGGCGCGAGGTCTGCCCGTCGAACTCCGCCGTGTCATCTATCACGGTTTTTTCGCCGTGAGACACGGCGACGAACAATGATTTAAGACGCCGCCGCCCGCCACCCCTCGCATGGACTACGACCTCGCCATCGAGAACACGCCCGAGACGATCCCGGGCGGCACCGGAATCCTTCTGATCCACCCGAGCACCGGCGAGACCGACCGAATCGACACGGACTTTCTGAAGACGGACACGGACCGAATCCTCGTCATCTCGACGCGGACGACCGCCCGCGAGGTCCAACAGAAACTCGAGTACTACGACGTCGACGAGACGAAAGCCGACATCCTGGATACGCTCTCGGTCGAGCGGGGCTACTCGCGGCGCTCCTCCGAACACGTTCACTACGTTTCCGCGCCCGACGATCTCGACGGGATCGTCGAGACGACCCGTCGGTTCCTCGACGAACACGATGGCAAGCGGCGGATCAGCCTCGACTCGGTAACGGAGATGGCGTACTACGCCGACGACGAGCGCGCTCTCGAAACCGTCGAAAAACTGCTCGGACTGCTGGAGGAGTACGACGCTGTCGGGCTCTTTCATCTCTCCGAGGAGGTCCACGACGCGGCCACCGTCGACACGTTCAAGGAACTGTTTGACGGCACCATCTACCTCGATTCGGACGGCACCGTCGAGAGCGAATTTTAACGTCGCGAGTTCGGTCACCACCCTGCGTCGTCGGAACAGTAGGTTTATCAGTCGCAGGGGTGGATATTCACGTCATTACTAAATGACGCAGAAACACCGACAACCGGAGGTGAACATCGGACTGGTCGGCCACGTCGACCACGGGAAGACGACGCTCGTCGAATCGCTCTCCGGTGAGTGGACGGACCAACACTCCGAGGAGATGAAACGCGGCATCTCCATTCGCCTCGGCTACGCCGACGCGACGTTCCGGGAGTGTCCGGACCTCAACGAACCCGAGCGCTATACCGTCGACGAAAGCTGTCCGGACGGCTCCGAGAGCGAGCATCTCCGGACCGTTTCGTTCGTCGATGCCCCCGGTCACGAGACGCTGATGGCGACGATGCTGTCCGGGGCGGCGATCATGGACGGCGCGGTGTTGGTCATCGCGGCGAACGAGCCGGTTCCCCGCGCCCAGACCGAAGAGCACCTCATGGCGCTCGACAGCATCGGCATCGAGAACATCGTCATCGCCCAAAACAAGATCGACCTCGTCGATCGCGAACAGGCGGTGCGAAACTACGAACAGATCGAGGAGTTCGTCGAGGGGACGGTCGCCGAGGACGCACCGATCGTTCCGATCTCCGCCCAGCGCGACGTCAACGTCGATCTGTTGATCGGGACGATCGAAGAGGAGATCCCGACGCCGGAGCGCGATCCGGATACGGACGCTCGGATGCAGGTCGCCCGCTCGTTCGACATCAACCGACCGGGGACGACGTGGGAGGACCTCGTCGGGGGCGTCATCGGCGGGTCGCTCACGCAGGGTCGCCTCGCGGTCGACGACGAGATCGAGATCAAACCCGGCCGCGAGGTCGAGGCGGGCGGTCAATCGGAGTACCAGCCGGTCGAAACCTCCATCCGATCGCTTCAGGCCGGCGGCGAGTTCGTCGACGAGGTGACGCCGGGCGGACTGCTCGGCGTCGGTACCGGATTGGACCCCTCGCTGACGAAAGGCGACGCGCTCGCCGGACAGGTCGCCGGACCGCCGGGAACGCTGCCCCCCACGCGCGAGTCGTTCACCATGGACGTCGAGTTGCTCGACCGCGTCGTCGGCGAGAACGCCGAGGAAATCGAGCCGATCAGCACCGGTGAACCGCTGATGCTCACCGTCGGGACGGCGACCACGGTCGGTGCGGTCACGAGCGCCCGCGACGATGAGTGCGAAGTCAACCTCAAACGTCCGGTCTGTGCGCCAGAGGGTGCGAAGATCGCGATCAATCGCCGCGTCGGCGCGCGCTGGCGGCTCATCGGCGTCGGGACGCTACGGTGATGCGCGTGGTACTCGACGCGAACGCGTTGATGGCTCCCGTCGAGGTCGGCGTCCGAACCTTCGAGGAACTCGACCGACTCCTCGGAGAGTACGAGGCGCTCGTCCCCGACGCGGTGCTCGCCGAACTCGATCGGCTCGCGGAGGGCGGCGGCAAGGCGGCGACGGCCGCGAGCGTCGGCGCGGATCTGGCGCGTAGGGAGTGTCGGATCGTCAGCCACGACGCAAGTTACGCCGACGACGCCGTGCTCGAACTCGGCGAGCGAGTCGACTATGCGGTCACGAGCGATATGCCGCTCAGAGGGCGACTGTTGGAAGCGAACGTTCCCGTAATCTGTTTACGGGGGCGAACCAAATTCGAGATCACTGAACCATAGTATGTACAAACGGGTCCGACTCAAAGATACGGTGGAGGTCCCTCCAAGACACCTCGCTGACGTATCGCCCGAGCTCGTCAAGCGGCTGTTGCAGGACAAGCTCGAAGGACAGATGGATGGGGACGTCGGCAGCGTCGTCTCCGTGACGAAAGTCCACGACATCGGCGACGGTGCCGTACTTCCCAATCGTCCCGGCGTCTACTACGAGGCCGAGTTCGACGCGGTCACTTTCGATCCGCAGATGCAGGAAGTCGTCGACGGCGAGGTCGTCGAAGTCGTCAACTTCGGCGCGTTCGTCGGGATCGGGCCGGTCGACGGGTTGCTCCACGTCTCCCAGATCTCCGATGAGTATCTGGCGTACGACGGCGAGAACCAACAGCTGGCCTCGCGGGATTCGAACCGCGTGTTGAGCGTCGGCGACTCCGTACGAACGCGAATCGTCACGAAGAGCATCGACGAGCGGAACCCCCGCGACTCGAAGATCGGACTGACCGCGAAGCAGCCGGGGCTCGGCAAGCACGGCTGGCTCGAGGAGGAGCGACAGCGCCGCGAGGCGCAGGCGGGTGACTAGATGGCGACTCGTCTGGTGTGTCGCGACTGCCATCGCGTACTCGACGTCGAAAGCGGCGAGCAATGTCCGGCGTGCGGTTCGAACTCGCTCAGCGAGGACTGGGCCGGCTACGTCGTTATCGCCCACCCCGAAGAGAGCGAGATCGCCGAGGCGATGGGGATCACTGAACCCGGTCAGTACGCGCTGAAGGTTCGCTGAGATGCCGACTATCCTGGCCAAGCTCCCGGTCGAGATGCGTGATGATCTCAAAGCGCCGCTCGGCACGATCTACACCGAGACCGACGAACTCCTCGCCGACGCGGGCGATCCGATCGTCGCGGTCGGTGACATCGTCACGTACCACCTTCTCGAGGCCGATCGGCGGCCGGACGTCGCCATCGTCGACGGGAAGACGAAACGCGAGCGCGTCGAGCGCGAGGTGCTGAACGCCATCGACGGCTTCGACGATCGCATCGACGTCGTGAACCCGCAGTCGACGATCACCGACGATCTCCTCGAGGCGCTCGCGAGCGCGCTCGACCGATCGACGTCGACCGTCATCGTCGTCGATGGCGAGGAGGATCTCGCGGCGATTCCGGCGGTGCTCGCGGTTCCCGAGGGCGGCTCGATCGTCTACGGCCAACCCGACGAGGGAATGGTGCTCGTGCCGATCACCGACGAGACCCGAACGCGCTGTCGGAACCTCTTAGAGCGGATGGAGAGCGACTACGAACGGATCGACGACATCCTCGCCCCGTAGCGTTTTTCACGTATCGACCCGTCGGACGGGCATGGATCGAGAGTGGGTGTACGAGTTCTGGCCGTTTCTCATCGGTGTCGCGATAATCGTCGTCGGAAACATCTACCTCTACGTCCTGCAAGGCACTGACTGGCGGCCGGGCGGGCTGCCGTTCGTCGTCGCGATCGTCGTCGTGTTGCTGATCGAGGCGGGAAGAGCGGCCTATCGCCGATTCGCGTAACCGCCGAATCGGTACGTAGCGTCCGTCTGCGGCTTCGAAATCCTTTTACGCGTTTCGGGGAAACGTTCGGGCAACGTAACCATGGAAGTCGAAATCATCGACGAAGACGAAAATCCGATGTTGCACCGGACCGACGTCCGTTTTCAGCTGACCCACGAGGAAGCGACGCCGTCGAGACTCTCCGTTCGAGATTCGCTCGCGGCGAAACTCAACAAGGACGCGAGCGAAGTCGTCGTCCGGAAGCTCGACACGAAATACGGCATGCGAAAGACCGTCGGCTACGCGAAGGTCTACGACGACGCCGAACACGCCCAGGCCGTCGAGCAGGGCCACGCCCTCGAACGCAACAAGATCGCCGGTGCGGACGACGCCGACGAGGACATCGACGCCGACACCGAGGTCGAAGCGGAGGAAGCCTGAGATGGCGCGCTACGAACTCTACAACGAGGACGGTACCACGGATCACGAGCGCTGCCCGCGCTGTGGCGACACGTTCCTCGGCGAGTACGGCGATCGCAAACACTGTGGCAAGTGCAGCTACACCGAGTTCAACTAGGCCGTGACCCGCGTGCTCGGTATCGAGGGGACCGCCTGGTGCGCCAGCGCGGCCGTCTTCGACGCCGCGGACGAGGACGTTCGAATTTTCTCCGACGCCTACCAGCCCGATAGCGGCGGTATTCACCCGCGCGAGGCGGCTGAACACATGCGGGGTGCGATCCCGGAAGTCGTCGCCCGGGCGATCAAACTGGTCGAATCGAGGGACGGCGATCCGAGCGAAGCGATCGACGCGGTCGCGTTCTCCCGCGGTCCGGGACTCGGCCCTTGTCTGCGGATCGCCGGGACCGCCGCCCGCGCGCTCGCCGGGTCGCTCGACGTCCCGCTCGTCGGCGTCAACCACATGGTCGCTCACCTGGAGATCGGCCGTCACAACTCGGGATTCGACGCGCCGGTCTGTCTGAACGCCTCGGGCGCGAACGCCCACGTCCTCGGCTATCACGACGGCCGCTATCGGGTGCTCGGCGAGACTATGGACACGGGGATCGGCAACGCGATCGACAAGTTCACCCGCCACGTCGGCTGGACGCACCCCGGCGGGCCGAAAGTCGAAAAGCGGGCCAAAGAGGGCGAGTACATCGAGTTGCCCTACGTCGTCAAGGGGATGGACTTCTCGTTTTCGGGGATCTCCTCGGCGGCCAATGACGCCGTCGACGGCGGGACGCCGGTCGAAGACGTCTGTCGTGGCCTCCAAGAGACGACGTTCGCGATGCTCACTGAGGTGAGCGAGCGAGCGCTCTCGTTGACCGGCGCCGACGAACTCGTATTGGGCGGCGGCGTCGGGCAAAACGCGCGGCTCCGGGAGATGCTCGACACGATGTGCGGTGCGCGGGGGGCGTCTTTCTACGCGCCCGAACCGCGATTCCTGCGGGACAACGCCGGCATGATCGCGGTCCTCGGCGCGAAGATGTTCGAGGCCGGCGACACGATCGCGATCGGGGGTTCGCGGGTTCGGCCGGACTTCCGGCCCGACGAGGTACCGGTGACGTGGCGATCCGGCAGTCGCGACGGCGAGCGATCCGACACCGACGCCGAGACGACCCAAACGCAGGGTGCGGAGGCGATCGTCGACCTCGACCGCAACCGTGGGTCTGCGTTCAAACGCCGGGTCTCGAAGGCGTACCGGCACCCCGAACTCGACGCTCGGCTTCGTCGACGTCGAACGCGATCGGAGGCCCGGTTGACCAGTGAGGCCCGCCGCGTCGGGGTTCCGACGCCGGTCGTCTTCGACGTCGATCCGCGTGAGGGGCTGCTCGAGGTCGAGTTCGTCGGCGACGCCGACCTCAGGGACGCGATCGCCGAGTCGAGCGTTCGGCGGGTCGGCGAACACCTCGCGCGGTGTCACGATGCGGGATTCGTTCACGGCGATCCGACGCCGCGAAACGTCCGCGTCCGACGGAACGAGGGGGGCGACGCCCTCGTCTATCTCATCGACTTCGGCCTCGGCTACCACAGCGATCACGTCGAGGATTACGCGATGGATCTCCACGTCTTCGAGGGCGCCGTGGCTGGGACGGCTGGCGATCCCGCGGCGTGTATCGACGCCTTTGAAGACGCCTATCAGGCCGTCGGCGACGACCGGGTTCTCGATCGCTTGCGCGACATCGAGACCCGCGGTCGCTACCAGTGATCGGGCGCGAGGGCGTGCTTATAAGTTCCGCCCTGTCGTAGTGGCAATCATGACCGACAAGCCACAATCCGGCGAACTGTTCGGAATCCCGTATAACTTCGCTCGACCCTCCCTCGGGCGGATGCTGTCGGCGTACTGGCAGCCGGGCAAGGGGATGCTCGTCGAGAAACCGTTCGGGATCGGCTACACGTTGAATCTGGCGAACTGGCGCTCGTGGATCGTCCTGGGCATCGCGGCGGGGCTGTTCTACCAACAGCAGGGCTCGGCCGATTCCGTCGACGACGAGGTCGGCGAGGAACCGGTCGAAGTCATCGTCGACGACTGATCCTCTCGGCTCGTTTCTACTTTGTTTCGCCAGCGCCGTCATCCGATAGCCCCCGCCACGGGATTCCCTGATGTTCGCCGTTCGAAGAGGATCGCACCTTTTAGGGTCTCGCCACCGAACCTCAGCCCATGTACGACGGTCTCAAGGGATTCAGGGATTTTTACCCCGGCGAGATGTCCGCCCGCCGGGCGGTCACGGACACCATCGAGGAGCGCGTTCGACGGTACGGCTTTCGGGAGATCGGAACGCCCGCGCTCGAGCGAACGCAGATGTACGTCGACAAATCCGGCGAGGAAATCGTCGACGAACTGTACGCCTTCGAGGACAAAGGGGGCCGGTCGGTCGCGTTGACGCCGGAGTTGACGCCGACGGTCGCTCGGATGGTCGTCGCACGGCAGGGCGCGCTCGCCCGCCCGATAAAGTGGTTTTCGACCCGGCCCTTTTGGCGCTACGAGCAGGTCCAACAGGGTCGGTTTCGGGAGTTCTACCAGACGAACGTCGACATCTTCGGCTCCGATCGGCCGGAGTCGGACGCCGAAATCCTCGCCGTCGCGGCCGAGCTCATGACCGATCTCGGACTCGCGGCCGACGAGTTCGAGTTCCGCGTCTCTCATCGCGACATCCTCGGCGGTCTGCTCGAATCGCTCGATAGCGACGTCGAGATGGCCGACGCCATCCGCGCCGTCGACAAACGTGAGAAGATCGACCGCGAGGCGTACTACGGCCTCCTCGTCGACGCCGGGCTGGAGCGCGACGAGGCCGAACGCTTCGACGACGTGCTCGGGACGGACGATCTCGTCGATCTCGTCGACTTCGCCGACACTGAGCGCGTTTTTGCGGCCGTCGAGAACCTGCGTGCGGTCCTCGACGCCGCTGCGGACTTCGGCGTTCGCGAGCACTGTACCGTCTCGCTCGAGACCGCGCGCGGCCTCGATTACTACACCGGCGTCGTCTTCGAGTGTTTCGACACCGCCGGCGAGGTCTCCAGATCGGTGTTCGGCGGCGGTCGGTACGACGATCTCATCGAGGGGTTCGGCGGACAGCCGACGCCCGCCGTCGGCGTCGGCATCGGCCACGAGACGCTTTCGCTTCTGTGCCAGCGCGCAGGCGTCTGGCCCGACGAAACTGTCGACACCGACTACTACGTGCTGACCGTCGGCGACACCCGTGCCGTGGCCGCTGAGATCGCTCGTAACCTCCGCGAACTCGGCCACGTGGTCGAGTCGGATCTGCACGGTCGGGGGTTCGGCGATCAGCTCTCGTACGCCGACGGTATCGGCGCGGAGACTGTCGTGATAGTCGGCGAACAGGACCTCGAAGGCGACTGCGTGACGATCAAGGACATGCGCTCGGGCGAGCAGACGCAGGTTCCGCTGGCGGAGTTCCCGCCCGAAGAGGGGCGGCCGACGTACGACGATTTTGCCGAGTAAGCACTGCTTATCGATCGATCGCACTCGGTCGAATCGGTGGTAATGTCTGACGCACATTTATACGTGCGGGGGGACGAAACGGATGTATGTCCGGGAACCGAGTGGAGGAACTCGAGGCCAAAGTGCGCAAACTCGAGGCGACGATCGACGGGTTGACTGACGAACTCGTCGAAACGAAAGAGCGGCTGGGAGCCATCGAAGACGAGGCCGGCATCGAACCCGAAGTGCTCGAAGGACGGCTCACGCGATCGCGTCAATCCAGTGGGGCGGACGCGGGAAAGTCGGACGATGGCGAGACATCGGCACACAAAAATAGCGAGGGCGATGAGGGGGACACAGAGGAGACGGCGGACACCCTGGGCGACGACATCATCGTCGCCTGATCGGGGCGACCACCACACCCCATGCACATCAAAGCGCTCGTCCTCGACAACTTCAAGAGCTTCGGCCGCAAGACCCGAATCCCGCTGTACGAGGATTTCACCACGATTAGCGGGCCGAACGGCTCCGGAAAATCGAACATCATCGATTCGGTGCTCTTCGCGCTCGGACTCGCTCGCACGTCGGGTATTCGGGCGGACAAACTGACCGATCTCATCTACAACCCCGGTCACGACGACGAGAGCGGGGAGTTCGGCGGCGAGCGCGAGGCGAGCGTCGAGGTGATTCTCGCCAACGACGACGGGACGTTGGCGCGCGAGCAGGTCGTCTCCGCGGCCGGCTCCGAGAAGGTCGGTGGCATCGACGAGATTTCGATCCGACGGCGCGTCAAACAGACCGACGAGGACACCTACTACTCCTATTATTATCTCAACGGCCGATCGGTGAACCTCTCGGACATCCGCGATCTACTCGCTCAAGCCGGCGTGACGCCGGAGGGGTACAACGTCGTGATGCAAGGTGACGTAACCGAGATCATTACGATGACCTCCGGCTCTCGTCGGGCGATCATCGACGAGATAGCTGGCGTCGCACAGTTCGACGCGAAAAAGGAGGACGCCTTCGGTGAACTCGAAACGGTCCAAGAGCGCGTCGACGAGGCCGAACTTCGCATCGACGAGAAGCGCGAGCGGCTGGAGCGACTGGAGGACGAACGCGAGACTGCCCTCGAGTACAAGGGGCTCAAATCGGAGAAAAAAGAGTACGAGGGGTATCTCAAGGCCGCGGAACTCGAGGAGAAGCGCGCGGAACTCGAGGAGGTCCGCGAGGGGATCGACGACCGGGAGGGGGAACTCGACGAACTGCAACGCGAACTCGACGAACGACAGGGGAGGGTCACAAGACTCGAGGAAGACCTCGCGGACCTCAACGCCGAGATCGAGCGGAAAGGCGAGGACGAACAGCTCGAGATCAAGCGCGAGATCGAGGAGATCAAAGGCGAGATCGCCAGACTCGAAGACCGGATCGACGCCGAAAACGAACGCATCCAGGAGGCCGAAGCCAAGCGCCGGCAGGCGTTCGTCCAGATCGACCGCAAGGGCGAGACCGTCGAGGAACTCGAGGCCGACATTCGAAACCGGAAGGTGGAGAAATCCTCGCTGAAGGCCGACCTTCAGGAAAAGGAGGTCGAACTCGAAGAGGTCGAATCCGAGATCGAGGCGGTCGATTCGGAGTACGAATCCGTTCGCGATGCCCTCGATGAGCGCCGGGAAGCGCTACAGGAACTGAAAGACGAGCGGAACGAACTGCAGCGCAAGCAGGACCGGTTACTCGACGAATCCAGACGGCGAACGAATGAGGAGCGCGAAACGAAAGAGCAGATCGAGGCGGTCGAGGCGAAACTCCCGGAACTCGAGGCCGAACGCTCCGATCTCGAGAACGAACTCGAAAAAGCCGAAGCCAACCGCGGGACGATCACCGAGGTCGTCGAGGACCTCAAGATCGAAAAGCGCGAACTACAGGACGAACTCGAATCCGTCGAGGACGAGATCTCGGCGAAACAACAGGAGTACGCCGAACTCGAAGCGAGGGCCGGCGAGAGCGGCGACACATCCTACGGCCGCGCGGTGACGACCGTTCTGAACGCCGAGATGGACGGCGTCCACGGGACGGTTGGTCAGTTGGGTGGCGTCGCCTCCCAGTACGCGACGGCGTGTGAGACGGCGGCCGGCGGACGGCTGGCGAACGTCGTCGTCGACGACGACGGCGTCGGTCAGCGCTGCATCGAGTACCTCAAATCGAGAAACGCGGGTCGGGCGACGTTCCTTCCGATGACGGAGATGCGCGGTCGATCGCTACCCTCCGCACCTGACGTGCCGGGCGTGGTCGACTTCGCGTACAATCTCATCGACTTCGACGACAGCTACGCCGACGTGTTCTCCTACGTCGTCGGTGACACGCTCGTCGTCGAGGACATGGAGACGGCCCGTGATCTGATGGGCGAGTTCCGTCTCGTCACGCTTGAGGGCGACCTCGTGGAGAAATCCGGCGCGATGACCGGCGGCTCGAGTTCTGGGTCGCGCTACTCGTTCACGAAGAGCGGCAAGGGGCAACTCCAGCGCGTCGCAGAGCGGATCACCCAACTCGACGATAAAAAACAGTCGCTCCGAAGCGAACTGCGCGACGTGGAGTCGCGGCTCGACGACGCCAGGGACCGCCAGACGGACGCGGCCGAGCAGGTCCGCGACATCGAGACGGATCTCGAAGCCATCGACGAAAAGCGCGAGTCAGCCGAGAACCGAATCGAATCGCTCGAAACGGAACTCGCGGAGATCGAAGACGAGCGTGAGTCGGTCGCCGATCGGATGGACTCGATCGAGGCCGATATCGGTGATCTCGACGAACAGATCGGGTCACTCGGGGGCGAAATTGAGGAGCTGGAGGCCGAAATAGCTGACTCAGACATCCCGGAACTGACGGGTCGCGCCGAGGAGATCCGCGGTGAGATCGTCGATCTCGAGGATCGGATCGCCGAACTCGACGGCGACCTCAACGAGTTGGAACTCGAGAAGCGCTACGCCGAGGAGGCCATCGAGGAACTCCACGACGACATCGAGACGGCTCAAAACAAGAAAGCGGCCGCCCAAGAGCGGATCATCGAACTGGAAGACGAGATCGAGGCCGAGCGAGAAACGCTGACGGAAAAGGAGGCCGCCGTCGCCGATCTCGAAGAAGAACTGACCGAACTCAAAGGCGACCGCGAGGAGCTGAAAAACGAACTCGCCGACGCGAAAGCCGCGCGAGACGAACAGAAGGAGGCCGTCTCCCGAGCCACGTCGAAACTCGAAGAGCTTCGGGAGACCGAATCGCGGCTCGAGTGGGAGGTCGACGAACTCGATTCACAGGTCGACGAGTACGACCCCGAGGAGATCCCCGACCACGAGACGGTTGCCTCCGAGATCACACGACTCGAAGCCGAGATGTCCGCGCTCGAGCCAGTCAACATGCTCGCTATCGATGAGTACGACGAGGTCGAAGGTGAACTCGACGACCTCGAATCGAAACGCGAGACGCTGATCGAGGAGGCCGACGAAATCCGGGATCGGATCGACCAGTTCGAGTCACGAAAGCGCGAGACGTTCATGAACGCCTACGAGGGGATCAACGAGGAGTTCGAGGACATCTTCGCGCGGCTGTCGAGCGGGAGCGGCGAACTCGTCCTCGAAGACCTCGAGGATCCCTTCGAGGGTGGATTGACGATGCGAGCACAGCCGGGCGACAAACCCGTTCAGCGCCTCGACGCGATGTCCGGCGGCGAGAAGTCGCTGACTGCGCTGGCGTTCATCTTCGCCATCCAGCGGTACAATCCTGCTCCGTTCTACGCGCTCGACGAGGTCGACGCGTTCCTCGACGCGGCGAACGCGGAGATGGTCGGCGAGATGGTCGAGGAGTTGGCGGACGACGCGCAGTTCGTCGTCGTCTCCCATCGAGCGGCGCTGTTGGAGCGCTCCGAGCGCGCGATCGGGGTGACGATGCAGGACAACAACGTGTCGGCCGTGACGGGGATCGACCTGTCGAGTATGGAGGTGGCTGCTGATGACTAGCGGGGATCGACCGAAGGAAGATCCCCCGAAAACCCTCGCCGATGGTGGGACGGCGGACGAGATCTCGTTGAACATCGCGGGCCACGACGCCGAGGAGAAGCGTCGCGAGGCGGACACGGATTCCGACGACGACAGTATCCTCTCGGAGTTCGACGTTTCGGTCGCGCGCGAGGGCGACAACGACGAGGTCGAACCCGTCGAGTTGCTCGTTCAATTGGCCGACGACGGCGAGATCGATCCGTGGGACATCGACGTGGTGACGGTGACGGACAAGTTCCTCGATCGGCTCGACGAGTCGGATCTGCGGACCGGCGGCCGGGCGCTGTTCTACGCGTCGGTGTTGTTGCGGATGAAAAGCGATGCGATGTGGATCGACGACGAACCGGAGGAGCCCGAGTTCGAGCCCGAACCGTGGGATCTCGCCCCCGGTGAGGAGCCGCCCGAGGGGTTCGAGCCGGATCCCTTCGATCGTCTCGAGTTGGAGATGGATCGACGGATCGAGCGAAAGCGCGCTCGCGGGATGCCCGAGACGCTCGACGAACTGGTTCGGGACCTCCGCGAGCACGAGCGCGACACGTGGTGGAAGTCCTCGCGGAGCTACGACACCTCCGAGTCGCCGTCGGGGTACAGCCGTGGGACGCGGACGCTCGATTACCACACTGGCGACGACTTCCGGTTGGACGACGAGCCGACCGCCGAGGAGGTGACCGGCCAAACCCACGACGAGCACATGGAAGACATCATCAACGATGTCTATAGGGCGCTTCGGACACACTACGACCGGGGACGAGAAGAGGTGCTGTTCGCCGAAATTCGGGCCGCGGGCGGCAGCGTCGTCAACACGTTCCTCGGGCTACTGTTTTTGGCGAATCGCGGGCAGATTCGACTCCAGCAGGACGAACTCTTCGGTGACCTCTGGGTTCGAGATCCGGCTGCGATGGCGATCGAGGAGCCGGCGTCGGCCGACGACTGATTCTCCCCGGCGTAAATTTTCCGCGCGCCGATCCGTCGATTTTTCGCCCGGTGTCCGGATATATTCCATCAATAGTATATACTGATTAATACATATGATACGATGTATCATGACACCACGAAAGTTCCAAGAACGGCCGGCGGAAATCCAGGGACGCGGCGATCCCGACGACGTGATCAACGCGTTGTCATACGGCCGCGAAGACGCACGAACGCGCGAACAGCGACGTTAGTCGGCGAGCCGCCACCCACCGTCTCCCCGCACTGCGACCCCGCGACGCTCCATCTCCGCGAGCACCTCGTCGAGTCGGCCGGGCTGCGCGACCTCCATCTCGATGCGTTCGAGGTCGTGGTACGCGGACAGATAGTGACGGACGTCCTCTTGGGTGAACGTCTCGGCGTCGGCTTTCGTCATCACGCCGCTCGTCAGGTCGATCATGTCCTCGATGAAGTTCCACGGATAGACGACCCATGTCCACGTGTCGAGGCGCTCGCCGACGAATTCCGGTTCGAACTCGCTGGTCTGCAACAGCTGTAGCGTCGCGGTTCGGACCGAGGCGGCGTTCCGTTCGGTGACGTACTCGTGGGCGCGCCGGATCGAACCGCCGGTGTCGGCGATGTCGTCGATGACGAGCACGTCCTTGTCCTCGACGCTACCCTCCGGCATCGGGTATCGAACCTGTGGCTCGCTGGCTTTGACGCCCGTCCCGACGTAGTGTTCCATCTTCAGACTCGTCAGGTCGTCGAGCCCGAGAAAGTCGCAGATACACCGCCCGGCGAACCAGCCGCCGCGCGCCAAGGCGACGACGACGTCGGGGTCGAACTCGACCGTTTTGATGTCGTCGGCCACCTCGCGACAGAGCCCGTAGATGTACTCCCAGTTGGTGACGGTGCAGTTGAACTCGTCCGGGAGGTCGCTCATACCCCCTGTGATCGCGGTCGGACCTAATAGTTGCCGACCTCTCCGACCGGCGTCTCGACGGAGTTCGGTGGGTGGCTTTTTACTCGTTCGATTTGACTCCCTACCATGGACACCCGACGCGCCTTTCTCGTCGACGCGTTCGCGACCGATCCGCTCTCGGGCAATCCGGCCGGCCTCGTCCCCGATGCAGAGGGGCTCTCGACGGAGGTGATGGCCGCGATCGCCCGCGAGTTGCACGCCTCGGAGACGGCGTTTCTCACCCCGAGCGATTCGGGTGGACGTCGGATCCGGTACTTCACGCCGGCCGGCGAAATCGACCTCTGCGGACACGCCACCGTCGCCGCGGTCGCGTGGCTGGCCGAGGAGGGACGGATCGGAGAGGGTACACACACCTTCGAGACCAACGTCGGTCCGCTCGAAACCGAACTCGACGACGAGACGGTCTGGCTGGACGGTGAGGTCGCAGAGGTGACCCGCACCGATCTCGGCTACGATCGAATCGCGTCGGCGCTCGGGGCGGATCCGGCAACTCTCACGGATATCGGCGCGGATCTGCCGTTGGCGGTCGCCTCTACGGGGCTCAAATATCTCGTCGTCCCGATGAACTTCCTGCAGGCACTTTCCGGCTTGGAACCGGACCTGAAGGCGATCGACGATCTGAGCGCTGAACTAGACGTGACTGGCGTCTACGCGTTCACGTTCGACACGCTCGACGGTGATTCGACGCTGCACGCGCGGATGTTCGCTCCGCGCGTCGGTATCGAAGAGGACCCCGTCACCGGGACCGCGTCCGGGGCTGTCGCGGCCTATCTCCGCGAGTTCGGCGCGTTCGACGGCGAGTTCCCCGACGAGATGGCGTTCGAACAGGGCCACTTCGTCGACAGGCCGGGGCGGATACGCGTTCGAGGCCGGACCGACCCGATCGCCGTCGGGGGTCAAGCGGTGACGGCGCTCCATGGAAGGATCGCGGTCCCGGCGTTCGAAGACGACGAGATCATCGAAGTGTGAGCGATCGGGGCGATTTCGGTTTCTTTCTTCGTCTTCTCGTGCGGCCGTTGGGAGTGCTTCGCGGCCCACAGCGCCCCGAGCGACGAACGAATGGTCTAAGTTGGGGGCCTTTGAATCGTCACACAATGACAGCAGACGGGACAGACAGTCTCGATACACCCGTACTCTGGTTGGACGAAATCAGGTCCGGTGACATCGGATCGGTCGGCGGAAAGGGGGCCTCCCTCGGGGAGATGACCGCCGCGGGACTGCCCGTCCCGCCGGGTTTCGTCGTGACCGCGGGGACATATCGCGCGTTCATCGAGGAGACCGGGATCGACGAGGAACTGTTCGACGCCGTCGGGATCGACTCGGACGACTCCGAGGCGCTCTCGGCAGCCGAGGCGAAAGCGAAGGAACTCGTCCTCGAAACGGAGATCCCCGAGGACGTTCGCGAGGACATCCTCGCGGCCTACGACGACCTCGACGACGGCAAGGCGTTCGTCGCGGTTCGATCCTCGGCGACGGCCGAGGATCTACCCACTGCCTCCTTTGCGGGCCAACAGGAGACGTTCCTCAACATCACCCGCGAGGACCTCATAGAGCGAATCAAACAGTGCTGGGCGTCGCTTTTCACCCAACGCGCGATCTACTACCGGAACGAGCAGGGCTTCGCTCACGACGTGGTCGATATCGCCGTCGTCGTCCAGCGGATGGTCGAAGCCGACAAGTCGGGCGTCATGTTCACCTCACACCCCTCGACCGGCGAGCCGAAGATCATCATCGAGGCCGCGTGGGGTCTCGGTGAGGCGGTCGTCTCCGGTGCGGTGTCGCCGGACAACTACGTCATCGACCGCGAAACCGGTGAAACGGTCGAAGCGACCGTCGCCGACAAGAAGCTCATGATGCTCAAAGACGAGGAGACGGGTAAAACCGTCGAACGTGCGGTTCCCGACGACAAACGGAACGCCCGTGTTCTCACCGACGACGAACTCGCAAAACTCGTCGAGTTGGGCGAACACGCGGAGAACCACTACGACGAACCGCAGGACGTCGAGTGGGCCATCGTCGGCGACGAGGTGTTCATGCTCCAATCCCGCCCGATCACGACGATCTCCGAGGATTCGGCGACCGAGGCGGCTGCCGACGGGCAAGGCGGCGGAAACGTGATCCTGAAGGGACTCGGTGCTTCCCCGGGAGTCGCCTCCGGCCCCGTCCGGATCGTCAGAAAGCTCGATCAACTCGACAAGGTCGGCGAGGGCGACATCATCGTCACCGAGATGACGACGCCCGACATGGTTCCGGCGATGAAGCGCGCGAGCGGCATCATCACCGACGAAGGTGGGATGACGAGCCACGCCGCGATCGTTGCCCGCGAACTCGGCGCACCCGCGGTCGTCGGTGCCGGCACCGCGACTGAACTGCTCGAGGACGGACAGATGGTTACCATCGACGGCGATAAGGGAAGCGTCACCGAGGGCGCGGTCGAGCCCGACGAACAGACGGATTCGGTCGAGGACGTACGCCCGCAAAACCCGGTCAAACCGATGACCGCGACCGAAGTGAAGGTGAACGTCTCCATCCCGGAGGCCGCCGAACGCGCCGCCGCGACCGGAGCGGACGGCGTCGGCTTGCTCCGGATGGAGCACATGATCCTCTCGACGAACAAGACCCCCGAACGGTACATCGAGGACCACGGCGAGGACGCGTACGTCGAGGAGATCGTCGAGGGCGTTCGCGGCGTCGCCGACGAGTTCTACCCCCGCCCCGTTCGCGTTCGGACGCTCGACGCACCGACCGACGAGTTCCGACAGATGGAGGGCGGCGAGAACGAACCGCACGAACACAACCCGATGCTCGGCTACCGCGGCATCCGCCGCAGCCTCGATCGCCCCGCGCTGTTCGAACACGAACTCGAGGCGTTCCGCCGGCTCTTCGAGATGGGTTACGATAACGTCGAGATCATGTTCCCACTGGTCAACGACGCCGAGGACGTGATCCGAGCGCGAAACCTGATGGAAGCCAGCGGCATCGACCCCGAACGGCGAACGTGGGGTGTCATGATCGAGACGCCCGCGGCGGCGTTGACCGTCGAGGAGATGGCTGATGCCGGCATCGACTTCGCCTCCTTCGGTACCAACGACCTCACACAGTACACCCTCGCGGTCGATCGGAACAACGAGCACGTGGCGGACCGATTCGACGAACTGCACCCGGCCGTCCTTCGGCTCATCGGGGACACGATCGAGATCTGCCGCGAGCACGACGTCGCGACGAGCATCTGTGGGCAGGCTGGGTCCAAGCCCGACATGGTTCGATTCCTCGTCACGAAGGGCGTCTCCTCCATCTCCGCGAACATCGATGCGGTCCGTGACGTCCAACACGAAGTCAAGCGCAAAGAGCAGAAGCTGCTGCTCGATTCGGTCCGCTGAACGACCGGAGACACGACGACAGACACGATCGTCCACAAACGGGCATGCAGCGGGCCGGGCCACAGGTAGTTCTCCCGCACGCTGTCGCCGATGTGTACCGTCTCGCATCCGATGGCTCGCGGGGCGGCCGATCGGTTCGCGGACTGACCAGCCGACGCGAGAACGGGAGTGTTTTACCGCCCTGGCTCCGGATACCGTGTATGCACGAGGAGTTCCCGACGGATTCCCCAGCGGTGGTCACCTGCGGGTTGCCCTACGCCAACGGCGACCTCCACGTCGGCCACCTGCGGACGTATGTCAGCGGCGACGCCTACTCGCGGGCGCTCGACCGGCTCGGCCAATCGGTCGCGTTCGTCTGCGGATCGGACATGCACGGGACGCCGATCGCCGTCAACGCCTCCGAGGCGGGCGTCGATCCCGAGACGTTCGCGCTCGAATACCACGAACAGTACGAGGCGACGTTCCCGAAGTTCAACGTCGAGTTCGACAACTACGGTCACACCCACGACGAGACGAACACGGAGACGACTCAGTCGTTCGTCCGCTCGTGGATCGACGGCGACCACGTCTTCGAAAAGGAGATCGAGGTCGCGTGGGACGCCGAGACCGATCAGCCGCTCCCGGATCGATTCGTCGAAGGGACGTGTCCGTACTGTGGTGAACTCGCCCGCGGCGACGAGTGCGACGAGGGGTGTCAACGTCACCTCGAACCCGGCGAGATCGAGGATCCGGTCTCGACGATCACCGGCAACCCCGCGGAGTACCGGACCCGACCGCACAAGTTCCTCCGTCTGGCCGATTTCCAGGAGTACTTACAGGGTTTCATCGACCGGCTCGAAGGCACGGACAACGCGAAGAATCAGCCGCGGGAGTGGATCGAAGGCGAACTGAACGATCTGTGTATCACTCGCGACATGGACTGGGGGATCGATTATCCGGGTGATGGCGAGGACGAACTCGTCCTCTACGTGTGGGTCGACGCGCCTATCGAGTACGTCTCCTCGACGAAACAGTACACCGAACGTGTCGGTGCTGACGAGTTCGACTGGGAAGCCGTCTGGAGGAACCACGGCACCGACTCGGAGCCGGATGGTGGCGAGATCGTCCACATCATCGGGCACGATATCATCCAGCACCACACCGTGTTTTGGCCCGCGATGTTACGCGGTGCGGACTTCAACGAACCGCGTGCGGTGATGGCCTGCGGGTTCGTCAACCTCGCCGGCAAAGCGTTCTCGACGTCCCGAAACCGGGCGGTCTGGGCCGACGACTACGTGGAGTCGGGCTTTCACCCCGACCTGTATCGATACCATATCATCACCGGCAGCGAGTTCACGGCCGATGTCGACTTCTCGTGGGACGGACTTCAACAGCGGGTCAACAACGAGTTGGTCGGCACGCTCGGAAACTTCCTGTACCGGTCACTGCTCTTCGCGGAGCGAAACTACGACGGCACGCCCGACGCCGACGTGAGCGAGGAGGTCGAAGCCCGGATCGAAGAGGCGATCGAGGAGTTCCGCGAGGCAGCCAATGCCTACCGCGTTCGCGGTCTCGGACGCGCGCCGGTCGAGCTCGCGAAGTTCGGCAACGAGTACATCCAGCGCCACGAACCCTGGAAGCTCACTGACGACGAGCCCGAAACGGCCGCACGGGTCATCCGCGATTGCGTCCAGCTCTCGAAGGCGATCGCCGTCTTGATGGAGCCGGTGTTGCCCGGCAAGGCGACCGAACTGTGGGCACAACTCGGCGAAGCGGGTGACGTGGCCGCCGTCGACCTCGACGAAGCGCTCTCGGCCCCCCCCGCCGTGTTCGACGCCCCCGAGGAACTCTTCGAGAAGATCGAGGACGACCGCGTCGAGGAACTCAACGAGCAACTCGAGGCGCGCGTCGAGGCGGCGACGGCCGACGATGCCGAAGAGGCAGACGCAAAAGAGGCAGACGCAGAAGCCAGCGACGACCGCGACGACACGGCGACCGCCGATCTCGAGCCGATCGACGACGACCGAGTGAGCTTCGAGGCGTTCTCGGAACTCGATCTCCGCGTCGGCGAGATCGTGAGCGCCGAACCGATCGAAGGGGCTGACAAACTCGCGAGGCTCGAAGTCGACATCGGGCTCGAAACGCGGCAGATCGTCGCCGGAATCAAGCAACTACACGACCTCGACGAACTGCCGGGAACCCGGATCGTCGTCGTCGCGAACCTCGAAAAGGGCGAACTGTTCGGCGTCGAGTCCGACGGCATGCTGCTCGCCGCGGGCGAGGAAGCCGATCTGTTGACCACACACGGCGACGCGGTCCCCGGGACGAAAGTGCGTTGACCTGCGCCGATACGCCTTTCCGATCGCCGCCGGTAGCCCGATCATGAGCCGGGATCACGACGAGACGGGCGGCGGATCGGACGATGCGGCCGGTGTCACGACCGATAGCGACGGAGAGCCGGACGACGAGTGGCAATTCTCCCTCGAGGATCTCGAGGCGCGCGAGACGGAGGCCGAGGCGGCGGCCGAAGCCGAACGTCGACGCACGGCACCGGTCGAACCCGGTACACCCTCCATCGAGAACACCGCCTTCGTGCTGCTCGGCGTCGTACTCGCCCTCTTTATCATCTCCCGGCTGTTCGTCGGCTAGCGGGCCATTCGCGTCCGAAGCGTTAACCACCGCGAAACCCTATCTACGGTATGGCTGAACTGTTCGGGATGTCCCTGCCGTTCTTTTTGATTCTCGTCGGGGCGGCCCTGATGGTCATGGAGGCGTTCGCCCCCGGCGCACACTTCATCGTCGTCGGGATCGCACTGCTCGCGGCCGGGCTCGTCGGCTTACTGTTGGGCGGCATCCTTCCGGCGGCGGCGCTGCCGCTCGTGTTGGCGGCGATCGTTCTCGTCGCCGGTGGGGCGGCGCTGTACGGCTATCGGCAGTTCGACTTCTACGGCGGCAAAGGAACGGGGCAGACGAGCGACTCGAAATCGCTCCGGGGCAAGACCGGCCGCGTCACCCAGCGCGTCACGAAAGGCGACGGTGAAGTGAAACTCGAGAGCGGCGGTTTCAATCCGTACTATCAGGCCCGGGCGCTCGACGGCGACATCCCCGAGGGGGAGGAAGTGATGGTGGTCGATCCCGGTGGCGGGAACGTGTTGACAGTCGAATCGCTCTCGGCGTTCGAAGACGACATCGACCGGGAACTCGCCTCGGATCGAGTCAACCGGGAGCACGAAAACGGCGATCGCGATCGGGAAAACGAGAGCGAACCGGTCTAACCCAGCCGCGATTCCCACTCGTCGGCGGGCATCGATTCGGCCGTCACACCGTTGGAATCCTGTTCTAACAGCAACACAGCGGCCTCGTCCATCACGTCGGCGTCGAGGATCGTCTCGTACTCCGCGACGTCTAGATGGTCCCAAAACCCCGTCTTGGCGCGCCCGCCGGGATCGAGGCAGTTAACGTTGATCTCCGGTTCGAGCTCGTACGCGAGCGTCTTCGAGAACCCTTCGAGCGCCCACTTCGAGGCGACGTATGGTCCCCAGCCGGCCGACCCGCGACGACCGAGCCCCGAGGATATGTTGACGACGTTGCCCGCGTCCATGGTGCGGGCGGCGTGTTTCACACAGAGGAAGGCTCCGGTGACGTTCACGTCCAAGATCTTCCGCCAGTCGTCGGCGCCGATCTCCGTGACGCTTCGGAGCTCGTCGTAGAGGCTCAACATCCCGATCGCCGCGTTGTTGACGAGCCCCGTCAGTTCGTCGTACCCCTCGACCGTTCGCTCGACGAGCGCTTCAACGGCCGCTTCGTCGGTCACGTCGGCGGGGACGACGAGCGTTTCGCCGTCCGCAGCGTTCGCGACGGCCTCCAGTTCATCGCGGCTGCGAGCAGTCAAAACGGTGTTCGCACCCTCCCGCGCGAACCGTTTCGCCATCGCCGCGCCCAGCCCGCGGCTCGCGCCGGTCACGATCACCGTCTCGTCGTCGAGTCGTCCCATGCGTACCCGGTCGCGTGGACCGTTGAAAAATCCGAGGGACGACACGGTTTTGACCGCGGCGGCCGTCGGCGCGGCCATGACACGAACCGCAGTCATCGCCGGCGTCGGACCGGGCCTCGGCGAATCGATCGCGCGGCGGTTTTGCGAGGAAGGCTGTACCGTCGGGCTCTTCGCCCGCTCGGCCGAGTACATCGACGCGCTCTCGACCGAACTCGGTGACGACGCCCTCGCGGTGTCGACGGACGTCACGGACCCGGCCGCGGTCGAGGCCGGTTTCGAGACGGTTCGGGCCGAATTCGGGCCGGTTGACGTGTTGGTCAACAACGCCAGCGGCGGCGCGTGGCGAGGCGTCCGCGATATCTCGCCCGAGGCCTTCGAGGAGGCGTTAGACGTGTCCGCGTACGGCGGCCTGCTGTGTTCGCAGACCGCGCTTCCCGACATGCTCGACGGCGACGGCGGAACGATCGTCTTCACCGGCGCGACCTCCGCGATCCGTGGCCGTGACGGTGCGATCGGCTTCAGCGCCGCGAAGTTCGCCGCCCGCGGCATGGCCGAGTCGATGGCTCGCGAGCTCGGTCCCGAAGGGATCCACGTCGCCCACGTCGTCATCGACGGAGGGATTCGGTCGTCAGAAAGCGACGACGAGAAACTGCTCGATCCGGACGCGATCGCCGATTCGTACTGGCACCTCGTCACCCAGGATCGGTCGTCGTGGACGCTGGAACTCGACCTCCGGCCGCACGTCGAGTCTTTTTAAGTGGGAATCGCGTCCGCCGGCCCCCTCTATTTGTGGTCGGCGACGGCGCTACGACCCGTCGCCGCCGGCTTCGTCCGCCCCGGCGTCCTCCGGCGGACCACCGTCCGCGTCGTCGGTCTCGTTCGTCTCCTCCTCGTCCGTTTCCTCGGGGTCGGTCTCCGTCCCGCTGTCGTCGGCTTCCTCGTCGCCGTACAACACCTGCGTTCCGCTCGCGACTGGTCGGATCAGGTACGTTCCGTTCCCGCGCTTGAACGGGGCGAAGTCGGCTATGAATCGGGTCGTCTCCTCGGTGCGGATACCGAAGGCCTGTTTGAACTGCAGGGGAGCGTTACCGGGCGTTTCGACGCTCGCCTCGCCGCCTTCCACGAGGACGCCGCCCGTCTCGGCGACGTTCAACTGGAGGAACTGGTACTCGCCGACTTCGAGTTCCGTCTCGTCGACGAGTTGGGTGTCATCGCCCTGTAACTGAACGAGATCTGCCTCCTGCGGTTCGTCGAACTCGATGTAGTAGCGCCCGGTGTTTCCGCCGTCTTCGTCTTCGCTCCCGTCACCGCCCTCCTCGCCGCCTTCTTCTCCATCGCCTCCGTTTTCACCGCCGCTATCATCGCCGTTTTCCCCACGCACTGTCGGCGTCGGCGTCGTCCCTTCCCCACCACCGCTTTCGGTTTCCGTGGGCGTTGGGCCGTCGTCGGCCCCGCTCTCGTCACCGTCCTCGTCGCCCTCGCCATCCGATCCCTTCGGTTTGACCCAGATACCCTCGATCGTCACGACGAGCGACTCGAAATCGGCGATGTCGTTCGGTTGATCCGTGACGCTGGTCGAGAGGACACCGTACTCGGTTCCCGCACCGCCGTTCCCTCCGCCGTCGTCGTCGGTGTCACCGCCATTATCGCCGCTTTCGGTGTCCCCGTTTCCGCCGGTACAGCCGGCGATCGCACCCGTCGCCACGACCGCACCGACGCCTTCGATGTACGTTCGACGATCCATACTGAATGAAATTGATCTGATAATATATTCTTTCTGGCCGAAGCAGGCCGGCCGTGGGATTAGTTTACAGCACTCTCGAACAATTCCGTATTTAAACATATCGACCGATGTGAACGCTACTGGCTCACCGGTCGAGTCACCGTGTCGAAAAATCGATGATGTGGCTGAAACGCCGTCTATTCCGCGGAGATGACGTCGTCGATGCGGGCGATCATCGTCGCCGCCTCGGTGGCGGACTCGATCGCTTCGCGCTTGACCGCGGCGGGGTCGAGGATACCGTACTCGACGGGATCGCCGACGCTGCCGGATTGGCCCTGACTGATGAGGCCGGCGCGTCCCTCGGCGTCGTGGACCGAGCGGAGTTCGACCAGCGCGTCGATGGGGTCCATGCCGGTGTTCTCCGCCAGCGTTCGCGGCAGCACGTCGATAGCGTCGGCGTACGCCTCGATGGCGAGCTGTTTGCGGCCCTGAACGCTCGCGACGCTCGTGCGGATGTGATCCGAGATAGCGATCTCGGTCGCGCCGGCGCCGGGAACGACGCCGCCGGCGTCGAGCGATGCCGTGACGACGTCCAGTGCGTCTTCGAGCGCGCGCTCGAGCTCGTCGGCGACGTGCTCGGTGCCGCCGCGGGCGAAGACGGTGACGGTTTCGGCGGCCGCGCCGCCCTCGATGAACGCCAGATCGTCGTCACCGAAGGACTCGACGCGGACGACTTCGGCGCGTCCGAGATCGTCCTCGCCGAAGTCGTTCAGCGTGCCGACCGTCTGCGCACCGGTGGCGCGGGCGATCGCGCTCGCCTCGTCGTCGTCGACGGAGTCGAACGCGAGCACGCCGTCCTTCGCGAGATACGAGGCGACGAGATCGTCGACGTCCCCCGTGACGAACGCGACGTCCACACCGGTCTCGGTGAGGGCCTCCGCGTAGCCGCGGAGTTCGGTCTCCTCGGCCTCGATCGCGGCGTTGAGCTGATCGACGTTGGTGATGTCGTACTCGGCGTCGATCTCGGCCTCACGGACTTCGAGATCGACGTCGAGGACGGCGACCGAGGCGTCCTCGACGCGCGTCGGCATGTCGTCGTGAAGCGGCTCCTCCTCGCTGATGACGCCCTGGACGAGCTCCGTCGCCGACGCCCCCGCGCCCGTCTGAGTTCGAATCGTGATGGCGTCGCGGTCGACGCCCTCGTCGCTTCTGACCTGCTGGACCGCGGCGACGATCGTCTCCGCCAGCGCGGCGGCGTCGATGTCACCGGTCCCTTTGCCGGTCATCGACGACTCGGCGACGGAGGCGAGCACCTCGTCGTCGAGTTCGTCCGTCAGGGTGACCTCCTCGATCGCTTCGAGGGCGAGGCGGGCGGCCTCTCGATACCCCTCGACGATCGTCGTCGGGTGGATGTCGTCCTCGATGAGATCCTCGGCCTGAGCGAGCAGCTGGCCGGCGAGCACGGAGGCGGTCGTCGTCCCGTCGCCGACCTCCTCCTCTTGGGTCTCGGCGACCTCGACGATCATCTGCGCCGCCGGGTGCTCGATGTCCATCTTCTGGAGGATGGTCGCACCGTCGTTCGTGATGACGACGTCGCCCGAGTCGGAGACGAGCATTTTGTCCATCCCTCGGGGGCCGAGTGTCGTCCGTACGGATTCGGCGACCGCTTTACCGGCGGTGATGTTCGACGATTGGGCGTCCTTACCGCGGGTACGCTGTGTGTCCTCGCTGAGAATGAAAAGCGGCTGTCCGCGCCGCTGGCGCATCTGTTGCGACATGTTCATCTACTATGTCGTCAGCGGTTCTATATAAATATTTCGTAACTGCCGAGCGCAGCGGTACGCTCGATGGGCGTCCCCTCCGCGGGTTTTCATCGCCGGTCGTGGACCGCGACGGCCCGATCCGCTCGCGAGGAGACGCCTCTCGAATTTCGTCCAGCGCTCCTGTCGGCGTATCGAGCCCACAGCCCATCGGCGTAGCCGCGGCCGCTGCCGAGGACCACGTCCCGGCCGTTTCCAAACCACGCCGTCGGTTTCGCATCACCGCGCGCAACGTCCCTGAATCCGCCACCCGCGTCCGCGATGGCGTGTCTGAGCGTCCGGAGGAAGACGGTCGGATGGATCCCGTAGTTTTTCGCCAATCGGTATGAGAGGGATCGATAGCGTGCCCGCCAGTCGCGCTCCGCTGTCCCGCCGTCGGTTGCCGCCTCCCTCGAGACGCACATCTCCGTCGACCACGCGACTTCGTATCCGAGTCCGGCGATCCGGTGTGCCGCGTCGCGCGCCCCGCCGACGTCGAGGTACTCGTCGAACCCATCGAGTTCCGTCGCGAGTTCGGCCGAAAACGCGACGTTTCCGCCGCTGAAGTAGGTCACCGTCCGCCCGCGTATCCGCCTGGACTCGACGGTGTCGGTCGCCACGCCGGTATCGAGTCGCTCGTGTGTCGGCCCGGTGACGGCCTCAGCCTCGGCCAACGACGTCGTGACCGCTTCTAACCAGCCCGGTTCGACGGTCATAGTCGGCGAGACGAACGCGACGGCGTCGCCGCGGATTCGATCCACTCCGGCGTTTCGAGAGACGTTGACGTTCCGCTCGTCGATCTCGACGAGCACGTCGACGTCCTCACGCTCCCGAACCATTCCGCTCGTTCCGTCGGTAGAGGGTCCGTTGACCACGACGACCTCGTGGGGATCCTCGACCGCGAGCGAGTCGAGACACCCCTGTAAATCCTCGCGGTCGTTCAACGTCGGGACCACCACCGAGACGTTCATACCCGAGATAGCGTGGCCGATCAACAAAAGTACCGTGCCTGCAGTCCGCTAGTCCCGAACTCGGGTGTCCCAGTAGGAGACTGAGGCCAGCCGATCGCCGATCGGCGTCCGTCCGAGCGTCGTGTCCGCCGTGCGGAACGGACGGGCGATCCAGCCCGGAAGCGCCCGGTAGAACCCGTACGGGAGCACGAAATCGTGGGCCGCGTCGGCCAATTCGAGGCCCGCACCGACGATCAACTCCCGCGCTTCCCGCCCCGAGTAGAGCCGCGAACCCATCGGAAGCGCCCAGTTGTATATCGAGCGCGCGGAGTATCGGTTGAACGTATCGAAGAACACCTGTGATTTCGAGACGCGACGCATCTCCCGCATGAACCCCTCGGGATCTGGCGCGAGGTGGAAAAACCGCATCGCGAAGACGGCATCGAAGTGGTTATCGGGAAACGGTAGTCTGCCGGCATCGCCTTGCATAAACGATAACGTCTCGCTGACGCCGGCAGCACGCGCTTTTTCGCGGCCCTGGTCGAGCATTGCCTCGGAGATATCCATCCCGACGATGTTCGCCCCGCGGTCGGCCAACATGACGGTAAATCGGCCGGTTCCACAGGCGACCTCGAGGATACGCTTGTCCTCGATCGGTGCGAGGGCGTCGAGGACGGCCTCTTTCTCGCGGCGATCGATGAAGCGTCCACCGCCGGAGAACCGTTTGTCGTCGTATGCCTCCGCGACGTCATGCTCTTGATACCACTCCTGTCCCTTCACGCTATGCAAATCGACCTTCCCAGGGCATAAAAGGATGCTGGATACGCCGGGATCCAGGATTCGGGTACCGGGGTATTCGTCGGCGTCCGCGTTCCCGATCGGGCGTCGAGCGACCTGTCACCACACAGTGTATAAGGGTGCATTATACACACTTGATTGTATTTATTATTTTGTTATACATATAGCGAACGTTTACGAATCCGTTTCCACCACTAGGTGATATGAGCACCATCACGGAGGACCGCTCACGCCAGGCCGAATCGCCGTTCACCGATCCGGAGTTTCGCGAGACGCTCCGGGGACTCCCGCCGAGCGCGAAGCTCGTCGCGAAGGTCCTCAACGACACGCCGCCGCTCTCGCAAGGGCAACTCGCCGAGGAGTCGTTGCTCCCGGATCGAACCGTCAGATACGCGCTCAACCGACTCGAAGAGGCGTCACTCGTCGAATCTCGGTACTCCTTTCGCGACGCCAGAAAGCAGGTGTACTTCCTCGTCGTTTGAGCCGCGACCGTTCGACCGGCTCTATCGGCGTCCCCGATTAGTTCGGCATCGATCCGCCGAACCCGACCCGTTCGGCGTCCTCCATCGCCCGCTCGGCCGCCGCGTCGATGTCGAACGCCGCGACGACATCGCCGCCGCGCACCAGGGGTTCGAGTAGGGGCGTGCCATCCGATGGCGGGTCCGCATCGGCCAACGTGACGTGGTGGCCGCCGCCGGGCGTCCGATACACCTCCTTCGTCCCCGATAGCTTGCCTCGCTTTGCCGTCGGTTCCCCCTCGATTTCGACGATGTCCAGCGCGAAATCGATCGGGTCGCCGTTCGTGATGTAACTGCCGACGCCGAACCCGTCCGCCACGTCTCCGAGTTCTCGGATCGCCTCCGGTGTTATTCCGCCGCTCACGAAGATATTGACGTCCTCGTGGCCGGCCATATCGAGTTTCCACCGCGTTTCCCGGATGATGTGTCGGAAGTCGCCGCGGCGGGAGCCGGTCGTATCGAGTCGCACGCTGTCGAAACCCATCTCGGCGGCCCGAATCGCCTCGTTGACCTCGTCATCGTAGGTGTCACAGAGCGCGATACGCGGCACGTCGGGATCGACCGCCTCGTCGAAGGCCCGCCACGCGTCCTCTTGATTTCCCGGTCCGAAACAGATCATCAACGCGTGTGGCATCGTTCCCGAGGCCGTCCGATCCATGAGATCGCCGGCCGCCACGTGCGAGAAGCCGTCGAACCCGGCGATGAGAGCGCTCCGATCGACCATCCCTGCGATAGATGGGTGGACGTGTCGCGCACCGAAGCTCAACAGCGAGGTCTCCGGGACCGCTCGTCGCGCTTTGAGCGCGGCGGTCGCCATCCCGGACGGATGAGAGAGAAAGCCGAGAACCGACGTTTCGAGGCGCGCGAACTCCAGATACGGTCCCTCGATTCGCATGACTGGGCCGCCGTCGAACAGCGTTCCCTCGGGGAGCGCGTCGGCGTCGACGTTCCGTCCTTCGAGGAGTTCGGCGACATCCGCCGTCCCCGCGAACAGCTCGAACTCCCCCGTCGGGAACTGGTCGGCGGTCACCTCGACTACTACGCGCGGGTTTTTCCCGGCGTGTTCTAACGCTTCCTCCGTGCGAAGGAAGTACGCGTCCGTCGCCCGCCCCGATCTGATGGCGGATTCCGGAACGATATCGAACATACCAGTCCATCTCGCGGCAGTTCGAAAAAGCTACGCTTCCGTATCCGTCCCGCTCGAGGGATCCGGATCCGGATCCGGTTCCGGTTCGGTAACGGCTTCGAGCAACGTCGTCGCGTCGGCGTCGAATCCCTGCCTCCCGAAGAAGGCGGCGACGTTGTGACAGTCACGTTCGAGAAACTCCCGGCTGTTCGGGTGATGGACGGTGACCGCCTGTCCCAAATCGAGTATGCAGAGCTCGCCGTCGTGGACGACGATGTTGTACTCCGAGAGGTCGCCGTGGACGAGGCCAGCGCGGTAGAGCCGCCGCATGTACTCGCGGACGACTTCGAACGCCGTCTCTGGGTTTTCGACGTCGACTTCGCTGAGCCGTTTCGCGCGGCGATTCTCTCCACCGAGATACTCCATCACGAGCACGTTCCGCTCGATCGCGATCGGCTCCGGAACGCGGACGCCCGCCCGCCGCGCGCGCTTCAGGTTCGCGAACTCTTTTTTCGTCCACGCAACGACGACTTTCTTTTTGTCGGACCCGATCCCCTCGAACCGCGGATCCCCGTCGAGGTAGTCACGCATCTGCCGGAAATCGGAGGCATTGATACGGTAGACTTTCACGGCGACTTCGCCTTCAGGCCCCAACGCAGTGTAGACGTTCGCTTCCTTGCCGGTCGAGATCGGACCGCCGAACGCGTCGATGTAGCCGTCCTGAACGAGTTTGTACAGCGCGCCGAGTGTCGCGTCGTCGAAGACCGACGCCTCGACTTTGAACTGCTCGGTGTCCTTGATCCGCTTGCGAAACTCGAGGAACTCCCGGTCCTGTTTGCGGGCGATGCGGTCGGCCTCAGTATCGGTGACGTCGATGTCCTCCCACTCGTCGCCGACCGGCTCGTCCGCGTCGAGCTCCAGCAGGCCGTACTCCTCCGTCATTCGATCCGACTACGCGCCGGTGACTGAAAGCCTCACCGATGGAGACGGCTACCGGTTTTCGATGGGCGTCACGGTCCCGTCCTTCGGGCCGACGTAGCGGGCCCGCGGTCGGATGAGCCGGTTGTCGTCGTACTGTTCGAGAACGTGAGCGATCCAGCCGCCGACGCGGCTCATCGCGAAGATCGGGGTGTAGACGTCGACCGGTATCCCCATCTGGTAGTACGTCGACGCCGAGTAGAAGTCGACGTTCGGGGCGAGTCCCTTCTCCTCGCCGAGGTACTCCTCGATCGAGACGGAGTACTCGTGCCAGTGAGGCGTTCCCGCGGCTTCACCGAGCGCCTCCGATTCCGCCGACAGGATCTTCGCGCGCGGGTCCTTGACGTTGTAGACGCGGTGGCCGAAGCCGGGGACGCGGTCGCCCGATTCGAGGCGATCTTCGACCCACCCGATCGGCTCCTTCCCCGACTCGTCGAGTTCGAGAAGCGCTTGCATCACATCTTGGTTCGCTCCGCCGTGGAGGCTCCCCGATAGTGCGCCGACTGCGGACGTGACCGCGGCGTGCAGGTCGGCGAGCGTCGAGGATGTCACCATCGCGGAGAACGTCGAGGCGTTCAGGCCGTGGTCGGCGTGCAACACGAGCGCCATATCGAACGTCTCCGCGAGGACGTCGTCCGGTTCCTCGTCGTTGAGCATGTACAGGAAGTTGCTCGCGTGGTCGAGGTTCTCATGCGGTTCGACGGGATCGTTCCCGTTCCGGATCCGCGAAAACGCGGCCAGCGCGGTCGGGATCTTCGCCGTGATGCGGCGACCCTTTCGGAGGTTCGCCGCCTCGTCGGTCGGGTCCGCGTCCGTGTCGGGATCGTATGCCGAGAGATCGGAAATGATCGTCCGAAGCGCCGCCATCGGCTCCTCGTCGGCTTCGGCGAGATCGCGGACGAGTCGCTGGACGCCGTCGTCGAGGTGGCGTTCTTTGGCCATCGACGACTTGAAATCGGATAGTTCGTCGGCCGTCGGCAGTTCACCGTGCCACAGGAGGTAGACGACTTCCTCGAAGGTCGCATTCTTTGCGAGATCGTCGATAGTGTAGCCACGATAGACCAACTCCCCGGCATCGCCGTCGATAAAACTCAACGACGATTCGGCGACTAAAACGCCCTCTAGCCCTTTTTTGAGCTCCTCGGTCATGTGCTATCGGTTTCCGTGCCCGGGAGAAAAGAGTTACCGTTTCGGTGAACGATCGTTCACTCTCGTTTCGCCGGATGCGCCGCATTTGGACAGATCCTCTCAGACCGCCGTACCGGTCGACGATCGTTCCCCTCACAGCCGATCAGTAGGTCTAATAACGGCCACCGATCCAGTATACACAATGACGACCCTCGGCACCGCGAGTGCAGCCCCCGGCGAGATAGACATTGGTCGGCTCTCGGTCGGCGAAGCACGCGACGGCTCCGAAATCGGACTCCCAGTAGCGGTGATAAACGGCCGCCGCGAGGGCAAAACGCTCTACATTCAGGCGGTGTCGGACGGGGACGAACTCAATGGACTCGGCGTCATCCGACGATTCGTCCCGCAACTGGATCCCGAGGAGCTCGCGGGGGAGATCCTCATCGTCGGCATCGCGAACTACTACGGCTTTCTGGTCGCCGAGCACCGAAACCCGATCGACGACACGAAGCTCAACCGAACGTTCCCCGGAAACCCCTCCGGGACCGCCTCGGAACGTATCTCTGCGGCGATCTTCGATTCGGTAAAACGTGCCGACCTCGCGCTCGATCTTCATCAGGGATCGACGTCGTGTATGATAAACGAGACCCGCGTCAGGTGTGGTTCTAGACACCGCCTTCACGGCGATTGTCTCGAACTGGCGAAGGTGTTTGGCTGTGGATACATCCTCGATCTCAAAGGACCCGACGGACAACTCGCGCGCGCGGCCCCGGATAAAGGTATCCCGACGGTCGACCCCGAGTTAGGCGGGGCGGTCGGCTGGGACGAAACCTCCATCCGGAAGGGCGTCAAGGGGATCTTCAACGTCCTGTATCACTACAGCTTCCTCGACGGCGAGATCACCACCGCACCGCAGACCCGCGCTTCCAGCTTCGAGCAGTACGGATCGCCGTCGGGCGGTCTCGTCAGTTTCGAAATGGATCTCGGTGACGAGGTCCAACGAGGGGACACGCTCTTCGAGATCACCGATCCGTTCGGGACGGTCAAAGCCAAAGTCACCGCAGACTCGAACGGGATCTTCTGGC
The DNA here is from genome assembly GCF_046483325.1 of Natronomonas sp. Lineage (GTDB taxonomy): Archaea > Halobacteriota > Halobacteria > Halobacteriales > Haloarculaceae > Natronomonas. The sequence continues at coordinate 79,559 of NZ_JAWODL010000038.1, read as the reverse complement.
GACATCGCCGGCTTCCGCAGGTCGCCACCGGGGAATACGTCTGCTCGATCGGAACGAGTATCGACCAAGTCTAGGCGAACTCTCCTCGGACGAGCGTTTATAACCGACCACGCGGCCACCGCTCCGTGTGACGTAGTGATTGGCCGGCGGCCGATCGAGGCTGTAGCGTGGGAAATCGCCGCCGGTAACGCTGGCTCATCTGTTCGCCCGACCGAAACCGATAGACGATCGGAGCCACACCGTACGGTATGACGCTCCGCTGTTCGGCGTGTGGCACGACGTACGAGGATCGCTGGCGGTGTCGTTGCGGCTCACCGCTTCGGTTCGTCGATCGACCGTGCCCGTCGACGGACGATCCGACGAACGCCCGAATCGATTCTCGTGACGGCCTGTGGGCCTTTTCGGGGTTTCTTCCGATCGATCGACACGTCTCCTTCGGAGAGGGGTACACGCCGCTCGTCGATGCCGAAGCGTGGAACGCGACGTTCAAACTCGAGTACGTCTTTCCGACCGGATCGTTCAAAGATCGCGGTGCGACGACGACACTCTCCCGCGCGGTCGACCTCGGTGTCGATCGAGTGCTGGAGGACTCGTCCGGGAACGCGGGCGCAGCGATCGCGACGTACGCGGCCCGTGCCGGCATCTCAGCCACGATCTACGTCCCAGCAGACACGAAGGCCCCCAAGCTACGAGCGATCAGCCGGGCGGGAGCCGATATCGTCCGAGTCGAGGGGAGTCGCGAGGACGTGACGGCCGCCTGTACCGACGCCGTCGAAGCCGGTGACGGGTGGTACGCGAGCCACGCGTGGAATCCCGCGTTCGCCATCGGTACTGCCACGATGGCGTATGAGATCGCCCACCAGCGCGATTGGGACGCGCCGGATGCAGTCGTGATGCCGCTCGGACACGGGACGATGTTCCTCGGTGCGTATCGAGGCTTTCGCACCCTGCTCGATACGGGCTGGATCGACCGGCTGCCGAAACTCCTCGGCGCGCAGGCGGCCGGATACGCGCCGGTCGTCGAGGCCATCCGGGGGACGAAGGCGGCGGCCGGCGACAACGACGCAGCCGACGGCATTCGAATCCGCGACCCGGCCCAGATGGATGCGCTCGTGGGCGCGATCGACGATTCCGATGGTGACGCGATCGCGATCTCCGAAACCGCGGTCCGGACGGAACTCGATCGGCTACACGAGTCCGGATTCTACGTCGAACCGACCTGCGCGGTCGCGCCGGCCGCCCTTCGAGAGTACCGCCGCCTCGGCGTCCTCGAACCGGACACCGAGGTCATCGTTCCACTCTCCGGAAGCGGTCTGAAAACGTAGTCTCACTACCGTTCCGGATGCGTCTGGGCGTCGAATCCCCCTCGGACGAGGGGTTTGGCGATGTGTCGTCGCGCCCCCGGTGGGACTTCGTACCACCCTCGCTCGAGAGCACGATGGAGGGGTTCGTCGGTTTTCCCGCTGGCAGACGTTCCACACCTCCGACACCGATAGCCCTGTCCACGACCGGCGGATTTCATCCGTCGATTACACGCCGAACACGTCGGAGTGACGGGTTCGGTTTCGACTCGATCCCGAACGGCGATCTTTTCGAGCTTAAGCGTTCCGTCGCTCACCTCACCACAGACGGTGAGCACGTCACCGACGCGAAGGTCGCGAACGTGGTCCCGAAATCGCTTGGTCGGCTCGAAGGCGACACAATCGATCGTTGCCCGATCGTCGGAGAGTTCGAAGAACACGTGACCGCCGCGGCGCGTCTCGGGCCCGGACGTAACTGTTCCATCGAGCCGGTAGGCGTATCCCGTTCGCACTGAAGAGACAGTTCCTTCTCGAAGATGGCCGTCGGTCCCTTGGTTCGTGACGAACGTTCGCTCGTAATCGATCGGCTCACTCTCGATCCGTTTCGAGACTAACCGGCAGCCTTCCGGGCTGTCGCCTCGGATACCGTACAGAACCGGCCCCGGTGTCCGCGGCACGCAGACCGCCTCCCCGGTTCCCCGATCGACCGTGTCCCACACGACTGGATAACACGTATCCGCCGCGTCGAAGACGCTCTCCGGATCCACGGTTCGTTCGGTTCCCCAGCGTCCGGGTTCCCGATACGTGATGTGTTCGTACGTCCAATCGTCCAGAGCACGCCACGCGCCGATCGCGGCGAGCGCACCGATGAGTCCCCGTCCATTTTTCCACCCGTGGGATTCGTATCCGGCTCGGTCGAGAATGGATCGTGCGCCGTCGCGCGTGTGGTGATCGGTGATCGCTTCGCGCGAAAAGGAGACGACCTCCTCGGGGACGTAATCGGGGTCGCCCGGCGAGACGATGAGACCGGGATTCGTCCGATCGTCGGCGGCTTCGGCGAGCTCATCGATCACCCGCCAAGCGATATCGAACGCCTCGTCAGCTGGCGTTTGCGCGTGAATCGCGAGTGCCGCGTTCCCTCGCGTTTTATGTTCGACGGCCGGATTGCACCGAACCAACAGGAGACGCTCGATCGTCGCGGACTGATCGGCGAGCCGTCGGGCGATCGTATCGGCGACGTACGTCGTGCACATCCCGCGTTCTCGGGAGTCCGTGTCGTCAATCCCGATGATAGTCACTGTTCTCCAGTACGTCGTCGCCCAGTAACGGCGTTTCGGTCCGACCTTCCGGCACCGAAGGGACACGAATACCCGGATTTCGGGGAAACACATTTAACGTGGAAAACACTTACATACCTCTATGTCCCGATCCGCACTGGTCGGTAACATCACCGCGATGTTCGAGGATGCAGGCTTTACGGTGAGTGACCGGTGTGCGATCCGCCCGAAAAGCTTCGATATCGCCGCGAGACGGGGCAACGATGTGCTCTTGCTCAAAGTGCTCGCGAATATCGATGCGTTTGACGGATACACCGGTGCCGAGATGCGCAGGCTGGGTGAGTATCTCGATGCGACACCGATCGTCATCGGCCTTCGGACGCGCGATGAGGAACTGAATCCGGGCGTCGTCTACTTCAGACACGGCGTTCCGGTGTTCTCGCCCGATACCGCGATGGATCTCTTTATCGAAGAGGTTCCGCCGTTGATTTACGCGGCGCCTGGCGGGCTCTACGTCAACATCGACGGTGACCTCCTCTCGAACATCCGGACCGAACACGACATGTCTCTCGGGAAGTTGGCGAACGAACTCGGCGTCTCCCGTCGAACCGTCTCGAAGTACGAGGACGGGATGAACGCGAGCGTCGAAGTCGCGGCCCAACTCGAGGAGCTGTTCGACAGACCGTTGGCCAGCCCCGTCGAAGTCCTCGACGGTGCTCAGGATGTCCGTGATACGGCCGACGAGCCGGATGAACCGGAGGCCAACCCCGACGACGCCGACATCGTCACAGTGCTCACCCGCGTGGGCTTCGAGGTTCACCCGACCTCTCGGGCACCGTTCAAGACGGTCAGCGAGGACGAATCCCGGGAGCGAACGATGCTCACCGGCCACTCGGATTTCAACCGAACCGCCGAAAAGCGCGCGCGGATCATGTCCTCGGTCGGTCACGTGACGCGAACGCGCTCCGTGTACGTCGTCGACCGCATCGGCGGCGAAGAGTCCGTCGGCGGGACCGCACTCATCGAACGCGAGGAGTTCGAGCGAATCGACGATCCGGAGGAACTCGAGAACCTGATCCGCGACCGCGGCGAAGTCGAAGCGTAGCCGAGCCTCTCGGTCTTTTCGATCGGTTTTTGACTCACGTGGGATCGATCACTTGTCGACGAGAACCGAGCCGTCGGCGCGGGCCGTGATCTCGTATCCGCAGTATTGGAACCGGACGTATCTGCGCGCGTCGTCGTCCGCTGATTGGAGCAACTCATCGAGTATCTCCGGATCGATAGTGCCGTACAGCGACGGCAGATCGGTTACCTCGACGCCCTCGCACACCGCGACGGCCCCCACGATCGTCCCCACGAAATCATCGGACTCGTCGACCCGAAACATCGATCGCTGGCCGATCCGCCTTATCTCGATATTCCAACTGCCCCGACGCTCGCTTCCCGCGACAGGCCAACTACCGCGTATGTCGACGCCGTTCGAACTGGCTTCGGTGACGAGCGCCTGAAGTTTCTCGTGAAATCCGTCCTTGGTGGTCACTTCGTGAGCGTCGGATTCACTTACCCGTTCGTTGTGCGCTCTCTCACGTTCGTTATCGTCATCGCTTGTCGTCACGACTGTCGCCTCCGCTGTTCGAGTGTGGGTCCGCGAACGCTTCGTCGACGGGCCGATGAAACTCTATAGAGCATGTGTGGGGACCCCGGTGTGCGTACTGCGGAGCTTCCAGCGGTTTCGTTCCACTCTACGGGTGGCACTCGGAATGAATATATGTATTGACTTCCCCGAATTTACTATCCCAATATATGGTTTATAAACCTACGTCCGGTTCCCTCCCGCGAAAGCCGAAGGGCGTTTCAACCGCCGCGACCGAAACGTTGGTATGACAGAGACGATCAGGCTTGCCACCCGGGGTTCTGACCTCGCCATACGGCAGGCACAGCGGGTCTCCGACGCCCTCGGTACCCGCCGCCGGGAGATAGAACTCATCGAGGTCCAAACGACCGGTGATGCCGTCCGTGACGAGTTGATCCACCGGCTCGGGACGACGGGTGCGTTCGTCCGGAGCCTCGACGAAAAGGTGTTGAGCGGCGACGTCGATGCCGCCGTTCACTCGATGAAGGACATGCCAACCGAGTTTCCTTCGGACCTCGTCGTCGCAGGGATTCCGGAGCGCGCTGCACCGGGCGACGTTCTCCTCACGCCGGACGGGACGGACGTTTTCGCCCTCCCACGGGGGTCGACGATCGGCACGTCGAGCCTGCGCCGTAAGGCGCAACTGCTCGCGGCGCGGCCGGACCTCCAGGTCGAACCGCTCCGGGGAAACGTGGATACGCGCGTTCAAAAGCTCCTCACGCCGAGTCTACAGGCTGAACACGAGCGGCGACTCGAAGTGGCCGAGGAGAACGGTGAGGACGATGGGGACGGTGGGAACGAGGATGCTTACGACCGATCTCCCGACGAGTGGTTCGACGGCCTCGCGGAGTTCGAACGTCGGGCGCTCGGTCGCGATGTCGAAACTGAATTCGACGGAATCGTTCTCGCCGAGGCTGGTTTGGATCGAATCGGGCTGCTCGATGCCGTCGAATACAGTCGTCTTCCGAACCCCTTCGTCTCCGCGCCGGGACAGGGTGCGCTGGCCGTGACCGCACGCGATGGGGACCTCGCATCGACGATTCGAGACGTCCTCGATCATCCGCGGACGCGGGTCGAAACCACCGTCGAGCGGACGATTCTCGGGACGCTTGGTGGCGGGTGCGTCGCGCCGATCGGGATCTACGCGATAGTGCAGGGTGCGTTCGTCCAGACTCGCGTTCGCGTCCTCTCGCAGGACGGCACCGAGGAGATCGACATGGCTCGGGATCTCCCGATCGAGAACCACCCCGAAGCCGCCGTCGAATTCGCGGACGAGCTCGCGAGCGAGGGTGCGGCGGATCTCATCGAGCGCGCGCGGAGGGACGGATGACCGCAACGGTGTATCTCGTCGGGAGCGGCCCCGGGGATCCGGAACTGTTGACGGTCAAGGCCAAGCGACTCATCGAGGCGGCCGACGTGGTTCTCCACGACAAACTCCCGGGACCGGGGATTCTCGAATCGATTCCCGGGGCGAAACGGGAGGACGTCGGCAAGCGGGCAGGCGGGGAGTGGACGCCTCAGGAGTACACGAATCGGCGGCTCGTCGAACTCGCGAACGACGGTAAAACCGTGGTCCGGCTCAAGGGTGGCGATCCGTTCGTCTTCGGTCGCGGCGGCGAGGAGGCCGAACACTTGGCCGAACACGGGATCCCCTTCGAGTACGTACCCGGCGTGACGAGCGCCATCGCGGGTCCGGGCGTCGCCGGTATCCCCGTCACCCATCGGGAGCACGCTTCGTCCGTCTCGTTCGTCACGGGCCACGAGGACCCGACGAAGGACGAGTCGGCGATCGACTGGGGGGCGCTCGCAGCGACGGGTGGTACCCTCGTCGTGTTGATGGGCGTCGGAAAACTACCGCTGTACACCGATGAGCTATCCGCCGCCGGTATGGCTCCCGAGACGCCGGTCGCCCTGATCGAGCGGGCGACGTGGCCCGACCAGCGGGTCGCCCTCGGAACGCTCGAAACGATCGTCGAGGTCCGCGACGAGGCCGGGATCGAACCCCCTGCTATCACTGTTATCGGCGATGTCGCGGCCACGAGAGCACGTGTCGTCGAGTTTCTGCGAAACGGTGTCGGTCCGGAGGCCGATCAGAAATGAACCACATACCGATATATCAAATCAAGCGAATTGGGGGAGGCGCATGAACCGAGTCGCCCTCTTCCGACCCGACGACGGTCGCGCCGAGTCAGCGTCCGCACTCCTCCGCGATCTGGGGGCGGAGCCGCTTCCCGACCCGATGTTGGCCGTCGAACCGACCGGGGAGGCGCCGCGGGCGGACGCCGCTATCACGGTTTTGACGAGCAAGACCGGTGCGGAACTCGTCGCCGAGGCCGACTGGAGGCCCGGCGGTGAACTGGTAGCCATCGGGGCGCCAACCGCCGAGGCGCTGGAAGCCCTGGGATACACTGTCAATCGGCTCCCCTCGGAGTTCTCGTCGTCCGGTCTCGTCGCCGAACTCGCCACCGACGCGCCCGGCACACCCATCGAAGTCGCGCGTTCTGACCACGGCTCCGACGTCCTCACCGACGGCCTGAACGACGCGGGCGCGTACGTCCACGAAACCGTCTTGTACCGCTTGGTTCGCCCCGGCGAAGCGGGCGAATCGACCGTCGCCGCCGCGAACGGTGATCTAGCGGCTGCCTGTTTCACCTCCTCGCTGACGGTCGAACACTTCCTCGCGGCAGCCGATGAACGCGGCGTTCGAGGGGCGGCGATCGACGGACTGAACGGCGCCGTCGTCGGCGCGATCGGCGAGCCGACCAGAGAGACCGCCGAGACGCTCGGAATCGACGTCGATGTCGTCCCGCAGACAGCCCAGTTCGACGCGCTCGCCGAGGCCGTCGTCGACCGACTGTAGGTCATTCGATCGAACGCGAAAGGAGGGCTTTTGCCGACCCGGAGCGATTCCCACGCATGGACGGGCCGCTTTGGACGGACGTACACGCTCCCGACCGCTCTGAACTTCCACAACCGGAGGTTCGAGACCACCTCTCGCGGGCGGTCTCTGAGCCGATGAACCTCGTCGTGTTCGGTCCCCCCGGAGTCGGCAAGACGGCCGCGATCCGCGCGCTCGCACGGGAAACACACGCCGATCCCGACAACGACTTCGTCGTGATCAACGTCGCGGATTTCTTCGACCGAACCAAAACGGAGATCAAAAACGACGAGCGGTTCGCCGGATTTCTGCAGGGGCGATCGGCCCTCTCGAAGCGCGACATGATCAGTCACGTACTGAAAGAACAAGCCGCTTACCGCCCGGTCTCCGGCGACTTTCGGACCATCCTACTCGACAATGCCGAGGCGATCCGTGAAGACTTCCAGCAGGCGTTGCGCCGGGTGATGGAGCAACACTACGAGGCGACGCAGTTCGTCATCGCCACCCGCCAGCCGTCGAAGCTCATCCCGCCGATCGAGTCGCGCTGTTTCCCTATCGCGATGCGGGCCCCGACGCACGCGGAGACTGTCGAGGTGCTCGATCGGATCGTCTCCCGCGAGCAGGTCGAGTCTGACGACGACGGCCTCGAGTACGTCGCCGGCTACGGCGACGGCAACCTCCGGAAAGCGATCCTGGGCGCGCAAACTGCTGCCGAGCAAGTGGGCGCGGTGACGATGGACGCCGCCTACGACGCCCTGGGGGGTATCGGTATGCGCGATCGGCTGGAGGCGATCCTCGCGGCGGCCGACGACGGCGAGTTCAAGGAGGCCCGGAGCGGACTCGACGAGTTGATTTACGACGAGGGGTACGACGGCGAAGAGATCCTGAGCGAACTGCTCGCCGCCGCACGCGGTCGATACAGCGGCGACGCGCTCGCTCGCGTCCACGCGCTGGCGGGCGAAATCGAGTTCGAATTGACTCGGGGCACGTCCGATCGCGTTCATCTCGGTCGGCTGCTCGCGGAGCTGAATCGATGACGAACTTCGGCCGTATCGCGCCCTCGGAGCCGGTCTTCGGCGTCTGTCGCCCGGGTCACCTCGGTGAGAGCCTCGGCGAGTGGACCGCGACGCTCTCGACGGGGGACGTCGGTCGGGTCGTCTGTCTGCTCTCGGAGTCGGAGGCGCGACGGTACCGGCTGCCCGACGCCTACGCCGACCGCTTCGAGACAGTTCACGCGCCGATTCGCGACAGACATCTCCCCGACGTGGAAACGCTCGAAACGGCTCTCGATGCGATCCGAACGGCCGAGTCGAACGGCACCCGCTGTGTCCTTCACTGCAACGCCGGACTCGGCCGCACCGGCGTCGTCGGGGCCGCGTGGCTGACGAGAGATCGCGGCTACGAACCGGTCTCGGCGATCCAAACGGTCGAAACCGCAGGGCGGTCCCCGCGGGAGGCGGTTCGGTGCGGAAACGCCACGGAGGACGATCTGATCGAGCTGCTCGACGGATGACGGCTATCCGAGGACATGTACGTACCGAATCAACGAGGCGTGCACCCGCCGATCGAACCGGTCCGTGACCGTCCACCCAGCCGCTTCCGCGGCGTCGTTCCACGGTCGATCGCCCACGAGAACTGTCCGCGAGGCGACGCGTCGAACCTCCCCGAGCGCGTCGCCGACGAGCCTCTCCAGCGATTCGCCCTCGATCCTCGATTGACGACCGTAGGGGGCGTCGAAGACCGCGCCGTCGAAACTCCCGCCGGCGAACGGGAGCCGCGTCGCGTCGCCTCGGACGACCGTGCCGCGATCGAGATACTCGTCGAAGTTCCGGCGGGCACCTCGAACCATCTTCTCCTGTGCGTCGACGCCGACGACCGTCGCGCCGACTAGTCCCGCCTCGACGAGGATTCCGCCGGTTCCACACATCGGATCGAGTATCCGTTTTCCGGGGCCGGCACCGCAGATGTTCGAGAGCGCGCGGGCGTCCATCGAGTCCATGCTTCCGGGTTGGAAGAATGGTTTATCGGTCGGTTTGCGCGTCGAGAAGTCGCGGACCGTCTCGGTTTCGAGCCACCCCAACGCGGCCACGTCCTCGGAGAAGAAGGCGAGGAGCGTCCGGTCGGGATCGTCGAGGTCAACGCTGAATCCGCGATCGACGAGCACGCTCCCGAGTCGACGCTCGACGGCTTGGGTGTCGATCCCCGTCAGGCCGCGCACGTCGCGGGCTCGGACCGCCACGCTTCCGGTCGGATCGATCGCCGCGGCCCGAAGTACGGCGACTGCGGTTTCGATTTCGGGATCGCAGGTCCCGACCAGTCGGCAGATGCGACGGGTGTACGCGAGGGCGTCGGGCCGATCGACGCCCCGGGCGGTGGCGAGCCCGGGCGCTATCGGTTCGACGGCCGAACAGCGGCTCTCGGCCTCCCGAACCGCGAAGGGGTCCGAATCACCCGCCAACTCCAACAGATACACGTCCGAAGGTGTCCGTCCGTGGAAGTTAAGCGGCCCGGTCGGACCCGCTGGCGTTACCCTCGTGGGGGAAATCCACGGCTTTCGGCGTGGGAGAATGTCAGAGTGCGTTCCGCAACGCCTCATCCATCGCGTCGACGGGCGCGTCCCGCCCCGTCCATATCTCGAACGCCTCGACGCCCTGAAACAGTAGCATCCACGCGCCGTCGATGGTCGTCGCTCCGATCGCGCGCGCGTCTGTGAGGAGCCGGGTGTCGATCGGCGCGTAGACGGCGTCGAGCACCGCGAGATCCGAGTGAAGCGCCGCCTTCGGTACCGGCGTCTCGTCCGATTCCATGCCGACGCTCGTTGCGTTAACGAGCACGTCGGCGTCGGCCAGCACCGCGTCGAGATCGTCAAGGTCGCCCGAACTCGCGTTCGGGACCGCCGCACCGAGCGCCTCGGCGCGTTCGACGGTTCGGTTCGCGATGTGGACGTCCATCCCCGCATCGGCGAGCGCGAACGCCGCCGCACGCCCGGCACCCCCCGCCCCGACGACGACCGCTCGTCCGGAAAGCGTCACATCGTGATGTTCGAACGATCGGACGACGCCGGCGGCGTCGGTGTTATATCCCGTCGGCTCGCCGCCGAACGCGACGGTGTTGACCGCGCCGATGCGTTCGGCGAGCGGATCGGGGTCGACGACCTCCGCGACGTCCCGTTTGAACGGGATGGTCACGTTCAACCCGGTGATCCCGAGCGCGTCAGCGCCGTCGATGGCGCGAGCGATCGACCCCTGGTCGGGCTCGAACGTCACGTAGCGAGCGTCCATCCCGTACTCCTCGTAGGCCGCCTCGTGCATGGGTGGCGACACCGAGTGTCCGACCGGATTGCCGATGAGGCCGAAGACTTGCATACGCGAGTGACCCAGCGAGCGAGCAAAAGGATTCCGCGATTCGGCTCTCGTCGCGATCGTCTTCGTCCGTCTAGGTGGTCCGCTGAGAATTCTGCCAGGATGAATGAGCGGTTCGCCGACCCAGATGTCGCCGCCGATCCGCGCTCGAGCAACGGAACGGCACGATTCGTGCGCTCGTCCATCCTACTCGCTCAGTAGCGATTCCGACGGTCGGCGGCGTCCGTTTTTAAAAGCACACTTTGATACACCCCATGTTGGGATATAGAATCCGGTTGGCGTCGGATCACACGCCCTTTGTCCATCGCCCTCGGAGTGACGGTATGCTCGCTGTCGTCGTTTCGCGCGCGGACGAAGCGTCCGAACACATCGGCGAACACCTCCTCGAACTCGCCGAGTGGGAGGAACTCGAGGACGAACGCAGATCGGACACCAACGGCGGTGGCCGGTACTACCGGTCCGAGGGCGTCGAACTCCGGACGTTCGATGACCTCCACATTCACCTCGACGGCGTCGCCGCCACCTTCGGCGATCCCGATCTGTTGGTCTTCGCCTCCCGACACGCCGGAAACACCGGGCCGTTGCTCACCGCCCACGCCACCGGAAACTTCGGCCCGGCCGAATACGGAGGTCGCGACGGATCGCTCGCTCGCGCTGCCCCGAACGCGCTCTCGGCCGTTCGTAGCGCGCTCGAAACACACGTGCCGTCGGGATACGGCGTCGGCGTGGAGTGTACCCACCACGGCCCGAGCACCGTGGGTTGTCCGTCGCTGTTCGTCGAAGTGGGTAGCGACGAACCGCAGTGGCGCGACTCGGCGGCCGCTCGGGCCGTTGCGCGCGCAATCTTGGACTTGCGCGGCGTCGCGTCCCACCGCGAACGGACGGTCGTCGGCTTCGGTGGCGGCCACTACGCCCCACGATTCGATCGCGTGCTTACAGAGACGGACTGGGGCGTCGGTCACATCGCGGCCGACTGGGCGCTCGACGAGATGGGCGATCCTCACGAAGCGCGCGCGGTCGTCGCCAAGGCGTTTCAGATGAGTGGGACCGAGTTCGCGCTCCTCGACGGTTCCCACCCCGATCTCGAATCCACCATCGAGGATCTTGGGTTCGAATGCCTCTCGGAGACGTTCCTCCGGGAGACCACCGGCGTTCCGCTCGATCTCGTCGGGCGAATCGAGCGAGCGATCGGTTCGATCGACGACGGGGTCCGCTTCGGAGCGCGCTTGGAGACGTACGACGGTGACGTCCTCACTCGGGCCCTTCCCGCGAAACTGCTCGAGGAGGTCAACGGGATCGATCGAGGTGCCGTGAGGGAAGCGGTCGAGTCGACGGTGATCGCCTACGGGACCTCCGAGGGCGGATCGCTCGTCGCTGGTCCGGTCGCCCTTTCGGACGCCGACGAGTACCGCACGGCGATCCACGAACTCGCAGCCATCCTCGAGGACAAATACGACGTCGTCGATGTGCGAGATTCCGACGTGTTCGTCCGACGGGAGGCGTTCGATCCGGAACTCGCCCGGGCGGCCGGCGTCGAGGATGGCCCCGCATTCGGGCGGCTTTCGGCCGGCGAACCGGTCGAGGTCGATGGATCACAAATCGCGCCCGACGACGTCCGAACGACGCGCGAGCGGTGCTTCGAGATCTGAACCTACTCGGCGTGATCGTCGATCGTTCTCCGAGGCCGGTGTCCTGGGGTGTTTATCCAGCTACCAACAGGTTGAGGACCGCGACGACGATGCCCGTAAGACCCATCCGGACGCCGGCCACGATCACGTTTTGTTTCGAGACCGAGCCGAGGTACGCGCCGAAGAGCAACAACACGGCGATCCCGATACCGACGCCGACGAGCACAGCTTCGAGCAGGCCAATCGAGTCACTGTTCAGCGATTCTGGGGCGGTTTGATTCGCTCGATCGGTCTCTCACTCGAAGACGAGATGCCGTGTATCCGGGCTCGTAAGGCGAACATCGATCCCCGCGTCCTTAGTTTCGAGTCCGTCGTGTCATCGATGGGCGGGCGGGCGGTGACGGGACGGGTCTTTCCGAGTGCTCCGCCTGATGAGCGCGGCGATCGCGAGATAGACCGGGAGGCAAACGACGAGCACGACGGCGATGATACCCCAGTCCGTCGGATCGAGCGGGACCGTTCCGAAATATCGGTTGAGGGGCGTATACAGTACGGCGAACTGGAGGCCGATCGATCCGGCGACCGCGACCACGAGCCACGGGTTCGACAGCGTCGGCGTCTCGCGCAGCCAGCGGATGACGTAGAGCTTCTCGAACTCGAGGAAGACGAAGCCGGTGAAGACCATCGTCATCGCGTACGGCGTGACGACGTCTGCCCCGTCGAGGGTGAAAACCATGAGCGCGAGCATCAAGACGGTCGTGACGCCCCCGGTAGCGCCGATCACCCCGAACATTCGACGGCCGATGATCCCCCGCTCGGGGTCGCGCGGCGGTCGGTTCATCACGCCTTCGCTTTTCGGATCGGCACCGAGCGCCAGCGCCGGCAGTCCGTCGGTCAACAGGTTGATCCAGAGCAACTGGACGGCCGGCAGAATGAGGTAGCCGTACAGCGAAGCAATAAACACGAGCGCGACCTCAGCGACGTTCGCGCTGAGTAGGTATGCGACGAACTTCCAGATGTTGTCGAAGATCGCTCTCCCGCGTTCGACGGCGCGTTCGATCGTCTCGTAGTTGTCGTCCAAGAGGACGATGTCCGCCGCCTGTCTCGCGACGTCGGTGCCACGAATCCCCATCGCGACGCCGACGTCGGCGCCTTTCAACGCCGGTGCGTCGTTGACGCCGTCGCCGGTCATCGCGACTTCGTGGCCGAGGTCCTGCAGCGCACGGAGAATGCGAACTTTGTGTTCCGGCGACGTCCGAGCGAACACGTCGACGGATTCGACGTGATCCCGGAGCGTCCCTTCGTCCATCCGTTCGATCTCACTGCCTTCCAACACTTCGGTGCCGATCCCGAGCGCGTCCGCGATCGCGCGGGCGGTCCGCACATTGTCGCCGGTCACCATCTTCACGGCGATACCGGCGTGCGTCGTCGCGGCGATGGCGTCGGCGACCTCCTCACGCGGTGGGTCGATCATCCCGGACAGCCCTACGAAGGTCAGTCCCTCCGCGAGATCCTCGACGTTCGTCGGTTCCTCGCGGTACGCCATCGCCAGAACGCGAAGCGCGTCGTCGCCGAACTCCCGAACGGTCGTTTCGATCCCGTCGCGAACGTCGTTAGTCAGGTCGACAGGGCCCTCGGCGGTCAGTATTCGGTCGCAGTTCTCAACGACGACCTCTGGTGCGCCTTTGACGTATCCGACGTCGCCGTGGAGCGTCCCCATCCACTTTCGCTCGGAGGAAAAGGGCACTTCGTCAGTTCTCGGGTGTTCTTTTTTTAGGTCTCCGATGTCTATCCCTCGCCGGTCGGCCACCTCCAGGAGTGCCTGCTCGGTCGGATCGCCGTCTTCGAGGGTCGAATCGTTACAGAGCACACCGATCTTCAAGAGCAGTTCCTCCCGTTTCGAGGGAGGATCCGGGGCGTCGGTCACGTCGACGACCGCCTCGTCCATCCAGAGTTTGTCGACCGTCATCTGCCCCTTCGTGAGCGTCCCCGTTTTGTCCGTACAGATGACGTCGACGGAACCGAGCGCTTCGACGGCCGGAAGCCGACGGACGAGCGCTCGCTCGTCGGACATCATCCGGACGCCGAGTGCAAGCGTGAGCGTGACGACCGCCGGCAAACCTTCCGGAACCGCGGCGACGGCGAGCGATACCGCGGTAAGTGCGGCCTGCACCGGCGACGTTCCACGAAGGAACAAAAGCGGTGCGACAAACGCCGAGAGGATGAGCACGCCGATTCCGAGTTTGCGACCCAACTCGTCCAGTTCGCTTTGAAGCGGCGTTTTCCTCTTCTGCGTCGTCGCGAGCCGTTGGGCGATTTCGCCGACTTCCGTCTCCATCCCTGTCTCGGTGACGACGGCGACGCCCTTGCCGCGGCTGACGTTCGTTCCTTTATAAATCATGCTCCTCCGCTCCGCCAGCGGCGTCTTCGGTTCGACCGGGGCCGTCGATTTCGAGACCGGAACGCTCTCGCCGGTCAGCGCCGCCTCGTCGGTCTCGAGATCGGTCGCGTCGAGCAACCGGCTATCGGCCGGAACGACGTCGCCGCTGCTCAAAACGATCACGTCTCCGGGGACGAGGTCGGACGCGTCGATGTCACGGAGGTCGCCGTCCCGTCTGACCGCGGCGGTCGGCGCGGCCATGTCGCGGAGCGACTGGAGACTCCGCTCGGCCCGATAGTCCTGTAAGAACCCGAATACTCCGTTCGCTGCCACGATGATCGCGATCAGGACCGCATCGATCGCGTGGCCAACCCAGATCGAGAGCCCGACGGCGGCCACGAGAACCCAGATCAGAACGCTGTCGAACTGTTCGAGAACGATCTCGAGCGGTGACCGCCCGCCGTCGTGGACGAGATCGTTCTCCCCGTGCGTCTCGAGTCGTCGCCGAGCTTCGGCACTCGATAACCCGTCCGGCTGTGAGCCGAGATCCTCGAGAACGCGCTCTGACTCCAGTCTGTGCGGCGGATCGGGCATAGGCGTCGTGTTCAGTTCGTAGACTGATAGGCCTACTCCCGCCCAGCGTCTCGACGTCCGATCGACACCTCGTCACCGACGAACCGTCGCCGACTCTGAATTGATATCTCATTATTTGGTTTATATTGTGGCGCGCACCCCGGTGGCCGGGCGAACGTCTGACCGCCGTCTGACGGCCAGGGAAAGATACTTTATGCGCGTACGCTACAACGGCGACAATGGACTCGATTATCGAGGACGCTATCGAAGAGGCCGAGGAGGATGGGGAGGCCCCCGCCGGGGAGGCCACGTCCGCCACGGCGGAAACGACTTCCGACGTGAAAGGCTCCGGAACGATGACCGACGAGGAACTCGCGGAGGTCGTCAAGGACCTCGAAACGAAGATCACTGTCGTCGGCTGCGGCGGGGCCGGCGGTAACACCGTCACTCGGATGGCCGACGCCGGCATTCACGGCGCGAAACTGGTCGCGGCGAACACCGACGCCCAACACCTCGCCACGGAGGTCGACGCCGACGAGAAAATCCTCATCGGCCGACAGCGAACCGGCGGCCGCGGCGCGGGTTCGGTCCCGAAGATCGGCGAGGAGGCCGCCCAAGAGAACTTAGAGGACATCAACAACTCCATCGACGGTTCCGATATGGTCTTTATCACCGCCGGACTCGGCGGCGGAACCGGCACCGGTTCGGCCCCCGTCGTCGCACAGGCCGCCCAGGATCAGGGCGCGCTCACCATCGCCATCGTGACGATTCCGTTCACCGCGGAGGGCGAACGTCGGCGAGCGAACGCCGACGCCGGTCTGGAGCGACTCCGAGCCGTCGCCGACACGGTCATCGTGATCCCCAACGACAGACTGCTCGATTACGCGCCCAACATGCCGCTGCAGGACGCGTTCAAGATCTGCGATCGCGTTCTCATGCGCTCGGTGAAGGGGATGACCGAACTCATCACGAAGCCCGGCCTCGTCAACGTCGATTTCGCCGACGTGAAGACGATCATGGAGAACGGCGGCGTCGCCATGATCGGGCTGGGCGAATCCGATTCGGAGAACAAAGCGCAGGATTCGATCCGCTCTGCGCTTCGCTCACCGCTTCTCGACGTCGAGTTCGACGGCGCACAGAGCGCGCTCGTCAACGTCGTCGGCGGCCCCGACATGTCGATCGAGGAAGCCGAGGGCGTCGTCGAGGAGATCTACGACCGCATCGACCCCGACGCGCGCATCATCTGGGGCGCCTCGGTCAACCCCGAGTTCGACGGCAAGATGGAGACGATGATCGTCGTCACGGGCGTCGAGAGCCCCCAAATATACGGCAAGAGCGAGGCCGAACAGGAGCGCGCGGTCACCGCGGGCGGCGACGACATCGACTTCGTCGAGTGATCGCCGCTCGGTGCGAACTCCCGTTCGGAAACGACTCCTGTACGGATCAACAGGTAGAAAACCCCGGAGACGGAACGGGTCAGTATGAATACGCCCACTGACCTCACATCGTACGTTCGCGTGTTGAAACTCGCGAGCACGCCCTCGTGGGACGAGTTCTCGAAGATCTCGACGATCTCGGGGCTCGGCATCCTGCTCGTCGGCTTCATCGGCTTCGTCATCTTCGCGATCATGACCTTCGTCCCGGGTGGTCCGTGATGTCGATCTACGCGATCAAGACGACGGCGAGCCAAGAGCGCACCGTCGCGGACATGCTCATCAACCGCGAGGAGTCGTCGATCCACGCCGCGCTCGCGCCGGACGCGCTCACGAGTTACGTGATGGTCGAAGCCGACGACACGGGGGTCATCGAACGGGCGCTCGAGGACATACCGCACGCCAGAACGCTGGTTTCCGATCGCCCTTCGCCGTTCAGCGAGATCGAACACTTCCTCAGTCCGAAACCGGACGTCGAGGGCATCGCGGAGGGTGACATCGTCGAACTGATCGCCGGTCCGTTCAAAGGCGAGAAGGCGCGCGTCCAGCGGATCGACGAAGGAAAGGACCAGGTCACCGTCGAACTGTACGAGGCGACGGTCCCGATTCCGGTCACCGTTCGCGGCGACCAGATACGCGTTCTCGACTCCGACGAACGGTAGGATCGGTTCGCTGTTTCTCAGGCTTCGGTGGCTGTTTCCCGTTTGTCGCCGCCGAGTCGTCGCACTACCGCTTCGATGTCGGCTTCGGCTTCGACCTCCGTGATCGCCGTCTCGCGAAGCCGAATGTCGTCTGTATCGGCCTCGTAACTGCGGAGATACTCGGCCCGCGAGTGCTCCGAAAAGGCGTGTCGGATCGCGAAGTAGCCGTCCGGGACGGTCGTTCCGCAGACGGCACACCGGTGTCGTTCGTGTTCGTTTGCCTGATGAACGAGCAGATCCTCGGCGTTATCAGTCGCGTAATCGCAGTCGCCGATGGCACACTCCCACATACGCGGCCCGTCGTGGTCTTGACATAAAACCTTTCGTACAGAATCGCAACCGATAACGCCCCTGCGCCCGCCGTTGCGGATATGTATCGGTTTCGTCTCGACGCACACGTGAAGGTACTCGGCGAGGAGGTGGTCGAGCGGGCGAAAGCGCGTGGGTTGGACGCCATCGTCTACGCGCCGCACTTCGTCCGCCTGCCGGAGATCCGCGCTCGCGCCGAGCGATTCACCGACGACGAGCTTTTGATCGTGCCCGGTCGTGAGGTGTTCACCGGCGATTGGCGGAACCGAAAACACGTGCTGGCACTTGGCCTCTCCGAGCCGGTTCCGGATTTCATCACGCTCGAAGGGGCGATGGCCGAGTTCAAACGGCAGGGTGCGACCGTCCTCGTGCCGCATCCGGAGTTCGCCACTGTTAGCCTCGAAGCACATGACATCCGCGCCCATCGCGACCGAATTCACGGCATCGAGGTGTACAATCCGAAATACCTTGCAGGGCACGCCGAACGCGCCCGCGAACTCGCCGCAACGTTCGATCTCCCGGCGTTCGGTTCGTCGTACGCCCATCTCCCGAACACCGTCGGCGAGGTGTGGACGGCCTTCGATGGGTCATTCGAGACCGTCTCCGAGGTCGTTGCGGCGCTTCGTGACGGCGTGTCGCGTTCGGTGTACCATCGGTCGGGTCCGCGACACCGGGTGCGGTGCGTCGCGGAGTTCGCCCACCTCTTTTATGAAAACAGCTGGGGAAAGGTCGACCGGCTCTTTCTGTCCGGAACGGAGCCGACGCATCCGGAGCACATCGCCTACGGGGGGCGTTTCGACGCCGTGAGCGTGTATATGGATACGGACTAGATCGGGAGCGGAGCCGCGACGCCACTTAGGTCGACGTACTCGGGGAGGACGTGAACGATCGCGAACGCGGCAGCCAACTCGACGCCCGTGACGACCAACGTGACCACGTTCGCGAACCGACTCGACGTCGTCACGCCCGAAGGGAACCCGTACTCCTGGCTCGACAGCGGATAAAACAGCGCGATTCCGCGCCGACTGCCGAGATAATCGAGGACGTAGTGGGTGAGCACGCCGATCCAGACGTAGCTGAGGTTTTCGAACACGAGCGGAAACGCCGCGAATATCGCGAGTACCGGGAGGTTGTGCAGCGTCTTGCGGTGCTTGCCGAAGGCGGTATCGACGTCCGGAAACAGCGCGCCGAGCGTGACCGGAATCGTCACGGCGACGACGGTCCGAAGCGTCTCGACCGTCCCGGACGGTTCGAGAACGAAACCGAGGCCGATCCCCAAGAGCGCGGCGTTGAGAACGTGTCCCTCCTTGTTCATACCGGCCGAATACCCGCCGTGATAAAAGGGTATTCGCTACGCGGTGGCGTCAGACCGACTCGACCGCGGCGAGTAGATCTGAGAGCGCCTGCTCGGCGATCTTGCGTTTGATCTCCCTTCGACTCCCGTCGAAGCCGTACCGCTCGACCCGACACCACGATCCGCCGGTTCCCCACCCGTCGGCGTACGCGACGCCGATGTAGGCCGTCCCGACCGGTTTCTCGGCGGTTCCGCCGGTCGGTCCAGCGATCCCCGTCGTCGCGACGCCCCAGGTCACGTCGGCCGTATCTCGGACACCGCGAGCCATCGCCTCTGCGACCGGTTCGCTGACCGCGCCCTCCCCGTCGAGCAACTCCCGGGGGACGGCGAGCGACTGGAGTTTGGCGTCGTAGCTGTAGGTGACGACCGATCGGTCGAAGTAGTCGCTCGACCCCGCCACGTCCGTGAGCAGCGATCCGATGAGCCCGCCCGTACAGGATTCGGCGGTCGCGACGAACTCCCCGCATTCGCGGAGGGCGTCGCCGACCGATTCTTCGATTGCCATGTGCGGTGGACGGTCGCCGCGGACTTGAAACCGCGCGACTGTAGACCCAACATTGTCACCGATGCAAAAGCGATAGACCGAGGTACGGACCGCGCCAGGCGCCGGCATGGACGACTACGAACGGCCGCTGTTTTTCCACCTGATGAAGTACGCGGCCGAGGCCGAGCGGGACGTGGTCGATATGGTGTCGGGTAACCCCGACTGGGAGCCGCCCGATGCGCTTCGGACCGGACTGAAAGCGTACGCGGACGGGACGCCCGACGAGTTCCAGTCTCCGCCGAGCGACGGTCTGGTGGCCCTCAGAGAGGAGATCGCCCGACGAGATCGCCATGGCCGATCCAGTCTATCCCTACTACCACAAGCGCACGGAGATGCTCGACGCGACGCCGACGTTCGTGTCGAGCGACCCGGACGGGACGCTCGATCCCGTTGCCATCCGGGACGCGGTGGACGAGGACACCGCGGCGATCGTGATCAACTCGCCGAACAACCCGACCGGCGGCGTCTACGGTCGGGAAAGGAAACGCGAACTCGCCGCGATCGCGGAGGCGTCCGATGCGTTGCTCGTCTCCGACGAGGTGTACAATCGGTTCGTTTACGACGAGGGAGCGTTCGAGACGGCCCTCTCGTTGGACTCCGAGAACCTCGTCGTCACCAACGCGTTCTCGAAATCGATGGCGATCACCGGGTTTCGGGTCGGCTACGGCATATATCCCGCGACACTGACTGACGTCGTCCGGACGAGACACATGCTCGTCAACGTCGCCGGTTCGCGGCCTGCCCAGCGGGCGGCCCTCGACGCGCTTCGGGAGACACCCGAGTCGTACTACGAGCGAAATCGACGGTTGCTTGACGAGCGGATCGGGACGTTCTGTGCGGCCCTTGATCGCGCGGGCGCCGAGTACAGCGCGCCCGAAAGGCGGCTTCTACGTGATGGCGCGCTTCGACGGGTATCCAGGAACACTCGAAAATACGGAGCGGTTGATCGACGAGGCCGGGGTCGCCGGCATGCCCGGGGACGTCTTCGGCGACTCGCGCGCTCAGTGGTTCCGGTTCGTGATCGTGACGCCACGAGCGGAGGAGGCCGCTGATCGGTTAACCGCGTATTTCGAGCGGTAGGCTCCGAATACTTATCACGATCTCCCCCCCCGGAGAACACACAATGCAGAACGCTTCGGTGCTCGTCACTGGCGGGGCGGGATTTATCGGCGGCCACATCGCACGAACGCTCGTCGACGACAACGACGTGGCGATCTTCGATATCGTTCCGGAGGCGCCACACCCCGACTGCGAGGTGATCGAAGGCGATGTCCGCGACTCGGACGCCGTCGCGGCAGCCGTCGAAGGACGCGACGTCGTCTTTCACGAGGCCGCGCTCGTCAGCGTCGCCGAGTCGGTCGAACGGCCGACCGTGAGCCACGAGACGACCGCGACGGGAACGGTGAACGTCCTCGACGCCGCCCGAACGCACGACGTTCGAGTCGTTGTGGCCTCCAGTGCGGCGATCTACGGCCGGCCCGAACGGACGCCGATCGACGAGGGGCATCCGCTCGAACCGACCTCGCCGTACGGCGTCGACAAACTGACCGCCGACCACTACACCCGACTGTACGCCGACCTCTACGGGCTGGAGACGGTCGCTCTGCGATACTTCAACGTCTACGGGCCGGGCGGAACGACCGGCGATTACGCGGGCGTCATCGACGTGTTCCGCCGGCAGGCACGCGAACGCGAGCCGATCACGGTCCACGGCGACGGCACCCAGACGCGGGATTTCGTCCACGTCGACGACGTCGTCGCCGCGAACCTCGCGGCCGCAACGGCTGACTCGGAGGCGTTCGGTCGCGCGTTTAACGTCGGCACGGGCGAGTCGGTGACGATCCGCGAGCTGGCCGAACTGATCCGCTCGGCGCTCGACAGCGACTCCGAGATCGTCAACACGGATCCGCGCGAGGGCGATATCGATCACAGCCGGGCCGACATCTCCCGGGCACGGCGGGTACTGAACTACGAACCGGACGTCGATCTCGAAGCCGGATTGCGGCGGCTGGTTGGTGCGAACGCGCGCGAACAGCATATATAACCGCCCCGACCGACACCGCGAGAGTATGCGCGCTTTCCGAGTGGCCTACGACGGCTCCGACTATAGCGGCTTCCAGCGCCAGCCGCACGGCGAGACGGTCGAGAACGCGATCTTCGCGGGGCTCCGCGCGCTCGGCATCGAGTTCGACGGCGGCGCCCCGGTCGACTACGCGGCCGCCGGTCGGACCGACGCCGGCGTGTCGGCGCGCGCCCAGACGGTCGCCTTCGACGCGCCGGCGTGGCTCTCGGCGCGCGCGTTCAACAGCGAGCTCCCGGCGTCGATCCGCGCGTGGGCCGCCGCCGACGTGATCGGGGCGTTTCACGCAACGCACGACGCCACGGAGCGACGCTATCGGTACTTCCTCCACGCGTCGACGGCCGACGACGAACTGGCGCGGGACGCCTGCCGGCGGCTATCCGGCGAACGCGACTTTCACAATTTCACGCCGGACGACTCCGGCACGGTTCGGGACCTCTCGGTTTCGATCCGACGCGACGGCGAGTTCCTGGTGATCGACTGTCGGGCGGGCGGCTTCGCCCGACAGCTCGTCCGTCGGCTCGTCACGGGGATCGAGTCGGTCGCACTTGAGCTCCGTGAGCCGGCGTTTATCGATCGCGCGCTCGGCCCGAAGCCGCTTTCGGGGCCGGAAGGAATCGCCCCAGCCTCCCCCGAACCGCTCGTGCTTCTCGACGTGTCCTACCCCGGTGTCGAATTCGAGCTCGACGCCGAAGCGCACTCGATCGCCCGCGAGATATTCCAGCGGCGTCGAACGCGGCGGCTCGCGACCGCCCGCGTCGCCGGGTCGTTGTTGAACGACGAGCCGTAGTCGGTTATCGATCTTCGCCCGACGACGACGGGTTTAGGACGATGCTGTCCGTAACGCGGGTATGAGTTCGGTTCCCGAGCGGAGCGACATCGCCGAGGAGTACATCTGGGATCTGGCCGACCTGTTCGTCGACGATGACGAGTGGGAGGACGCCTACGAGACGGCGGCCGACCGGATCGACGAGCTATCGGCCTACGAGGGTCGCGTCACCGAAAGCGCGGCGACGCTCGCGGAGATCCTCGACCTCCAGGAGTCGATCATGCGCGAGGTCTCGAACGTCGCCGCCTACGCGCGGATGCGTCGCGACGAGGACACGACGAATCAACGCTATCAAGCGCTGACGGCTCGCTCACAGTCGCTCGCGGCCAACGCCTCCAGCGCAGCGAGTTTCATCGAACCGGAGCTTCAGGACGCAGACCGCGAGACCCTCTCGACATTCATCGGGAGGTGCCCCGACCTCGAACCCTACGAACACTACTTCCACGACGTGTTGAGGATGAAGCCCCACACCCGATCGGCGGAGATCGAGGCGTTACTCGCCGATCTGAGCGAAGTGACGGGGGCCGCAGGCGACGTGTACAACATGCTGACCAACGCCGACATGACCTTCCCGACGGTCGAGGGCCCCGACGGTGACGAGCGGCAGATCACGTTGTCGAACTTCGCGAAACTGCAGAAACACTCCGATAGGGCGTTCAGACGGCGGGTTTACGAGGCCTTCTACGACGAGTGGGCGGAGTACCGAAACAGCGTCGGCACCGCGTACAAAAACAGCGTCAAGGCCGACGAGAAACTGGCCGCCGCGCGAAACTACGAGTCGGCGCGCCAGGCTGCGCTGGACGGGCCGAACGTGCCAATCGACGTCTACGACACGCTCGTCGACACCGTCGAGTCGAACTTGGACGTGCTCCATCGACACGTCGAGTTGAAACGCGATGCGCTGGGCGTCGACGAACTCCAGATGTGGGACCTCTACGCTCCGCTCGCCGAGGGTGAGAGTCCCGAGGTCGGGTACGACCGCGCGCGGGAGTATGTCATCGAGGCCGTCGAACCGCTCGGTGACGCGTACGCCGACCGGATGGCCGAGGGGCTCGATTCGCGGTGGGTCGACGTCTACGAGACGGCGAACAAACAGTCGGGCGCCTACAGCGGCGGGACCTACGACAGTCAGCCGTACATCCTGATGAACTACCAAGATGACATCGTCTCGATGTACACGCTCGCCCACGAGCTGGGACACTCGATGCACTCAGAGCTGACGAGCGAAACGCAACCGTACGTCTACTCGGGCTACGAGATCTTCGTCGCCGAGGTCGCCTCGACGGTCAACGAGGCGCTGTTGACCCGCCATCTGCTCGACACCGTCGAGGACGATCGGTTCCGCAGGCACGTCCTCGACGAGTATCTCGAACGCTTCCGGTCGACGCTGTTTCGACAGACGATGTTCGCCGACTTCGAACACCGCGCGCACGAGCTCGAACTCGACGGGCAGGCGTTGACGCCGGATCGGCTCGAGGACCTCTACGGCGGGCTAAAGGCCGACTATTACGATCCCGCCGTCGTTGACGACCGGATCGCCCGCGAGTGGATGCGGATCCCGCACTTCTATCGGGCCTACTACGTATATCAGTACGCGACGGGCATCAGCGCCGCAAACGCCATCGTCGATCGGATCGCGACCGAGGGGGAGTCGGCCGCTGTGGACTACCGAGAATTCCTCCGGTCCGGCTCGCACGAGTATCCCCTCGAACTCCTCGAAACAGCCGGCATAGACATGTCGTCGTCCGAGCCGGTCGAGGCGGCGATCGACACGTACGACGAGATGGTTGATGAGTTCGCGTCGCTGACGTAGCCCGCGGATCCTGGCGTAATTAAAACGACACAATTCGCCGTAGTCTCCGTATTGGCAAGTACCGCAAACATCTCCCCCACCCAAAGGTCCTTTTAATCTCCGGCGACTATCGCACGATAATGTCGCATAGCCCCTCGCTCCCGGACCGCCCGACGCTCAACCTCGACCCCGACATGCCGGTCGACGAGCGTCTGGCCGCACTCAGGGAGCATTACGTCGACGTTTCACGGGTTCACGACGAGCTTTCAAATCAACTCGAACTCGCCCGCGACCGCCAATCCGAACTCCGCGAGGACGTTACGGAACTACAGAAGGAAAACGAGGCGCTGAAAACGTCCTCGCTGTATCTCGCCACCGTCGAGGAGCTGACCGACGATCAGGTGCTCCTCAAACAGCACGGCAACAACCAGGAGGTCCTCACCGACGTCTCGCCGCGACTGTACGATCAGCTCGAGGCCGGCGATCGGGTCGCGATCAACGACTCCTTCGCGATTCAGACGATCCTCGACGCCGAGACCGACGCCCGCGCGCAGGCCATGGAGATCGCCGAAAAGCCGGACGTCACCTACGACGACATCGGCGGCCTCGAAACGCAGATCACTGAGGTCAGAGAAGCCGTCGAGGATCCGCTTTTGAACCCCGAAGCCTTCGAGAAGATCGGTATCGACCCGCCGACCGGCGTGTTGCTGTACGGTCCACCCGGGACTGGAAAGACGATGCTCGCGAAGGCCGTCGCGAACCGAACGGACGCGACGTTCATCAAGATGGCCGGCTCCGAACTCGTCCAGAAGTTCATCGGCGAGGGCGCACGGCTGGTCCGGGACCTCTTCGAACTCGCCGCCGAGCGCGAGCCCGCCATCATCTTCATCGACGAGATCGATGCGATCGCCTCGAAACGGACCGAGTCGAAGACCTCCGGAGACGCCGAGGTCCAGCGGACGATGATGCAGTTGCTCTCCGAGATGGACGGCTTCGACCGCCGCGGCGACATCTCGATCATCGCGGCGACGAACCGCTTCGACATGCTCGATCGGGCGATTCTCCGCCCCGGCCGATTCGACCGACTCATCGAGGTGCCCGAACCCGACGTCGAGGGCCGAACGCAGATTCTGTCGATTCACACCCGTCGGATGAACCTCGCACCTGGCGTCGATCTCGAACGGATCGCTGAGGACACCGAGGGCTTCTCGGGTGCGGAACTCGAAAGCCTCGCGACCGAATCCGGGATGTTCGCCATCCGCGACGGCCGAACGGAAGTCACCCGCGAGGACTTCGACGCCGCCCTGCGAAAGATCGAACGCGACGATTCGCCCGGCATGCCGGTCGCGTTTTACTGATCGATCCAGTCCGCCTCTTTTCGCTTCGGGCTTAGACCTCGAGGAACCACTCGCCGTAGCGGTCGAGTTTCCCCTCGACGAGGTCGAAGAACTGCTGTTGGAGCTCCTCGGTGATCGGACCGCGACTCCCGTTGCCGATCTCGATGTCGTCGACGCTTCGGATCGGCGTCACCTCGGCGGCGGTGCCGGTAAAGAACAGTTCGTCGGCGGTGTACAGTTCGCCGCGGCCCATCGACGCCTCGTCGTGGACGGTGTAGCCGAGGTCGCGGGCGAGTTCGATGACCGTATCGCGGGTGATGCCGTCGAGCGTCGATTCGGAGACGCCGGTCGTGAACAGCTCGCCGTCGTTGATCATGAAGATGTTCTCGCCGGGGCCCTCCGCGACGTTCCCCCCCTTGTTGAGGACGATCGCTTCGACGTAGCCGTTTCTGCGGGCCTCCTCGCCGGCCAGCATCGAGTTGAGGTACGGCCCGGTCGCCTTCACGTTGGTCGGCAACTGGCTGGAGGCGTGTTTGCGCCACGAGGAGACCATCACGTCGACGCCCTCCTCGATCGCCTCCTCGCCGAGATACGCGCCCCACGGCCAGCAGGCGATGGTCGTCCGCGTCGGGCAGTCCTTCGGCGAGACGCCGAGGGAGTTGTATCCGTAGTAGACGATCGGTCGGATGTAACACGACTCTAGGCCTTGCTCGCGGATGAGCGTCAGCGTCGCGTCGGTGAGCGTCTCACGCGTGTGATCGATGTCGTGATCGAGCACCTTCGCGGAGTCGAAGAGCCGGTCGAGGTGTTCCTCCCAGCGAAACAGCGCCGGTCCGTCGACCGTGTCGTAACAGCGAGCCCCTTCGAAGACGCCGGTTCCGTAGTGGAGCGAGTGGGTCAACACGTGGGTCTGTGCGTCGTCCCAGTCGACGAACTCGCCGTCCATCCAGATCGTGTCGACGTCCATGTCGTCGAAAGCCATGCTTCGTCTGTGGGCGGGCCCCGTAATGAGTGTTGACGATTCGTGCGATCCGTCCACGGCTCTCACCCCGCCGCCGGAGCGAAAATCAGGGGGGTTATGCCCCGAGGGCCACAATAGTGTTCCAATGGGAGTGCTCGAAGACAAGGCCCGCGCTCGCCTCTTTTATAAATACCTCTCGCGGGTGTACGACACGATCAACCCGTTCATCTGGAACGAGGAGATGCGCGATGAGGCGCTGGAGTGGTTCGGAATCCAAGCGAGCGATCGCGTCCTCGACGTCGGCTGTGGGACCGGCTTCGCGACCGAGGGACTGTTGAGCTACACCGACGACGTCTGGGGACTCGATCAGTCCGCACACCAACTCGAGAAGGCCTACGCGAAGTTCGGCAAGCGGGGTTCCGTGAAGTTCCACCGTGGCGACGCCGAACGGCTCCCCTTCGCCGACGATTCGTTCGACGCCTACTGGTCGTCGGGATCGATCGAGTACTGGCCGGATCCCGTCGCCGCCCTTCGCGAGGCTCGCCGGGTGACGAAGCCGGGCGGTCCCGTCCTGATCGTCGGCCCCGACTACCCCAACTCGACGGTCTTTCAGCGACTCGCCGACGCTATCATGCTGTTTTACGACGAGGCAGAGGCGGATCGGATGTTCGCCGAGGCCGGCTTCGAGACGTTCGAACATCACATCCAACAGCGCGCGCCCGGCACGCCCCGGGCGATCACCACGATCGCGCGCGTTCCGAACGACGGCAACGCGGCGGATCCGGTCTAGGCGGTCGCATCGAGGGTGGCGATCACCGTGTCATTCTCGACGAGCCGAACGGTTACGGTGTCGCCCGCCTCGATCGTCGGTCGGTTCGTTTCCGCCACTCGAAGCGAGGCGGTCTCACCCGCCCGCCAACGGCCCGTCGTCGCGCTGTTGAACGCCCCCGTTGGCGCGCTCTCGAACCCCCGTTCGGAGAAGAACGGTACGGGCGGCTGTTCGTCGAGCGACTCGCCGTCGACCCGAACGCGAACCGAGAGGTCGTCGGGATCGATCGCGTCGCCGGAGAGGTGTATCACCCGCAGCTCACCGGTGGAATCGACGGTCAACTCGAACGCGGCGACGGTCGGCTCCGCGGGGGGGTCGATCGAGGCGGTCGCACCCACCGTGACGGCGAGGAGGACCGTCACCGCGAGCAGACAGACGACGCCGACGACGGGAGTGAGTCCACGGGATGGCACGGGGGGTCTGGTCCCGTCTTTGTATATAAATGAGCGGCCGTCGGCCGTGCCGACGATCAGTCGAACGTCGTTTCGATCGAGGCCGTCTCGCTCGCGTGGGTCGCGTTTATGACGGTCGATCCGCGCGGTGCGATGGTCCACAACCGATCGGCGCCCGTCGAGCCGATCGGATCGCCGTTTAGCTCGACCTCGGCGTCGACCGGCGTCTCGCTTGTGGCGTCGAGTACCGTGATCTCGAGCGGCCCGGCCGCTCGGGTGGTGTTGAGCCGGACCGTGAGGTCGCCGTCGGTCCGTTCGAGCGTGGTCTTCGGTGCCGATTCTGCCCGGATCCGCTGTTGTTCGTAGAGGATTTCGGTCGAACCGCTGTCGAGATACGTTTCGAGCTCTCCGTGTGGGTGCGTCGCGCTGAACCGATACAGCCGAACCCGCTCGGGGCCGATGGCGTCGATCCCGTCAAAACTGTTTATGACCCATGGATAGAGCTCGCTGAACCGGTCCAACGCGGGTGAGGGGTTCCCCTCGTACTGGTCGCCCGTCGCGTCGGTCTTCACCGTCGGATCGTGAGCCTCCCGGAGGTAGGTTCCGTCGGTTCGATCGATCGCGGCGAGCACGATTCCGTCGTCGGCCGTTTCGACGTACACGTCGAGCGGTCGTTCGCCCGCGGCGGCGTCGACGAGTCCGGTTCTGACCGGCCCTCGCATCGGCACGAGCCGGACCTGCCCGCTCGCCGCGCGTTCGGCCTCCGCATCCATATCGAGGCCGTCGGCGGCGAGTTCTAGCCACTCGAGCGTGCCAGCGGTCACTTCAGCTTCGCGACCCGCTACCGCCAGCGCTCGAAGCAACTCGCGCTCTCCGATCGCACCGTCGTTGTACCGTCGAACGGCGTTTCGCTCTCTCGCGACCAGAGCGTCGACGTGGGCCGTCAGCCGCTCGGTGCCGTTCTCGACGACCGTTCGACGCTCGGCGTCGGTCTCGGCGTTGGCATAGCGGCGTTCGAGCGTCCTCGCGAGGTACGCGCTTTCGACCGCGCCCGCGTCGGCGCCAACCGCCGCGGTGACGTCGAGTCCGACCGTGGCTCCGTCCGCCCGATCGATCCGGTCCGGAGACGGGGCGAGGTATTCCGAGGTGTTCTCGGCGGTGTACACCGACATCAACTGCTCGGAGTCCTCGGTCGTCTGCTGCGGCTCGCCGGCGTCTCCCGCGGTATCCGCGACGACGACCCCGCCAATCGGGGTGACACAGAGGAGGAGGGCGACGACGAACGCACGGGTACCGTCCATGTCCAGGGTGTTGCCCCCGAGAAACAAAAATCCGCCGTCCTGTCTCGCGATGAATGCGCGACAGAGCGCTGTCGAGACGGTTTATACGGCCCGGAGACGTTTTATCGCGGTATGGAAAGCGTTTTCCCGCGCCGGTGTCGATGAACTACCCATGCGGTGTCGGGTCCCCATCCTGCTTTGTGCCCTCCTCCTCGTCCTCGCCCCGTTCGGTGCGGTCCCCGCCTCCGGACAGCCCCAGACCGACGGGACTCACTTCGACGTACGACTTCACGCCGACGGCGACGCGACGTGGAACGTCTCCCTGCGCGTTCCGATCGAAAACGACGACGAACGCGAGGAGTTCGAGGCGTTCGCGGAACGCTTCGAGGCCGGAGAGGAGAACCTCGATCTCGGTACCGATTCGTTCAGGCAAGCAGCCGCCGAGGCCTCGTCGGCGAGCGGCCGGGAGATGTCGATCGAATCGGTGCGTCGCGACAGTCGAGTCGTTACCGGTTCCGACGGATCAGTTACGGACGCCGGAACCGACGGTCCCGCCACGGCGACCGACGCCGACGATCCGGCCGCTCGGCACGGCGTCCTCCGAATCACGTTCACTTGGCAGTCGTTCGCGCGCCCCGGAGAGAACAACACGCTGTACGTCGACGACGCGTTCAACACCACCGACGGGACATGGCTTCCGGCGCTCAGCGCCGATCAGTCGCTGACGATTCGCTCCCCGCCGGGGTACGGCGGCCCGACGACCTCACCCGTCGGCGCCGAGGGAGGCGATCTCCACTGGAGCGGTCCCACGACCTTCGAACCGGGGTACTTCACGATCGTCTACCACCCGTCGTCGACGGCGGCCCCCGCCGGTGGCGTCTCGACCACGCTCGTCGTCGGCGCGCTGGCCTTGAGCGGCTCGGCACTCCTGTTGGGTGTGTACCTGTTGATGGCGCGGCGACGGAGTGGTGCTACGTCGAACGGCGAGTCCCCCCGGACGGCCGCGTCCACCGTTTCGGACGCCGCCGGGGCGCAAGCGGGGCCACCGGATTCGGAACCCGTGGGCGACTCCCCTGCCGATACACCCGCCTCCACGACCGAGAGGGCCTCGGATAACTCTGAAGACGGCGCCGACACGGGCGACGAACCGGACTTCGATCTCCTCTCCGACGAGGAACGGGTAGAATACCTCCTCGAACAGAACGGCGGGCGGATGAAGCAGGCGATGATCGTCAAGGAGACCGGCTGGTCCAACGCCAAGGTCTCCCAACTGCTCTCGTCGATGGACGAGGCCGATCAGGTGGACAAACTCCGGATCGGCCGGGAAAACCTCATCAGCCTCCCCGGCGAGGGGATCGGCGATCTCGCCAACGGCGACGACGAGCGGTGACGGCGATCCTCAGCCGCTCCGACTCCCGTGAGCGTCGACCGCTGTGAGTGAGCACTGATGAGCCGGTGAGCTCGCCGTGCGATTCGGAAACGTTTAACCTTGAACGGTCGTCAGTCTTAACGACAAGCTGCTATGAAGATACTGGTCACCGTCAAGGAGGTTGCCGAGGTCGATGACGAGTTCGAGATTTCCGGACTCGATATCGCCGAAGGCTCCCTCGACTACGATCTCAACGAGTGGGACGACTACGCCGTTGAGGAGGCCGTTCAGATAAGCGAGGAGATGGACGACGTGGAGGTCGTCACGGTCACCATCGGTCCCGAGCGCGCCGAGGAGACCGTCCGCATGGCTCTCGCGAAGGGTGCCGACCGCGCGATCCGCGTGTGGGACGACTCCCTCGACGAGGTCCAGTTCCTCGACGTGAGCACCAAAGCCGACATCATCGCCGCCGTCGCCGAGGAGGAAGCCCCCGATCTCGTCCTCTCGGGCGTCCAAGCGGGTGACGACTCCAACGGCGCGACCGGCGTCGCCTTGGCCGACCGTCTCGGCTTCGAGTGGGCCGCCGTCGTCAACCAACTCGACCTCGACGCGGACGCGGGGCAGGCCGCCGTCCACCGCGAGCTCGAAGGCGGTATCGAGGAGCTCACCGACGTCGAACTCCCCGCAGTACTAACGATCCAGACCGGCATCAACGAGCCGCGCTACGCCAGCCTCCGCGGCATCCGACAGGCCCAGCGGAAACCCCTCGATGCGAAGACGCTCGACGATGTCGGTCTCGACGAGAGCGTCGCGGATTCGGCCGTCGAGCGCACGTCGATGTACGAACCCGAATCCGAGAGCGACGCCGTCGTCTGGGAAGGTAGCGCCGAGGAAACCGCCACAGAACTCGCGGCGTTCCTCCGCGACAAGGGAGTGGTCGAAGGATGACGGTGCTCGCCGTCGCCGAACACCGCCGCGGTGAGTTGCGCGACGTCTCTTACGAACTCATCAACGCCGGCCGCGAACTCGCCGACGAACACGGTACCGACCTCGCGATCGCAATCATCGGCGGCGACGTCGACGGCTTCGCTGACGATCTGAACCGGACGGGCGTCGACACGATTTACACCGTCGACGAGGGCGAGGAGTTCAACCACGGGGTCTACACGCAGACCATCGAGCAACTGTACGCCGAACTCGAGCCGACGGCGCTCTTGTTGCCGAACACGGTCAACGGGCTCGATTACGCGCCCGCCGTCGCCGGCGCGCTCGATCTCCCGCTCGCTACCGACGTGATCGGGCTCGAAGGTGGCGACGCCGTCGAGATCACCCGCGAGCAGTACGGCGGAAAGGTGGAGACGACTTACGACATCGATGCCGACCAGTACGCCCTGACGATCCGGCCGGCCGAGTGGCCCGTCGCCGAAGAAGCCGGCGATGCGCCGATCGAGGCGTTCGACGTCGATATCGACGAGTCGGCGCTCGGGACGACCGTCAACGGATTCGAGGAGGTCGCCGGCGGCGACGTCGACATCACGGAGGCGGAGGTGTTGGTGTCGGTCGGCCGCGGTATCGAAGAGGAGGATAACATCCCGCTGATCGAGGCGCTGGCGGACGCGCTGGGCGCGACGCTGTCGTCGTCGCGACCGATCGTCGACAACGGCTGGTTGCCGCAGAACCGGCAGGTCGGCCAGTCCGGGAAGGTCGTCACGCCGGACGTGTACATCGCGATCGGGATCTCGGGCGCGGTCCAACACGTCGCCGGGATGAAGGGAGCGGACACGATCATCGCGATCAACACGGACCCGAACGCACCGATCTACGATATCGCCGATTACGGCATCGTCGACGACCTCTTCGAGGTCGTGCCCGCGCTCATCGAGGAGTTCGGTGGCGACGCGCCGAACTTGTAGACGCGGGCGTTCTTCGGCGTTTCGTCTTATACCCCACCAGCGACCGCTTTGTGACCCCGAGGCGCAACCCTTTTGTACAAATACGCCCGTTGATGTACAGTAATGAACACTAATGACGGGCTGGCGCCGGCGGTCCGGTCGATCCTCGAGGCGGCCGAGGGCCGAGCGGGCGGTTCCGAACCGCTGTCGGTGACCCCGCGATCGCTCCCGGACGCGCTCGCGGCGGCCGATGCCGACGGGCGCGCTCCGCTCATCGCGGAGCTAAAACCGACCAGTCCGACGACCACAGGCGAGCGGACCGACGATCCGGTCGAACTCGCCGAGGCGATGATCACGGGCGGCGCTGCGGCGCTGTCGGTGTTGACTGAACCTGACCACTTCGGCGGTTCGCCCGAGACGCTCGCGGCCGTTCGAGCGGCCGTCGACGTGCCGGTACTCAGAAAGGACTTCATTCTCCGGGAGGCGCAACTCGATGTCGTCGAGGCGGATATCGTCTTGCTCATCGCCCGGTTCGTGGATGATCTTGACGGGTTGCTCGCCGCCGCGCGCGAACGAGGCTTTCAGGTACTGGTCGAAACGCACACCCCCGAGGAGTTCGAGGCTGCCCTCGACGCGGGCGCCGAGATGATCGGCGTGAACAACCGCGATCTGGGAAAACTGGAGGTCGATCTCGGCACGTTCGAGCGCGTCGTCGGTTCGATCCCGGCAACGGATCGTGCGAGCGTTACCCTGATAGCCGAAAGCGGCATAACCTCCCTGGAGGACGTTTCGCGGATGCGGGCGGCCGGTGCCGACGGTCTCCTCGTCGGCTCCGCGATCATGGACGGCGACGTCCGCGCCAACACGGAGCGACTCACCGATGTCTGAACGGAGCGACTCACCGATGTCTGAACGAAGCGACTCACCCATGCCCCAACCTGACACCAAATTCGGCGATTACGGCGGCCAGTACGTCCCAGAGGCGTTGATGCCCGCCATCGAGGAACTGACTGACGCGTATCAGCGGTACGTCCTGGAGAACCAAGACGGCTTCATGGACGAGTTCCGCGACCGGATCAGGGATTTCGGCGGTCGACCAACGCCGCTACAACACGCCGAACAGCTCTCGGCGCGCTACGGCGTCGACGTGTACCTGAAGCGTGAGGATCTGCTGCACGGCGGCGCACACAAGCTCAACAACGCCCTCGGACAGGTGCTGTTGGCGAAGTACATGGGTAAAGAGCGGATTATCGCCGAGACCGGCGCGGGGCAACACGGCACGGCGACGGCGATGGCCGCCGCACACCTCGACATGCCGTGTGAGATATACATGGGGCGCCGCGACATCAATCGCCAACGCCCTAACGTGTTCCGGATGCGGATCAACGGGGCCGACGTCAGTCCGGTCGACATCGGCCGCGGCACGCTGAAGGAGGCGATCAGCGAGACGATGCGCGATTGGGCGACGACCGTCGAGACGACCCACTACGTCATCGGATCGATCGTCGGCCCGGCCCCATTTCCGGCGATGGTTCGCGACTTCCAGTCGGTCATCTCCGAGGAGATCCGGGCGCAATCGCTCGACAAACTCGGCGGACTGCCGGGGTCGGTCGTCGCCTGTGCGGGCGGCGGATCGAACACGATGGGTGCGTTCGCCGAACTGCTCGACGACGAGGCGGTGACGCTGTACGCCGTCGAGGCCGGCGGCTCCTCGCTCACGGTCGACGAGGAGACGGGCGTCGCGCCGCACTCGGCGTCGCTGTCGACCGGCGAAGAGGGCGTCCTTCACGGCGCGCGCACGAAACTGCTGCAGGACAGCCACGGACAGATCATGGAGTCCCACAGCGTCTCCTCGGGGCTGGACTACTCGGGCGTCGGACCGGAGCTCTCGTATCTCGTCGATACGGGGCGCGTTATACCCGTTACCGTCGATGACGATGCCGCTCTCGAATCCTTCCACCGGCTCTCACAGGACGAGGGAATCATCCCCGCGCTGGAGACGGCGCACGCGTTCGGCTTCCTCGAGACGGTCGCCGGACCGGACGGCGACGGCTCCGTCGAGTTCGACGAACCGGTCGTCGTCAACGTTTCCGGGCGGGGTGACAAGGACCTCGAAGCGGCGATCGACGAGACCGAAAAGCGCGACCTCGATAACGCCCCGCGGATGGAGGTGTTCGATCGGTGACGCTCGACGACGCCTTCGACGAACCGGCGTTCGTGCCGTATCTCGCGGCCGGCGACCCGGACTTCGACTCATCGCTCGAGTACGTGGAGGCGCTCGCCCGCGGCGGCGCGGACGTGATCGAACTCGGCCTCCCGTTCTCGGAGCCGATCGCAGAGGGGCCGACGATCCAGCAGGCGGTCGTCCGATCGCTCGACGGCGGCATGACGCCGGAGCGGTTCTTCGAGTTCGTCGAGGCGCTCGACGTCGACGTGCCGCTCGTCTGTATGACGTACTACAACCTGATCTACCAGTACGGCTCGGAGCCGGTCCGCTCGTTCGTCCAGCGGGCCGCCGAGGTCGGCATCGAGGGCTTCGTCGTCCCCGACCTGCCCGCCGAGGAGGCCGACCTCCTCCGCGAAGTCTGCGACGAGTTCGGCCTCGATCTGATCTTCATCGTCGCTCCGACGACGACCGGTGAGCGCCTCGATCGGATCATGGACCGCGTGTCGGGCTACGTCTACGTGCAGGCGCGTCTCGGCGTCACCGGCGCGCGCGATTCGCTCTCCGATCACACCGCCGGGACGCTCGCCCGACTCGGCGGCTACGACGTTCCCAAAGCGGTCGGGTTCGGAATCTCGACCGGCGACCACGCCACGGGCGTCGTCGCCGCGGGCGCGGACGGCGTCATCGTCGGCTCCGCGTTGATCGATATCGTCGCCGAGGGGCACGAAAACGACGAACCCACGGCCGACATCGCAGCAAAGCTCGAAGCCCTCGCCAGGGAGTTGAAGGCGGGCGCACTCGAGGGTGCACGGCGTCGTCCGCGACCGGAACGGACTTGAGTAAACCTCTCACACTCATAGATATCATGACACCAGGGATCACAGCACGCCTCCAGCGCATCGGGACGGACGGTCGGTACGTCGTCGTACCGATGGATCACGGGATCACGCTCGGGGCGGTCAAAGGACTGAAAGACATCGAATCGACGATCGACGCCGTCACGCGCGGCGGCGCCGACTCCGTACTGACGCAGAAAGGTATCGCGCGCCGCGTTCACGGCAACAAAAACGGCGCCGGCTACATCGCTCACATGAACGGCTCGACGGTTATCGGCCCCGACGCGAACGACAAGCGGACCACCGGTTCCGTCGAGGCCGCGTTGCGGGCCGGCGCCGACGCCGTCTCGTTTCACATCAACGTCGGCTCCGAGTACGAGCGCGAACAGATCGAAGCGCTCGGACGACTCACCGACGAGGCCGCGGAGTACGGGCTACCCGTCCTCGCGATGGCGTACGCGCGCGGCCCGGACGTTGAGGGCGACGATCCCGAGGCGCTCGGACACGCGGTTCGACTCGCCGAGGAGCTCGGGGCGGATCTGATAAAGACCGGCTACAGCGGCGACGCCGAGAGCTTCGAGCACGTCTGTGAGTCCACGAGTCGCCCGGTACTCATCGCCGGCGGATCGCCCGACGGCGACCTCGAATCGCTGCGCGCGGTCCGGGGAGCCATGGACGCCGGTGGGGCGGGCGTCTCGATGGGGCGAACGATCTTCCAACACGACGATCCCGAGCGGATCGCACGCGCCGTCGCATTGGTCGTCCACGAGGATTTCAGTGCCGTCGAGGCGCTCGAACGCGCAGAATTATAAATATCGCCACTGTTTTGCGTCGCGCGAACTCGATCCGTTCGGCTCCACGCTCGTTTTTCGCGCCTGTGGCGGTGACGGTTGATATGTTCACCCTTGGTTATATTTAGTTTCGCTACTGTATCACCTACGAGGGTATATCATGACAATGGATGTCCAACTAAATCGACGCGATATGATGAAGGCGACCGGCGGGAGCGCGATGGCAGCCGCGCTCGCCGGCTGTTCGTCGCTGATCGGTGGCGAAGACGAGAACGGTAACGGCGGCAACGGCGGCCAACAACAGACCGACGAGGTACCCGACGAACCTATCCAGGCGGGCCTCCAGACGTTCCGGGAGGGTGCACCCTCGGTGCTTGGCCTGCAGGCCGAATACGGCGCGCTCACGGCCGTTCGGCGGATCAACGAGGCGGGCGGCGTCGCCGGACGGGAGATCGAACTCGAGGTCGTCGAGGAGGCCGGCGCGGCGATCGAGAACTACTCGCGGTTCGTCGACGACGGCAAGGACGTCACCTTCGGCCCCATCTCCAGCGGGAGCCACGAGGAACTGCTCCCGGTCGTCGAGGACGAGGGCGTCGTCAACGTCTCGACGGACGGTACCGTCGCCTCGCTGTATGAGGAAAACGACGTCACCTACTCCTTTCGCCACCAGAACCACGACGTCATGGAGGCCGTCGCGGCGGCCCGCGCCGCCGTCGCCGACCTCGGCGCGGAGAATATCGAAACCTACGCGAACATCAACCCCGACTACGCGTTCGGGTACGACGAGCGCGAACTGTTCAACGCGGCCATCGAGAACCTGACCGGCGCCGAGGAGGTCTACAGCGGGAACCCGAGCCTCGGCGCGAGCGACATGTCGACGCACATTACTGCGGTCGCCGAGGAAGCACCCGACGTGCTCTTTACGAGTTGCTGGGGCGGCGACGCGACGCTCCTGCTCGACCAGGGCCAATCGCAGGACCTCTTCGACGAGATCGGCATCGGCGTCGGCACCGTCTGGTACGGCTCAGTCAACGACCTCGAGGAAGACGACGTCCAGGGCAATCTCTGGGGCGGCTCCCGGAACTACTACTGGGGCTCGCCGCCGCTCGATCAGTGGAGCGCCGGTCAGGAACTGTTCAACGAGGCCCAAGAGGAACACGACGTCGTCCCGACGGGGCACTTCATGAGCGGGTACGGCGCCGTCGCCCAGTGGGCGACCGCGGCGGAGAAGGCCGTCCAGCTGGTCGGCGGCTGGCCGAGCCAAGAACAGATCGCGGCGACGATGGAGAACCACGGGTTCTACACTCCAGCAGGCTATCACACCGTCGCCCCCGACCACCAGTGTTACTCGACGGCGCACTTCGGCCGCATCGAGTGGGACGACGAGATGGGCATCGCCGTCCTCGAGGACATCGAGGCCATCCCGCCGAGCCACGTCTCCCCGCCGCAGGGGATGGCGTCGGTCGAGTGGGTCGAGAACTGGTAGATTCCTCACTAGTATTTTTATCACGCATGCTCGCAATCCCACGACAACGGCCGCTGCCAACCCAACCGGGTGATCCCCGTGTTTGAGACGCCGCTGTTTATCTCGCCGGGGCTGTTCTTCGAGCAGACGCTCAACGGGGTCTTTTTCGGCCTCATACTGTTCATGATCGCGACGGGGCTCACGATCATCTTCGGCGTCTTAGGCATCTTGAACCTCGCTCACGGGGAGTTCTATGCGCTCGGCGCGTTCCTCGTGTTCAGCCTCGGTGGGGCCCTCGTCGGCACCGTCGGCCCGGCGACCGGCCCGATGTCAATCGCTATTATTTCTCTAACCGGCCTTCTCGCCGTCGTCCTCTCCGCGATCGTCCTGCTTCCGGTGAGCGCGCTCATCGAGGCGACGATCATCCGGCCGATCTACGAACGGAAGGAGGTCTACCAGCTGCTCTTGACCTACGCCCTGCTTTTGATGATGGTCGACGTGTTCCTGTACATTTGGGGCGGATCGCCGCGGCGCTTCAGTGCGGTGTTCGACGCGGTCAACCAAGTCCCGACGACCGAACTCGTCGGGTTCAACTATCCGAGCTACAACATCTTCGCGATCTTGATCGGGATCGGCGTCTTCGGTTTCCTGATCTGGTTTTTCGAGCGGACGAAGACCGGCCGGATCGTCCGCGCCACCGCGATCAACCGCGAGGCGGCGACCGCCATGGGCGTCAGCACCGACCGGGTGTTCACGCTCGTGTTCGCGATGGGCGGGTTCTTCGCCGGTTTTGCGGGTGCGATCCACGGCGCCGGGGCGATCTCGGCGGACGTCGGAATGGGCACCAACCCGCTCGTGCTCTCCTTCGTCGTCATCGTCATCGGCGGCCTCGGATCGATCAAGGGCGCCTTCGTCGGTGCCCTACTGATCGGCCTCGCCAGCCGGTGGGCGATCATGCTGTACCCGCCCGCCGAGCTGGCCGCGCCGTTCGGAATCATGATCGCCGTGTTGCTCTTCAAACCAGAGGGGCTCTACGGCACCTGGGGTGAGATCGAATGAGCGCCGACACCGACGACGGGCCGCGCCGAATCGGCCTGCTGAAGGGCATCGAGCTGACGCCGCGGCAGATCCTGTACTTGATCGTCGGCGTGCTCGCGCTGTTCGCAGTTCCCGAAATCGAGGGGCTCAGCTCGAGCCTCCGGACCCAGACGATCTACTTGGGGCTGTGTTGGGGCATCGCGGCGCTGGGGCTGAATCTGCTTTTGCGCCATACCGAACTGGTCTCGTTCGGCCACGCCGCGTACTTCGGCGGCGGCGCCTACGGGTCGGCCCTCGCCGCACAGTACGCAGGCGTCGAGGAGGCGCTCCTGTTGGTGCTCATCGGGGTTCTGCTGGCGACATCGCTCGCGGTCGCTATCGGCTGGCTCGTCTCCGGCTACCTCGACATCTACTTCTCGCTTCTGACGCTCGCGTTCAACCAACTGCTCTTTGCCATCGTGATGGGGAGCACCGACATCCTCGGCTCCGACGACGGGCTCGCGGTCCGGCCCCAGAGCGATCTCATCCGCCCGACGCTGTTCGGGATGGAGTGGAGTTCGAGACAGTTCGAGGTGTTGAGCTACTACATCCTGATCGTCGTGTTGCTCGTCATGCTGTTCGTGACCTGGCGGCTCGTCCAGTCGCCGTTTGGACGCGCGCTCGACGCCATCGGCCAGGACCGGACGCGCGCACGGTTCATCGGCATTCCGGTGAAACGGTACGTCTGGACTACCATCGTCATTTCGGGCGTCTACGGCGGCCTCGCCGGCGGGCTGTACTCGATCAGCCTGTTGCACGTCCGACCGAACGGCACCCTGTTCGTGCTCCGCTCCGGAGAGATACTGTTCATGGCGATCCTCGGCGGCTTCCAGACGCTCTTGGGGCCGATAATCGGCGGCATCGTGCTGACCTACATGCTCACCGAGCTCCGGTTCGCCACGGAGTACTGGGAGTTCCTGACGGGGTTCATGCTGTTTCTCGTCGTCTTCCTGCTGCCGAACGGGGTCATCGGATCGCTGCCCGCCATCCTCGGCGGGATCAAAGACCGTGCCCGGAACCCCGGCCTCGTGGCCGAGGACGCGAGCTTCATCGCCGCGCTCGTCGGTTCGAAGCTCCGGGACGCCGCACGGACCACGAAGGTCCTGCTCTTCGGGGTGAAATGAGATGCTCGAGGCACGCAACTTAGTGAAGGAGTTCGGTAAGCTCCGCGCGACGGACGACGTATCGCTGGAGTTCGGCGCCGAAGATGGCGAGATGGTGTTCATCGTCGGCCCCAACGGCGCCGGCAAAACGACGCTCATCAACCTCCTGACCGGGCTGTTGGAGCCCGACGAGGGGTCGGTCGTCATGCACCGCACGGAGGGCGGTGACACCGTCGAGCACGACATCACCGACATGCGGCCCGACAAGCGGGTCAAGGAGGGGCTCGTCCGGAGCTTCCAGATCGTCCACCTCTTCGAGGAGATGACGGTCCGGGAGAACCTCCGGACGGCGGCCCTCTCGAACCACGACAAGATCTCGGAGATGCGCAGTCTCGACCACGAACACGAGGTCGTCGAGGACGATATCGCGGAACTGCTCGAGCAGTTCCGCCTCGAGGACGTCGCCGACGAGGTCGCCGAAACCTTACCCCACGGCGACCGGAAACTGCTCGACGTTGCCATCTCCTTCGCGCTCGATCCGGACTACCTGCTGCTCGACGAACCGACCTCGGGGGTCGGCTCCGAGGAAAAAGAGTACGTGATCGAAACGGTCGTGGAGGCGAGCGACGAACAGAACGTCACGACGGTCACCATCGAACACGACATGGACATCGTCCGGAACTACGCCGACCGGATGATCGCTCTGGTCGAGGGGAGCGTCTTCCGCGAGGGACCGCCGACGCTTCTCGACACCGATCCGGACCTCCGTCGCACCCTACTGGGGGTGAGTGATAATGAGTGATCCGCTCCTCGAACTCGAGGACAACCGCGCGATCGTCGAGGGCTTCGAGGTGACTCACGGGATCGACCTGACGGTAAACGAGGGCGAGGCGGTCGCGCTGGTCGGCCGGAACGGCGCCGGCAAGACGTCGACGTTCCGCGGTGTGATGGGGCTCACCCCGCTGAAGACGGGCTCTGTCCGGTACAACGGCGAGGAGATCACCGAGCTCCCCCCGGAGGTCATCCCGACCCGCGGCATCGGCTACCAGCCGGAGAACCGCGACCTGTTCACCGGAATGACCGTCGAGGAAAACTTCCGGCTGCCGATCTGGAGCTCCGGGAAGGCCCGCGGCATCGACGACGAGGACGCGATGGTCGAGAGCATCTTCGAGCTCTTCGAGGAACTCGACCACCGCCGCGACACCGAGGTCCAGAACCTGAGCGGCGGCCAGGCGAAGATGTGCGCCATCGGCCGCGCGATGGCGCTGGACCCCGACCTGTTGATCCTCGACGAGCCGCTCGAGGGGCTCGCGCCGATCGTCGTCGAGAACCTCAAGGAGTACCTTCGGGCGATCATCGACCGGGGCATCTCCGTGCTCATCGCCGAATCGAACGCGAGTCACGTCCCGGAGATCGTCGATCGGATGTACGTCATCGAACGCGGTGACATCGTCGACAGCGGTGACCCCGACGTGTTGTTGCAGGACGAGGAGATCCAGGAGATGATGCAGGGCGGCGGCGGTGGCTAGTCGGCCAGACCGACACGCGTGAAAGCGAGCCGTTCGCCGCGAACGCCGATTCTTATTTGCCCCTCGACCACGGAGTGTGGGCTGTGCAGGAGTACGAGCGTAAACAGCTGCTCGAGCGCATCGGTCGGGAGGGATCGACGCTCGGCGTCGACA
Source organism: Natronomonas sp. (assembly GCF_046483325.1). Taxonomy (GTDB): domain Archaea; phylum Halobacteriota; class Halobacteria; order Halobacteriales; family Haloarculaceae; genus Natronomonas. Next base: position 38,304 of record NZ_JAWODL010000038.1, on the reverse strand, counting down.
TCCCCGAACGGATAGAGATCCAGGGCGAAGAGATCGATCTCCGGGAGTTCGTCTTCGAGATCAAACGCCGAGAGACGGTGCCGGCGGGCGAACGCGACCGCGTCGAGCGGGCGAAACGAAACCTTCGGCGCGAACGGCTCGAACGCAAGGCGCTCATCGAGGAGGGTGAGATCAGTTTCGAGACCGGCGAGTCGGTCGCCAACGCCATCATCGGCATCGACCGCGCGCTCGAGGCGCTCGAGAGCCTCGGTGCCGAGAGCGTCGCCGCCGAGGCGAAACGACAGGAGGCCGCGGACACGAAACGCTGGATGGATTTCCTGAAGAAGGCGTTGGGCAACGACGACGGCCCGCGGATCGGCGGGCGATGAACCGACCATACACGGGAGATCTACGTGAGTAAAAACGCCACGGTTGCGGCGCTTTTCGACGAGCTGGCCGATCACCTCGACGCGCGCGACGTCGAGTACAAGCCGAACGTCTACCGTCGGGCGGCCGACAGCATTCGCGGCCACACCGTCGCCATCGAGCGCCTGTACGAGGAGGGCGGCGAGAAAGCCCTTCGCGAGATCGAGGACGTGGGCGACGCCATCGCCGCCAAGACGGCGGAGTTCCTCGAGACGGGGACGATCGAAGAGCTCGAGAAGCTGCGCGGGGAGATGCCCGTCGACATGGCCGCACTGACTGCCGTCGAGGGCGTCGGCCCGAAAACCGTCGGCGCGCTGTACGAGGCGTTGAGCATCGAAACGCTCGACGACCTCGAAGCGGCCGCCGAAGCCGGCGAGATACGCGAGGTGAAGGGATTCGGCGCGAAGACCGAGGCGAACATCTTAGCGAACATCCCGTTCGCCCGCGAGGCGCGCGAACGGAGCCTGCTCGGGGACGCCCGGCCGGTCGCCGATCGGATCGTCGCCTTCTTCGCCGAACACGAGGCTGCCGAGACGGTCGAGACGGCCGGATCGATCCGGCGATGGCGACCGACGATCGGCGACATCGACGTGTTAGTCGCGAGCGACGACGGCGACGCGGTCATCGAGGCGTTCGAGGCGTGGGAGGGGACCGACTCGGTGATCGAGGCGGGGACGAACAAGGCCTCGGTTCGATCTCAGGGCCAACGCGTCGACATGCGCGTCGTCGTCCCCGAGGAGTTCGGAGCGGCCCTGCAGTACTTCACGGGGAGCAAAGAGCACAACGTCGCGCTCCGAAACCGCGCCATCGGGATGGGATTGAAGGTCAACGAGTACGGCGTCTTCGACGTCTCAGCGGTCGAAGATCCCGACGCCGGCCAGCGCGTCGGGACTCGGGTCGCGGGCAAGACGGAAGCCGACGTCTACGCTGCGCTCGGACTGCCGCACATCCCGCCCGAGTTGCGCGAAAACCGCGGCGAGATCGAGCGGGCGGCCGAGGGAACGCTCCCGACGCTCCTCTCCCGCGACGACGTGCTCGGGGATCTCCACGTACACACTACCGCTTCGGACGGCGTCGCGACGATCGCCGAAATGGCGGAGACAGCCGCCGAGTACGGCCACGAGTACCTCGGAATCGCCGATCACGCCACGGGTCCGGGAATGGTCGGTGGCGTCGGTCTGGACGACGACGAACTGCTCGCCCACGCCGACGCCGTCCGCGAGGCGAACGGGGACACATCGATCGAACTGTTCGCCGGCGTCGAAGCGAACATCGGTACCGATGGATCGATAAGCGTCGGCGACGACGCACTCGACGCTCTCGATTGCGTGGTCGCCTCGCCGCATAGCGCCCTCGACGGCGACGGGACCGACCGACTCGTGACCGCGATCGAACACCCCGAGGTCGACGTTATCGGCCACCCGACCGGTCGTCTGTTGAACCAACGCCCCGGCCACGACATCGACATCGAACGGGTCGCCACGGCCGCGGTCGAACACGATACGGCACTCGAGATCAACGCCGACCCGCGACGACTGGATCTCCGATCGAGCTACGCCAAGGTCGCACTCGAGGCCGGCGCGACGATTAGTATAAACACCGACGCTCACGGCACGGACGGCTACGATTACATGCGGTTCGGCGTCCACACCGCCCGTCGCGGCTGGGTCGAACCGGACGACGTGCTCAACTGTCGGGACGCGAGCGGCGTTCGAGCGTTCTTCCAGTGATGTCCCCCACATCGGACGACGAACGTGGCGTGATCCGACCCGATACCGATCGACTCCTCCTCGACGTCATGCTCGGAAAACTCGCCGTCTACCTCCGGTTCTGCGGATACGATACGGTCTACGCGCTGGATCGCGGAATCGAGGACGACGACCGACTCGCGACGCTCGCCGAAAGGGAGGGTCGCCGTCTGCTGACGCGTGACGTCGAGTTGGCTGCGAGCGTCGAGGGAGCTGTTCTGCTGACCGCTCACGAGCCCGACGCACAGGTGGCTGAACTCCGTGAGGGGGGCTTTGACCTCGAAATCGACGACGCACCGTCGCGCTGTGGGCGCTGCAACGGCGAACTCGATCCCGTTCCGTCCGAGGCGGAGACGCCCGACTATGCGCCCGATTCCGCGAGCACCGACTGTTGGCGCTGTCGCTCGTGCGGACAGATCTTCTGGAAGGGCAGCCACTACGATCGGATCGACGAGACGCTCAGTTAGTGTTCGGCGACCATTCGTCGCAGGCGTCCATATCGTCCATCGCCTCGCTGTGGAGCCCGCAGTACGGCACCAGTCCGTCGTCGGTGCGAACGTACCGAAAGTACGCGCAGTTGCCACAGTACGTGTCGCTGATCGGCGTCGGCTGGCCGTCGTCGATGAACTCCGCACCCTCCGAGAAGCCGGGTTCGCGTATCGCGGGTTCGTGATCGGTCCCGCCGTCGGTCGAGTTGGCGCTCGCCCCGCCAGGGCGTGTGCGCGTTCCGCCGTCCGGTCGGTTCGTCTGGGTTTCGACCTCGCCGTCGGGCGCCGCCCCCAACATGCCGATGCCGCCGAGACGGCCGCGCAACTCGTCGTTCGACACCTCGACGATGCGCGTTTCGCCTCCCCTCGTGATTTCGAGCGAGATAGTCCCGCCCGGATCGTTGCGGGCTTTGAAGTTGGCGACGGCGGTGAACAGACACCAACTCGTCACGATCGTCCCGACGAAGTAAATCACGGAGACGACGAGCGTCATCGTCGTGTCTCCGGAGCCGCCGACCCAATCGACCGGGTAGGCGCGAACGAACAGCCCGACGCCGACGATACTGAGCACCGCGCCGACGGCGGCCGCGGTCTGGAGTCGCCGGGAGGCTCTCGGTAGTGCGACCATCGTCCCGAGGAGCACAGCCGGAAATCCGAGCCCGCCCAACACGCCGGCCAACTTGCGCGCTTGGAACTGTCCGAGTCCGAGATACGAGCCTAGCTCCGTCGAGACGACGACGAGACCGGTCGTGACGAGGATCGCCCCGACTCCGAACAACGCGACACCGGCGTATAGCCGCCGGAGGCCGGCCCCGCCCCCTCCCCTGTAGACCTCCGTGAGGCTAGCCATACGAGCCGTTCTCGTTCGACCCACAAAACACTATGTCAGACACGCGCAAGACGATCGGCCGGTCGAACCCTCTCTCAGACGTCCCGAATCCGCCGTTCGGCGGCTTCGAGCGCCTCGGCGGCGTCGAACGACTCGACGATCGAATCGAGCGTCGCCCGGTCGGCGTCGGCCAGTTCGGTCGCGTGCGCCGTCACGTTCGGGACGGCGCGAATCAAATTATCGACGATCGGAACCGTTGCCGCCCGCGCCGACCGGGACAGGGGATTGAGATCGATAACGAGTTCCGTCTTTCCCATCGCACCGAGCGCCTCGGCGCGGTCGCCGTCCTCGAGCGGTACGAGAACCACGTCGGCCGCCCCGATCCCGTCGGCATCGACCTTCGCGCGCTCTTGATCCAGACCGGGGATCCGCCCGTCCGCCGTGAGTCCCTTGACGTTTTCGGCGCCGTGTTCGCGGAGGTGGCTCGCGATGCGCTCGATCCGCTCGTCGGTCCGGTTGAAGAGGTTCACCTCGATGTCCGCCCCGGTCGCCTCGGCCAACTCGACGGTCTCGCCCGGCACGAGCGCGGCTACATTGCCGTTGACTGACAAAACGGCGTGCTCTGCGCGAAGCAGGTGAGCGGCGGCGACGCGCTCGGCTTCGTCAGCGCTCGGTATCGTCGCCTCGCCGAGCAGATAATCGAACGCCTCGCCGCGGCCCTGGGCGATGAGTCCCTGACGCGACGTGAGACCGCGGTCGACGCCGTCCTCGATGCGGTGTCGCGTCAACAGCGACTCGTATCTGGGGTGCGATTCCGAGATCTCCGAACCGGTCATACCGATCGCTCGGATTGCGGCGAATAAAAGCGTCCCGTTCGGTTCGACGGGACCGTCCTCGGGATTTATCGCCCGGACGCGCCATCGTCACGTATGTCCGACCCCGACGATCGCGCCAGTCGCCGCGCGAGCGACGTTCGAACCGGCCGTCGGTCGTCCGTCGACCTCGTCGAGGCCGCGCTGGATCGCATCGACGCCACGGCCGACCTGAACGCATTTATAACCGTCATCGCCGATAGTGCGCGCGAGCGCGCAGCCGAGATCGATGCGGCCGTATCGGACGGGCGTGACCCCGGTCCGCTCGCCGGGTTCCCCGTCGCGATCAAGGACCTCCGGACCCGAAAGAAGGGCGTCCCGAACACGCTGGGGCTACAACCGCTGGCGAACAACGTCGCCGCGGACGATTCGATCGCCGTCGAGCGGCTGGAGGCCGCGGGCGCGGTCGTAGTCGGGACGACGAGCACGCCCGCGTTGGCGCACACGATCAAGACAGAAAACCGTCTCGTCGGCGCGACGGCGACGCCGTTCGACACCGAACGCTCCGCCGGAGGCTCGTCAGGCGGCTCGGCGGCAGCGCTCGCGGCGGGGTCGGTTCGACTCGCCACCGGCTCGGACATCGGCGGATCCCTTCGGGTCCCGGCTTCCTGCTGTAACGTCGTCGCGCTGAAGCCGACGCTCGGTGTCGTTCCGGAGTTCACTGCGTTCGACGGGTTCACCGCTCAGTCCCCCTGCTTCGTCGGCGGGCCGATGGCCCGAACCGTCGACGATACCGCCCTCATGCTCGACGTCATGGCCGGCCACGACGACCGGGATCCGCTGTCGGTGCCCCTCGGCGACGCCCGGTACGTCGACGCGACCGATCGGCCGGCCGATGACCTCTCGATCGCTTACAGCCCGAATCTGGATCTCCAGCCGGTCGCCCCCGCGGTCAGAGAGACGGTGGGCGAGGCGGTCGACGATCTCGCCGCCGCCGGCGCGGCAGTCGAGTCCGTGGGGGTCGAGCTCCCGCCGTACGACGAGCTCTCGCTGGCGTACGTGCGCCTCGTCGGGGCCTTCTTCAGCGCGTTCGGCGCGCAGGTCGAATCGGCCCACGGGATCGACCTCGAGACGGCGGACGTCGAGGAGACGCTCCGATCGACGATCGCGCTCTCGGAGGGCATCGAAACGCTCGAGCAGCGCCTGGCGAACGTTCCCCGTACCGACGCCTACCGGGCGATCGAGGCGGCGCTCGACGGCCACGACGCACTGGTGACCCCGACGCTCGCTGTGCCGCCGTACGGGAAACGTCTCGCGGACCGTTATCCGACGGAAATAGATGGCCGATCGGTTCGTGGCGTCCCCACCGACGCCATGCTCACGTGGGTGTTCAACATGACCGGCCACCCCGCGGCGTCGGTTCCGGCCGGCTTCACTGACGCCGGGCTCCCGGTCGGTTTGCAGGTCGTCGGCCGCCGGTTCGGCGAGACGGACGTGCTGGCGGTCGCGGCGGCGTTCGAACGGGCGCGACCGTGGGCGGACGCGTACCGCGAACTCTGAGATGAACATCGGTACTACACGAACATGTGATCTTGCTGATCTCTCCTGTACATGTCCTGTTAGATCCCCGTATCGGTGTCTCGGTGTTCGGAGCACGGTCCCGTCGAGCGCAACGCGATCCGCGTCGCTGATCGGCTGTCGGTCGGCTTTCCGTACCCGATCGTTAACGACTTCGTCGGCCGCTTAGAACCGAAAATAATAAATTATTTAGTTATATATAAAATTGACATTTTGATAGATAGATCTGGATGCCGGGCTTCGCCGACCGGCTCGGTGTCCGGCTCTCACCCTACCACGTTCGACCCGACCGAGCGGCTACGGCCGCTGATGGATGTGGGTTTTGATCAAACGCGATCGCGGGTCGTCGGCTTCGTTCCCGAGGTTCCGTCGTTAGAGAATCGGTGATCCTCGCGGGCGGAGATCTCCGGATATTCGACTCGACCGCCGACACATCCGTTCTAACTGTCTGTTTGACACTTTCTCGGCTACTCGTTCGGTGATGCGGAAGGTCACCGCTACAGCTGGCGATTGTTTTGCCCATCCTATACAATTTTACTTTCCTCCGAGGATTCACCTTGTTGATGGCGGCCGATTCCGACGGTATCGGTGTCGCCTTCGACTGATTCACTGAAACCCGAGCGAAAGACGGCGGATAAATCGCTATAACGGGTTTCGAGTGTCGGGTGGTAGTGTGTATTCCGTGACACGTGGTTCCGTTATCGGCTCCCACAACGGGGGTATTCACCACGTGGCGGTCGAACGTTTCGGTTCTCGGTATTGCATCATATACAAATACCGTGTCCTCGTTTCGACAGTGCTTTGCGCGGTTGGCCGCGGTACTCGTGGAGCGGTCCAAGCTTCTGACACGCATCGACTGGCATCTTCCGCTTATCGTATCTGCAGTCCGAAACGATTTTGGTCCCATATCTGATATTTATGAAATATTACAAATATCTTAGTATGATAAATATTTATCAATGAATCGGTCCCGACAGGACCCCGGACAGCCCCGGAGTATCACTCGGTACCGGAAGACACCTCGAATACCTTCCCGGTCCGACGTCGCGGTAGCACTCAGATACGCTGATTCCATGCGAAGCCGAACGAGCTGAGCCAGTCGTCGGCAGTTTCCGCTTCGGCGTTGCTAACGGAGTTTTCGAAACCGGTCGTTCCCCGTTTTATCACTCGGAAGATACGTTCGACACTACTTCGGTTTCCCATGTTTTTTACATCCGAGATCGAGGCCGTGACGACGACAGACGCCTTTCAACGAGTATCAGCCATCGACGGGAAACACGGCGTCCACGGGGACCTGCCCCTCGTGTGGCCCATCAGAAACGCGACGCGTCTTTGAGGACGTTGTCCCCACCGCGCTTCTCGTATCCCTCCTGACGCTATATCTCCGTCGGTGCTTATACAGTAACAATATTAATAACGTTATTAATTTGTTTTATCACGCACACCGACGTGCTCTCCGTGTGACTGGCTGATTCGGTTCCCGTTCGAGTTCCTCCCGAGATGATCTCCGATTTGATCACAAATCGTTTGTATGGTGCAAACACTCAATTCAAATATCCTTCGTTCTGTACGCCATCTTTATGTTTATCTCGATAATATCAGCAGTATTCTTAACCATTTGTGGTATTTTTTCGTCGAACCGCTCCCCCTGCATACGGCTTTTGGGCCCCGAGAGACTCAGCGCGCCAAGCATCTCGCCATCCGGACCGCTGATCGGAGCGCCGATCGCCCGGAGTCCGTCAACTTCCTCCTCTTTGTTGTGGGCGTATCCCCGCTCACGGACCGTCTCCAGCTCCTCGTACAGCGTCTCGCTGTCCGTGATCGTGTTCTCCGTTCGCTGTGGGAGGCCGCGCTTGTCGATGATTTTCTCGACCTCTGCTTTCGGTAGGTGGGCCAGGATCGACTTCCCAGCGGCCAGATGGTGGAGGTAGAGGGGCTTTTTTTCCATATGGAGGGGGTAGTCGCTGCCGATCGCCTTTTCGCCGCGGTGGAGGTAGATGACGATCGCCAGCCCGTGCGCTTCGGTCACTAACTGCCCGTACTCGCCGGTCTTTTCGATGAGTTCGTCTAACTCGCCCTTGCCGAACTGATAGAGGAGGTTGTCCTGTCGCACGTGCTCGCCCATCAAAATGAAGCGTGGACTGAGCTTGTAGACGTTGTCGTCTTTCACGACGAAATCGTTCTCGTAGAGAGTGACGAGGTGATTGTATGCACCCCCCTTCGAACACCCGAGCGCATCGGCCATCTCCGTCACGGTCGCTCCGTTCATCCGCTTGAGTCTGTTGATGACGTCCAACGTCCTGGTCGCCGTCTCTAGCGTTCGTGGCCCCGTATCTTCCGTACGATGGTTGGACATGATTACTCCATCCATATTGTTGACTATACTAAATATTTTCTATACGTGAACAGCATCCAAAATTATGCTCTGGGGTAATATGGCTGAATATCGGCGTGAGAACGGTTAGACTCCCATTTATACTGAGTTAATACGTTCTTTTTGTGCAAAACCAGCAGACGCAAAGCGTTTGCAACACGCAAGTGACTGTTTTCTTATATTCGTGCGTATCCCGGGATTACTCGCCGAGACGTATATAGGTACAGTTCTTGATGGGAGTTAACACACCGAGTAGTCCCGGCGGTGCCCACGGCGTTTGTGCCTCGCAAAAGCATACGCCCCTATGGGTTGTGTCGACCCCGCCGTCCAGCGCGCACTTTTTAGGTATCTGCGGCGAACCTGCAGGTATATGACCGACGCCGACCGCCTCGACGAACTCGCCGACACGGCAGACGGTGATTCCGTCACGACCGAGGTACTACGACGAGAAATCAACGGCCAACCCCTCCATGAACTCCTAGAGGACGCCGAACGGCCCCAGTACTTTCTCACCGGCAGCATGCTCGATATCGTCGACGAATCCGCCCCGGAATCCGATCCGGGTCGCCGCCGTCGCAAGGTTGCGAGCAGCGGGACGTCCCTGTCGACAGTCGTGACCGACCGACGGCTCTTGGTGCTTCTCCCCCGAACGGACGACATCGAACGCTTGAGTGTCCCGTTTAGCGATGTCGTCGCGGTCAACGCGGAGAACGCTCCAGGCGGTAACCACCGTCTTTCCGTTCGAACCGGGGACAAATCGTACCGTATCGATACGTCACAGACAGAAAGCGCCGAAACGGATTCGGCGAGCCAGTACATCGATGCTACGGAACTCACCGGGGAGCGTACTCACCGCGACGCTGCGGGCGGCGTTACCGAATCGCTGGACGCCCTCGAACGACTGGCAGACCTGTACGACCGCGGGGCGATCACCGACCGGGAGTTCGAGGAAATGAAAGCAAAAATACTGGAGTAGTGGTCGCCTACGACCGCGTCGATGCTCAGTTGTTCTTTCGGAACTCGGTCGCGACGTCGTGCATCTCCTTGAACTCGACGTCGTCCTTCTTCTGCATGTGTTGTATCAGGTCTTCGAGCCGGGAGAGACGGTGCCCCTGACCGATGACCTGCGGATGCATCGTCATGACGAACACCCCGTCGTCGACGTGCTCGTGCATCCAGTCGAACTGGTCGTAGTAGCGCTGGAACAGCGAATCCTCGCTCACGTAGCCCATTCGGTGGGGACGCGCCCAGGTGAACGTCAGCGCTGGCCAGTCGTCACGCTGCCAGGAGACGGGTAGTTCGACGATATCCGTCGGTTCGCCCCGGTCGTACGGCCCGTCTTCTGGAGCGCTCCAGTCGCCGTACACCCAGTGGGGCTCGAAGTCCGACGCCATCTTGCTGGAGTCCCACTCGATACCCACCTCGTCGAGGATCTCGAGCGTATTCTCGGAGTAATCCCACGCAGGCGAGCGATATCCGTCGGGTTTCTCGCCGGTGAGGTCGACGATAGACTCGATCGCGCGCTCGACGTCCGCCATCTCGTCTTCTTTGGTATCGTACGTCGCCGGCCCCGTATGACTCCAGCCGTGGTGTTGGATGTCGTACCCTCGGTCGTACACTTCGCCGGAGATCTCGGGGAAACTGTCTATCGTATGTCCCGGGATGAACCACGTCGCCGGAACTTCGTACTTGTCGTGGAGGTCGAGGAGTCGGGGCGCTCCCTTTTCTGCACCGAAAACACCGCGAGAGTGCCGCGTTGGCATGTCCCATGAGTCGTATGACCAAAGCCACGTCGATACGGCGTCGAAATCGTATGATAGGCACACTGTTGACGTCATATGCGTCTAGCGATTGAACCGAGTCACACTAAAACATTTCTGAAACAGTAGTATTCCTATCACTAATTTCCCGCGCTCGATCCGGTCGTCAGTTTCGGGTGCTCCGTGTAAAAATCACGCGACGTATCCCGACGAACCGATACCGACTCTGGCGGCGTTTGACCGCGGAACGAAAAAGAGTGATTATCTCACTGATACGTTACTCGCCCAGGATATCCTTCTGGAGGTCGACGTCATCGACGACGCTCGTCTTCTCGAGGAGCACCGTGTCGTGACTCGCCCAGTTGACGGTGACCGTCTCGTCGAGATCGGAGATGAGTTCGCGGTTCAACAGCTGGAACTCCATCGATTCGTCGTCGACGGGTTCGAGCAACACTTGCGTTCCCTGGCCGGCGTGGGTGATGATGTCCTCGACGCGGCACTCGAGTTCGTTTTCGCCCGCGCCATCGAGGGACAGGTGCTGTGGCCGAACGTTGAACGAGAGTTGAGTCCCAACGACATCCTGAGGCGAAGAGCTCAGATTGGCCGTCGACGCCACGAACGTTCCGAGGTGCGTTTCGACGTGAGCGAGCTCCCCGTCTTCACTGACGTCCGTCACGGTCCCGTTGAAAATATTCGAGTCTCCGACGAACGTCGCGACGAACGCTGTCGCGGGCTTGTTGTACGTCCGGTTGACGGATTCGGCCTGCTCGATCTTGCCGTCGTTCATCACGATGATTTGGTCGGCGAGGCGCATCGCCTGGGTCTGGTCGTGCGTGACGTAGACCATCGTCGTATCGAACTCCCGGTGGATGCGGAGCAGTTCCTGCTCCATGTGTTTTTGCAGTTTGTAGTCCATGTCACCCAGCGGCTCGTCCAACAACAGCAGCTTGGGTTCGAGGACGAGGCTGCGCGCGAGCGCGACCCGCTGTTTCTGTCCCGCCGACAGCTCCATCGGATCGCGATCTTTGCTCCCGCCCAGTCGCATCGTTTCGATGATGTCGTCGAGTCGCTGCTGGATTTCGCTATCGGGCAGGTCGATACGTTCGAGACCGTACCGGATGTTCTCCTCCACGTTGAGATGCGGGAACAGCTGGAAGTCCTGAAAGACCAGTCCGATGTCCCTGTCGTAGGTGTTCGTGTCGGTGATCTCCTCGCCGTCGAGCTCGACGGTCCCCTCGGTCGGCTCGATTTTCCCGACCAGCGAGTGCAACGTCGTGGACTTCCCACAGCCACTCGGGCCGATAACGACACAGAAGTCACCTTCACGAATACTGAAACTGATGTCGTCGACTGCGAGCGTGCCGTCCGGATAGATCTTCGTCAGCCCCGACACCTCCAAGATCTTGTTTCGGGAGTCGCTTTCTGCTGAGATGCGTTCGCCCTCGCCGGCGCTCGCCGCGGTCGGTTCCACTTCAGTGCTGTGTTCTATATCGGACATGATTATACCTCCATGAGAGTCTCGACAGTCGCGGTCGACGCCGAACTCAGCGTACTGAAACAGAGCGTATCCGCCTTGTCCCAGCCGATCGATATCGACTCGCCGATCGTTTCGTTGCCGATCGTCGGGGTACCGTCCTTGATCGACCGGATTGCGTAGTCGAGGCCCTCTATTTCGAACGCGTACTCGGTTTCTCTGCCCATGTATGTCCAGTCGACGAACGTCGCCTCGTAGACGTTGTCCAGCCCGACCGCCGCGTCGCCGAACCCCACGTCTTCGGGCCGAACGATCGTGATCGATCGCTGGTTCGGGTCGATATCGTCGCCCTGCACCCTCGCCGACATCTCCCCGATCTCCGTCTCGACAGCCACCGTGTCGTCACCCCCATGGGTCGCGTTTCCGATGAAACCGTTCGAGTCACCCACGAACTGCCCCACGAACGCCGAGGCCGGTTCGTAATACACTTCCTCGGGGTGCCCGATCTGCTCGATTCGACCCTGATTGAGGATGACCAGCTTGTCGGCCAACTTGAGGGCCTGATCCTGATTGTGCGTGACATAAACGAACGTGCTGTTCATCTCCTCTTGGATCTGGCGGACTTCGAGTTCCATCCGCTTTTGCAGTTTGTAGTCCAGATCGGCCAACGGATCGTCCAAGAGTACGATGTCACACTCCCGAACGAGCTGTCTCGCCAGCTCGACACGCTGTTGTTGGCCGCCGCTTAGCTCCGTGGGGAGGTCGTCGCGAGTGTGCGAAATAGCGAGCAGTTCCAGCACCTCGTCGATTCGCTCGTCGATCTCCGACTGGGTATAGTCGGCGTCCTGCTGGTGGAGGCCGAACGCTACGTTCTCGAAAACGGTCTTGTGCGGGAACAGCGCGTCCTCGAACTCCTGGAAGACGTATCCAAGATCACGTTCCTCCACCGGGACCGTCTCGACCGGGGTACCGTTGATCCGTATCGTTCCCTCGTACTCGATGAGTCCGGCAATAGACTGCAACAGCGTGCTCTTTCCGCTCCCGCTCGGGCCCATAACAACGCAAAATTCACCGGTCTCGACGTCCAGTGAAATATCTCGGAGGACAGTTTCGTTCGAATAATGTTTCGATAAGTTTTCTATCGACAATGCCGTCTCTGAACTCATTACGAATATAAAGCGCGACGGCGTATATTAGTTGTTGTGGTTAGGCGAGAGTATCGCCACTATCTGACCAGCGTACAGGGCACGTCGGTGCCGAGCATGATCCGTTGTGAGACGCTCCCGAGGATCGCCTTCCCGGCCGGCGAGCGATTTCGGCCGCCGACGAACACGTGGTCTATGTCGTGTGTCCCGATGAAGGATACCAACTCCTCGTCAGCCGTCCCCGTCGAGGCCTCCACCGAGATGTCCACACCTGCCTTTGTCAGGATGTCCGCCGCGAGTTCGATCGTCCCGTTTTGTCGAGCCATCTCCGCGGGATCCGCCGATTCATAATCGAGTGCCGACAGTAAGTCTTTGAACTCGTCAGGTTCGTACACGTGATACAAAACGACGTGGGCGGAGAGACCGCTGGCGATCTCTGCCGCGTGTTCGACTACCGGTCGCATGCGCGTTTCGTTGTCCTCGACGGCTATCAGGATGGTTTCAATCATGTATTAAATCGTTGGTTTCGCTCGGTGATAGGTATTTCACTCGCATAACGTTGGCTGTCACGCTTGGTCTACTGTGCCGTCCAGCCGCCGTCGACGCTCAGGATGTCCCCCGTGATGAAATCGCTTTCATCGCTCGCGAGGAACACGGCGACCGCTGCGACGTCCTCCGGCTCGCCGAACCGCGGCCACGGCGTCTTCGCCTCCCAGTCGGCGACGATCTCCGGGTTGTTCTCGCGCCATTCGACGTTTTGTGCAGTCTTGATGATCCCCGGTGCGATGGCGTTGACGTTGATTTCGTCGTCGGCGTAGTCCAGCGACATCTGCCGTGTCAGGTTCGAAACGCCGCCTTTCGACGCGCAATACGCGGCGCTCGAGCCCCCTCCGACGAGCCCGAATATCGACGAGAGATTGATGATCTTCGCGTTCTCGCTGTCTTTCAGTTCCGGGATGGCTGCCTTGCTACAGAGGAAGGTGCCGCGCAGATTGACGTTCGTAATCGCGTCGTATTCCTCCGTCGGCGTTTCGTGTGCTTCGTACTGGTAGTAGATCCCGGCGTTGTTGACCAGGATATCGAGCCCGCCGTACTCGCTGACGGCCGCCTCGACCGCCTCGCGAACGGCCGTCTCGTCGGTCACGTCCGTCTCGACGAACAGGCTCTCCGCGTCGGCCTCGTCCAGTTTATCGAACACCGACCGCTCGTCGTCGAGTTTCGGCTCCCGACGCACGTCGGCCACGACGACGTCGGCCCCTTCGCGGCCGAACGCGGCGGCGATTGCGTTTCCAATACCCGAACTCCCACCTGTGACTAGCGCCACGCGGTCGTTCAAACGTTGCATACGTACTAGAGACCGCAACCACCCGTCAAAAACGTTTGGCACGAACTGACCGTTCAGAAGTACTCCGTTGCGGTGAGCGGTTCGTCGACGGCTTCGAGCGCGAACGCGAGCTTCAGTCGGGCCTTGTGTGCGGGCAGATCGCCCGCATGGACTGCACCGTTGTCGACGAGCGTCTGCCCACCGCCGTCGGTTCCGTACACAGGGCCAGTCGATCCCGCGTGACACCGTGAGGTAACGACGACTGGGATCCCCTGCTCGACGGCCTCGCCGACCGCGTTACCCAGCGCTGACGTGGTATTGCCGAGACCGGTTCCCTCGATGACGACGCCGTCGACACCCTGTTCGACGGCAGTGTCGAGCTGTTGGGAACCGATACCGACCGCGGACTTGATCATTCGCACGTCCGCGGACGACCGCGTGGGAACGAACGTTCCGCTGTAGCTCCCTGGCTGTCGATGAAACCGAATACTCTCCCTCGTGAACGATCCAACGGGTCCCTTGTCCGGGGAATCGAACGTCCCGAGCGCGCTCGTGTGGGACTTGGTCACGTCGCGGGGGGAGTGTAACTCCATGTCGAAGGCGATGTAGACGCCGCCGGCAGCCCGGAGGCGATCGTGCGTTGCGGCACGTACCGCCGCTAGCATGTTCGCGGGGCCGTCGGGACTGTGCTCATCGGGGCGCCGCTGTGCGCCCGTAAACACCACCGGGACGTCGAAATCGCGGGTTATATCCAGCACGTAGGCGGATTCCTCCATCGTGTCCGTGCCGTGGGTGACGACCACGCCGTCGGCGTCGGCGGCGATCACGTCGGCGACCGCGTCGCCGACGTCGGCGATGGTGTCGAGATCCATATCGAAACTCGGCACCTGCGCGATGTCACGAACCGATAGCGTCGCGTACTCGGACAGTTCCGGAACAGCCGCTATCAGTTCTTTACCACTCTTTTGTGGTGTCGCCGCCGTCTCGTCTCGGGTGCTGGCAATGGTACCGCCAGTGCTGATGACTGCGACTTCAGCGCTCATACCCCTCCTTCATCTAGCCCGGTAATGAAGGTTTTGCGCTCGCGTTTCACCCCTCGTTCGAGACTTCTGCACCGTTGGTGCTGTCGTTTGTATCCGGTCTTATCTCATTTGGCGAGCGCGTTCCACCCACCGGTCTGTTTGAATATGTTTGAATATTGCTCTCCTCCCAAAGCTTAATATGAGATGTTACATAAGGTGAGTTGAAGAATATGACTGATGATCAGATTCCGCGACGAAAGTTTGTCAAATACGCCGGCATAGCCGGCGCCGGGGCAGCAATGGCTGGATGCAGTGGGGGTAACGGCGGCAACGGCGGTAACGGCGGCAACGGCGGCACCGGCGGCAACGGTAACGGTAACGGTAACGGGAACGGTGGAAACGGTAATGGCGACGGGCTCGACAGCGGCGAACGCCCGCTCACTTGGATCGGCCCGGCGTGGGCCGTTCGAGACGGGCAGGCAGAAATCTACACTAACGTCACCGGCATCGACGTGGACACGACGAACGCGACGATCCCCACCGTCCAGCAGCGCATACTCGGCGGCGAGCGGGAGAGCTTCGACGCGTTCTCTCTCGACACGGCTGGCGCCGGTGCCCTGGTCAACGATAACGATGCCCACATACCGGTACCAACGGAGGATCTCCCCGGGTGGGATCCCGAGGTCACGTCCGAACTGTTCACCAACCCGGGCGAGCGTCTCAGCGATCTCGGCGCACAAACGGAGACCGTGAACGAGGTCCTGTGGCAGGACGACGAGCGGACGGAACTGCGTTTCGCGCCACACGTTTACAACTTCGACGCGGTCGGCTACAATCCGGAGTACGTCGATGAGTCGACCCTCTGGAGCGACCTCTTCGACGACCAATACGAGGGCGAAGCAATCATCGGTTCGACGTCCTCGATCACCATCCCGCAGGCGCTGATGCACCTCGTCGACAACGGGATGCTCGACGGTGAGGTGGGTGACCTCAACAACCCGACCGAAGAACAACTCGACGCCGCAATCGACTTCCTCATCGAACAGAAGACGAGCGGGCAGTTCCGGTCGACGTGGGAAGCGTACGGCGAATCGGTCAACCTGATGGCCAGCGAGGAGGCGGTCATCGGTGACCTCTGGCAACCGGCCGCGCTCGACACCCGTCGGTCGGGAACGCCGATCACCTACGCGACCATGGAGACCGGCCAGAACGGCTACCAGGGCTATCGATACTGGTACGGCGGTATCTCCCCGACGAACCCCGGCGCGTCCAACCGCAACAACTACGACGAGGTCGCGAAACTCATCGACGTTCACTACGGCGCGGCCTTCCCCGGCTTCATTCAGGGCTACGGGTACTCCGTCCCCCACTACCCGAACGAAGAGCTCGTCCGCGACGGCTCCGACGACACCGGCGACGGGATGGGACCGGAGTACTACGACTGGGCCTACAACGGCGAGGCCACGTACGATCCCATCGACGAACCGGCGCTCTTCGATCCGCTCGAACACGACTGGGCGGACGAGGAGGGCGAGCCGTCCGACGACGGCAGCACCCGGGACAGCGGCCCCATCGAGGAGCGCATCGACAGGATCGGGTTCTTCCAGATCTGGCCCGATAACGCGAGCTACATGACCGACCGCTGGCGCGACTTCACGAGTGCGTAAGCCATGAGCACAGCCGACAAACTGTTGCCCGGCGACCGAGACCTGTCGCTCGGTGAAATCCACGTCCTCACGGGCCCGACCGTGCTGTGGTTCACCGTCTTCCTGCTGGCACCGCTGGGAGTGGTGGCGATATACAGTTTCCTCACCTACGAGTCGTTCTCGGTCATCTGGGAGTTCACGCTGGATTCGTACACGGAAACCGTCCTCTCGGGTACGGTCCTCTCGGCGACGGCACTCACCGTCGGGATCGGCCTGATCGTGACCGCGATCACGCTCGTCTTCGGTTACCCGATCGCCTACTACCTCCGGTTTTACCTGAGTGAAAAGGGGGGTATCCTGCTGTTGCTGTTTCTGGTCATCCCGTTTTGGACGTCGGACATCGTCCGAACCATCGGGTACATCCCGATCCTCGGCCGAACAGGGATAATCAACCAGGTGCTCATCTGGATCGGGATCATCGACGAACCGATCTCGGTGCTGCTGTTCTCGCCGCTGTCGATGGGGATCGGCTATCTACAGAACTACGTCGTGTTCATGGCGGCGCCGATCTACATCTCGCTGTCCCAGATCGACGAGGACCTATTGGACGCCTCGGAGACGCTCCGTGGCAACCCCGTCCAGACGTTCCGCCACGTCACGCTGCCGATGAGCCTGCCGGGCGTCGCGATCGGCTGTATGTTCACGTTCGTTCTGACCATCGGTAACTTCTCGGTACCGAGTTTCCTCAGCGGCGGACAGGGGACGATCAGTACGCTGATTTACGACTCGGTGAACCGCGGACTGCGGTACCCCGATGCCGCCGCGATGTCGATGATGCTGTTGCTCATGATCTTCATCTTCGTCTACGCGCTGTTGCGAACCGTAGACATTACCGAAATCGCACAGAGCTGACGACTCCCTATTCGTCGCTTTCGCGCGCGGCTTCGACATTCTTGGCGCGCTTGTCGTAAATCTTGTCCTCGGGGTCGGGACGCTCCCACATATACCGCGCCTCGAGCGCATCGTCGATGCCGAGAATCATGTTGGCGACTTGCGTCGCAACGACGAGCGACCGGCGGCGGGTCGCGTGTGCGTCGAGTATCCCCGCATCGAGAACGTCCGTGACTGATCGCTCCGGGACGACGTAGCCGTAGGTGTCACCGTGGGTCGATTGCCTCACGCGGATGTCTGCGACGGCATCGAGAGGGTCGTCACCGGCGTTCTTCGCGATGGTGAATGGGACCATCTCGAGCGCGTCGGCAAATCCTTCCACGGCCAACTGCGCTTTCGAGCCGTGAGTCGTCGCCGTGTCCCGAACCCGTCGCGCGACGGCGACGTCCGTCGCGCCGCCACCCGGAACGTAGCCGGAATACTCCGTGCCGTGGCCGGCCGCCGAAGCGACGGCGGCGGCGGCTTTTCTGAGCTGTCTGGTGAGTTCCTCACCCCCCTGATCGAGCGTCCCCGGAAGTAGCGCCGTGACAGACTTCGGGCCGTCGCAGCCCTCGATGACGATCATCTTTCGCGTGCGTCGACGGCCGGGACGCGGGTCGTGGTGCCGTTCGGAGACGCTCCCCGCGTATCCGAGGTGTTCGGCCCTGATGTCGGTCACGTCGTTGACGATCGTCGCGCCGGTCGCGAGCGCGGCCTGCGCGAGTTTGAGCCGGTTGACCGCACGGACGCCGAGGATCCCGTGATCCGCGAGTGCGGCTCTGTACTCCGGCTCCATCCCCTGTCGGGCGAGGACGACGTCGACGCCGGCGGTGACGATGTCGGAGATGATGTCCTCCCGGCGGCCGTCGAACGCCGACGCGAGTTTCGATAGGTCGACCGGTTCGTCGCTGGCGGCCGACCAGTCCCGTTCCAGCGCCGGGTCGATGAGACCGCCGGTACCGTGTCCGCCCAGGACGAGCACAGACGCGTCCTCGACGCGTTTGGGCATCCCATCGTCCGCTCGACCGCTCCGGTCGAGGATCGCGCCGTCGACGAGACGGGACTCGCTGAGTCGGCCGGTCCGCTTGGTTCTGATCGCGAACGTCTTTCCGTTCGGTGCGCCGACCTGTTCGACGGCGTCGACGGCGAGCGGTACCCACGCCTCGAGGAGGCCGCCGACGTCGTTGCCGTTCATCGCCGAGCGCGCGATCGCCTCCGCACGCTCTCGGTTCGCCAGATCGAGCGGCCGCGCCAGCTCCGCCAGCGCCTCCGTCGCCACGTTTAGCCCGGACCAGTACCCGCGTTTGATATCGGTGGGGTGGACGCCCAGTTCCATCAGCTCACTCGCCTCGTCGAGGAGCGACGCCGCGAGGACGACGCTCGTCGTGACGCCGTCGTAGATGTCCTTCCCCTCGATGTCCGTGTCCCCCGGCCGTTCCGGACCGATCATGCGCCGCACCAGCGGCGCGATGGCGTGTTCCAGCGGGAGCTCCTCGAGTATCGTCGCGCCGTCAGTCGTGACCGTAAAGACGTCCTGTGGCGGGTTCGCCGGGTTCTCCTCTTGACGCGTTTCCAGCGCCGTCACGATGAGTTTGTCCCGCGGCGTCGGGCCGAGTGTCGACGCCACGACGCCCGCGATGGCCCAAACCGCGTTCATGTTCGCAGTCGGAAACTCCGCGCCCTCCATTCCGGGCGGTGCTCGCCCCACTTTGCCGTCGTTGCCCGCGTCCTGACTCATACTATATGGCCAAGCAACCGAGCAGTATAACACCAACGTTCGCCCGCTCCGTCGGTTTTAAGTCACTATGCGTGTTGGCACAGTGTAATGGCAACCGAATCGAAAGCCACGAGTAGTACCAGGCACAAATCCACCTTGGTACGATTATCCGAACGGCTGAACATGCGGCACGTCCTCATCGCCTTCGTCGCGTTCATGGTCGTGTATATTTACGCGCCTATACTGTCGCTGATCGCCTTCTCGTTCAACAGTGCCGGTCTCACTTTTCCGTTCGTCGGATTCACCACCGAGTGGTACTCGATACTGTTCGAGAACCAGACGATAATCGACGCGACGATACGGTCGCTCCAGCTCGCGTTGGTCGTCACAGTCATCACGACGATCCTCTCGACGGCGACCGCAATGGCGTATCGGTACGATTTCTGGGGGCAGCGGGGGCTTTTGTATCTCCTCATCCTCGGCATCATCACGCCCGGTATCACCTACGGGGTCGGTGCGTCACTGTTCCTCAGCGAACTGCTCGGTATCGGGCAAAACCTCTGGCTGGCGACGCCTGTCCACGTCGTCTGGACGATGCCGTTCGCGGTCATCGTCCTGTTGGCCGGGTTCCCGCGAACGCTCGCCGAGAACGAACGGGCCGCACGCGTGATGGGGGCGGATCGCTGGACGCGCTTCCGCGAGATAATCCTTCCCCAGATCGCGCCGACCGTCCTCGGTGCCGCCGTGTTCGCTTTCACGCTGTCGTACAACGAGGCGACCCGCGGTCTGCTCCTCGTCGGTCAGGACAACACGCTCCCGATCCAGATCTTCGCGATCGCCGCCGGGACGCGTGCGACTCCGGAACTGTTCGCGCTGGGTGCCGTGACGACCGTCTTTTCGACGCTACTGCTCGCGGTCGGCGGGTTCATCATCTTCTTTAGTTCCTCCTCGTAGGGTCGGACGATCTTTCTGGGAACATATTTCTATGTGGCCTCGGTAGGGTGGCTCATGCCTCGATTACCAGAAGCGAACGCATTAGTCACGGGAGCGAGCCGCGGTATCGGTCGCGGCATTGCGGAAGGCCTCGCGGATGCGGGTGCGCGAGTCGCGGTCAACCATCCGCCGGGTGACGGCGAGCGAGCCGTCGCACTCGACGTCGTCGATGAAATCACCGACGGCGGCGGCGAGGCGATGGCGCTGGAAGGTGACGTCTCCGATGCCGATAGCGTTCAATCGATGCTCGAGCGGTTCGAGGAGGAGTGGGGGACGGTCGACGTGCTCGTGAACAACGCGGGGATCCTCACGCAGTCCGAACTCGCGGAGATGCCCGTCGAGATGTGGGACGAGACGATGGACGTCGACCTGCGCGGGGTCTTTTTGACGACCCGCTTTGCGCTCCCGGGAATGTTGGATTCCGGAAACGGCTCCGTGATCAACGTCGCCTCACAGTTAGGGATCAAGGGGGCCGAAGAGCTGGTCCACTACTCCGCGGCGAAGGGCGGCGTCATCGCGTTCACGCGGGCACTCGCCCGGGAGGTCTCACCGACGGTGCGAGTCAACGCGATCGCACCGGGCCCCATCGAGACGGCGCTGCTCGAGGACATCTCCGAGGAGTGGCGCGAGGCGAAGGAAGCCGAGCTACCGATGGACAGACTGGGTCGCGTCGAGGACGTGGTTCCGACCGCCGTCTTCCTCGCGAGCGAGGACAGCTCTTATTACACGGGACAGACGTTGAGTCCCGACGGTGGCGACGCGATGCACTGAGCGGGCTACTCGACATCCATCTCTTTTTCGACGAACGTCGTCGAGTGTTCCGCCGCGACGAAGCGATCGTCATCGAGCACCTGTCGGTGGAAGGGGATCGTCGTCGGCACGCCCTCGATCGTCGTCTCGCCGAGGGCGCGTTTGCCCCGCTCGATCGCTTCCTCGCGGGACTGGCCGGCGACGACGAACTTCGCGAACATCGAGTCGTAGAAAGGCGCGATAGCGTCGCCCTCGTCGATGCCGTCGTCGACGCGGACGCCGATCCCCCGAGGCTGACGGTACGTCTCGACGGTTCCCGGGAGCGGATCGAAGCCGCTCGATGGGTCTTCGGCGTTGATGCGGAACTCGATGGCGGCCCCGCGTGGCTCAACCGCGGACTGTTCGAAGTCGATCTCTTCCCCGGCGGCGATTCGCAGTTGCCATTTCACGATGTCGAAGCCGGTCACCACTTCGCTGATGGTGTGTTCGACTTGAATGCGTGCGTTGACTTCGATGAAGTAGTAGTCGCCGTCCTGATAGAGGAACTCGACGGTACCGGCGTTGACGTAGCCGGCCTCCGCGACGCCCTCGCGCGCTCGTTCGCACAGCGCGTCACGCTCCTCGTCGTCGAGCGCCGGCGAGGGGGTCTCCTCGATGAGTTTCTGTTGGCGCCGTTGCATGCTGCAATCCCGCTCGCCGAGATGCCGGACGTTGCCGTGTTCGTCGGCGAGCACCTGCACCTCGATGTGTTTCGGATCGTCGAGAAAGCGCTCGATATAAACGTCGGGGTTGCCGAAGTACGCCTCGGCCTCGTGACGGGCATCCTCGAACTCGCCGTCGATATCGTCGTCGCGGTGGACGACTCGCATCCCCCGCCCGCCACCGCCGCCGTCGGCTTTGATGGCCAGCGGAAAGCCGTGTTCCTCGCCGAACTCGTGTATCTCCTCGACGCTTTCGACGGGGGTCGTCGTGCCCGGCACGATCGGAACGCCCGCCTCGTCCATCAACGCTCTGGCCTTGGTCTTCTCGCCGAACTGCTCCATGATGTCGCTTGGCGGGCCGACCCACACGAACCGGCTCTCCTCGACGGCGCTCGCGAAGGCCGTGTTCTCCGCGAGGAAGCCGTAGCCGGGGTGGATCGCATCGACCTCGGCCTCGCGAGCGCCGTCGAGGATGGCGTCGACGTTGAGGTAGCTCTTGCGGGCGACGGAGCCGCCGACGTTGTACGCCTCCTCGGCCAACCTGACGTGTTTCGCGGTTTCGTCGGTGTCGCTGTAGATCCCGACGGGTGTCACGCCGAGTTCGCGACACGCCTGGATGATTCTGATGGCGATTTCGCCCCTGTTGGCGATGAGGACTTTGTCGAACACACCGGGTAGAGGGCCGAGCCGACTAAATAACTACTGTCTCCCCGTCAGTTCGGCTCGATAGTCACGAGCCCGTCGCCCGCCTCGACCTCGCTCTCGTTTTCGACGAGAAACTCGACCACGACGCCGTCCGTATCCGCCGTGATATCGTGGAAGTTCTTCATCACGCCGATGAGTGCGACTTTCTCGCCCGCTTCGACCTCGTCACCCTCCTCGACGAAGACGGGAGTGTCCGGGTCCGGTCGTCGGTAGAATACGCCTGGTATCGGTGCTTCGATAGTGATAGTTTCAGCCATTTTCGGATACCGGTCACAACTCTCGGAGCGATTATATAATTTCCCCCCTGGGACGGCGATAGCATCCCACGTCGGGGCAGCGGGACGGCGCTCAGTCCAGCAGTCGATCGCGGAGCGTTTCCAGGCGGTCGTTCCACGCCTCCCGTGCCGCCAGCGCTTCGTCGACGGAAACCGATTTCAGCGTGACCGTCTCGTGGGACCGTCCCTGAGCGAGGGTGCCGCGGTCGGGACTGATCACCGTGCCGACGGTCGCGTACCCACCACCGGTGACGGCGTCGCGCATCAGGACGATCGGTTGGCCGGCCATCTGTATCGAGCCGATGGGGTAGCCGAGGTCGACGACGTTGGTCGGGTCGGTGCCCGCGCCGAAGGGCTGCTCGCGCTCGCGGAACATACCCTGGATGTCGACGTCGGCGTCGAGCCGGTAGCCGACGCGGTCGGCCTCGTCGCTGATCTTCCACTCGGTTCCGAGCAGGACGTCGCGCCCCTCGTCGGTCAGCCGGTAGTCACACAGTCCCATCACGACGCGGATCGGATCGTCGTCGCCGTAGTCGGGAATGAACGCGTCGTCGACCGTCGCACCCTCCCACCCGTCGACGGACGCGTCGCCGATCGGGAGTTCATCGCCCGCTTCGAGTCCGCGACCCTCGTAGCCGCCGATACCGATGAGCGTGTACGTCGCGCGACTGCCCATCACCTGGTCGACGTCGACGCCGCCGGCGACGGCGAGGTACGCGCGCGCTCCCTCGGTCGCGAACTGGAGATCTAGGGTCTGTCCGGCGTCGACGCCGACCGCGGTCCACATCGGCACGGCCTCACCGTCCAGCTCGGGCGACATGTCGGCGCCACAGACGGCGATGAGCGCGTCCTCGTCGAACTCGATGGTCGGGCCGGTGTAGGTCATCTCCAG
Organism: Natronomonas sp.; assembly: GCF_046483325.1. Taxonomy (GTDB): domain Archaea; phylum Halobacteriota; class Halobacteria; order Halobacteriales; family Haloarculaceae; genus Natronomonas. Next base: position 14,736 of record NZ_JAWODL010000038.1, on the reverse strand, counting down.
CGTGGCCGCCTCGGCCTCGTTTCCGACGAGGAAGTTCCCAACGCGGTGGGCGTACTGGTCGACCGCGCCCGACGGCGGCATTCCGATGTGGTAGTTGCCGAACCGGCCGGTGTCCTGTACCGTCGTCGACAGACCGCCTTCAGTGACGTGCAACATCACTCGAGCACCTCCGTGATCTGCTCGGTGTAAGACTTCGGTCGCTCGAAGAACGCCTCCGGTTCGAACTTGAACGGTTCGATGTTGTACTCGTAGTCGTTGGCCTCGACCTCCTCGCGGATGACGTCGTATTCGTCGCGATCGACGCGCCGGAAGTTGATGATATCACCGGGGTTCGGCAACACCATCGAGTCGCTGAAGGCGCTCAGCTGCTGGTCGACGTCGAGTACCTCCACCGGCGTCCGGCCGAACAGCTGGTAGCCGCCGGCGCCCTGCACCGGATAGATGGCGGTGAAGGCACCACCGAAGCCGACGGCGCGCGACGGCGTCTCCGTGCGCGGTTGGACGTACTTCGGTACCTCGATCTGCTGGTCGCGCGGGACCATCTGGAACGTCCAGGGCAGCCCCGGGACGAACCCGACCATCGTCACCATGTGTGGCGCGCCCGCGTGAGCCTCGATGAACTCCTCCGGGCCGTCGAAGCCGTTGATACGGGCGGAGTACTCCAGGTCCGTCGCGTCGGGATCCTGGTGGCGGTCGCGGAACTTCATCAGCGTCTCGTGGGTCCACGGGTCGTCGTAGAGTACCGGGACGTCGATGACTCGGGCCTCCCACGCGTACTCGGTAAGGTCGATGGCGTCTTCGATGGCGCGAAGCTCCTCGATGAGATCGTCCGGGGCGATCGCTCCCGGATCGAAGTGGAGGAGATACGATGCGTTCGAGGCGGCGATTTCGATGATTCCCGACAGGTCGTGCGCTCTGAGTTCCTGCGTTATGGCTTGTGCCTTGAAGTTCGCGGAGAAGCTCATCGACTCCGCAAGCTCGACGAATATGTGGTCGTCGCCTCCATACTCGTACCGTGGCGACGGGAGCGATTGTCGCTCTATTCTGGATTCTGACATCAACAGGCGTTCTATTCTGCAGTTGTAATCATATAATTACCGGTGGGTTTCGCTCCGACGTGACCGGCAAGCGTTACGCGTCCGGCGAGCCGTCCGGACGGTGCAATGAGACGGCGAACGTCGTCGACGAACGAGCCTCCTTCCGACGTATCCCGCTTCGACGCCTTCGAAAAACGGACGGATTCGACGTCATCCGCCGATCTGACGGAGGGTAGTTTTTTGTATTTTGGCTTACGTTGATTAGGTACACAACGGTCATCGCGACCGGGTGCCCACATATGTCTGAACAAACACGACGGTCAACATCGAACGAGGACATCGAATCGACATACGACGAGTACATGATGCCCATCTGGAAGTCCCTGGACGTTCCCATCAAACGGGCGAAGGGGTGTTACGTCGAGGACTACGACGGCAACGAGTATCTCGACGTCTTCTCGGGGATCTCCGTCACCAACGCCGGCCACGGCAACCGCGCGATGGTGGACGCAGCCCACGAGCAACTCGACAGGTTCATCCACGGCTGTTCGTACCTCCATCCGAGCGAACCCGTCGCGGACCTCGCCGAGAAACTCGCCGAGGTAACGCCGGGGGATCTGAAGAAGTCGTTTTTCTGTAACTCCGGGACGGAAGCCGTCGAAGGTGCGGTCAAACTCGCTCGGAAGTACACCGGGAGCAAGGAGATCGTCGCCTTGGAGATGGGCTTTCACGGCCGGACGCTCGGTAGCCTCGCGCTGACGGGCAACAAGAGCTACAAATCGGAGATGGCACCGACGATCAACGATGTGGCCCACGCCGCGCCGCCCTATGCCTACCGGTGTCAGATGTGCGACGGCGGTCCCTGTTCGAACGCCTGCGCCGACGACGTCCAGCGAGTCATCGACACCCACACCGCCGACGACCTCGCGGCGGTCGTCGTCGAACCCCTCATGGGTGAAGCCGGGCTGGTCGTGCCGCCGGAGGGGTGGCTCGAGCGGGTTCAGGAGATCGCCCACGAGCGTGACGCCTTGCTCATCGTCGACGAGGTGCAGTCTGGTTACGGTCGCACCGGCGAGATGTGGGGCGTCGATCACTACGACATCGTCCCGGACATCATGCCACAGGCCAAAGGCATCGCCAACGGGTTGCCGCTGGGTGCCTTCACGGCGACCGAGGAGATCGCCGACGCCTTCGAGTCCGGCGATCACCTCTCGACGTTCGGCGGTAACCCCGTCGCCTGCGCGGCGGCAAACGCGACCATCGATGCCCTGCAGGACGGCCTCGTCGACAACGCACGCGAGCAGAGCGGCTGGCTCGACGGGGAACTCGCCGCCTTGGAGTCGGAGTACGACGTCGTCGGCGAGGCCCGCGGGCTGGGACTGATGCGCGGTCTCGAACTGGTCGATCCCGACGGCGACACCGGCCCGATGGGCGTGTCCCCCGAGCCGGCCCCGAAGTACGCCAAGAAGGTCAGCGAGCATCTCCGCGACGAGCACATCATCATCGGCGTCGGCGGCTTCCACAAGAACGTGATGCGCCTCCAGCCGCCGCTGAGCATCGAACGGGCGCAACTCGAAGAAACGATCGAGGCGCTTCGCGGCGCCCTCGACGAAATCAGCGCGTGACGCTCAGGCGATTTCCGACAGCGGCGCGAGTTCGATATCGTGATCGTCGACCGCGTCGTGGATCGCTTCGAGCAGTTCTACCGGGTTCGGCCCGTCGCCGTGGATGCAGATGCTCTCGGCGGGCACGTCTATCATCTCGCCGTTCGCAGCCTCGACGTGTCCCTCCGTGGCGATGTCGACGAAGCGCTGGGCGGCCAGTTCCGGATCGCGGCTTCCCTTCTCCTGTTCGACGATGAGGCTCCGGTCGGCGCGGTACTCGAGGTCGACGTACCCCTCGAACACCGCCCTGAGGTCGTCGTACTCCTCCGTCACCTGGTAAATGTTGCTGTCGGTCGCCAGGTAGATGAGGTCGTCGTCGACCTCGAGGATACCCTCCATGACCGCCCGTGCGTGGTCTGCGCTTTCGGAGAGCATCGAGTACATCGCGCCGTGGGGCTTGACGTGCTGGAAGGTGACGCCGTGTTCGTCCGCGAAGGCCCGGAGCGCGCCGAGCTGGTAGACCACGTAGTCGCGCACTTCCTCGGGCGTGGCGTCCATCGTTCTGCGACCGAATCCCATCTTGTCCGGCAGTCCGGGATGGATGCCGACGCCGACGCCGTGCTCGGCCGCGAGTTCGACGGTCTCGTTCATCACGTGAGGGTCGCCGGCGTGGAACCCACCGGCGATGTTCGCCGACGTGATGAAGGGCATCACGGCCGCATCGTTGCCCATCGTGTAGTTGCCGAAGCTCTCTCCCATATCGCAGTTGATATCTATCACGACCATGCCATACGATTGCACGGGTAGTGAATTATATATTACGACACTCGCGCGTGCCGATCGCAGCGTTCGTCGATAGCGTGCAGTGACCGAGCACTCCGTCGGTTATGCGCCGGCTGAAAATGGGGTCCACGATCGGATCCCGGTGATTCGTTCCGCTCTGTTCTATCGACGCAGACGGCGATCCAGGCGGATTTCGATGAAAGCGCGGGTAGACGACCTGGCGTCGACGACGCTATCGGTCGTCGGTAGTCGCTCCGCTCAGAACTCCAGCCAGTCGGGATAGCCTTTCAGTTCCTTCGACTCCGGCTGTTTGTAGGTCATGATCTTGCTCGTCGTCTTGCCGAGCCGCACCATCCCCTCGGTGATGACGCCGGCAGCGGCCACGCTGTCGATGACTGGGACCGGCAAGCGCTCTTCGAGTGGCTCGTCGAGCCCGCCCATGCCGGCACACCCCAAACAGATCGCCTCCGCGCCGTCCTCCTCGATGGCCGTCACCGCGGCGTCGTAGAGCGCTTCTTCGGCGGCGTTACGGGTCTCTTCGGTCTCTACGACGGTGAGTTCGGTACACCGAACCGAGGCGCACTGGCCCCACAGTCCCGTGGTTTTGATCCGCTCTTCGATGAAGTCACGTGCGCGCGGGAGGATGGTCGCGACGGAGAAGTTCGCGCCGAGCATGTTGGCGGTGTACATCGACGCTTCGGCGATGCCGACGACCGGCTTCTCCGTGACCTCCCGACAGGCGTCGATGCCGGGGTCGCCCCAGCAGGCGTTGATGAACGCGTCGACGTCGTCGTCGGCACTCAGTATTTCCTCTAAGACGCCGGGAACCGCGAGGAAGTCGTCGTAGTAGGATTCGATGCTGATCGGGCCTTTCTCCGGCGAGACGGCTTCGACTTCGACGTCGTCGCTCGTGTATCGACGTATCTGCCGCCCGATGTTCTCGGTCATCTCCAGCGTCGTGTTCGGGTTGATCGCCTTGATTCGAATGGTCATACTCTGTGTGAACGGTTATCGGTCCGTCTCAATAACTGTTAGTGTAAACGGGCCTGCCGAATCACACCAGTGCAGGGAACCATAACGCTGATAATCTGTCCGGAGGAGAATAGCTAACAATGAAGATTTTGGGGATCGATATCGGTGGCACGTTCACCGATCTCTATCTCGTCGACAACGTCCAGAACGCACAGACGATTCACAAGGTGAGTACGACGCCGGCGGACCCATCGGAGGGTGCGCTCACCGGCATCCGGGAACTGTGTGAGATGACCGGGACCGACCCGAGCGACATCGACTACGTCCTCCACGGGACGACCATCGCGACCAACGCGGTGTTGGAACACGACGGGGTCGAGACGGGGATGATAACGACGGAGAACTACCGCGACATCACACACATCGGTCGCCACCAGCGGCCACAGAACTACTCGATACAACAGGACATCCCCTGGCAGGACAAACCGCTGGTCGAGCGCCGTCACCGAAAGACGGTTCCGGAACGGATCGTCCCGCCGGACGGCAGCGTCGAGACGGAACTGGACGAGACCGCCGTCCGTGAGGCCGTCGACGAACTCAGCGCCGACGGCGTGGACGCCATCGCTGTCTGCTTTCTGTTCTCGTATCTCAACGACGACCACGAACAGCGAGCCAAGGAGATCGTCGAGGAGGAGTACCCCGAGGCGTACGCGACGGCGTCCAGCGAGGTGTATCCGCAGTTCCGCGAGTTCGAGCGCTTTACCACCACCGCGATGAACGCCTTCATCGGTCCGCCCGTGGCCGCCTACATCAGCCGGTTCAAAGAACAACTCTCGGGTATGGATATCGATGCCGAACTGCATATCATGCAGTCGAACGGCGGCATCGCGACCGAGGAGATCGTCGTCGAAAAGCCCGTCTCGCTGCTCTTTTCGGGGCCGGCGGCGGGCGTTCTCGGCGGGCAGTGGCGCAGCGACGCCAACACCCCGACGGAGTCGCCGAACAACACCATCACGCTGGATATGGGCGGGACGAGCGCCGACATCGGCATCATCGACGACGGTGACATCGTGGAGGCGAACGTCCGCGAGACGGAGATCGGCGGCTATCCGGTGATGGCACCGATGATCGACATCGAGACCATCGGCGCGGGCGGCGGCTCGATCGCTCACGTCGACCAGGGTGGGGCGTTCCGCGTCGGGCCCCGATCCGCCGGGGCGATTCCGGGCCCGGTTTCCTACGGCCGCGGCGGGACGGAGCCGACGGTGACCGACGCGCACGTCGCACTCGGACGCATCCGCGAGGAGTTCTTCCTCGGAGGGGAGATGGAACTCGATACGGGCGGTGCGACCGAGGCCGTGACTGAACACGTCGCGGAGCCGCTCGAGATGGACACCGTCGACGCGGCGTTGGGCGTGCTCGACATCGTCAACAACAACATGGCGAACGCCATCCGGGCGAAGACCGTACAGAAGGGACGCGACCCCGGCGCGTTCACGCTGGTGGCGTTCGGCGGTGCCGGCCCGATGCACGCCGCGGACGTCGCCCGCGAACTCGGCGTCGAGCGGACGCTGGTTCCGGCCAACCCCGGTGTCCTCTCGGCGGTCGGTCTGTCGACGACGGACCTCCAGTACGACTACATCAACACGGAGTTTACGCTCGTCGAGGACGCCGACCACGCGAAGGTACAGACGAACTACGACGATCTCATCGCGGCCGCGGAACGACGACTCCGCGCGGACGGTATCGATCGCGCGGGCATGACGATCGAAATGACCGCCGACTGCCGATACGAGGGACAGGGGTACGAACTCAACATTCCCGTCGGGACCGACGGCGATCTCGACGCGCTGGCGACCATTCGCGAGCGCTTCGACCGGGCCCACGAAGCGGAGTTCGGCCACAGTTTCGAGGACAACGCCGTCGAAATCGTCAACGAACGGGTCACCGGCTACGGCGGGATTCCCTCCTCGGACCTCGTTTCTGTCCCGGAGAAGTCGACGGACAGCTCCGAGCACGTCCTCGCCCGGGAAGAGGTACAGTTCAGCGTCGGTGGCGACATCCGGAGCCATCGCACGCCGTTCTACGACCGAACGGACCTGCGCACCGGTCACGTCGTTGAGGGGCCGGCCATCGTCGGCGAGAAGGACTCGACGCTCATCGTCCCGCCGGACTTCCGGGCGACGGTGCGTGAGTACGGCGACATCGAACTCGTCAACACGGAGTGATATATATGAGCAAGACCACCCAAACCGACCGCACCGTTCTCGATCAGACCAGCCCGCGGAACCGCGTCGACGACCCGGAGGACCACATCGACCCCGTCAGACAGCGCGTCATCAGCGGCAGTCTCGTCAACATCTGCGACGAGATGGGGCACAAACTCACGCGGATGTCCTACTCCTCGATCATTCGCGAATCGGAGGACTTCGGCTGTGCGATCCTGGACGAACAGGCCCGACAGATCGCCGAGACCGACAGCACGCCGCTGCAGATGGGGCCGATTCCAGCCTACGTCCGGGGCGTCGTCGACCTGTTCGAAGAACGCGGCGCGACGTTCGAAGAAGGGGACGTGATCCTGCACAACGATCCCTACTACGGCGCGAGCCACGCTCCCGATTTCGCCGTCGTCATCCCCGTATTCCGCGACGGTGATCTCACCGCCTTTTCGGTGACGACGGCGCATCACCTCGACGTCGGAGCGGACAAGCCCGGTACCTGCATCATCGACACCGTCGACGCCTACAGCGAGTCCGTCCGTCTCGATGCGGTGAAGATAATCGAGGGCGGCGAGCGCAACGACACCGCCTGGCAACTCATCGAGGACAACATCCGGGTCCCCGACATGGTCATGGGCGATATCGAAGCACAGATCGCCGCCGCTCGGGTCGGCGCCGACCGGCTTCACGACCTCTTCGACGAGTACGACCACGACACCGTCAAACTGGCCGGCCAGGCGATGATGGACTACTCCGAGCGGATGCTCCGCCATGAGATCGAAGCGCTGCCCGACGGCACCTACTCCGCGGAGGGCTACATCGACGGCTTCCTGGATTCGGACGACGAGCGCGAGAAGGACATCCTCCTCGCGGTCGATCTGGAGATCGATGGCTCGGACATCAACGTGGACCTCTCGCGGTGTGCCGACCAGGTCGACGGCCGACCGATAAACATGCCCTTCGAGGGAACAGTCGTTCCCGCCGTATTGTTGGTGATCCGCTCGACGCTGCTCGATACGGAGGAGTTCGAGCTCGTCCCGCAAAACCACGGCATAACCCGGCCGATTCACGTCCACGCGCCGGCTGGCAGCATCGCAAACCCCCGCTTCCCGGCGCCGACCATCGCGCGCTTTTGCCCGGGGAACCGACTGGCCGACCTCACGCTGCAGGCGCTCGCACGGGTCGTCCCCGAGAAGACCTGCGCGGGCATCGGCAACCTGAAGATCTGTACGTACAGCGGCGTGACCGAGGACGACGAGTACTGGGTGTACATGGACATCACATCCGGGAGTTACGGAGCGCGACCGACGAAGGACGGCCTCGACGCGGTGGACACGCTGTACGCGAACACGCGGAACAACCCCATCGAGGACATCGAGAGCCACTACCCGCTCCGGGTCAATCGCTACGAACTGCGAGAAGACGTCGAGGGGGCTGGCACCCACCGCGGCGGTATCGGTGCCATTCGCGAGATGGAGTTCCAGACGGCAGGGCGCGTCTCCATCGAGGGCGATGGTAGCAAGTACCCTCCGTGGGGCTTCGACGGCGGCCACGACGGCACGCCCGGCGCGGTCATCGTCGAGGACGAAATCGACGAGTCGACGCCCCGCTCGAAGATGTCGAACAAGCGGATGGACGCGGGGCAGTCTCTCCAGACGATCGGCCCCTGCGGCGGCGGCTGGGGCGACCCCGAGGCGCGAGACCCCGAGGCTGTCCGCGAGGACGTTCGGGACGACCTCCTCAGCAAAGCGCGCGCGGAACGCGTGTACGGGGTCGTCCTGACGGACGACCTGACGGTCGACGAGGCGGCGACGGCACAACGGCGCGCCGAGTAGTCACGCGACACGGTCGTTTTTGCGGTAGAAGGTGCCTCGCTCAGTCGGCCAACCGGATCGTGATATCGAGTGCGCCGTCCCGAAGCGTCCTCTCCTCCAGCGCGGCGAGGCGGTCGCGGTCGGCGGACAGCGTCGCAAAGTGATTGCCCGCGAGCTCGCCGGCGGGACTCTTAAAACAGGTCGGGCCACAGGGGACGAGGATCTCCTGTTCGTTCTTGTACCCGGGGTACAGCAACAGGTCGCCGTAGGACGGATACACGGTGTGGTTTTCGCGCGGAAGCTCCGGGAGATCGAGGTCGTCGATGTTGACCCACGTCGCGTGTCCGCTCCAGCGGACGTGCATGAGTTCGGAGTCCAGCGGGAGGAACGCCCGGACGGCGGCGACAGACTCGGGCGCCCGCTCCGGCAACAGTTCGGCGGTCAGTACGGTGTCGTCGACGACGAGTTCGAGTTCGCCCATAGACGGCCATTCCGTCGTGGGGATACTATGTGCTTCGGTCGTCGAAAGCGGGTGGCTATCGGGGGCAGTCTAGCTCCACTCGCTCGCTGCTCTGTCCCGGAGCATCTCGCGGAACTGCTCGGTCGTCCGTTCGAGCAGTTCGCCGTTCGACCAATCGCAGATGACGCCGTATCTGCGGATCAAATCGAGTCCGTCGAGGTCGCCGTCGCGGTAGCGCCGTGCGATGTCCTCGGGATCCGCTTCGAGCCAGTCGTCGCGGTTCTGTCGGATATACGCCCGTTTCTCCTCGGTGGCGTCCTCGTCCATATCGTACGCACAGAGGTCGGCGTCGACCTCCTCGATGACGACGCCGTAGTCCTTGGCCGCCCGTTCGATGGAGACGTAGTCGTCTTTGACGTCCTCGACGACGGCTTCGGGGTCGCGGTCGAGCGGGTCGCCGAAGCCGCCACCGCCCGAGGACGGACGGCCGAACTCGTCACCGGGCCCGATGGGGACGTTCGAGAAGACGGTACCCATCTCCTCGGGGTCCTCGCCCTCCCGCGTGAGCGTCACGCCGTGGGGGATACCGGGGAGCCCTCCGTTGATGCCCCACGTGATGGAGCGGGCGCGATCCGAACAGTACGAGATGACGCTGCCCTCGCAGTCGAGCATTCGACCACCCTTGCGCAGTCCGCAGCCGCCGCGGTACTCGCCGGGACCGGCGGAATCGGTGACGATGTCGTGCTGACTGGTCAGGAGTGGCGCTTCACGCTCCTGTCCTTCGAGTGACTGCACTGCCAGTCCGGCACCGAACACCGGTGCCGTCGCGTTCGAACCGTCCTTCCCGTCGCGGCCGCCCCAGCCGCCGGCCATCCAGTCGTACCACGCGAACTCCTGGCCCTCGCGTCCCTCCCGCTGGTCGTTGCCGCCCGCCAGCAGGTATTCGAGGTTGAACGCGCCGGCCATCGCGCGCTCGGGTAGCACCTCCGACCAGAGCTCGAAGATGGCGTTCATCACCTTCTCGTAGGTGCCGGCGACCGCCCCCGTGACGGGGATCGGTGCCGGTGCGTCGACGACCGTTCCTTCCGGCAGTTCCGCGCTGACGACGCGGTACATCCCCGAGTTCAATGGGACGTCCGGGAAGAACATCTTCGTCCCGGCGATGACCGCCGAGAAGGAAGTGCCGAAGGTCGCGTTCAGGAAGTTTCCGATATACTCGTCCGACCCGGAGAGGTCGTAGTGCACCTCGTCGCCGTCGATGGTCATCTCGACGTCGACGCTGACGAAGCCCTCCTCTTTATGCGGGTCGGCGTCGATGTAATCCTCCGTCCGCCAGGTCCCGTCCGGCAGGTTGCGGATCTGCTCGCGCATGATGCGCTCGACGTAGTCCTGTGACTCGTCGAAGGCGGTCAGCACCGTCTCCACGCCGTACTTCTCGACGAGTTCCAGCAGTCGGTCGGCCGCGATTTTCGTCGCTTCGGCCTGCGCGCGCATGTCGCCGAGGCGGTCTTCGGAGAGTCGCATGTTCGTCGTCAGGACGTTGGCGACGTCCTCGCGGAACTCGCCGGCGTCCCAGATCTTCACCGGTGGGATGCGCAGTCCCTCCGCGAAGTGGCTGTTGGCCTCGATGTTGAACGAGCCGGGCGCGGGCCCGCCGACGTCCGCCCAGTGACCGTTAGACTGCGTGACGGCGATGAGTTCGCCATCGTGGAACACCGGGCGCATGATCCTGACGTCGTTGATGTGGGTGCCGCCCAGATACGGGTCGTTGACCATGTAGACGTCGCCGGGGTTGATGTCGCCCTCGAAGTACTCGAGCGTCGCCTTACAGGTGTAATGAAGCGTGCCGACGTGGACCGCGATGTCCTTCGATCCCTGCATCACCGTGTTGCCCTGCGCGTCGTTCAGGCAGTTGCTGAAGTCGCGATTGTAAATGACGAAGGAGTAGCACGTCCGTTCTATCTGTTCTGCCATCCGGTCGACGAGGTTCCGGAAGGAACTGCGTAGCACTTCGAACGTCACCGGGTCGAGGTCGATATCCGCTTGAGGTCGTGATTTTGCCATTGTTATACCGTGATGATGATGTTGCCCGTTTCGTCCACCTCGGCCGTCACCTGCGGCGGGACGACGACGGTGGAGTCCATCTGTTCGACGATCGCGGGGCCGGTGAATGTGGCCCCGGCCCCGAGTGCGTCGCGGTCGTAGACGTCCGTCTCGACGTACTCACCGGCTTCCTCGAAGTAAGCCTCGCGCGTGCCACGGTGGGCGTCTTCCGCGGTGCCCGCCGCTATCTGCGGGAACGAGGGCTTTGTGACCACGCCGCGACCAGTGACGTGGAGGCCGTAGAGTTCGACCGGCTGCTCCTCGTCGGAGTAGGCGTAGGTCCGCTCGTGGCTGCGGTGGAAGCGTTCGCGGACCGTCTCGATACTGTCGATGGGGCGCGAACAGGGCACTTCCAGCGAGCGGAACTGCCCCTTGTATCGCATCTTCACCGTGTGATCCATCCGCATCTCGTCGTCCTCGACGCCCTCGGCGGCGAGCCGTTCGTGTATCTCCGACTCCATCTCCCCGAAGGCGTCCTCCATCTCGGTCACCACGTCGGCCGTCGCGTCGGCGATGAAGGTCCGCGAGAGGTCGTGCTCGACGTCGACGAGCAGACAGCCGAGCGCGGAGTTGATCCCGGGATACGGCGGGACGATGACTTTCGGAATGCTCATCTGCTGGGCGACGTGGGCGGCGTGCATCGGGCCGGCACCGCCGAACGCCACCAGCGCGAAATCCCGCGGGTCGTACCCCTTGCTGGTCGAAACCAGTCGGACGGCGTTGCACATGTTCGCGACGGCGATCTGCTCGACCGCGGAGGTCGCCTCGATCAGATCCATGCCCATCGGATCGGCGATGTCCCGTTCGATGACCTCGCGGGCGCGATCGGCCGTTGCGTCCATGTCGCCTCCGAGGAAGGCCGTCGGGTCGACCCAGCCCAAGACGACGTTCGCGTCGGTGATCGTCGGCTCGTCACCGCCGCGCTGGTAGCAGGCCGGGCCGGGATCGGCACCCTGGCTCCGCGGTCCGACGCGGAGGGATCCGCCGTCGTCGATCCACGCGATCGAGCCGCCGCCCGCCCCGATGGTCTCGATGTCGGTCGACGGGAACATGATCGGGTAGCCGTACTCCACCGACCACTGGTCGGTCATCTCGATGTCCCCGTCGTGGGTCAAGGAGATGTCGGCGCTGGTGCCGCCCATATCGAAGCCGATGGCGTTCTCGAAGCCACACTGGTCCGCGATGTACTGGCTGGCGATGGCCCCCGCCGTCGGCCCGGAGTTCGCGATCCGGGCCGCGTAGTAGGCGATGGCCTCGGTCGTCATCACGCCGCCGCCCGAGTGCATCGCGAGTACGTCACCGTGATAGCCCCGTTCGTCCAGTTGCGCCGAGAGGTCGGTCAGGTACTCCCGAACGACCGGTACGAGCGCCGCGTTGATGATGGTCGTGCTACTGCGCTCGTGTTCGAACATCTCCGGCAGGATCTCGTGGGAGGTACAAACGAAGGCGTCCGGGTGCTCCTCTGCGACGATATCGGCGATTCGCTGCTCGTGTTCGCCGTTGACGTACGCGTTGATGAGCGAGACGGCGATGGTGTCGATGCCGCGTTTCTCGAAGATGCGTGCGACCTCACGGACGGCGTCCTCGTCGAGCGGTTCGACGACATCCCCGTTCGCGTCGATCCGTTCGGGAACGCCCAGCCGGTCGCGCCGCTTCACGTACGGGTCGGCGACGTCCTCGTAGGCGTCCCACAGTTCGTCTTTCGTCGAGTCGCGGATCTCGTGGACGTCTCGAAACCCCTCCGTCGTGATGAGGCCGATACGCGGGAGCTCGCGCTCGATGAGTGCGTTCGTCCCGACGGTCGACCCGTGCGAGAAGAAGTCGATGTCCTCGATCGGTGTCGCCGCCTTTTCGAGACCGTTTATCACGCCGACAGCGGGGTTGTCCGGTGTCGACGGCGTTTTGGTTATTTCGATGTCTTCCAATGCTTCGTCGAAGATGATCACGTCGGTGAATGTGCCACCAATATCTACACCTGTGCGTATCATGTGCTACCGGATTATGTGAATAGGACTTAGATAAGTGTTAGCGTAACGGGAATTGACCTCCTCCGCGTGAACGCGGAGGAATCCCACCACGGGATTTCAGGCCGAGTGTAGCGGCCTGTTGGTTTCAAGACGCATACGTTCCACGCGTCGTCTGCTGGTTTTCAGCATCGGCGTGGCTGTCTTGTGGCCCGGTCAAAGAGGCCCCATCCGTAGCCGAGTCATCGTCACCGGCCTTCTGTCGGGAAGTCCGGTCGCTTTGGCGGTGACTCTCTCCACTACGGTAGCGGTCTGCAATGTTTATCGCCCCGTTCACGTCGGCTTGATACTCACCGAGCCAGCAGTCGTCGTTCGAGCATCTGAACGTCGCCTGTCGTGGCCGGTAGCCGTGTTCACCGCAAGCGTGGCACGCCTTCGATGTGTTCCGAGGATTCACCGTCTCGACGGGAATCCCCTTCTCGGCGGCTTTGTAGCGAATCTGTGCGTGGAGCTTGGCAAAGCCCCACCCGTGCAACCGTCGGTTCATGTCCTCGCCGTAGTCCATGTTCTCGCGGATGTACGTCAGGTCTTCCAGCACCAGCACTGGGTTCTCGACAGACTCGGCGTATGCCACGACCTCGCGGGTTACACGGTGGAACACATCGTCAATCTGGTCCCACAGCGAGTCGCCGTAGGACTCCGCGATTCGCTCACTGCCGCGCTGCTGAAGCCGTCGCTTGGCGGTGAAGTAGGTTTTGCGGAGCCGACGAACGGTCTTGCCGTCGTCGGCCCACAGTTCGGGGCGAACAGGAGAACCGCTCTCGTCGCGGTGACACACCGTGACGAGACTCGCTTCTCCAATGTCCACGCCTATCGGCGTCCGCTCGTCGGCGGACGCCTCAGATTCGTCCTCCACGTCGCGGGTAACGGTGATGTGGAGATACCACGTCCCGTCCCGCTCGAACAGCCGACTTTCACCCATCTCGGCGTCGTCTGCGTACACCGCTTCGAGCCACTCCCGCTGTTCGGGATTGGCGCGTGCCGGTATCCAGAGGTGGTAATCCTCGTGGTGTGGGACTTTGACGTACCACTCGATAGCGTTCTGTGGCTGATGGTCAAGTTGCAGTCCCTCGTTGGTGAACCGCACCGGATGGTCGTCGTGAAGCTTGTCGGCATCGTAGCTGTTCCCACAGAGTTGTGGGACGTACTTCTTGAGGGCGTTTTTGGCGTAGCCGCTCAGGTCGTACTCGACAACCACGTCGTTGGCGGCTGACTGTGTGTCACAGCCAGCGGCGAAGGCGGCCTGAAGTGCCTGCTGGTACGCGTCCTGTGTCTCACGAAGCTTCTGCCGCTTGTGGACGTTCGGGTCCACAAGCTTCAGTTCGAGCGTTTTCGTGAGTTCGGTCACGCTTCGGCCTCCTTGTGCCGGTTGATGTAGTTCTCGACAGTTTCGCTGGAGACGTGCCCGGCTGTTCCGGCGTAGTAGCCGCGTGCCCACCGAATTTTCTCGCCGTCGTGGTCGGCGTGGCGGTGGTTGTATTTCCGTGAGGAAATGCCCTTGAACCAGTTGGCGAGCAGTGATGGGCTGTGTTTGGGCGGGCTACTGACGAATAGGTGAACGTGGTCGGGCTGGACAGTCAGGTTTTGAATGTCCAAGCCCTTCTCGTCGGCAATTTCGTGGAGGATGGATTCTACACGGTCGGCAACCTCTCCCGTCAGTACCGCGTTGCGCCGTTTTGACGTAGTGCCAGAGCCCGTACCGGGCGTAGGTGAGTTCCCC
>NZ_JAWODL010000052.1:0-29747 GCF_046483325.1 Natronomonas sp. | reverse complement strand
CTCGAATACAAGGGTGAGCTGTACGGGACACACGTCGTGCACGTCGACGCAGCGGGAACGACGAAAGAGTGTGCGACGTGTGGTGTCGAGACCGCGAAATCCATCTGGGTCAGGGAACACTCGTGTCCGAGTTGTGGGTTCGAGTGTGATCGAGATGCGAACGCGGCGGTGAACGTCTTGCAGCGCGGGTTTGCTGCGTTAGGGCTGGGATGGCCCGAAGAGACGCCTGTGGAGACTGCGCTCCCTACGGACATCCATTCGGTGTCTGCAAAGCGCGTCGTCGAAACAGGAAGCCCCACCCTCACCGAAGCCGCACCAGCGGCTGAGTAGGATGGGGTAGTTCACTGCGGCACGACGGTGATCGTCTTCCCGCGGTCGATGGCGCTCTCGAGCTCCTCGGCGATGGCCGACCCGCGTGACACCTGAATCTCGCCGCCCCGGGAGACCGTCGCGGTGAACAGGTACTCGCCGTCCGCGCGGACCTCGACCGTCTCGCCGTGGTGATCACCCAGTGGGATGATGACGTGGCGATTCGTCACGTCGGGGGTGACGATCTCGCCGGCCGGTTCTGCCCCCGATGCACCGCCAGCCGCAACGCCGGATTTCCCGCCCGGGCGATCCGAAAACGTCCGCACGTCGATGTCGATGCCGAGACGATCCTCGATCCCGCTGATCCGGCCGCCACCCTTGCCGATGACGTAGGAGATGTCGTCGTCTTCGACCCAGACGACCGCGGTGTTCGAGCCCTTCAGCTCGACTTCGACGTGCCCGTGGGCGACCGAGCGGATCTCGCGTTCGATCTCCTGTTTGGCGACGCGTTCGACACCCGTCTCCCTGCCGCCGTCGGACGCGCCGTCGAGGGAGACGGTGACGACCTGCTGGTTGAACGTGTAGATCTCGTAGGCGGGTTTGCCGGTCTCGAAGTCCTGGATGACGATGACAGGTCGGGCGAGGTCCTCCTCGACGAGTCCGTGTGGCACTTTCACCTCGGTCCTCACGTCGTAGACCGTGTGGACCTGCCCGGCTTCGATGTAGACGACGGTGTCGACGATCTGCGGAATCATCCCCAACTCGACGCGGCCGACGAGCCGCTGGAGGGCGTCGATCGCCCGCGTCGCGTGGACGACGCCGATCATTCCCACGCCGGCGAGCCGCATGTCGGCGAACGTCTGGAAATCGGAGGTCTTTCGAACCTCGTCGTAGATCGTGTAGTCCGGTCGGACCATGAGCAGCGAGTCGGCGGTGTTCTCCATCGAGCCGTCCAGCTCGGTGTACTGGGTGATCTCGGGGCCGACCTGGAGGTCCCGCGGCTTCTCCATCGTCTTGACGACGAACCCGGAGTCGTCAAGGAACTCGGCGACGGCCTGTGCGAACGTCGATTTCCCCGCTCCCGGCGCGCCAGAGATGAGGACGCCGCGCTGGCGTTCTGTGAACCGTTCGCGGAGGGCGTCCGCGCTCTCGTAATCGTCGAGATCGGTCTTCACAATCGGGCGGACGACCGTCACCTCGATCCCGTCGGCGAAGGGCGGCTCGGCGACGGCGATCCGCATGTCGCGTATCTGGACGATCGTCATGCCCTTCCCGGAGAGTTCGACGAATCCCTCGCTGGAGGAACGGGCCGTGTTGATCACGTCGTCGGCGATAGCGCGCATCTCTGCTTCGGTCAACGGCTCGTCGGCGATCGGGTCGTAGGTCATCTCGCCGATCGTCCCCCGCTTGGCCATCGGTCGAACGTCGGTCTTGAGGTGGACCGACATCGTCTCGGGATCGAGGTACTCCTCGACCGACAGCGACGCGTCCTCGTCGACTCGCGGCTCGATGTACTCGACGGCGACGCCCTTTGCCTTCGCGACCTCGCTTTGGACGACGTCGCTCGTCAGAAGCGTCGCACCGTGTTTCTCCGCCAGATCGCGAATGATCGCGTCGATCTCGCCCTCGCCGGCGTCGCGCTTCTCGATCGCGTCCGGACGGCGACCGACGTATTCGAGTGCGATCTCCCCGTCGTCGGCGAGCGCCGCGAGCCGCTGTAGTTCCTCCAGCCCGGTCCACCCGCTGTCGCGGCCGTCGTTGGCCTGGGCCTCCAACTCGCCGACGACCGCCTCGGGAACGTAGACGGCCTCGACGCCGTCGGCGTCGATACGCTCCGACACGCGGCCGTCGATCACCGCGCTCGTGTCCGGCAGAATATTCATAATCATACTCGCGTCCCGACCGGTATAAATACCGTGATGGAACGCCTGCGTCGGACGAGAACGCCGAAATTCGCCGGCGATCACTCCCCGACGACGTTCGCCTCGATGGAGCGCGGCGTCTCCGTGATCCGCCGTCCGCCGTCCGACTTGACGATCACCGTGTCCGAGTGTCGATAGCCGGCGTCGCCGGTGTACAGCGCCGGCTCGACGGCGTAGACATCGCCGGGACGAACGACCGCGTCGCTCCCGCGGTCGATGTACGGCGGTTCGTGTATCTCCATGCCGATCGCGTGGCCGGTGTGGTGGGCGACGTACTCGAGGACGCCTCGCGTCTGAAAGTGATCGCGTGCGATCCCGTCGACGTGTTCGAGCGCCACCCCGGGTTCGATCGCGTCGATCGCCTTCGATTGGGCTTCGCACACGATGTTGAAGTACTCGCGCTGCTCCGGGGACGCCTCGGCGACGAACAGCGTCCGCTCCAGCTCCGCCATGTACCCCCCGACGTCGACGACGACGCCGGTGATGATGGGATCGCCAGCGGACAGCGGCTCGTTCGTCGTGTATGCGTGTGGGCGGGCCGTCCACTCGCCGCTGACGACCCCGGCGAGGACCGGCCCACGGAACCGCGTTCGAACGTCGTAGGCCGTTCCGAGTTCCTCGATGAGGAGCTCGGTTCCATCGGTCATCGCGCGTTCGGAGACGACGATCGGCGATGCGCCGGTCCTCACGAGCGAAACCAGCCGATCGTGGACCCGATCTGCCCACCGTGCCGACTCGACGAGCAGTTCCCTGACCGCAGGCGACTTCTCCCGGCGGAGCTTCCGGACCCACGACTGTTCGACGACGGACACGATCGACGACAGCGGTGCCCCCTCGTAACCCATGACCGCGGGCGGGGCGTCAGCGTCCGCGGCGACCGTCGAGGCCCCGATCGCCGTAAGCGTCTCCTCCAAGACGCCCATCGGTCGCTCGGCGGGGTAATCGAAGTACACGTCGACTGCGTCGACGTGTTCGATCGCCTCCGCTCGGTCGCGTTCGAGGCGAGGGACGACGAGCCGCGCCGCGTTCTCGGTCACGACGAGGACGACCGGTCGTTCGGTGACGACGTGCGGAAAGTCGACCAGATACTCGATCGCCGTCGCGTCGAACCAGACGCCGGCGTCGACCGCCTCAGCCCGAATCCGTTCGCGGATCGTCTTGAGGCGTCGCTCGAAGACAGTCGCGTTCAGCGATGTCATGTGCGCTACACGCCCCGGATGGATATAAAAACCGGCCAACGGAGCCGGCGTGCACCCGAACCGGCCGACATCATTTCGTAACCTCGGTCGGTGGATTTAAGTGGTGATCGATCGAACCCCGCTCCGTCGAGTCGGCTGCCGAGTCGATCGGGACCGGTCGTCGATGCCCGACGGGAGATCATCAATGTCAAAACCCAACGAGCCACCGAAACCACCCGAAAATTGAGCATAAGCCGAGACGGTATCGCGGCAGAGAACACGACGACGGACGGCGTCGCGGCCGCCTCCGGACGCCCGGTAGCGGTACGCGTCAGCCGAACGCCGGTGGGGTCGCTCGACGGTCCCCTACCGGAACGTTCGCTTTTCGTTCGAGATGTAATCGCAGTGGTCGCACTCCAGCGTCCAGTCGGATAGACGGGTGTACCCTTCCCGTCTGTGCTCGGTGAGTCCGTCGGCCCGCCGTTCGTAATGGACCCACCTGGCGTCGCACTGTGGGCAGGCCCCGTCCCACTGGTTCGACCAATCGCTACTCATATGTGTTCGGCACACGCCGGTAACTCGTAGGTTTGTCGCTCAACGCATGACGTCGACCGAGACATGTTCCTACGAGTTCGATCCGGATCGCCGGGAACAGGTGCGCGGGCGGGAGCTCAGACTCGTCGATGACCTCCCGATCGGGTGGTCGTGTGATCGGCCGGCCGGAGCGAACGGCCGCTGTCTCTTCCACCGTGATCCGGCGGACAAATCGGATCTCGAGGTCCTCGAACGGCTGCTTGAGGAGATCGGTCGACCGCCCGACTCGGACGCCCCGGATGCGGTCGTCGAGAACCGCTTCATCGGCGCGCGGTTCGGCGACTGTCGACTCGCCCACCGAGTGCTGCAGCCGGGGAATAACAGGCCGATCGATCTCAGGTTCGCCCACGTCGAAGGCGACCTCATCTGGGACCGAGCCGTCGTGCAGAACCCGGTCCGGCTGTCAGGGATCGTCGTCGACGGCGAGGCGACGTTCCGAAACGCGCGCGTCAACGCCGACATGGATCTCTCCGACTCGGTCATCGGCGGCGGGCTCGACGCCTCCGACGCGGTGTTCGAAAACCACTTCTGGTGTATCAACACCACCTTCGGCGGCGGCGTCACGTTCGATCGGAGCGTGATCGAGGGCGACCTCTGTCTCGCGGGGGCAGCGATTCACGGCAACCTCCGACTCGCGAGCACCGAGATCGACGGCAACGCGTGTTTCTCTCGGATCGACTGTGCGGGCGCGCTCGTGGTCGAGCCCAGGCGGATCGACGGCAACGTGTGGTGCGTTCGGTCTTCGTTCGAGACGTTCGACGATCCGCAGGAGCCGGATAACTTGCTCCGCGGCGGCGACATGGGCGGCGACGTCGTGATCAGAGAATCGGCGTTCGGCGACAAGATCACCCTCGAGGGAATCGACGTTGACGGACGGTTCATCTTCGAGGGGACGGCCGTGGATTCGAACTGGGTCGATCTCACCGGTTGTTCGATCGGATCGGGAACGCTCGGGCAACCCGAGGACGAGTCGGCGTACACGATGTACGACTTCACCGACGCGACGGTCGGCGACGTTCGAATCCGGGACGTTCGTGGCAACGGGTTCGAGCGGGTCTATTTCAAGAACACGACGTTCGAGGGGTTCGATTTCGGCCGCCACCGGTCGGCCCTCCTCCGCACCGGCTGGACGATCCACACGACTGAGGAGGCCCCCTCGCTCGCCGCCGACGCCGCCGCCGGTACCTTCGAGGGCGTCCGAAGCAGGATCGAGGGCGCGGCCGACACCGCACGCTGGACCGTCGACGCCGTGCTGGATCAGGTACCTTCCGGGGTCCATCGGAAGTCGATACACGAGACGACGTATCTCAAGGCGAAGAACGGAGCCAACCGGATCGGTGACAGCAAAGCGGCCGCCGAGTTCTTCCAAAAGGAGATGACGTTTCGCCGGAAGCGACACGCCGAAGTTGCGCTGAACGGCTGGGGGCGGAACACCCAGACCGCGACGATCGTCGATCGAATCGCCGCGGCCGGTGCCTGGGTCGCGAACGTGGGCCTGGCGGCCACGACCGGGTACGGTGAGAAACCCCACCGGGTGCTCGTGGTCTCGCTGGCCACGATCCTCACGTTTGCCGGCCTCTTCGCACTCGTCCCCGGGAGCGAATTCGGCAGCGAGCAGTCGCTCTCTGAACTGCTCCTCTTGAGCTTCCAGAGTTTCATCACGTTCGTCATCGGAAGCCCGACCGGGACCGACGTGCCCTACGCGCTCCGCTTCGTGAGCGCGGTCGAGGGGCTGATCGGCGCGTTCCTCGTCGCGCTGTCGGTGTTCGCGCTCACGCGCTCGGTACACCGGTGATCCCGGCGCTCTCACGCCGACGCGTTCTCCGCCTCGTGATCGAGCATTCGCCGTTTCACCGCCACGCCGCCGGATGCGGAGAAACCGCCCAACCCGCCGTCGCTTTTGACGACGCGGTGGCACGGCACCACGACTGTCACCGGATTCCGGCCGCAGGCGCCGCCAACTGCGATCGGCGAGGTGTCGAGGGCGTCGGCGATCTCACCGTACGTTCGCGTTTCGCCGTACGGGATGGCGAGCAGTTCGCCCATCACCGCCCCCGTGAACGTGTCCGGCATCTTGACGGCGAGGTCGAACGTCCGACGCTCGCCGCACTCGTACTTCCCGATCTGTCCGCGGATCTCCTCGGGTGATTCCTCGACGTACGATTCGTCGATCTCGAACGTGGATCCGAATAGCTCGACCTGCATGGTGTGTTCCGGCCAGACCAACGGGCGGATGGAGTATAGGTGCGCTCACTGTCGTTGGGAGCGTGACGCACTTTGGTTCCCCAACCCAACTTTTGTAGTTGCACCGAGAACCGCAGTTCATGACAACGGATGGACCGGACGAACACGCGGACGTTCCCGCTGAAGGCGACGTCATCACCCACGAACGGACCTTCACGATCGAGGACGTGCGCGAGTTCGGAGAGATCACGGGCGATCGACAGTCGATTCACACCGATCCCGACGAGGACGGGCGGCTGATCGCCCAGGGGTTGCTCACCGGGTCGCTCATGACGAAGATCGGCGGCGACCTGAGCTACATCGCCCAGACGATGACGTACGAGTTCCGGAGGCCCGTGTTCACCGGCGAGACGATCACCTGCGAGTGGACCGTCGAATCAGTCGCGGAGCGGGACGACCGCTACCTGCTGGAAAATGACGTCGTTTACCGCAACGAAGCGGATAAAATCGTCGTCGACGCGAGTACGTCGGGACTGATCTGGAAAAGCGAGACGTAGTGGCCGCCCGGCAAGCGCATCCCTTTTCGCCCCCGCTTTTGAACGGACAGTATGGAGGTCCGCGAGGGAGGCGTCACGGTCGAGGTGCCCGAAGCGCGACACGGCGCGAGCGAGGGGTCGGGCGACGGGGTCTTTTACAATCCCGTCCAGGAGCTGAACCGGGACATCACCGAGGCCGTCCTCCGGACCGTCTCCGACGACTGCGAGACGTATCTCGACGCGATGACCGCCAGCGGGATCCGGGCCGCTCGGGCGGCCGACGCGGGCTATGCGGTGACCGGCTGTGACGTCGATTCCGACGCCGTCGAACTGGCTCGCTCGAACCTCGAACGGAACGGGCTCTCGGGTGCGATCCACCACCGGAACGTCAACGCGCACATGCACGAACACCGCCACGACGTGGTCGATCTCGATCCGTTCGGGACGCCGATCCCCTTCGCCGATGCGGCGTTTCGGAGCGCTGCCCGCTACGTCTGCGTGACGGCGACTGACACCGCGCCGCTGTGCGGCGCGCACTTCGAGAGTGGCGTCCGAAGCTACGGCGCGGTCCCGCGGAACACCGAGTTCCACGCCGAGATGGGGCTTCGGGTTCTGTTGTCGGCGTTCGTCAGGACGGCCGCCCGCTACGACGTCGCCGCGACGCCGGTGTTGAGCCACGTGTCCAGCCACTACGTCCGGACGTACCTCCGACTCGATGACGGCGCGCAGGCGGCCGACGCCCGGATCGGCGACCTCGGCTTCATCGACCACTGCCAGCGGTGTCTGTGGCGCGAGTCCGAACGAACGCTCATCGCCGATCCGACGACGTCCTGTCCGAACTGCGGGCAGTCGACGTGGACCGCGGGTCCCGTCTGGCTCGGCCCCGCCCGCGACGCCGAATTCGTCGAAGCGGTCGCGACGAACCTTCCGGAATCGTTCGGTACCGCCCAGAAGGCCTCCGACCTGCTCGCGACGATCGCCGGCGAACTCGATGTGCCGACCCACTACGACCAACACCGCCTCTACAAGCGGTGGGGCGAACCGAACATCGCGATGGATGACTTCTTGGAACTGCTTGAGGCGGCGGGACATGCGGCGTCGCGGACCCACTACGGTGGCACGACGTTCAAAACGGACGCCGGCGTGACCGAGATCACCGACGCGGTGCGGTGAGTTCGGATCGCTTCGCCGTCCGCTCCCACCGATTATATGTACCGTTCCCCCATATCCGCGAACGTGAAGGGGTACGTCGATCGGACGGTGGCGGTTGTACGCGGCGTCGCGGCAGGCGCACGCTCCGACCGCGTGACGTTTATGGCCGCCGGATTGGCCTACTACGCGTTCATCTCGCTAATCCCGCTATTGTTGTTGACGCTCGTCATCACCTCCTTGTTCGGGGACCCCCAATTCGTCGAAACGCTGGTCGCCGAGATCACGAGCGCCCTCGGCGACGAGGCTGGTCTGGCGATCTCCAACGCCCTCAGCGGCGCCGCCGGCCGCGGTGGCGCGACTGTCTTCGGCCTCGTCGTCCTGTTGTGGTCCGGTCTCAAGCTCTTTCGGGGCCT
Source organism: Natronomonas sp. (assembly GCF_046483325.1). Classification (GTDB taxonomy): domain Archaea; phylum Halobacteriota; class Halobacteria; order Halobacteriales; family Haloarculaceae; genus Natronomonas. The sequence continues at coordinate 21,459 of NZ_JAWODL010000052.1, read as the reverse complement.
CGACGTCGCCTTTTCGGAGGTGTACGGCCATCCGGGTCCGAACTCGTTCGTCGCCCAACTCGGAAACGCCGTCATCACGCTCGGTGGCGTCGGCATCGCCGTGGCCGCGACGGTCGTCGTCGGCTCCCTCATCGTCGGCTTCGACCTCGGCCTCGAGTCGATCGTCGAGACCCCGGTCGGGATCGGACTCATCGGTAACGCCAGTCTCATCATCGGTCTCTCCGTCGCCTTCCTCCCGCTGTACTACGTCCTCCCCGGCGTCGATCTCCCCGTCAGAGAAGCGATCCCGGGGGCGATTTTCGCCGCGATCGGCTGGACCGCACTCGAGACGGGGTTTCGCATCTACGCGGCCGTTGCCGGCAACTACGAGGCTTACGGGATCATCGGCGGCGTCCTGTTGCTCGTCACGTTTCTGTATTTCGGCGCGCTCGTCCTCCTCGTGGGAGCCGTTCTCAACGCCGTGTTGGCCGGGCGGGCGGACGAGCGAACCGGTCTCGCCTCCCCGCCGGAGGAATCGACGCCCGAACCGACCGCAGTACTCACTAAAATTATGACACGTGATCGACCTGACGACGAGGCATCGGCCGAGGAACTCCGCGACGAACTCGAAGCGCTCTACGACGAACTCGACCGGTTCGAAGATAGGATTGAGGATCGGACGATCCACCGCGAGGAGATCGAACGCGACCTCAAACGCTACGTCCGCGCACGACTCCGCCGTGGCAAAGCCCGCGGCTGGGGCCCGTATCTCGTCCTCCTGTACGGGACCGCGATGACGCTCGGGGCGTTCTACTTCCTCTCGAGCGGCTGGGCGATCCTCGCCATGCTCGTCATCTGGCTGTCGACGCTCGGCCTCTACGCGCTCATGCTCGTCGTCGGGACCACCGTGACTGTCGCCGGGCTCCCGGGACGACTGAAGGACCGATTCGACAGCCGATGAGCCGGGGACTCGGAGAGATCGAGTTCGTCGCCGGACTCCCCGATCCGGTCGTCGTCGCGACGGCGCTCGTGACGGCGCTCGGTGACGTCTGGTTCGTCTTCTTGTTGCTCGGGACGCTGTATTGGTTCGGGACCGCACTTCCGTCGCCGGTGTCCTTGTCGCGCCGCCACGCGGCGTTCGCCATCGCGCTGGCGTTCGGCGGCCTCGCCGCGACGACGGCGCTCAAAGAGACGTTCAGGCTCCCCCGACCGCCCGGCGCGGCCGAACCGGCCGGAGCCGGGTTGATACCGGAGCTCTTGCTCCCGTTATACGCCGAGATCGGGGCGTCGTCGGGTTTCGGCTTTCCGAGCGGTCACGCCGTCTCGGCCGTCGTCGTCTACGGCGGGCTAGCGCTGTTGGTCGGGAGCACCCGGGGCTACGCCGTCGGGGCGGTGCTCTGTGCCGTGATCCCGCTCTCGCGGATCGTACTCGGCGTCCACTACCTCGTCGACGTTCTCGCCGGGGTGGCACTCGGCGCGGCCTACCTCGGCCTCGTCTACCGGCTCTGTGGTCGCGGGTCGAACCCCGGACGGGCGATGATGATCGCCCTCATCGTCGCGGTCGTCGGGGCCGGACTGAGCTACACGACCGACACGATGCTCGCGCTGGGCGGCGCGCTCGGCGCTCGGATGGCGTGGGGGAGCATCGGCGGCGCGGTCGTCCACGAGCCCGTGACGCGTCTCGGCGGCGCGCTCGGCGCGGCGGTCGGCCTCGGTTTCGCCGGGCTCTTCGCCGTCGTGTACATCGTCGATCCGGCCCCGTATCTCGCCTTTATCGGCATATTCGTGGTCATCTGGGGCGTTCTCGCGGCGCCGCTGGCCGGCGAGTCGCTCGCCCGAACGATCTGACCGACGAGTCGACAACTCTTAGGAAGATACTTCCGACTCGCGCGACGTATTACTTGATATGAGTGAGTTCACGGTACGGGGTCGGTATCCCGCCCGCTACGGCGAACAGGAGTTCGAGACGACGGTCGACGCACCCAACGCGAACGTGGCCCAAGAGCGCGTCTACGCGAACTTCGGCTCCCAGCACGGGTTGAAGCGCGCCAAAATCGAGATCGACGGGGTGGACGAATGAGCCTCGGTGGCGGCGGCGGCGGCGGCGGTCAGATGCAGCAGCTCCAAGAGCAGATGCAGGCGCTCGAGCAGGAGAAACAGGCGATCCGGGCCGAGATTCAGAACCTCCGCAACGAGCAAAGCGAGATCGACGAGGCCATCGAGGCGATAGAGACGCTCGACACCGGTTCGACGGTGCAGGTTCCGATCGGCGGCGACGCGTACGTTCGCGCCGAGATCCAAGACATCGACGAGGTCATCGTCACGCTCGGCGGCGGCTACGCGGCCGAACGCGACAGCGACGGCGCGATCGACTCCCTCGGGGACAAACAGGACGCCCTCGACGACCGCATCGAGGAGCTGCAAGACGAGATCCAGACGGTCGAAGAAGAGACCGCCAATCTCGAGGCCAAAGCGCAGCAGGCCCAACAGCAGCAGATGCAACAGCTCCAACAGCAGATGCAACAGCAGGAAGACGAGTAGGGGCGATGTTCGACGGACTGAAGGAGAAGCTCGGCCGGTTCAAAGACGACGTCGAGGCCGAGGCGGAGACGGAAACGGAGGCCGAGACCGCCATGGACGCCGATACCGACACCGCCGCGACCGAGCCCGCTGAATCGGACGCGGCCGGCGCCGACGAGTCGGGCGACGACGGGCCGGGGCTGGCGAAAAAGGCCGCCCTCGCCGCGACCGGCCGGACGATCATCACCGAGGAGGAACTCGAAGCGCCCCTCGAGGCGCTCGAACTCGAACTCCTCAGCGGCGACGTCGAGATGGGCGTCGCCCGCGAGATAACCGAGCGCATCCGCGAGCGGTTGGTCGGCGACACCCGAAAGCAGGTCGAATCCGGCGAGCAGGTGATCGAACGGGCGATCGGCGACGCCCTGCGCGAGGTCATCAGCGTCGGCCAGTTCGACTTCGAAGACCGGATCACGGCCGCCGACAAGCCGGTCGTCATCGTCTTCACCGGCGTCAACGGCGTCGGCAAGACGACCTCGATCGCCAAACTCTCGCGGTGGCTCGAGGAGCGCGGCCTCTCCTCCGTGATCGCGAACGGTGACACCTATCGGGCGGGCGCGAACGAACAGATCGAAGAGCACGCCGAGGCGCTCGGCACGAAGATCATCACCCACCAGCAGGGCGGTGACCCTGCGGCGGTCATCTACGACGCAGTCGAGTATGCAGAGGCAAACGGCATCGACGTCGTCTTGGGCGACACCGCTGGCCGACTGCACACTTCGAACGACCTGATGGCCCAACTCGAGAAGATCGACCGCGTCGTCGATCCGGATATGACGCTGTTCGTCGACGAGGCGGTCGCCGGGCAGGACGCGACGAATCGCGCCCGGGAGTTCAACGACGCCGCGGAGATCGACGGCGCCATCTTGACGAAAGCCGACGCCGACTCCCAGGGCGGTGCGGCCATCTCGATCGCCCACGTCACCGGCAAGCCGATCCTCTTTCTCGGCACCGGGCAGGGCTACGACGACCTCGACCGGTTCGACCCCGACGAGATCGTCGACCGACTCCTCCGCGACGAGGAGTGAGTCGTGCGCGACAGCACCGCCGCTGCGGTGCTGTTCGTCGCAGTTGCGGCCGCCGTCGGCGGACTCTGGGTTGTCACGACGGACCTCCCGGCCGAGGAGACACCCAACGCGACCTTCGAGGTGACGAGCGACGCTTCAACGGACGAACTCACCGTCGAGCACGCGGGCGGTGACTCGGTCGCAACCGAATCGCTCCGAATCCTGGTGTACGAGGACCGACCGATAGTCCCCGACCGGCCGGTCCACGGGTCCGTCTGGGAGACCGAAACGGGGCAGATCCAGCCCGGTGACCGGATCGAACTCGAGGATCAGCGATTCGAGGGCGGACAGCGGCTCGCGGTTCGGTGGTTCGGCGACGACGGGCAGGCGACGATCTACGAGACGACGATCTGAGCCGACGCGCCGCTACTCACCCTTCCAGTAGTCCACGTCCGCGTCGATCGGGTAGTAGCCGTGGATCGTCCGCTCGTCCCGACCGCCGGGCGGCGCACCGACGAAGACGCCGAGTTTCTCCGAGTCGGGATACACCGTCACTTCCGGCTCGTTCATCGTGGAGAACACGAGGTAGCGGAGCGGTTCTTCGGAGTCGTTGACGATCCTGTGACCACCGGTTTCGTCCGCCGGGAAGGCCACGTAATCACCCGCAGTCAGTCGGTGCATCTCGTCGGCGAACCGGAGCGTTCCCCCTCCAGCGAGCACGTAGGCGGCCTCCTCGTTCGCGGTGTGGTAGTGGTACGGCCACGACTCCTCGCCCGCCGGGAGTTCGTAGAGGCTGCAGCCGAGTTCTTCCCCGCCGGCCGCCTCGCCCAACTGCTTTCGCCGCACCCACATCCTTCCCGTCTGGATCTCCGTCCACTCGATGTCGCCCTCGTTTATAACAGGCATGCCCCATCCGACGTGCGGCGGGCAAATAACCCGTAGGGTCGAATCCGCAGGCTGGCCACGATCGTCTCGAAATCCAATGAAGTCGGCGTAATCCACGATCCGAAAACCCCCACACCTATCTCCCCTTGCAAAGTATGCTCATACCATGCCTGCCGAGTCATTCACGCTCGCGGCCGCACAGATCGAACCGGTCTACCACGACAAGGAGGGGACGCTCGATAAGACCTGCCGATACATCGAGAAGGCCGGAAACGAAGGTGTCGACCTCGTCGTGTTTCCGGAGACGTACTTCCCCGGGTATCCCTACTGGCGCGGTAGCGTCTCAATCCCCCGGTGGACGGATCTGATGGTCGATCTGCAGAAGAACAGTCTCTCGGTCGACGACGACGCCATGGAGGTCCTCGGCGACGCGATCGACGACGCCAACCTCAACGTCGCCCTCGGCACGAACGAACTGAGCGACCGCGCCGGCAGCGAGACGCTGTACAACTCGATCTTCTACTTCGACCGGCACGGCGACCTGCTGGGCCGCCACCGGAAACTGATGCCGACCCAGGAGGAACGAGCAATCTGGGGGCGCGGCGATCCGTCGAGCATCGCCACCTACGATACGGACATCGGCACGCTCGGCGGGTTGGTGTGTTATGAGAACCACATGCTGCTTCCCAAGGCGGCGCTGGCGGCGATGGGCGAGGAGATCCACGCGGCCGTCTGGCCGGGCTTTTGGGAGCAACACGGCCACCCCGGTGACAAATCCCGCGCGGAGAGCGCCGACGCGAAGGAGACCTGCGACATCTACCCCGCAGTCCGCGAGTACGCGTTCAGCACGCAGTCGTTCGTCGCCGCCTGTTCGGCGTACATGAGCGACGACATCCCCGAGGGGTTCTCCGAGGACGAACTCGGCTTCAACGTCGCCGCCGGCGGGAGCATGCTCATCAACCCCGCAGGAATCGTCAAGGCCGGACCGCTCGTCGGCGAGGAAGGGTTGTTGACCGCCGACTTCGAGCGCGACGAGCGCCGGGCGACGAAGGCCTACTTCGACGCGATGGGGCATTACAGCCGGTGGGACGCGGTGTCGCTCGACGTCAGCGACGAGACGCTCTCGCCGATCTCCGAGCGGTCGCGCGGGCACCGCGAGCGCTGTCTCTCCGCCGCGGCCGCCCAAGAACTCGCCGAGGAGCACGACGTTCCGATCGACGCCGTCGAGGAGATCGCCGACGCCGTGTCGGATCGACGCCCCTGAGGCGGGCGGTTTCGTTACTCCTCACGCTTTTCGATCTTTCCGTCCGCGAGGTCCGCCTCGATCGCATCCGGATCCCGATCGACCGGATCCCCGTGGCCGCCGCCGCCGGGCGTCCGGACGGTGACCGTCGTGTCCGCGGGCACGTCGACGGTCGTTTTCGCGCCGACCGCCTCGCCGTCGATCAGGTTCTCGCCCGTCGCCCCCGGCTTGCCGCCGCCGATTCCCTGCGGCGCGAGCCGTCGGCGTTCGGTCAGAAGCGACACCGTCGCCTCGACCTCGGTTCGGACCGTCCGTTCGAGCCCGAGACCGCCCCGATATCGTCCCTCGCCGCCGCTTCCGGGGCGGAAGGCGTATCGCTCGACGAACAGCGGATACTCCGCTTCGAGCGATTCGATCGGCGTGTTGAGCGTGTTCGTCATGCCGACCTGGACGCCGTCCATCCCGTCTTTGCTCGCCCGGCCGCCGAACCCGCCGCCGATCGTCTCGTAGTAGGCGAAGGAGCCGTCGCGGCCGCCGATCGTGAGATTGTTCATCGTCCCCTGGCTCGCCGCCGGCACGCGGTCGGGTGCCGCCGCCCCGAACGCCGCGAGCGTCACGTCGGTGACACGCTGGCTCGTCTCGACGTTACCGCCGACGACCGCGGCGGGTGGGTTCGGGTTCAGCACCGATCCGTCGGGTGCGTCCACCGTTATCGGCGCGTAACAGCCGGCGTTCGGCGGGATTTCCGGATCCGTCACGCAGCGGACGACGAAGTACACCGCGCTCTTGGCGACCGACCGCGGCGCGTTGAGGTTGCCGTCGACCTGCGCGCCCGTCCCGGCGAAATCGACGCCCAGTTCGTCGCCGTCGATCGTCACGCTGGCCACGATCGGGATCTCCGTCTCCGTGATCCCGTCGCCTTCGAGGGCGTCCTCGGCCTCGTAGACGCCGTCCGGGAGCGATTCGATCTCCGCAGTGATCCGTTCTCGCGAGTACTCGATCACCGCGTCGAACGATCGAGTGACGAGATCGAACCCGTGCTCGTCGATCAGGTCGCCGAGGCGTCTCTCGGCCCGCTCGTTGGCCGCGAGCTGTGCGCGGAGATCCGCCCGGCGCTCGGTCGGGTTCCGGACGTTCGCGAGCACCAGATCGAACACCTCCTCGTTTCGCTCGCCACCTTCGACCAGCCGCGTCGGCGGGATTCGAAGTCCCTCCTGGTAGATTTCACGCGCGCCGGCGGGCATGCTCCCCGGCGTCATCCCGCCGACGTCAGCGTGGTGAGCGCGGGAGACGGCGAATCCGATGATCTCGCCGTCCCGTTCGATCGACGAGATGAGGGTCACGTCGGGCAGGTGGGTCCCGCCCGCGAACGGATCGTTGACAGCGAACACGTCGCCGGGTTCGGGGTCGCGACCGAGGACGGCCTCGACGGCCTCCGGCATCGCGCCGAGGTGGACCGGGATGTGTTCGGCCTGCGCGACGAGCCGCCCGTCGGCGTCGAACAGCGCCGTCGAGCAGTCCTGTCGCTCCTTGATGTTCGGCGAGTACGCCCCGCGGATCAGCACCTGTCCCATCTCTTCGGCGATGCCTTCGAGTTGGTTTCGGAGCACTTCGAGCGTGATGGGGTCGATTTCGTCAGTCATGTGTTCGCCTCCGTATCGGCGTTCGCATTCGCACCCGCTTGGCCCGTCAGCCGTTCCAGCGAGAGCGCTCCGTCGGAACGGATCCGCCCGCGCCACCCCGGCTGGACCACGGTCGTGCTCTCGGCGCGCTCGAGGATCGCCGGACCGGTGATCTCCGTCCCCGGTTTCATCGCGGCCCGATCGTAGACGGTCGTCCCGACCGTTCCAACGTCGGGGAACACCGCTTCTCTGGTGTCGACCACGCCGTCACTGCCGCCCGCTCGCGAGACCGACGGCGGTTCGGTCCCGATCGTCGCAGTCACCCGCAACGTGATCGCTTCGACCGGCGCGTCGAGGCGGTAGCCGTAGGCGCGCTCGTGCGCCGCTTCGAAGCGGTCGGCGACCCGCTCGGGATCGAACGTCTCGACGGGGACGGTTAACTCGAAGCTCTGGCCCGCGTACCGGCAGTCGGCGGCCCGTTCGATCCGGGCGTCGTCCGGATCGGAGACGGCTTCGAGAACGGTCGTTTCGAGGTCGTCGTACACCGCCCGTCCGTCGGCGGGATCCGACCCGGCGAGCGGGAGCCGAACGGTTCGGAGCGTGTCGTGCGTCTCGTCGGCCGCCAGCAGTCCGTACGCCGAGAGAACGCCGGCTGGACCCGGAATGACGACACGCTCGATGTCGAGGCGAGCAGCGAGCGCCGTCGCGTGCATCGGGCCCGCGCCACCGAAGGCGACGAGCCCGAAGCTCCGCGGATCGTGTCCGCGCTCGACGGTCACCGAACGGATCGCCCTCGTCATCGTCGCGTTCGCCACGCGGTAGACGCCACGGGCCGCGGTCTCAGCGTCTTCGAGGTCGGCCTCGTCGGCGAGCCGTTCGAGCGCCGCGTGGGCGGCGTCGGCGTCGATCGTCAACTCGCCGCCCAGCGCCGCTTCCGAGCCGATGTAGCCCAACACGACGTTCGCGTCGGTGACGGTCGGCCGTTCGCCCCCATGGCCGTAACAGGCCGGGCCGGGATCCGCGCCGGCCGACTCGGGGCCGACCCTGAGCGCGCCGCCCGCGTCGACCCACGCGATCGAGCCACCGCCCGCGCCGACCGTCTCGATGTCGACCATCGGCGTCCGAATCGGGACGCCGCCGATCTCGGTGTCGGAGCTCCGTTCGGCGTCGCCGTCGCGGACGAGGCTCACGTCGCTGGAGGTGCCGCCCATGTCGAAGGTGACGACCCCGGCCCGCTCCGAACCGGCGGTCGTGGCGGCCCCGACGACGCCCGCGGCGGGTCCCGAGAGGACTGTCGTGACGGCCTGCGAGCGGACGGTCTCGATGTCCGCGACGCCGCCGTTGGACTTCATGATCCGCGGCTCCGGAAGCCCCTCCTCCCGCGAACGGTCGAGGAGTCGGCCCAGATATCCGCCCGTGCCGGGCGTCACGTAGGCGTCGGCGACGGTCGTCGCCGTCCGTTCGAACTCGCGGAACTCCGAGAGCACCTCGTGTGAGGACGAGACGGGCACGTCGAGCTCCTCGCGAAGCGTCTCCGTGACCAGTCGCTCGTTGTCCGGGTGGGCGTACGCGTGGAGCAGACTGACGGCGACGCTCTCGGCGTCCGCCGCGTCGATCTCCTCGGCGATCCGTCGAATTTCGTCTTCGTCGACGGGGGTTTCGATCCCCTCCGGGGTCGCGCGCTCGTCGAGTTCAAAGCGGCGGCGCCGGGGGACGAGCGGCGTCGGTTTGTCGACGTCGAGGTCGTACAGGTCCGGCCGCGCTTGTCGGCCGATCTCGAAGATGTCCCGGAAACCAGCCGTCGTGACGAGCGCGGTCTCCGCACCGGCGCGTTCGAGCAGGGCGTTCACCGAAACGGTCATCGCGTGCGCGAAGAGGTCGACGCTCTCCGGCTCGATTTCGCCCTCGTTACAGGCCTTCCGGATACCATCGAGGACGCCGATGCTCTGATCTCCCGTCGTCGGTACCTTCGCCGTGACCAGGTCATCGCCGACGACGAGCGCCACGTCGGTGAACGTGCCGCCGACATCGACGCCGATCCGTGCGTCTGTCATGGCGTACCCTGCGGTGTCAATGGTGTAATACCCACCGCTGTCGGACGACTATCCGGCGTGGACGGCGACCGTGCCGAGCGACGAAAACCGCGCGACGACGGTCTCGCCCGATTCGAGGGGAAGCGGCTCCGTAATCGACCCGGTCGTCACGATGTCGCCCGCATCGAGAGCGTCCCCTCGCGCGTCGAGCGCCTCGGCGAGCCAGCAGACGGCATCGGCAGGATGACCGAGAACGGCTCCACCGGTTCCGGTCGCACGCCGGTCGTCGGCGATCCGTACTTCGACACCTTCGAGGGCGAGATCCGACGTCCCGACCGGGGTCGGATCACCGACGTGTAGTCGCGCGGCGAGGGCGTTGTCGGCGACCGCTTCGGCGGCTCCGAACGCCCAGTCCTCAATTCGGCTATCGACGATCTCGATCGCCGGGACGACGAACCGGGTCGCGGCGGCGACGTCCAGTCGAGTCACCGGCGGTGATAGCGCGCGGTCGAGAACGAACACGATCTCCGGTTCGATCAGCGGATCGATCAGCTCCCCGCGTTCGACGCGGCCATCCGAGCCGACGGTCGCTTCGAGGATCCTCCCGTAGACCGGTTCGGCGACGCCGAGATCGGATTGAACCGTCTCGTTCGTGAATCCGATCTTGTAGCCGACGACCGGCCCGCCGGTTCGGCTCCGTCGGTCGACGATCGCGTCCTGTATCGCGTACCCGTCTTCGATCCTCAACCCGGCCGGCAACGAGTCGGGATCGATCGGTTCGCCGTTTTCATACGCCGTCTGGAGCGTCTCGGCAAGCGCGGTCCAGTTGGACATACGTCTGATAGGACCGGTGTTGAGTTATATATCCGGACGGCGGTCGGCGATCCCTCGAACGGTCGGTGTGCTGGCGTACGCAGAGTGCCATCTGGACATCAGACGAACGCATCGCTGGCGAGCGTCAAAAGCGGGGTCGGGGGGTGGGGATGCACCCAAACGGGTGCGTCTGAACATTAAAATCCGGTCTATATGAATCTTCTGGCGAAGCCGCTTCGTGCTGGTACTTCCTCGGCGCCGGTTATAAACAAGCCGCGGCCGTCGAGACATATAAACGCCCGACAGGCCTATGTTCGATACAGCAGTATCTCGACGCGTGACGACCACCGAGTCATGCGCCGGACTGGAGATCCGTACGGCCGTCCGCGCGGACCTCCTCTCGGTGTTCCGGATCGAAAAGCGCTCCTTTAGTCAGCCGTGGCCGTACGCCGCGTTCGAGGGGTTTCTGGGTACGTCCGGGTTCTTGATCGCCGAGATCGACGGCTCGGTGGTCGGGTACGTCCTCGGTGACACCGTCGACGCCTACGGGGCCTCGATCGGGCATATAAAGGACATCGCCGTCGCGCCCGAACACCGCCAGCGTGGGATCGGCCGAACGCTGCTGTCGCGGGGACTCGTCGCCCTCGCGTCCGCCGGCGTCGGCCGGGTCAAACTCGAGGTCAGGCGGACAAACGAGGCCGCACAGTCGCTGTACAGGAAATTCGGGTTCGAGTCCCACCACGTCATCCCGGGGTATTACGACGACGGCGAGGACGCCTTCGTCATGATCAAACATCTGTAGCGCGCGTCGTGCGCAGGCGTTTTGACGCTGGCGCGCCGACGACCGGTATGGGATACGCCTGCCCCGTCTGTTCGGATCCGCAAGCCGACGCGGGACACCTCGCGAACCACCTCGCGTTCACCGCGATGCTGCGCGCCGACGGCCACGAGGCGTGGCTCGACGAACACGCCGCCGGATGGAACGACATGGGCGAGCGCGACCTCGCGGTCGTCGTCGCTGACCTGGTCGAGGAGACGGAGTTTCCGCAGCTGTTCGAGGACACCGTCGGCGGCCTCGAAGGGGAGGCCGAACCGCTCGAAGAGCGCTCCGGGGCGCTGTTCGACGAGCACGGCGACCACGCTCACGCCGGCCACGACCGTCACGCCCACGATCGCAGCCACGACGACCGCCGCGATTCGGCCGGTCCCGTCGATACCACGGGGCCGGTGGACGCCGAGACGGCCGAGATACTCGACGAAGCGAGGGAGATGACGCATCGAATGCGCGAGGGTCCCGCCGAGACCGACGCCGAGGACGACGATGCGGAGTGAACGTGACCCCGGCGCCCGCGACGTCGAGCACCGGGGGACGTTTTCGCCCGACTCGTGGGCCGCCGCCGAGTCTCGATACGACGCGCTCGGCCCCACCGCTCAGGCGGTCGTCCGCGAGGTCGCGCGAGCGATGGCGTTCGACCGTGAGGAGTACGACGAGCGGGTCACGAGCGACGTGGTCGAGACGGCCCGACAGGCGCTGTTCGCCGAGACGCTCGCGGTTCGGGTGGGATCCCGCGAGGCGTTCGACGCGTGGCAGGAGACGTACTCGGAAGACGTTCGTATCGCCGGCAGCGACAACGTCGAGCGCGTCGCCTGGCACGTCTCGCCCGCCGCCGCCGCTGCGGTCGCCGCCACGTTCCAAAACGAGCCGGACGCGGCGGTCGCGACGGTACGACGGATGGCGTTCAACCGGCTGTACCGTGAGCGATTGACGGCGGGTTACGACGCGTGACTGACGATGCTGACGGCGGGCCTCGACCGCCCACGTCGACCGCCGATCTGAGTCCCGCCGACCACGGATGGCCCGTGCTCGAATCCGTCGCCGAGTACGAGACAGGCTGGTACACCGGGGGTTACGACCTCGTCGAACTCCCCGACGGGCGGACGAAGCGCTACTACTGGGCCGAACTGTCGCCGGCGGTCGTCATCGTCGCCGTCGTCGACGATCCGGTCGGGTTCGGCCTTCCCACCGCCGACTCGGACGCGTCGACGGGCCCCGCCGTCGTCATGGTCGAACAGTACCGACCGCCGATCGGCGAACTCTGTTATGAACTCCCCGCCGGCATCGTCGAGGACGGCGAGCGCTACGTCGACGCTGGCGCGCGCGAACTCGAAGAGGAAGTCGGCTTGGTCCCCGAATCGGTCGAACTACTCGAGGACTTCTGGTGTTCGACCGGCGTCCTCAGACACCCCCGCGGAATCGTCTGGGCCGAGGGATTCAGCAGGGGCGAACGGAAACTCGACGGGAGCGAGTTTCTCGACATCGTCACCGTCCCGGTCGAGGAGGCGCTCGACGTCGCGCGGCGCGATCCGGCCAACGACGCGACCATTGAGGGACTGCTGTTGGCGCGCGCCGACGGTTACCTCTGACCGCGACGACAATTCCTATAAGTCCTCCACGGCGTACGAACGGTATGGACGGCGAGATAACGGCTGAGGAACTCCGGGAACTGCTCGAAACGGACGCGGACATCGCGATCATCGACATCCGATCGCCGGTACAGTTCCGCCGGGGGCACATCCCCGGCAGCGAGAACGTTCCGTTCCCGCAACTGACGGGTCGAATCGACGAATTCGCGGGACGAGAGCGGATCGTGACGGTCTGCCCGCACGGTCAATCGAGCGTTCAGGCGGCGCGGCTCATCGCCTCCTACGAGGGGGTCGACGGGCGTGTCGAGTCGCTCAAACCCGGTGTCGACGGGTGGCCCTACGATCTCGAAACGGACGCGGAGCCGACCACGCCCTCCGCGGACGGTCCGGACGCGCCATTTTAAACTCCCACTCGAATTGCCCCCTCTCTCAACGGAGTACGAGTCCTCCGAAACCGATCGCGTGCGCTGTTCCCTTGCCCTCACAGCGGCGGCTCTCCAGCGTGGAATCTGCACAGAGAAGGAGGTCGGCGGTGGCTAGAGGGCGTCAGGCGACATTGAATCCTTTCTCCCGAAGGAAATCCTCGATCCGTCCGAGGTGGTTGCCCTGGAGTTCGATGGCACCGTCCTCGACGGTGCCGCCGCAGGCGAACTTCGATTTGAGATCCGACGATAGCGAATCCATGTCGACGTCCCGCGGATCGAACCCTTCGATGACCGTTACCTCCTTACCGTATCGGCGCTCGTCGATGCGGATGTTGATCTCCTGAGACTCTTTGGCAACGTCCTCGCAGACGCAGAGCTCCTCAGGGAGTCCACACGTCGAGCAGACTTCCGACATTACAGTTCGGGGTTACACGACGGCTGTATTAAACACTATCGGGACCCCCTGTCTGGCTTTTTCAGCCAGCCGGCGATCCGGGAGCGCTCTCTGCGGACTGCGGCGAGCGCGTCCCGGGCGTCGGCCGCCGCCGCCTCGTCCACGCCGGGACCGTAGCGAGCGCGTTCGTACGATCGTTCGATCCGGCGAAGGCGCTCATCGGCATCGATGAAGAACTGTCTGGGCGTCTCCCCCGGCGGTTTCGGTCGCCCGGCCAGCGACTCGAGATAGACGGCGCGGCGATACGCCCCCGCCACGACCGCTGCGGGGGGGCCGCTCGGCAGTCGCCTGAGCCACCACGCCCGGTACAGCCGGGTTGTCACGCCGCTGCGGCGGACGGCCACAAACGCCGCGAGCGCGATGGCGAGTCCGGCGCCGAGTTGTTCGCCGCTCGGCAACGGGATGGACGAGAGCGGCGATTCGGACTCCCCGTCGGCGCTCGCCTCCCGGCCGTCACCGCGATCCGGTGCGTCACCCGCGGCGATCGGCTCCTCGGTCGCCGCGCCGGGCGTCGCCGTCCCCTCCTGCTCGGGTGTCTCCGTTCCCGATTCAGGGTCCGTTTCCGTCTCCGTCTCCGTCTCCGTCGTGTTCGACGCATCATCGCCCGACGTCCCATCGAGCCCATCGGTCCCTCCCGCCTCGCTTTCCCCGAGCGCCTGCTGTGCGGTCTCCTCTCGCGGCTCCGATGGGGTCGGGTCGAACTCGATCCAGCCGTGTTCGGGGATATACACCTCGACCCACGCGTGCGAGTCGTATCCGCGGACGACCCACTCGTCGTCGTCGACCTGCTCGCCGGGCGTGTAGCCGATCGCCATCCGAGCGGGGATCCCCTGCGTTCTGAGCATCGCCGTCATCGTCGTCGCGAAGTACGTACAGTAGCCCGCGTCCATCTCGAAGAGGAACGCGTCGGCGACGTCGCCTCGCGGTCGATCCACCTCGAGACTGTAGTCGTACTCGGTTTGGAACCAGTACTCGAGGACGCGCGCGGTGTCGTAGGGGTTCTCCGCGTTGGCGGTGAGCTGTTCGGTCCGTTCACCGACTCGATCCGGTGTGTCGTCCGGCAGCTGCGTGTACCGCGATTCGATCTCATCGGGGTACGCCGTTCCAGCGCTTCGAAGCTCGTCGGCCGACGCCACGGTAATCTCGCTTTCGACGGTGTACGACTCGCCGGTCTCGAGCGTGCTGGTCGGTTCAAAACTCCCGCCCGGCGTGACCTGTACCGGAACCGGAACGCCGTCGATTCGTGTCGGCTGCCTCGCCGCCGGCAGCGTTGCGATCGTGGATTCGGCTGTGTACTCCTGTTCGAGCCGCCGCGTTTCACCCGGCGGTCCCGAAAGCCGTCCGTCGTAGCCGTGCGACGATCCGCTTCGAACCCACCCGCCGCCTGTGTATCGGTCGTACGTTCCCACCCGCCAGTTGGCGGGCTCTTCGGCCTCGACGGTGTATCGCCGCTCGGGAGATAGTTCGACGGTCCCCGTCACGGGGGCGCTGTCGCCGGCGTACACCAGGCTCGATTCGATCGTCGATCCGGAGTCACCGAACTCGCTTTCGGGCAGCACGCTCCCGATCGCGCCGGGAACGACCCCGACGAAAAGCGTCAGTACGACCATCGCGGCGACGGCGAGCGCGACGGTATCGACGTTTTCGAACCGCTCGTCGCGGCGCTCGCAGTCCCCGATCGCGACGGCCACGACGACGCCGGTCACGCCGACGAGCGTTTCGGCGTTCGTCGCGTCGCCGGTCAGGACGAGGAGTCCCAACCCGGCACCGCCCACTGCACTCGCGGCGACGTATCGTCGCCGAACGGCGAGATACCACGTCAGAAAGACCGGCCCGGGAGCGATCGACAGCGCCCACACGTCGGCGTTGACGATCCGAAGCACCGACAGTCCCGAGAGCAGTCCGGTGATGTCGTCGAGGATCGGTTCGGCGAGCACGAGGAAGCCGCCCCCCCCTGGGAGGGTCTCGATGTACAGGTACGTGCCGACGATTCCGGCGGCCATCGCGATGACCGCAGCCGTCCGCGGACGGATCACTCGCGCGGCGATGGTTCCCGAAAGAAGCGACCCTGCGACGGCGTAATACAGCAGCGTGGGGTCCCCGGTGATGACGCTAATCTGGTGTAGCACCGAGAGGAACGATCCGAGAACCACCGCGACGCCGCCGAGGGCGATCGCTCGAAGCAGCGGCAGGTCGTCGACGGCGGTCGGGACGCGGTCGACGACCGTCGCCCTCGCCTTGGCGACGCTCATACGGTCGTTTCCCTCCCCTCTGGTTGGTTCGTGGTCCAGCGTTTTCCATCCGACTCGCCGGGGTCGATATCGAGTCGCTCCCCGGACGTCGTGACGGTCAGATCGTCGCCCCGTCCGCGGACGTACACGTCGGCTAGATCCCGCTCCTCGGCCGACAGCGTGCCACCGTCGGTCCGCGCTAGCAGTCGAAGCGCGGCGACCGATCCGCCCGGACGGGCCGTACACTCCCCGTCGGCGACGACGACCGTGACCGTGCGTCCGATGGCGTCGAACTCCGTCGCGATGCTCGCGAGCGCCGACGCCATCGCGTCGGCAGCACCGTCCTCGGATTCGCCGACGATCCTGACGCGCTCGCGTCGCGATCGGCCGCCGTACTCCGCGACGAGAAACTCGTCATCGGGTCGCTTCGCGCTCGCTCGCCAGTGGATATCGCGCATCGTGTCCTCCGTGGTGTACTCCCTCAATCGTTGAAACGTCGACCGATCGGTGCCGCCACCCCCTCGCGTGAGCCGCGAGACCACTCGGGAGTCGATCTCGTACACCGTCGGATAGACGAGGACGGTCTCCGCGTCGTCGCGCTCGGCGACCGCCGAAAACAGGCCGAACGAATCGATCACCCGACACCGCGTCGGCCCGATGCGGTGTTCGCCGCGGCGGTCGAGTTCGACGGTGTACTCGAAGTGGCCGCCGTGGCCGACCGTCTCGGCTACGGTCCCGTCCGCGCTCTCCGGTATCGAGAGCCCGTCTCCGATCGACTCGACGACCCTACAGGGCGCGTTCGAGTCGACGGAGACGCGTATCGTCCGACGCTCCCCCGGAAACCCGGGATCGACACTCGACCGAACGACCCGCGGTGCATCCGCCCGCACCACTTGGATCGCACCGATGAGGAGCGCGAACGTTCCCGGAACGACGACCGCACCGAGCGAACGCATCCCGAACGTCGCGCCGAGCGCGAGCGCGAGTCCGACGACGGCCGCGGCTCCGACCCCCCGGCGTGTCGGTCGTAGCTGTCGGCGAACAATCATCGTCACGTCTCGACCGGCACCGTTTCGAGCGCGTCCGAGACGAGCTGTTCGGCGTCGAGATCGCCGGGGTGCGTTCGAATCCGGTGGACGAACACGACCGGGGCGGCCGCCTGCACGTCATCGGGTATCACGTACGATCGAGCGTCGAGGATCGCCCGCCCCTGCGCGGCGCGAACCAACGCGATGGAGCCGCGGGGGCTGACGCCCAACTCGGCGTTGTCACGGGTGTAGCCCGCGAGTCGAGTGACGTAGTTTCGAATCGGTTCGCTGACGCCGACGCCGGCGGTCGTCGCCCGAATCGAACGGAGTTCGTCGACCGACGCGACCGGTGTAAGCTCATCTATCGCGTGGCTCCCGATCGCCCGCTCGATGATCGCTGTCTCGTCGTCGACGTTCGGATAGCCGAGTCGCAGTTTCAGCATGAACCGATCAAGTTCCGCCGCGGGGAGTTCGTACGTTCGTTCGCGTTCGATCGAATTCTGCGTCGCGATGACGACGAACGGGGGGGAAATCGAGTGCGTCCGGCCGTCGACGGTGACCTGCTCTTCCTCCATCGCTTCGAGCATCGCCGCCTGCGTCTTTGGGGGTGCGCGGTTGATCTCGTCGCCCAACACCACGTTCGCGAAGATCGGGCCGGGACGGAACTCGAACTCCTCGGTTTTTCGGTTGTATACGTTCGTTCCGGTGATGTCCGAAGGGAGCAGATCCGGGGTGAACTGGACGCGTTTGAACGAGCAATCGAACGACGACGCGATAGCGCGCGCGAGCATCGTCTTTCCGACCCCAGGCACGTCCTCCAACAGAACGTGCCCGCCGCCGAGCAGCCCGGCGACGAGTTGTTCGATCGGCTCTTGATTCCCCACGATGACGCTCCGGACGTTCTCTATCACCGCCCGCGCAACGTCGCCGGCCGACTCCGCATCCACCGCTTTCTCACCCCTCCCTACGGCTCGTGGATCGGTCGCGTCCGTCATGGAGTGCAGTGGGTGCTCCGACCGGTCTGCCGCTTTCTCCGCAGACTCGGTACATCGCTGCGTGTCATTACCTTCCGAAGGGGTCCCACGGACGTAAGCACTACGGCGACATTTCACGGTCGCCACGACGATACGTCGAGCCGTTTGTGCACCCCCGGATCGCTCGATTAGCTGATCGTGAACACCGGCTCCGAGACGCTCTCGCTTTTGCACGTCGGGCATCTCGACGGTCGGTTGATCAGCGAGTCGAACCCGTCGAATCCGCAGTCGAGACACTCCGGCGGTGCCGCGAGTACCTGTTCGTCCGTCCCATCGAGCGATTTTGCGATGTGGTCGACGTGCGTGAGGGCCGCCTCGGTGGTGATTTCGAACTCGCTCGCGATGTGGCCTGCTTCGGCGGGCTCATCGCGGAGAAACGAGGCAATTCGCTGTCGGGTGGTCCGCTCTGCACCCTGCATACCCGTCGTTCGGGGTGACGGCACAAAACGATACTGCCGGGTCGCTACCGTCCGGCGCTTCGGTCGCGCCGTTCGGCTACCCCTCGTCGTTCGTCAATCGGGTGTGCGCACCGATGAGCGCGCCCGCGAGGTCGATGTCTTCGATTCGAGTTCCCTCGTCGATGATCGTCTCGTGGATCTCACAGCCATCGATGGTCGCCCCCTCGAACACGATGGATCGATCCAGCGTCGAGTCGACGATCTCCGCGTCGGCCATCACGTGAACGTTCTCGCCGATCGTCGAGCGCTCGACCGACGCCGACTCGGCGATGACGCTGTCGCCGTCCAGCTCCCAGGCGATCGCTTCGAGATACGACTGCGGCGTCCCGATGTCGAACCACGGCTCCCCGAAGACGAACGCATGGACGGGTTCGCGGTTCTGGAGCCACTGGAGGAACCACCCCGGTTCGTCGGGGTTGTTCCCGTCATCGAGGTACTCCTCGAAGCGAAGCGACTCCCGTGGGAACCCATAGCAGGCGATCGATACGAGCGTGCTGTTAGGCTCGTCGGGCTTTTCTTGAAAGTCGACGACTCGTTCGCCGTCCAGTTCGACGAGGCCGTAGGATTTGGCCTTCTCGCGGTCGTCCACGTCGTACGCCGCGAGCGTGGCGCTCCCCTGGGCTTCGAAGAAATCGACGAACTCGGAGAGATCGAAACCAATGAGATTATCGCCCGCGACGACGAGGAGATCGTCGTCGATCCCTTCGCGATCGATGAGCTGTTGTAGTGCGCCGACGACACCGAACTTCTCGTCCTCTTCGACGGTCTCCTCGACCGAGAGCACCGGTTTCTCGAACTCGCTCCCCCCGAGGTGGGTCTCGAACTCCGCGGCGAACCGCTCGTTCGTCGACACGTACACTTCCTCGATCCGATCGTCAGCTTCGAGCGCACCGAAGATCCTGTCGATGACCGTCGTTTCGCCGATCGGCAGTAACATTTTCGGACGATGCTTCGTAATCGGCCACAGACGCGTCGCATATCCCCCCGCGAGTACGACAGCTTTCATGACCCGAACAGACAGAGCGCGCGGGTAAGTGCTTTTTTATCCGACCGACCGCCTACTTATATACGATGACGAGGCCACCGACGGCATGCCCTGACCGACTCGGCGGCCCGCCCAGGCGGTTGCGGGAGCGTGGGCTGCTCCCGATGCGACCGGGATCGATCGGCGTCGATCCCGCGAGCACGGCACACGGGTCGCCCCGATCGACGTGCCGTCTGTTCGCCAGTCCGCCCAGACTCCACCTCCGGCTTACGCTCCGTCCGAATCGCCCAGCCACGCGTCCGTGATACGCAGGCTTCCCCGGATCCCGTCGAACTCGGGTTCGCAGTCGAGACGGATCGGCCGATCCATGTGCGGCCCGTCGGTGACGAGCGTCTCGAACTCCCCACCTTCGCCGAGGAGGTGCACGCCGTACTCGTCGTTGAGTCGCTCGAGCTCTGCGAACGCGTCGCCATCGAGGCGTCTGCCGAGCCACGACTCGTCGAGTCCGCGCGCGGCGACTCGAACGATCGTGATCTCGAAGCCGGCGTCCAGCATCGAATCCGCCAGCGTTCGTGGATCCGCCTGCCAAAGCGGCGCGAACAGCTTCGCTCCGAGCCGTTCACACATCGCCTCGATGCGATCGGTCTGATAGCTGCTCTCGATCGCGCCGGCGGTAACTCCGTCGATTCCGCCGAACTCCTCGGCCAGCGCTTCGAGTGTGTCCTCGAGCGGTTCGAGTTCGCGGTCGCCGCGAGCGCCCGACCCCTCGTCGTCGGTAGCACTCGCGTCGAAATCCCCCGGTCGAACATTAACCAGCGGGATTCCGATGCTTTCGGCGGCGAGTCCAGCGAGCTCGGTCGCCGGCATGTGGTAGATGAACGACTCGCCCGACGGGTGGACGGTGACCAATCGTTCGACCGGCGCGTCGCGCTCCAGTGCCCGATACAGCGCCCACGCCGAGTCCTTCCCGCCCGAAAAGAGGCTCACCCAGGGGTTCATACCGTGGCTATTCGAGCAGCGAGTAAATCGTCGTCGGTTGGCTCATCCGGGAAACTCCTCGAACGGTCGGTCGTTCGCCATCCGCGAGGTGAACGCGACGCCGACGAGGCTGACGAGGATTCCCGCCGCGACGTACACCGCCAGCCGCCCCCAGATCGAGACGACGAATCCGTCGACCGAGACGGGACCGGCGACGAACGCCGGGACGGACACCGGATCGAGCAAGGCGGCGCGTTCGAGAAAGTACCCGGTGAACCCGCGGACGACGAGTCCGACCGCCACGACGCCGAACGGAAGGTTCATCAGCGCGCTCGATACGCCGTCTTCGGCCAACAGCTCGTCGATGAGCCGCCCCGTCGCGGCGGCGAGC
Source organism: Natronomonas sp. (assembly GCF_046483325.1). Lineage (GTDB taxonomy): Archaea > Halobacteriota > Halobacteria > Halobacteriales > Haloarculaceae > Natronomonas. Next base: position 892 of record NZ_JAWODL010000052.1, on the reverse strand, counting down.
GCGGCCACGGCGAACCACGGGACGCTGTCGAAGAGGAACCGCAGGCCGACCAGCAACTCCGCGGTCTCGTCCATTCCCGCGGCGCTGATCCCGCCCGCGAAGACGCCGATGAGCGCCAGTCCCGCTCCGACGACGTACGTGACGAGCGACACCTGTCCGGAGTAGAATCCGTCACGAATGACTGCCGGAAGTCTCGAAACGAGCGAATCTATCCCGAGTCCCTTGTACAGCAGGAACACTCCGATGACGCCGACGATGGCCGACAGCGCGACCGCGACGTTGTCGGCGAGCAATAGCAGGATCGGGAACGCCAGGAGGGCCGCACCGATCGGGACGAGAACCGTCCCGCGCAACTCTTCGTCGCCGAGAAACTGCTTCAACAGGTAGTACGTCGACTGGATGTCGTGCGATTGGCGCACGACGACCCGGTCGACCGCATCGACGCGGACGCGGCTCTCGATCACGGGGATGAGCCGCTCGTCGCTGGCGGAGTCGATGACGACGACCGCAGCGTCGAGGTCGTGCTCGGAGACCAGGTGATCGATACCGCGGGCGACTGCCCGGTCGTTGTTGATCCCGTCGCCATCGCCCGGGATGACCGCGACGACAGTCTCCTCGCCGTCGTCTCCGAGATCACGGGCCACGTGGAGGGTCTCCAACAGACAGTTGACACGGCTGTCTTCGGGGTCTTCGAGACCGATATCGGTGACGAGCGCTTGGACGGCCTCCCACCCGACCATTGGCCCGTCGTGACCGGCCCCGCCACCGCGGTCGACGTACACGACTAGCGTGCTCACAGGAGGTCCTTTTGTGGCGGTGCTCAAAAAGATTCAGGCGGTCGACGCGCTGTGGTTGGGGTCCACCTGAATCAAAAAGAGAGTCCCGCCCTTTA
>NZ_JAWODL010000014.1:0-101013 GCF_046483325.1 Natronomonas sp. | reverse complement strand
GCACGACTATCGCTAGTTGTCCACTCTGGCTCAAGAAACCAGTTGCTGACACATAGCAGTCAGAGTGAAGCGACTGAATCAGTTGTGTAATTCAGTCACTGTCCGGATTGATGCGTGATGAGGCTACCAAAACTCAAACGCATCCTTACAGATCCGGACGAGTTCCTTTCGAACGGCCAGTTGAAGTCTCTTAGCATGGAGTTGCTTGAACTGATACCGATGGAAGGAATCGAGGGCTCCGGCCTCGATTCCGAGGAAATCATGGAAGTAGTGCTCCGGGCTGCCGTTGACACGACATCAGTCAACGGCGTGACGACAAATACGACCGACACACCGAACAGGAAGACAGTCATGGACTGGCTCCACACCTTGGAGAAAAACGCCATGCTGGACGCTGTCAACGACATACTCGCGCTGATGGCAATGGCGGTTCTCGACCGCGACCGGTCGAGAACCATCTGTCTGGACTTCATGGACAATCCGTTCCACGGGGATCCCGAAGACGAAACCAAGTTCAGAAGGATGCAAGCACGCGACGGAACAACGAAGTGTCACCGCTACTGCACAGCGTTCGTCATCGCCCAAGGAAAGCCACTCACGCTGGCGGTTGAACCGGTTGCGGGCGAAGATAGCAAGGCTGACGCGGTCGAGCGCGTGCTCGCCCGCGTCGAGACGTATCCGTTCGAGATCGAGCAGATTCTCATGGATAGAGCTGCCTTCGCAGGGGAGTTGATCGGTGTGCTTCGGAAGACAGTGCCGCCAGTCTTTCCGGTCAAGACCGGGAAAGACTCGCTCCGGAAGAAACTCTCGGCGACCGCGTCACACATGACCGAAGAGACGATCTGCGAAGGAAAGGAGCACGAACAGACGTATCCACTGGCAGTGAACGTCACCTACCAGAACGGTGACCGCGGGAAGTCTGGTGTGAAAGCGACAGGGTACGCGGCGTACGGTCTGGAAGACCGCACGCCCGCGCAAGTCGCTGCGATCTACGACAAGCGGTCACGGATCGAGAAGAGCTACGAGAAGTTCCGAGAAGCACGTGCCCTGACAACAACGCCTTCAACGACAATTCGGCTCTTCTACGTGGGCGTGGGGTTTCTGTTAGAGCAGTTGTGGCTCGTGTTGCAGTGGGCCGTGCTCGCCCAACCACGGCGTGGTGGGCGAGCACTTCCGGTGGCGTTCACGTTCGGCGATGCGTTTCTCCATGGGATCGAGCAGGTGTTAGACGACGAGCTCGGTTGGAAGAAGAAGCATCGGACGAACGGACAAGGACTCCCACCGGGATACGTGCACGGACTCGGCTGAGCCGCCTCGCTTCTCCGGAAGCGAGGCTGGCGAACAGCGACAGCTGTCTTCGAACAGCAATTTCAGAACCAACCACAGCGGGAACAAGTGGATGACTCGACATTTTACTGGGTCACTGCAGCAGCTGTTGAACTCTTCGCCTCGTTTTGGCGTCCTTTGAGCGTGAAACCAGAGTTTCGCCACCGTGGTTATCGAAGGAGTGGACAACTAGCGACACTGAGGACACCGAGTTGCAGTCGCTCACACAGCGATTCGTAGCACTAGGCGGTGACGGCACTCCGCCACAGCTCTTGCTCGAAGGCCCGTTCATGGGAGACTCCAAACCCCACCCATCCGTGTCACTATTCCGGGACGGTAGGGCTGCGGTCGTCGAAGTCCACCGGTTCGGTGAACTCGCCAACGAGACCGTATTTATCGACTTTCCGGTCGTTCAATGGCCGGAGTCGAGCCGACGACTCGTCGTCGAAAGCACCGTCGAACTCGTTCAGTCGGGACTACCCGACCGAACACACGTCCTCAACGGACAACTCGAATTCACCGCCGAGACAGAAAAAAGCGAATGAACTACTGAAACGCACGATATGTCGGGGTAAGGTCCTCATCAGTCCAAAGTGTCGGCAGGGAGCCGTCACCACTCGTGAGGTGGAAGTCGCGGAGGGGAAGTACTTCCACGGAAGTTGACCTCTGCGGTCGAACAATGTTTGAGTGAACTGGATACGCGTACCCACACGATGACAGACTCGCGCCCCGTATGCAGCATGGTCGCCGAACCTACCCGGATTCCGGTAGCAACAGCGTGCGGGATACAGAGAATGGATTCAGCAGAGAGGTAACCACAGACGGAGTTTATTTGAGCACGGGCCCAATTTGCGAGATGAGTGTGTTGGACCGTTGTGCTATCGCCCTATGAGCCCCAGTATCCGTCTGTGAACGTCCTCGGCTGAGTCATAAATCTCGTCATCAGTTGGAGCGAGTACGTCCTCCAGGGATTTCTTGCCGCCCTGCGTTTCGAGTTCATAATCGCCATACGCCTCAACCAACTCATCTGTCGTGGCTGGGTAGTCGTGCGATTTGAGCGCTTCATCAAGATCACCAAGCCCCCCACCAGCGTCGACGCGCATCGGCTCCTCTTCATCGGCGCGGGTACGTGCCTCCTCTTGCATCCGCTCTCGTTGGCGACGTTGTTCGTCATCCGCTTGCTCATCTCGGCCCTGTTTATCATCTGCCATATGCTACGGTAGGGGATTCAGGCGGATAACAGTGGGGTTGCCTATCGGAGAGGCGGGTCGAACTTCCCCTCCCGACTGACCCAGATCTCGAAGCCACCCCACAAGACCAGGAAAACGACCCAGTCGCCGACGAACGCGATCCCGGTGGCCCTGGCGTTGTTGCTGGTCTTCGGTTCCCACCGCTGGGTGTAGACCTCTTGGATCGAGAGGCCCTCCTGAGTGGCCAAAGGCTCGGGAGCACGACTCATGTAGTTCGCGCGGGGTATTCGGTGGATTCAGCTCCGATTAGGATCTCATTCCGAACCACCTTCTGGAGCTTCTTGCCCCCGCCAACGCCCGCCAATCCACCGCCCGGCTCACCACCGTCCGCCACTCCACCCTCCGCCTCACCAACGCCCACCCTACTACCGCCCGCGTTCCTCCGTTCCCTCGTTCTACTCTTCGCGCTCGCCAAAGGGTTCCTCGTTCCGGTCGGAGGTGTCGCGGGTCCGCTGGAGGTAGTTCTGGAGTGTCTCGTGGACGGCCCGGCCGAGGTCACGTAATTCGCCGTTGATGGCCGAGACCGAACTCGAATCGAGCGATTCGGTCACGTCGCGCTCGCGCCAGTCTTCAGGCACCGTCGGGGCGTCGAAGCGGAGGTGGTCGTCCGTTGGATCACGGTAGAAGTCGGAGGCCTGGAACAGGTCGAGGTCGTCGACGACTCGGACCGTCTCTTCATGGAGGTCCGTGTACTCCGCCCACTCCTCGAACCCCTCACGCCACGCGCCTTCCTGGAGGAGATTCTCGAGGTCCTCGCGGTAGAAGTCCTCGGATCCGGGGGTCTCCGATTCTTCCCAGTCGAAACCTCTCGGTCGCCCCCGGTTCGAGAGGTCGGGCGGCTCAGGGACGGGTACATCAAGCGTCATACCGGTAGTAGAACGGACACCATGATAAAGCCGCGTTGCGATTCTATCAAAAGGGAATTCGGGTGAAGTGGTAACCGACAGGTCGCTCCTCCCCGACACGCTCTGCGGACACACCCTCCCGAGCACTACTCCCAGTCCCGGGACGAACAGTCAAGCTGACTTGCCTGGCTTGCCAACGGATTCCCCTGCAGGATTCGCGCTTTCTATGTAGCAGACGCTGAACGGAGTCCAAGGCTATTGTCAGAACAGGCGTAGCCGACTTAGAGGATGAATTCAGCAGAGCGGTAACGATAGGCTACAGCGTTGACGGTATGATTCGTGGCTAATAATAATAACCCGTGACTCTGTTACTCTATCATATGGCCAAATGTGCTCGATGCGGCAGTGATGTGGACACTCTCCAAAGCATCTCACCAGATGTTATCACGAAGGAACTAATCGACTCACTCGACCACGGCGAAGAAGACTTTGCCGGAGAGGGTGGTCTGAACGTTTGCGCCGAGTGTATGGATGAACTGGAGGGAGACTGAAAACGAAGCGGGTATCATTACTGATGATTTCAGCACGATCTGGATTACGAGATTCGCGCCCTGCCTCTTGCACAAGCGCTCTCGACTGCCGTTTCCCTGTCAAAAACAGCGTGACCGATACAGAGGGTAGATGGGGCGCCTAAGAGTGGAATATTACGGACGGAGTTCGATTAGTAGACACTCTCGCATAGTCGCAATTGTTTCACGTGGCACGCCCGTGTTTCTTCGAGATGTCTCCTAGAGTCTCACTTACCGAAAAGTGCGAGAACAAGTACGAACAGGTTGCCCTCGATACGTCGTATCTTGTTTTGATGTCGATGTCCGGTGTGCTTGCTGGCGTGGCTCTCCTAACCAACTCGATTCCGATCCTCATCGGTGCGATGGTCATTGCCCCGGCATTGACGCCGTTGGAACTCGTTTCCGCTGGCCTTGCTGCCAAGCGGTTGAATCGGGCCGGATTCGGGGTCTTGGTCGCGTTCGTCGGTCTGTTGGCTGCGACTGCTGGGGCTGTCGTGACGACGGTGACACTGAACATGACAGGAGTCCTCCCACCTGCAGAGAATCTCATCGATAAACCATTACTTGAAGAACGCATTACGGCCGGCTGGTTCAGCGTCGTTGCTGCTGCCGCGGCGGGTATCGCGGCGGGGGTAACGACTGACAAAGATCGGCAAGACACGCTCGTCGGCGTCGTCGCTGCCCTCGCACTCGTCCCGGCCGCAGCTGCTGGGGGAATAACATTACTGTCACGAGCGCCTGCCAAGGCCAGTGGCGGCCTGCTCTTACTTGTCCTCAATGCAGGCATGGTCGTGATAACTGGGACGGTGACACTCTGGCTCGGAGCTCGTGGCGATAGGAAAGCGCACACAGCGAAATAGGCATGCGACGTATTTATCGCCTATTTCGCTCGTCCATGCCGAATCGAACTGACCCCGCTGGGAAACTCGTCGCCCGTACTGAGCGATTTCAGTAGCAGGCGGTAGACCATATCCTGTGAGATACGCGCCCTCTATTCAGCGCGCCGCTCCTATCAGCTACTGCGGATTTCAACAGAGCCAAAAAACTCGAAGGCAAGGTAGATGACTATCCTACTCGGGGACACTGAAACGGACGTTGGATAGTACAACCGTACTCCCGACGAGGGGTGGTGATTCTACGGGCGAAGCAGGCCGAGTGCCTCGGGGGCGTCGGAAGACGTCGTCTTCCCGGATGACGAGAGACCGGCGGTCTCTCGAAGCACGTGCCCCCGAGGCGGTTCACCAGCGGTCTTCGGGAGTGGCTGCTCGGAAATCACCACACTGGGTTACATCGTTCAGCCCAAGAGTCGGTGAACCTCTGATCGACATCCCGTGATCAGGAGGTAGTATTTATCATCATAATGCGCGGTACGTCTCTCCTAATCTCGTTACTAAACTAATAACTATGATTCATTGACGAGAAATACAACCGATGAGTTCACTCGTAGTGCTCCAATTCGACGACATCGACGGTGCGGAAGCGATGCGTGACAGGATGTATGACTTCCAAAAACGAGAGTTAATCACCCTTGAGGACGCCGCAGTCGTCGTCCGCGATAAAAAGGGCCGCGCGAAAGTCAAACAAGCCCACAGCCTCGTCGGCGCGGGGGCCCTGGGCGGCGCTTTCTGGGGCATGCTAATCGGGTTGCTATTTTTTGCCCCATGGCTCGGCCTCTTGGCCGGCGCCGCCGGTGGCGCACTCGCCGGCAAATTCGGCGACATCGGCATCGACGACGACTTCATCAAAGAAGTTCAGGACGCTATCGAACCGGGGAACTCTGCGCTGTTCTTGTTGAGCCGGGGCGGCAACCTCGACCGCATCGAAAATGAGCTTTCGGACTTCGAGTATGAGTTCGAGATCATCGAGACGAACCTCTCCCCCGAGGACGAAACCAACCTGCGCGAAACCTTTGCCGCCGAGGAAGTCTCAGGGTGAGCTAGGCAGGCTCGTCTCCGCCGGCAATTGACCACGGTATCGCCCGGAAACTGCACTTGCTGACCGTCTGAAACACCCGGACAATCGATCACTCAGTGTCACATGCGACTCGTCCAAGTTCTGATCCCCGAGGGAACCCGATCGGCCGTCCTCGACACGCTCGACGGCCAGGGTATCGATTACGCCGTGTTCGAGGAGGTCGGTCGTGGCGATTTCGAGGCGATGGTTCAGTTTCCCATCCCACCAAGCGGCGTCGAACCGGTGATGGACGAACTGATCGAGGCCGGTATCCGGGAGGACGCGTACACCATCGTCCTCTCGACCGAGACCGTCGTCTCGCAGCGACTGTCCGCACTCGTCGAACGGTTTCCCGGCCTCCGGATCTCGCGCGAGGAGCTAAACGCGCGGGCGCAGGATCTTGCGCCGGCGAACTCCACCTTCTTCGCGTTTCTCCTCCTGAGCACCGTCATCGCGACGACGGGCCTGCTACTCGACTCTGTGGCGACGATCATCGGCGCAATGGTCGTCGCGCCGCTGATGGGACCTGCCGTCTCCGCCTCCGTCGGGACGATCCTCGACGATCCGGGGATGACCAGACGCGGCATCAGACTACAGGTCGTCGGGCTCGTCGCTGCCATCGCGACGGCGGCGGTCATGGGGTGGCTCCTCCAGCGGACCGTTCTCGTCCCGCCGGGACTCGATATCCGGACCATCCCCCAGGTCGCCGAGCGGACGAGTCCGAACTTCCTGTCGCTCTTTCTCGCGCTTGGGTCAGGGATCGCCGGGTCGCTCAGCATCATGCGTGGCTCCGGGTCGACCCTCGTCGGCGTGGCCATCGCCGTCGCGCTCGTTCCCCCCGCCGCGACCTCCGGCCTCGGTATCGCGTTCGGCTTGACAGGTGTCGCCATCGCGGGCGCCGTGCTCGTCGTCGTGAACCTGCTCGCGATCAACGTCTCCGCCCTGACCCTGTTCTGGGTGGCAGGGTTCAAACCGCTCGACGCAGGCGCGTTCGAGGGCGTTCGCGCCTCGATCGTCTCGCGCATCATCGTGATCGCGGTCGCCATCGCACTGCTCTCGATCGTCCTCGGTGCGGTCACCTGGACGACGTTTCAGACGCAGGCTTTCGAGCAGCAAACCCGGAGCGAACTCCACCAACAGTTCGACGAGGCGGACATCGAAGGGGTCGAACTCGTTTCGGTGACCGTCGACTACGAACCGATCGATCTGCTCCTCGGAAACGAACCGCGGGTGAACGTCCTCGTCGGCGTTCCACGGGACCAAGTGGTACCACCGGACCTCGCTCAACGCTGGGATGACCAGTTGACTGCGGAGTTCGACCGGGACGTCGTCGTTCGTGTCGGATTTATCGAGGCACAGGTATCCGACGGGGGGACGCGGGAACGACAGCCCCAGCGCCTGGGCATCCCTGGGGCGTCTCGATGAGTGCTGATTCGGAAGAAACCCGAGACAGAGTCGATACCCCGGAGCGACAGCAGGGGACGCTGGCATACTGGGGGCCGGCCATCGCGGTGAGCTTGTCGATGTTCATCGCGGTCATCGATTCGACCCTGATGAACGTCGCGATTCCCGCTATCGTGTCGGACCTGGACACCACCGTCTCCGTCGTCCAGGGTGCGATCGCAGTCTACTCGCTCGTGATGGCGGTGCTGATGCTTCCCGGTGGGAAGCTCCCGTCGATCTACGGTGTTCGGCAGCTCATGCAGGGGACGCTAGTCGTCTACGCTGCCGGGACGCTGCTGGCAGCCGTCAGTTGGAGTCCCGTGGTCCTGTACTTCGGCTGGTCCCTCGTCGAAGGTGCTGCTGCCGCCGTGTTGATGCCCCTGACGTTCACTGTACTTATCATCACCTACGATGGGAAAGACCGCGCGAGGGCCCTCGGGGTGCTGGCGGGCGTGAGCGCGGCGGGCGCGGCCGTCGGGCCGATATTCGGTGGGGCGCTAACGACGTTCGCGAGCTGGCGGTGGGGGTTCGCCCTCGAGGCGGTCGTCGTCGCCGTCGCGCTGGTGTTCGTCCGCTACGTGAGCGCCGCCCCGCTGACGTCCGACCCCGACCCACTCGACGTTGGAGGGACCGTGCTCTCCGTCGTCGGCGCGACGTCGCTGGTCGTCGGCTTCCTCCTCGCCGGCAAGTTCGGGTGGCTGGTCGCGACGCGCCCGTTCGTCGCCTTCGGCGTCCAGTTCAACCCCTTCGGGATGTCGCCGGCGCTGTGGACCATCGGCCTGGGGCTGCTTGCGTTCGCCGCATTCGTCCAGTACGAGTACCGCCTCGAGCGGGCCGGCCGCTCGCCGCTTGTCCCGATGGGACTGCTCTCGAACCGCACCTTTACCGCGGGCTCGCTAACCTTCGGGGCTCGAGCGCTCGTCATGGCCGGGTTCATCTTCATCATTCCAGTGTACCTCCAGTCCGGCCTCGGCTACACCGCCTTCGAGGCCGGGGTCGCGATGCTCCCGTTCTCCGTCGGGACGCTGCTCGTCTCGACGTTCACCACCGGCTGGCGCGCGTACGTGGCGCCGAAGACCCTCGTCCAAGTCGGGGCTGTGCTGATCGGCGTCGGCCTCCTGTTGCTATTCCAGGACACGAACCCGAACCAGACGGTGCGGAGCATGGCCGTCCCGATGGCGGTCGTCGGCGTCGGCATCGGGCTCATGACGCCTCAGCTCGTCAACTCGACGCTGTCGGCGGTCCCCCAAGCGAACTCCTCGGAGGCCTCAAGCGTCATGAACGCGACTGGGATGCTCGCTTACGCGCTCGGGACGGCCATCGTTGGAGCCTTCCTGCTCGGGCAGTTCTACCGTGGCGTGATAGACGGCACGTTCCGGGCGACCGGCGCCGCGGTGTCGGTGTCCCGACGCGACGAACTCGCCCGGGCACTGCAACAGGCCGCAGAGACGGCAACCGAGGCGACCCAACAGGCGTTCCTCGCCGGGTTGACCCCTGCGGAGCGGGCACTGCTCGAAGGGATCTTCGAGGCCGCATTCGTCGGTGCCCAGCGCGCGACGTTGTTACTCCTCGTCGTATTCGCGGCGCTCACGCTCGTTATTTCGGCGTTCTTACCACGCAATTCCGGGAAGTCATAAAGCGCCGATCGCTCGTACGCTATCATTACTTAGCGCCATCGGCCCTACCCGGTAGCTGGTATGTTATCACTGCAGCAGGGACCACCGATCGACTTCCAGCAGTACGTCCCGGTACTCATCGACACGATAACGACGATCCTGACGTTCACCGTCGTGTTCTTCGTCGTCTACTGGATCGGGCGATCCGTCTCGGTTCGTGCGGTAGAGAACAACCTGCAACGTCGTGACTTCGACGAGACGCTCATCGGATTCGCCGTGAGTATGACCTTCATCGTGACGACAGTGTTCGCAATCGCGATCGCTGCAACGATAGCAGGTTTCGGTACCGTAGTCGCCGCGTTTGCAACCCTGGGTGGTGCGATTACGCTCGCGGTCGGTTTCGCCGCACAGGACCTCATCGCTAACTTCGTCGCCGGTGTGTTCAGCATCCAAGACAAACCATTCGCAGTCGGCGACTGGATCGAGTGGAACGGGAAGGACGGCGTCGTTCGAGAGATCAAGATACGGGTGACTAAGCTAGACACGTTCGACAACGAACTGGTGACGGTCCCGAACAGCGACCTCGCCAACGCGGCCGTCGTCAATAACGTCGCGAACGATCGACGTCGAGTGTCGGTTGGGTTCGGAATCGGATACGACGATGACATCGACCAGGCACGGGACGCCATCGTCGAGGAGGGCGCTCGTTACGACGGCGCCCTCGCGGACCCGGAACCGACAGCCCCTGTCACGGACCTGGGCGACTCGGCGGTCGTTCTCTCGGCGGGCCTGCCCGTCTATGTCGATACTTCTCACCGTTAATCCGTGTTCCACTCTTGTAACGAATGAGTAACTTTGTATGACATCCTCCCTATAGGACACATGAAGCCGAGACGCGATGGCCAATCGATGCGTCGAACGTCACTGACTGTCCTCGTCGCCGTCTTGATCGTGGTGCTCGCCGGCTGTTCTGGGTTCGAGGGCCTACCCGGTGGTGAAAACGGCAGCGCGACGCCACAGGTGACCGAAACCCCGACGACTCCAGAGCCGACACCGGAGCCGACCGAGGCACCCGCGGAGACCGAACCACCAGCGACCGAGGCTGGCGACGGCGACGAGAGCGCCGGTGGTGGCGGGACCAGCGATTCGAATAGCCTGCTCCCGTGGCTGGGGCTGCTGCTCGTTTCCGTCGTGGGAATCGCGGCGATATGGGTCCTCCGCGGACGGAACGGGCCCGACCCGGTGTCGGCGGAGGCGCCACGAAGCGACGGCGAGGAGGTCATCTCGCTCCTCCACCGGAACAACGGGCGCGTCTTCGAGGACGTGCTGGAAGAGGAGTTGGACTGGTCGCCGGCTCACACGCGACGGGTGCTCGACGGCCTCGTCGCGACGGGTGACGTCGAACGGACGCAGACCCAGCGTGGCGTGCTGGTCACGTTCACTGACCCGGACCGTCGACTCGAGAACGAGAGTGTGGGCGGGGGAGAGGACGAGGACGATGTGTAGTCGGGTGGAGACGACGGTAGGCATCAGTAGTGGCGACACGCTGGCGGACGGCTGCAGTCGCTTGGGAGGAAATCGCGTCGGATGAGCCGCCTCGGGGCTTGACCCCGAGGCACTCGCCCTGTTTCCTCTCTAGACCGATCAGCCCTCAGCGACACACCAGCATCCGACGTGGGTCGTCGAAGGGTCGTAGGCTCGGGATGACGAGCAACGGCCGCTCGGCCGTTGTGGACTCGGGATTGGACCCGGTCAACTAAACGCATGCATCACCGTGCAGGCGGCAGACGCCGAGTTCGACGACGACGCGACGTTTTTGATCGTCGGTCCAGTCCCCGCGGAAGGGAGGGCACTCGTCGTAACGGGTGCCCGCTTGGGTGTCGTCACCCTCGCCCGGTCGCAACTGACCCGGGATGGACTCAGATGAGTGCGACGACGATTGCATACCCGACTGCGCCGCCGACAAAAAAGAGGAACCGGCCCCGGCGGGGGTTGGGAAGCTCCTCCTTGATGACGTTGAGGATGATGCCGCCGGAGACGAACGCGAACAGTCCGGTAACGACGAGTGGTCGACCCAGCGTGGCCCACCCGACCGTGGCACCGGCGAGGGTCGCACCCGCGAGGACCCACCGCCCCACGCGGTCGTACTGTGCCCCGAGGTGGCGGCGTATCCCGTAGTCGGTGATGCTGAAGTGCAGTCCCATCGCGACCGCGTACAGCAGGAGGTTGACGACGCCCGGGAGCTCCTGGTGGAACAGGAGGTAGCCGATAAGGCCGCTGTAGAGGGCGAAGACGGTGATGTAGCCCCAGAACACGCCTGGCGGCGGGTCGGATCGCTTGGCCCTGGTTCGGGCGGCGAGGACCTCTAGCCCGTAGAACACGACGAACCCGGCGAGTGCGACGCCGTAGATCGCCCCCTCGGTGACGGAGCCCGCGGAGACCCGCGGGTCCTCGGCCGCGAAGTGGGCTATTTCGGGCAGAAGCAGGACGAACACGTACGCGACGGCCGCTCCCCCGGCGGCCGACAGCACTGACCGTCCCACCCACGTCTTCGTGTCGGCTCCCTGGCCGACGAGGAGGTGGACCATCGCCAGCGCGAGGGCCGACAGGACGGGCACGATCGGGAGTGACTCGAACGCCATCCCCGGACCCTGTAACACGAGCAACATCTCCCCTAGCGGAGTCGTCGCCCCCGATCATAGTCTTTTACTCCGTCCTCGGCCGAACCCCCACGCTGGGTGCGCGCTCCGGAGTGTCCGGGCAGCAACGCCCGCCACACCCACATTTCAGACGGTCAACCGATTTGTAGACCGTCGTGTACTCCGGCAACTCGTCACGATCTAGTCCGAGTACGCCACGACTCTCGGCCATGTACTCCAGCCGATTCGGTGTTTCACGGTGTATGGCTCTCTTCGAGCCACAAACAGTGCAGGACGACGTGAATCCAGCGCGCGAATCCGCTGCTGGCGGGCTCGCCCGCATGCGTTCCTCACCCTTGTTTGGCTAGGTGCCGACACTGCTCAACGAAGTCGGGGAAATCGACTTCCATGGATAGGGTTTGATTTCCTCGCCTTCACCCTTCTAACGCGGTGACATCGACCAATTAGACTGCTATTCAACAGAGCAGCTCGATTCGGCATTGTGCGACTGAACCAGCCGATAGAGGCGTCCGCTCACGTGCCGCCGGCGACGGTGTTCGCTCGAAGCGATACTCGTGGACAGCGAAATTTAAAACGCAAGACGGCTATGAAATGTACACGGCTGCCGGCAGTCATAGGTTCCTATCCCGCGGGTCGCGCCCAGTACGACAATGACCAGATCGGACGACGGATATTCAGACTCTTCCTCCGAAACCTTCGAGCGGGCTCTCACTACACTGTTAAGCGACTCTTTCGCAGAGGACATCGAGATCGAAGACACATGGGAGATCACCTTTCCATCGGACCTGGTGCCGGACTGGCGGGTCGTCATCGAGAAAACTAGTGGCGCTGTCCCGCCCGATAACGGCGGCGACTTCGTCGACGAGTGATGCGCTCTGTCAGAAAATCATCCGGTAGCGTATCTTTACTTGGTTCGGATATACTCTCTACACGTAACGTTAGCGGCGTGTGTGGTACATACGATTAAGACACCTTCCCCCTGAGAGTCTGATGTACCCCCCATAGCCATACCAACAAGACCGGTTGGAGAGGCCAAGTGAACGGAGAAGTAGGAAACTCTAATGACAATCAAAACCGAGGATAACACTGCGGGGGATATCCACGCCGAAGAGACTGTGTCAGCGCTATTCAAGCTGCTGTCCCACCACCGCCGTCGAATCGCCGTTCAGTATCTCGCCACCCAGGTCGGGACTACCTCGGTGAGCGACGTGGCCGACCAGATCGCTCTCCTCGAAGGTGAGCACACCCACGACCGCTACGAGCGCATCTGCACGAGTCTCGTCCACGCTCATCCTCCGATGCTGACCGACGGCGGCGTCATCGAGTACGATCACGAACGGGAGGTCCTCAAGCTGCGTGACCAGGGTGCGGGCATGCTCCCGTATCTGGAACTCGCCAGCGCCGACTAAACGATTTTACGGCCACATTCACGAATTGCCCCCGTGCGAGATACGCGCTGTCCATCTCGCACGTAACAAGGCAGTGACTGGGATGTGACGCGTGAGTCAGCGATTCGCAGACCTCGAGTCGAGTCGGTCCCGTAATTGGTCGGAGATGCCTGTCAGGTACGTCGTCCCGAAGATGGCGACCAGCAAGCCACCGATCGAGTTGTAGATGAGGTCGAGGACAGTGTCATCGAGGCCGTACTGCGTGAGCACTCGGGGGATACCAAGCACCTGTGCACCGATAGCGACGTAGAACTCGATGAGCTCCCAAAAGACGCCGAAGGCCATCACGAAAATCAGGAGATATACGAGGGTGAACTTCGGGCCCATGTGGAGGTACTCCGTGTGTTCTTGAAGAGCTCGCGTTATCGCATAGGCCGATCCGACGACCAGCGACGAGGACAGAGCGTGCGTCATGTGATCCCACCACCACGTCGCACCGTACAGACTCTCGAAATCGAGCCCGGGAAGCGGCACCGTTCCGAGCGCGTGTAGAAACATCGCCAGCGTGATCCAGAGGACGAGTCCCACGTTCATGGTAATCTCGTACTTACGCTCCAGTATTGCTGGTAACTGCGTGACGAGGAGTCCGATCGTTGCGTTGGTCATGATCGAGGCGTCTCCAACGTACAGCCCGATACCGAGGAGGACAGCCATCATCACCTGAAGAAGCCTAACGAGTGCGGCTTGTGTGCGCCCGGAGACGAGCACGTTGGTTCTGCTGTTCATCAAGCGCTCACCCCTTCGCCACCGATACGGTCGAGATTGGCCCGGAGCCGGCGCCGGAAGTATGCTCTGAAGAGACCGCCGGCGACGAACCCCGCGAGCGTCGCGGCAGTGAAGATCATCATCAGGTCGTCGTTGGTCTCGACGAAGACTGTTCCGAGATACTGAGCCGAAACCGCCGAGCTGACCGCCCAAAAGCCCGCTGTCGCCAGTGTGGCAAGCACGACGAAAAATACGGCAAAGTTCGGCGTCATTCGGACCCGTCCCGTCAGCTGGAGCGAGACGACAACGAGCATTCCCAGCGCGGCGATGCTGAGACCGGTGACGAAGTCGGCGAGAAAACTGAGGCCGATGCTCCCGAGAGACAGGGGAATCGTACAGATTAGCAGGAGCGGCCACGGGACCGTCCGGGTCCACGCTCTGCTTACGAGCGCCGGGGCGATAGCGACGAACGCCGCGAGAGCCGCCAGTGCCATCCGGATCAAAAGGAGCTCGAAGAGCGCAGTTATTGCTACGACGACGAGCGCGATAACGAGCAACCAGGAGATAGCCGCGTTGATCCGTGAGTCCTTGACGAACCACTCTTCAGGGAGTTGTTGATTACTCATACTCGATCTCCCCTCTCGAGGCGCTGACCGCAAATCGTGCCGCCGACTGACGGTAGTTGGCGTGACTCTCTGGAGAGGGGCCCCGAGGAGGTGCGTGCTGCGCAGGGATGTTAGCACACAACTGCCGGGCAAGCGAGAGCGGAGCAGGGACCGTATCTCTCGACCCCTCGCGCGGTCCGGTTACTATTTCGATCGCCTTGTTAGAAATCATAACCTACAGTCAATTAGCTTTGCTAGCTTAAGGACTGGCACGATCTTTTAGCCGCGCTCGGGAGCACCAAGACCCAGTAAGTGGTACAATAACTACCATTTAGAACGGGAGTCGGGGATTCTACTCAACTGCGTGCATCTCCTCTCAGAGCCCGGTTTCGCATTCAGTAGTCCCGGAGTATATTTCAACTAAGGATACGTTTAATCGACTGTATAAAAGGATCTACATCGTATCGATCGGCGGGTATTTTGTCGTCCGCCGATCGCCGATCGAATTCCGAGAGGACAAAAAGTTTGTCTGCACATTACTATATTTATCGCCACCGTCCGAGAGACGGTATGTTACCACTGCAGCAGGGCATCTCGATTGATTTTCAACAGTTCGTCCCGATACTCCTCAGCGCGGTCACGACGACTGTGATATTTATAATCGTGTTCCTGGTTGTCTACCGGGTCGGGCGGTCAGTCATGGTTCGGTCGGTGAAAAACGGCCTCGAACGTCGGAGTTTCGACGACACGTTGGTCGGGTACGCCGTCAGCATGACGGTGTTAGTGACGGCTGTCTTTGCGGTCGCGTTGGCCGCGACGGTTGCTGGCTTCGGTACTGTTCTCGCCGCCTTCGCGACCTTCGGTGGTGCACTTACGCTCGCGGTCGGCTTTGCTGCGAGGGATCTCATCGCTAACTTCGTCGCCGGCGTATTCATCATCAAAGACGAACCGTTCACTGTCGGGGACTGGATCGAGTGGGACGGAAACGACGGTGTGGTTCAAGAGATCCAAATGCGGGTGACGAAACTGGACACGTTCGACAACCAGCGGGTGACGGTACCAAACGGCGATCTCGCTAACGCGGTAGTAGTGAACAATGTGGCGAACGATCGACGCCGAGTGTCGGTCGGCGTCGGCATCGCATATGACGAGGACATCGATCAAGCACGGAACGCCATCGTCGAGGAGGGAGCGCGCATCGACGGCGTCCTCGAGGATCCCGAACCCACAGCCCCTGTCACGGAACTCGGCGACTCGGCGGTCGTTCTCTCGGGGCGGATCTGGATCGACCCATCGGAGAGTAGTTACGGCGACATACGTGCGCAGTTCGTCGAAAGGGTCAAGCAGCGCTTTGATGCCGAGGGATTCGACATCCCGTATCCCAATACGGAACTCTCGGGCGATATCAAGGTCACGAACGTCTCTAACGTGGAGAAAGCCACTCAAAGTTGAACCGGCGTCGTTTCCGGTCCGCTGAACCCGCTCTCCCCTTGACATCGTATATGCCTACCGCCGTATGAACGGAGATTCGTACGTCAACGCCGGGGTCCGCTTCGTCATTGGGGACGACGAGTTCGAACCGGACCCCGCGTGGATCGGGAGCTGGTCCCGAAATGACATTTTAATAACTTATATCCAATAATTCCGATACGGATACGTTGTACTCGCGGTTGCGGATCGACACTGGAACTTCGTCGCCGAGCCGCTCGACGTCACTGGTGGTCGGTACACTCCGAGCGACGAGGCCGGATCCGATGGTCTCGAAAGCCCCCTTGGGTCGATCATCCGTCCGTCAAACCAACCGCTCGACGAGGTCGCGACCCACTTCGAGCAGTTCCCCGAGCGCTCCCTCCTCCGGGGTCTCGGCGTACACCCTGAGTTTCGGTTCGGTGCCGCTGGGGCGGAGGAGAATCCACGAGCCGTCTTCCAGTAGGAATTTGAACCCGTCGATCGAGACCGTTTCGGTGATCGACCGACCGGCGATCGCTTCCGGTCGATCCTCGGCGAGCGCCTCGATGACCATAGATTTCCGCGACTCGGGACAGTCGACGCTCGTCTTGTCAGCGTAGACCCGGCCGTGGGTCTCAAAGATGTCGTCGAGGCGAGCGTCGAACGGCTCGACCGTGGTCGCCGCCGCGGCAAGTAACGCGACGAGGACGCCGTCTTTCGTGCCGATGTGGCCGGCGACAGTGAAGCCGCCCGACTCCTCGCCGCCGAAGAGTCCGTCGTGTTTCGACATCCCGTCGGCGACCCACTTGAACCCGACCGGGACCTCGTACACCTCGGTGCCGTTCGCGTCGGCGATCCGGTCGATCAAGAACGTCGTCGAAACGGTCCTGATCGCGGGTCCGGACGCGCCGCCGTCGCCGAGCAGTGCGTCGTACAGCACCGCGAAGAGAAGGTGGCCTGTGAGGACGCCACGTCCGGGGGTACAGACGGTAAGTCGGTCAGCGTCACCGTCGTTGGCGATCCCCAGATCCGCGTCGGCGTCGGCAACGGCAGCGGGGAGGCCCGAAAGCGTCTCCGCGTTCGGTTCGGGGGCTTGTCCACCAAAGGTCGGATCCAGATCGCACCGCCGACGGATTACCTCCGCACCGGCGGACTCGAGAAGGGAGTCGGTAATGCCGCGACCGCTTCCGTGGAGGGCGTCGTAGACTATCGTCGTCCCGGAGAGAGCGGGTTCGAAGTACTCCCCGACCAGTTCGCGGGCACGGGCCGCGTGCGACGGGACTGGATCGAACCGTTCGATCGTCCCGCGTCCACAATCGGAGCGGCGTTGAGGGCGAGCGAGATTGTCCTCGAGCGCGTTCGTAACGGTTGGAAGCGCGGATACGGCGTTCTCGGGGATGAACTTCACCCCGTTGTACTCCGGGGGGTTGTGCGACGCCGTGACCATGAGCGCACCTTGGAGACCACGGTCGACGATCGTGTGAGCGATCACAGGCGTTGGAAGGTCCCGTGTCGACAGAAAAACGTCGAAACCGTTGTCGACGAGCACTTCTGTGAGGCTTTCGGCGGCCTCCTCGGAGGTAGCACGCGCGTCGTAGCCGACGGCAGCCGCCGGGCGGGCGGTTCCGGAGTAGGTTTCGTACATATAACTCGCGGCGGCCTGACCGACCGCCCGGACCCGGGCGTCGGTGAAGGCCTCGCCGGCCGCCCGCCAACCACCGGTCCCGAAGGTGATACCGTCCATGACGTGCCCTATCACTGCCCGAATGATAAACGCTGTCTGATGGATCGGTAACGACGTTTGGGGGCGGATGTCCGTCGGGACGACGACTCACACCGCCAACCGTTAAGTCAATTCGAACGGAGCGTGTTCGTAATGGGCTATGTAGGAATCGACCTCGGCGCGACGAACGTGCGGGCAGCAGTTGGTGACGGAACCGGCACGATGATCGCAAGCGCCCGGGCAGCCACGCCCGAGGGCACGATCGGGAACGCCGTCACCGAGGCCGTGTTGGACGTCGTCCGAGAGGTCTGCGAGCGGGCCGGTGTCGTGCCGACCACGATCGATGGGGCCACGATCGGAGCGATGGGTCGACTGGACGTCGACGCCGGAACCGTTTCGGTCTCTTCGAACCTGGACGTCTGCGACGGGACGATCCCGCTTGTCGACCCCCTCTCGTCGCTACTCGATACAGACGCTGTCGTCCTCCGTAGCGACACACAGGTTGGTGCGATCGGCGAGCACGTCCGCGTCTACCCCGACATCGAGAGCCTGGTGTATCTGACGATTTCTTCGGGCATCGGTGCCGGCGTGATTGCTGACGGGCAGCTCCTATCGGGACGAAACAACAACGCTGGCGAGGTTGGCCACCAGACAATCGACTGCGGAGGGTTCATGACGTGTGGATGCGGTCTCGATGGGCACTGGGAGGCGTACTGCGCCGGAGAGAACGTCCCCCGGTTCGCGCGCGCGTTGTACGAGGCCGATCCGGTCGAAACATCGCTGCCGATCGAGGACGACCTCGATGCGGCGACCGTCTTCGAACACGCCGAAACCGATGCCTTCGCCGACCGTGTCGTCGAGCGGGTCGCCGAATTAAACGTCGTGGGCGTCGCGAACGTCGTCCACGCCTACGACCCCGAAATCGTCGTTTTCGGCGGTGCGGTCGCGGTGGAAAACCCCGCCCGAGTCGTCGAACCAGTTCGCGAACGACTTCCGTCGGCACTCGTCGTCGACCCCCCTGCGATCGCCGTCGCCGAACTCGGTGACCGTGCGGGACTGGTCGGGGCGCTTGCTATCGCCAGTACCGAGTGAGGCGCTCCCGATGACCCCACCGCCTTTCGACGATGAACCTCCGGACGTTCACAACTGAGGGCGGCTCAGAACCGCTCGCCGCCGGCGCTGTAGAACCACTCTTTCGGGTAAGGGTACCACCACTCCTGAATCGTCGGGTCCCAGTCGACGACGCCCATCTTGGTCTGTCTGAACGCGTCCAGTCCCTCCCGTCCGAGTTCGCGACCGAGCCCGGAGTATTTCCAGCCACCGAACGGGATCGCGTCGTTGTCGATCATCGGGTTGTTGATCCAGACCATCCCGGCCTCGAGCGACTCGTAGGCGTACATCGTTTCCCCGAGGTCAGTGGTAAATACCGATGCCCCGAGACCGAACTCCGAATCGTTGGCCAGATCGATGGCCTCGTCGAGCGAGGCGACCCGCTGAATCGGGGCGACCGGGCCGAACGTCTCCTCGCCTGCGATCGCCATCTCCGGGGTAACCCCGGTCAACACCGTCGGTTCGTAGAACCAGCCGGTGTCGCACTCCGGAGGGATCCGACCGCCGTAGGCGACTTCGGCGCCCGCTTCGACGGCTTCGTCGACCATCCGTGCCACCTCGTCGCGGGCGGCTTCGCTGACGAGCGGTCCGATCTCGCTTTCGGCCAACCCGTTGCCGATCCGGAGCTCGCGGGTCATATCGACAACCCCGTCGACGAACTCGTCGTGGACGGCTTCGTGAACCAACAATCGTTCCGATGAGGTACAGACCTGCCCCGAGAGGTGAAATGCCGCGGTCACGGAGCCGGCAATCGCGACGTCCACCGGGGCGTTTCTCGAGACGATCAGGGGGTCGTTACCGCCGGCCTCGATGACGGCTGGCATCAGCTTTTGGGCTGCCGAAGCGTTCACGGTTCGGGCGGTCTCGACGCCGCCGGTGAAGGCGACGGCGTCCGTGTTCGAAGACCCGATGAGGGCTCGTCCGGTCCCGCCACGACCGGTGACACACGAGACCAGTCCGTCCGGCAGTTCTCGAAAGTGTTCCATGAACCGGAGCGTCGACAGCGGCGTCTGTTCGGAGGGTTTGACGACCGCGGCGTTGCCCGCCGCGAGCGACGCCGCGACCGTCCAAGCGGTCAAAAGGACCGGGAAGTTCGAGGGAGCGATGTGGACGCTGACACCGTAGGGAAAGCGGCGCTCGAACTGGAACGATCGGGCTTGTGTCGACCCCGGTATGCTGCCGGCTTCGTCTCTGGCGAGTTCGGCATAGTACCGAAAGATCCCGGCGACGTTTGCGAGTTCACCTTCTGCCTCGGGGAAGGGTTTTCCGTGCTCTTTGGTCATCAACTCGGCGGCCTCGGAGAACTCCGAGGATTCGATCGAGTCGGCGACGTCGTGGAGGCGTTCGGCACGTTCCATCGCCGAGGACCCTTCCCACTCCGTCTGGACGGCGGCGGCGCGCTCGGTCACCGAATCGACCTCTTTGTCGTCACAGGTCGCCACTTCGCCGACGGTTCGTTCGGTCGCCGGATCGATCACCTCGATCACGTCCGCAGACGGACTCCGTCGGAACTCGCCGTCGACGAAGACGTGACGTCCGAAGGGGTCGAACTCTGTCACGGCCACCCCTCACGAAGCGGTCCTCTCCCGCCGTAGGATGTCGATATCGGAATCATTCGATCACCGTCACATATACACCTTCCGCACGGTCTCGTGGACTTCACAGGTCCCGACCCAGCCCTCGGGAAAGGAGACGACGGTTCCGGGCTCTATCTCGATCCGGTCGCCGTCCTCGTGGGTGAGTGTCGTACGACCCGACAGGAAGTGACAGAATTCGGCACGTTCGACGTCGCACCCCCAGTGGCCGGGGGTGCGCGTCCAGATACCCCACTCCGAGCGACGGTCGGGTCCCTTGTGGATCATAGTTCCTTCGGTGTGGGAGTGACCCTCGAGCATGTCCGGGACCGTCCTCCAATCACTCAGATCATCGTACGACGCGGGATCTTCGAGCACGCTCTGGGTGGTCGTCCCTCCGCGTTCAGGCATGTGCTTCGAGGAGTTCGCTCATCAGTCTTGCCGCTTTTGCTTTGCCATCGCTGGACTGCATGTCCTCAGCGGCGGCTTCGACGTTCGACTGGATCTCTTCGTCGATGAGACAGGTCTCTATCGCGTCGGCGAGTTCCTCGTCGGTCCAGTTCGATCGGTGGAGTTTGATCCCGTGGTCGGTTTCGTCGAGGCGTGTCGCGTTGTCGTGACCGTCCCACACGTAGGGCATGATGACCGCCGGCGTGCCATAGTAGAGACATTCGTTGAATGTGTTGTTCCCCCCGTGGTGGATGACGACGTCGGCCATCTCGACGACCGACTGCTGGGGGAACCAGCCCTCGATGACCACGTTGTCCGGGATCTCCTCGCCATTATAGGCGCCCATGTAGTCGCCGACGTTTACGAGGCACCGATAGTGCTGGGTGCCGAGGAACTCGATCAATCGCTTCATTAGCTCGGTGTCGCCGGCTCCGAGGCTGCCGAAGCTGAGGTACAAAAGCGGTTCGTCGTCGACATCACCGAATTCGGGCAACTCGTAGCTCTCGGTTTCCTCTCGGATACAGCCGTTGAGATACTGGAAACGATCCGAATCCAGCGTGTTCCATCTGTCCCAGCGAAGTCGCTCCGGATACTTGATGAGATTCAGGTACGGCGACGGTTCGTAGAACAGTCCCCGTGGATAGGGATCCTCTCCATGCTCTTCGAGCAGCTCGTTGAACTCCTCATGGATCGACTCGATGACGTCCTCGTATCGGCTCTCGAACTCGTAGTGGGCTGCCACGTCGTCCGCACGGCAGCCCGAGAGGTGCGGCGGCACGTTCGGATCCGGAATCTCGTTTTCCGAACAGGAGGTGATCCGCACCCACGGAACGCCGTACTGTTTGGTCGAAGGGAACAGGATCACGTTATCGACTACGATCAAGTCGGGGTCGATTTTCGAGAGGACATCCGGGAGCTCCGTTTCGGCCCACTTGACCGAATCAACGATGGCCTGATACGTCTCTGTTACGTAGTTGTCCAGTTGCTCGATCGGCTCCTTATCAAAGTTCGGGATGTGCGTGTTGATGAACTCCTCCCAGCCCGCGTCCGCGTTCGGATCCGACATAGGAACGTAGTGTTCCTCAAAGCCGTAGTCCTCGAAGACGCCCTCCATTGCAGGGTCACAGACGAACACCGGCTCGTGACCGAGTTCGCGGCACTCCTGAGCGATCCCAACCGAGTTGAGCGCCGGGCCGAACGCTGCCTCCGGGAAAAACGCGATCGTCTGGCCGGTCGTCATCTGTCGCTCACCATTCCGCCAACAAACCCGATATCGTCCGTTTCCCGCCCGGTGAATATGTCTCTTACACCCATGCCTGTGCTTGACGAGCCAAACGACATAAGTGTCACGTTAGATCGCACCCGAAACCGCGACACCCATCTCTCGGTCCGGGGCGTTCCAGATCGGTGCTGGTCGGTTTCCGGATCACAAACCGATCCCGAATGCACTCGCTTGAGGACAAAATATCGTCTCACCACGAGAACGAGTCGTGAGGTTGCCGTCCCTCGGAACGGTATATCGACCGCCAGCACGTCGATTCGGTCGTGACGGACGGATTCGTCAGCGTGTGGGTGGCGTGAGGGACGCCAAATACGACAGCGGTAGCGTTGTGAAGGAGGCGATAACAACAGCGACCGCTAGCGTAGTCTGAGAGACGTCATCCGCGATTCCTATCAAATGCGTAGGTATTTTATAAAAGTAGTATGTACTGCTGGAAAGGCTGTTCATCCGTTCGAAACCCGATCCCTTAGAGGTCTCACGCGGCCCAGAGGGGAGAGGTGACTGCGATCCGCCTCGCGACTCGATGCGGTTCGTTTGAGCCCGCTGGCGCATTCCCTTTGGTCACGTCGATCGCGGTTGTTACCCACGATCTATCCCGTAGATACTTCGAAGAGCCCAAAGACGGTTATTCGCTCACCTCTCGTTCACTGCTTACGCCGAAAACCCGATAACCGCGACGTTCTCAAAATGCCGAACTCCGATGAACGAACGAGTCACACCTGCCTCGATCGAAGCGATTCCTTTCGAGAATTAAAAGCATACCAGGACTATAACAAATAGATTACTATTCTGAAAGTATACTTTTCGATGTATTTACATATCGCGTCGAGATGTCGAAGCCGGACTCGAAACCGTGACAGCGATGACGTGCGTCGGCGCACGCGACACGTCGAAGGCTGGAGACGCGACTCGAACCGATCGGCTGCCGATTTCGACGCCGGAGCAGCGTGAGATCGACCGAATCGTGACTCAACCGTGCACCGTCTCCCGTTCCGATGTGACTGCATTGCCGACGCGTTCCTCTCTCCGCTACCCGGGAGTTTACTATCCTCTATGAGAGTACCTACTTATGAGCCCCGTTTCAGAGGTGTATCTGTTCGCCCTCTTTGCAGCACTTCTGTGGGGTATCAGTCCCGTATTCACGAAATCCGGGCTCGTTCGTGGTGGAACGTCCCTCCAAGGGTCGCTAGTGGTCGTATTCGTCGGAACGCTCTGCTACGTTGCGGCCCTCGCTATCGTCGGTGGGCTTTCGAATCTCCCCTCGATTTCGCCGATCGCACTGCTCGTGTTTGCGTCGTCGGGGGTTGCTGGTGCGCTTTCGTGGATGTCATATTTCGTCGGCGTCGACCGAGTCGGTGCGAGCATCAACACGGCCGGGTTCAACACGCATCCGTTGTTTGCCACGGTCGTTGCGTTTCTGATTCTGGGTGAAACACTATCCGTACAGACCGCCCTTGGAATTCTCACCATCGTCGTCGGCCTCACCGTGATCGCGACGTCGAAAGGGGGCGACCGAGCCGGTTGGAGCGTGGCCGACCTCACCTTTCCGCTACTGTCTTCGGGAGCGTATGCCGTTTCGAACGTCGTTCGACGGTTTGGACTGACACGGACCGACGTGACGACGCTCGAGGCAGTCACGGTGAACTCGATCGCCACCCTGGCCGCCCTCTTCGTCTATGCCGCAGTGACTCGTGACACACGTCTCGTACCGCCGAAAGAGACCGTGCGTCCGTTCGTTTTGAGTGGCCTCCTCTCGGCGCTGGCGTTCTTTTTTCTGTTCGAGGCGTTCGATCGAGGTTCGGTCGCGGTGGTTTCTGCTCTCTCGGGTCTCTCTCCAGTGTTCGCAACCGTCATCGTCGCGGTTTTTCTGGCCGACGTCGAGCGAGTGACACGCGGTATCGTCACTGGGGTGGTGCTGGTGGTGGGTGGTGCAACCCTTATCACACTGGCGTAGGGTTCTCGGTATTTGTGGCATATCTGACCCGTCATCGGGAACATCCAACTCAGCGTAACAGCGATTTTTCGCGCTGTTTCACGTCGTGGGTGGTGTCTGTGTGGATTTCGATACCGTAATTTCGGGCGGCGATATCGTCGGTGCGAATTGGACTCTCCGGCCCGTTCGCGCCGGAGGCGACAACGTACTCCTCCCCAAACTCGACGAGCGTCCTATCGGCACGATGCGATCTCTAGGAGCGTTTGTCTTCAGATACCGATCTCGTCAGCCGATTCGTTGATAAACGTCGAACTCCAGTCGTGTGGTCCCTCGTCGAAGCGATCGAAGGCGTATTTCGAGAGGGGAAACGGTGCATCCTCCCCGGTGACGAGCGAGCGCACGGCCGCACCGGTGACGGGCGATCCCATGATACCGAATCCGTGCATCCCAGTCGAAATTACGAGCCCATCGGGGCAATCCTCGGGTGCGTCGTGGACGGGACGCTCGTCGGGCGTCGCGGTATCCCCGATATGGCACGTGTCCCCGCTGGAGATACGAGCGTCCTCGACGTCTCGTACTTGCTCGGGGATGGTCGCTGCGACGTGGCGTTTGAACGTCTCGGTGGGCGTCATGCGGACCGATCCCGGTTCGTCGACGAAGTAGGTTCCACCCCCAACGTGGAGGTCCCCGTTGTGTTCCGGACGCCAGTAGAGCTGACTTCGACTGTCCCAAGCGACGGGGAAGTACTCGGGGAAGTCCCGCTCGACTTCGAGGTTAACCCACTGATATCGAAACGGCCGGATGGGAAGATCGACCCATTCGGAGACGAACTCTTTGGTGTGCCAGCCCATCGCCGCGATCACGGTATCGGCGGCGTACCATCCGTCGTCGGTCTCGACACCGGTAACGGCTCCGTTATCGGTAGTGACTCCGGTAGCTTCGACTCCCGTCTCGAAGTCGGCACCGGACGCCTCGGCATCTTCCTTGAACGTCATGGTCAACGTGAAGGGATCGACCCATCCCCCTTGCTCGATCTCGATAGCGCCGACGAACGGCTCCAGTTCGAAGACCCCCGGATACCTGTTTTCGATCTCGCTCGTCGAGTCGATGTAGTCCATCTCGAAGTGTTCGCCGATTCGTTCGGCCTCGGATTCGGCGATCTGTTCCGCCCCCGACGGGATGAGTCGGACATTCCTTCGCTGCGTGAAATCGAAGTCGCCGGTTCCGTCGTACTCGTCAAAGAAATCGGCCGCGTATTTGGCGGCTTCGAGGTGATCGATGTAGTCGTGTGCGACCGAAATAAGCCCCGACGCCTTCGCGGTCGTTGCGCCGGCAATCTGGTCTCTCTCCAGAACGAGGACGTCGTGGTCTTCGGCAAGGAATTTCGCTGCCACGCATCCGTTGATTCCGCCGCCGACGATGACGACGTCGTACTTCGTGCTATTGTCTGCCATTACTGTTCAGATGAGTCGCCGTCGACATAAATGCTGGCGGTCGCGGGTACGTCGTCCCCTCGCACACGGCGATGCGTCCATCCGGCGGAAGCGACGACTCGCGAAAGTTAGCTTCGTTCTTCCGTTGGGTCCCCTCGTCCGGTGACGGAGTAGCACTCGAAATCGGCGGATCGGTCTTCGAACCAGTCGAGAGTATATCGATCGATCGGAAACGGCGCGGCCTCCCAGTAACGAGCGAGCGAACCGACGTTGCGACGAAAGGTGAGCACATGATCCCTCCAACGGGCACCGTGATCGCGACGGCGAGGCCATCGGTTGCGTCGTTCGGCGTGTCGATGATCGGCAGGTCGTCGGGTGTCGCGGCGCCACCTCTCGGACAGCAGTCCTCGCTTTTGATTCGGGCGTCCCCGGTATTCCGGACGCGATCGGCGATGATCCTCTTGTCGTTTATGCGTACGCCGGTTACGGTACCGTCCTCGGTCTCTATCGCTTCCACTTTCGTGTCAGTCTCATAACGTGCGCCGGCCTCCTCGGCATCCATCTCTATATGTTATCGTGTGCGTGTACGGATACGACCCAGCCGCAGTCGTTGGATTCCGCTGCGCCGACGAACTCGTCCAACACGAGCGCGTCGAGATATCTGCTCTCTGTTTTCGCCGCACTCAGCTACGTTACGTCGAACCCGTACTCCGGCATTGCGGCGTCATGCTCGCGGCCCCACTCTTCCTCGTCAGCGGAGACGAGCTGCAGCCCTGGACGGCGAGTCAACTCGAACGTCCCCGTTCCGGTGTAGGAGTGGAAAAGATCTACAGCGCGAGCGGACGCTTCGGAGTACTCCGGGAGGTCGGGAATAGGTGCGATCAGTCCGGACGCATTCGGGCTCCTATCGCCACCGGCAGCCCCCGCCTCCGGACCCAAGACATCGTGGTCGGTGCCAGTTTTCGTGCCGTCGTACAGCCGACGACCCCGCCTCCGACAATGACTACATCGCGGGATTCGGTGTAACTCATAGCATCCGCTTTTTATCATCGCATAATGTGTTCCCGTCGAATGACACGGATCGGTGTAACGTGTTATACGGCCCCCCACCGCCGCGGTGATCACCGGTGGAGAAGTATAACGATTCGTATAAAAAACGGACGGCCAGAATTGCTCACGCCGCTCGGTGTGATCGAGATATCGCCTCCGTTGAATCGAGACCCTGTCTAGATCCCTGCGGCATAGGGTGCCCGGCCAAAAGCCTGTGAATCGGCTGCACACTGATCATTCCGGATTTTACGCTGTATGAAAAACTCCGATAGAGACCAGTTCCCTCGCTGAAGCGGTAATCGGAGGTCAGTGGGACAGTTATTAGGCTGTGATACCACTCAATCCGATAAGCGATTCACCCATAGAAAAAATTGACCCATTTTTCCGCACTTCCTTCAAGAGATATAACATATATAACACCGTTATTCATACCGGCGGAGACGGGCAGTATGTGTGCCACATCTTCTCTACCCGGTGATTGAAATTCACCCGGAGTGAAAATTTGTCGTATGTACGGATCCACAACCAATCCTCGATATTCAGCCCACCGAGGAACGCGTGAACCGAACAATCGGTGCGTTCGAACGCGTCTTGATTCGGCGCGACGGGGAACGAGACCTCCCGACCGCGACAGAGTCGAACGTATCCGATGAGAGGCACGCAGGAATATGTTTTTACGCGGTGTAACGAACTCACGGGTACCCGACTGTTCAGCGCGTGGGAATAGGATCGTTCGGGGTATTTGAGCGATTCGACCGGGAACGGAGGTACGACCACGTGGACGGGGCTATCACTCTCTAGCGTGGCTGGCGTCACGAACGCGACGCCGGGCGTCGTGAGGAGACGCTCGCGGCCGTAGGTCCGAGTGAACAAACAACATACAAGTAGGGGGATATCGTTGATAGTATCATGAGCGCTGAACGCCGAGAGGTAGTCGTGGTCGGTGGGGGCGTCGCTGGCTGTGCCGCCGCACGATGGCTCGCGTCTGATCACGACGTGCTACTCCTCGAGAGCGACCAGATAGCCGGCGACGCATCCGGAAAAGCGTCTGGGATGGTGACCAACGGCGCATCCTTCCGGGCGCATCCCGAGTTCGCACGAACGGCTGCGGAGTTCTTCGGGGAGTTCGACGGTACTGGTTCGTTCACATTCACCGAACGGGAGAGCGTGGGGCTCGTCGACGAGGGCAGTGGCGAATGGGCGCGCAACGAGGCGGCACGAATGCGGGGGGCCGACTTCGACGTGGCGTTCGTCGACGTGGCGTCGCTCGAGGAGCGCTACCCCGGTGTCTTCGATCTGGATAGATACGAAGGCGCACTCGTTTACAACGACACCGGATGGCTCGATCCCTACACGTACACGGTAACGCTCGCGGACGTAGCGGCCGATCGGGGGGCGGACGTACGAACCGGCGTGCGAGTTACCGACCTCCTCGTGGATGATGGCGCTGTGGTTGGCGTCGACTCGACAGACGGGGTCGTTCACGCCGATACCGTCGTCGTCGCCGCTGGATGGCGAACCCGTGAGTTGTGCAACCCGCACCTGGAACTCCCGGTCAGACCCTTCCGCTGGCAGGCGGCAACACTCGACCCGGCTCGGGAGATCCCCGACTGGTACCCGATGGGGTGGGATCCGACGATAGACCGATATTGGCGACCGGAACACAACGGCTCGATACACGTCGGGGGCGGCGAAGTCGTCGTGAGGAACCCGGGATCGCGCCGTACTACGGTCCCGGAAGAATTCAAACTCCAGTTGGCCACGGAGATGCCCGATCGGCTACGGCACCTCGAGGAAGCAACGTTCGTTCGCGGCGACACCTGTCCGACCGGCGACGCCACGACGCCGGACACGTATCCCATCATCGATGCGCCCGATGAAGGCCCAGAGAATCTCGTGGTAGCGACAGGTCTCCACATCGGCGGTATCATGTCGTCGCCCGCGGTCGCCGAAGCGGTTCGGTCGCTCGTGACCGGCGAAGAACTTTCGTTTTCTCTCGATCCGTTCGGTCTGAGTCGGTTCGACACGCGCCGGTCGGATTTTTCGTTCGTGCGTCACATGGCCGAAACCGAAATAACAGAAGCACGAATCGAAGCCAGTCTGTCACGGAGCGAGGCGGACTGAGTGCGCCGTTCGATCGACAGTGTCCCGACCGAACACACCGGGCTATCGTCCAGCCACCGGTGATCAACGATCGAACCACGAGTTCGGCGCTGCAGTCGGCGCATACATTTATGCCCGTCGTGACGTTTATACCAGCCGTATGAAGACGAGAGTGATCCAAGCCGATCCGGAACACGGAAATCCAGCGGCGAACGCGTCTCGTCTGGAACGTGAAGCCGAGCGTGCCCGCTCTGACGGCGTCGAGTTGCTGGTCTTTCCCGAACTATACCTGACGGGATACTACCTAGATACCGACGAGGCGGCGTCGATCGTCAGCCGTGCTGAAGCAGTGCTACCGACCGTCGAACGCGCGAGCGAAGACCTGACGCTCGTCGTCGGGACAGCACTCGGCGACGGATCGGATCCCGGTCTCGAAAACGTTGCCGTCGTGTACGACCGAGGGGAACGAATCGGCGTCTACCGGAAGACACACCTATACGACGACGAGAAGGCTGTGTTCAATCTCAGGGACGCGTACCCGACCTTCGAGACCTCGGTGGGGACGATCGGCGTTCAGATCTGTTACGATATGGAATTCCCCGAAGTCGCCCGACAACTGACACTCAGCGGTGCCGAGATCATCGTCACGATCTCCGCGAACATGCACCCGTTCGAAACCTACCAGCGGGCGTACCGACGCGCGAGAGCCCTAGAGAACGGGCGTCCACACGTCCTCTGTAACCGGGTCGGAGCCGAAGGGGATCTCGATTTTCTCGGTCGGAGCGCGATCGTCGACGCGCGCGGGACGCTTCTCGCGAGCACGGAGTCCGAAGCCGAGATCGAACTGACTGCCAACCTTCCGGACGAACGGCAGGTCCACGATACACTGACCTACCTCGAGGATAGGCGGATTGAGTTGCGACCGAAGTGAACAAAAACGTTAGTCGGTTTCTGTGTGCTCGTTCTATCGACGTTATTCACGCATCGCGCCACCGCCGATCGGCTGGAACTCGAAGTCGACACCGCGAGAGTCGAACCTGTCCAGGGCGACCCCGTCGAGCGGGAACGGTGCATCGTCTCCAGTAACCAGCGAACGAACTGCCGTCCCGGTGATCGGTGACAGCATCATACCGAGCCCGTGGAAGCCGGTGGCAACGACAAGTCCGTCCGGTGCATCCGCGGGAGCGTCTACGATTCCGACTGCATCCGGCGTGGCTCCGTCGATACACGCCCAACTGTCCGCGAGTCCAGCGTCTGAGAAGTCTTCGAGACACTCCGGGAGCGTTTCGGCCACGAGGTCAACATACCACTCGTCGACGTCATCGCTGGCCGATTGCGGCTCATCGAGCGTATACTCCCCGCCGCCGACGTGGATGTGGCCTGCAGCATCCGGTCGCCAGTACAGATCGGTGCGTGCGTCCCACGCCATCGGGTACGTATCTTCGAGTTTTCGACCGGGGTCCAGCGTGACGATCTGAATACGAAACGGTCGGACGGGAATCTCGATCACGTCTCTGAGGAGATCGCGCGTTCGCCAACCCGCCGCACAGACGACGTGATCCGATTCGATGTGGCCCGTCCCCGTTTCGACGCCAGTCACCGTGTCGTTATCGAATACGATGTCCTCAACTTCGACGCCGGTCCGGAACTCCGCACCGTGCGATTCAGCCTCCTGTTGAAGCGTGGTTGTATACGTGTACGGATCGACCCACCCCACGTCCTCGTAGAGGACAGCGCCGGCGAATGAGTCCATCACGAAGGTATCCGGGTAGCGGGCTTCGAGTTCATCCGGATCGACGTAGGTCACGCCGAGACCGTCTTCCTGAAGATCGGCGACGTACTCGCGGGCGCTCGCCTCTTGATCGACCGGGACGAGTTCGACTCCGGGGCGTTCGACGAACTCGAATTCGCCGACACCGTCCAGGTCACGGACGTACTCGTTCACGTGTGCCGCCATCGCGGGAACGTCGAGCATCTCTGCTCGTGGCACCAGAACGTCCGTCGTGACAGTAATAAGCCCCGACGAGCGGCCCGTGGTTTCGCCCGCCACCTGGCCTTTGTCAATCACGAGCACGTCGTGATCGGGCGCGAGTTCATACGCGCTGATGCAGCCCGCAACGCCCGCACCGACGATAACGAGATCGTACCGTTCTATCGGCATGGGTCGACTAACCTGCCACCCATAATAAATTCTTGCAGTGGTCTGATTAGCCGGGTCAGCACCTTACGCGTGAGATCATCAGCCCAAATGCGCCGTACCGGTGATCCCTCCCAATCGGGGAACCAATACTGACCGAATACGGCCACCCCGAATAAACAGACTCTCACATTAGCGGTTCGGGATACATGCCGGGACAACGCGGTGGCTGACTGCCGATCGGCGTTCGCTCCCGTCGTCACGTGACGTCCGTTTAGGTTCCATACGGCTGTTGTCGTTTTTCACGAATGAGCGTCGAACGGGTACAGCTGCTCACCACGATCGTTGTCACTGGAAATCAATGCACACCCGATCGCGCTGCCGTCGTGCGATCGGGCGTGCATAGTTCCAGTTGTTTTTGCAGGCAGTCGCAACGGTACGGGCTCTCTCACAACTGTTTCACTCATCACGAAAGTACGTGCGGACCTCGACGTGGGATGCCACTTTGTCATCGCCCTACGGAGTAACAAGCGGCGCGATATGGGTCGTCGCGAAAATCTTCGATCCGGGTGGTTTTGCATAAGTGAAATTGGTCGGCAAAATCGGTCGGCCATAGAATAAAATAACAATATTAATAACGTTACTAAAACCTGCTGACCGTTATCTATTCTCACTGTAAAACGGGAGTTCAGCAATTGAAACACTTGCTGACTAATTTTTACTCAGTGTGAAATATTTTCTTTCTATGCCCCGAAAATATGAGAACATACACAGCTTTAGCCGTGACTGTGAAACGGATAGCAAATGTGTCGAGACCCCGTGTGACCAACAGCCGACGAACTGTTCGATCACCTACGGGAGATTCCAATACGTGTCGTAATACTCGACGATTTCGTCGACCGCTCGCTCAGCGGAGTCGAAATCTTCGTCCATCCACGCCATCGGGTCTTCGATCCCCGTGCCGCGGTCCAGCACGCCCTCGAGAACGCCGAGTGTGGCGTATGCCAAGTGACTGATCTGATAGCCGCCTTCCTGCACCAACGCCAGCGTGTCCCCGGCGGCGTCCGCGGCGAGTTCGCGGGTACGTCGCCCCAGCATCTCGAAGCCGGTTTTCGTGAGAACGTTCCGGCCGAGCGGGTCGACAGTTCCGCCATCCTGACCTGCACTGACGATCAAAAGGCCCGGATCGAACTCGGTAACTACCGGCTCGACGATTCGATCGAACACGTATTCGTACCCCCCGTCGCCGGTTCCCGCCGGAAGCGGGACGTTCAGATTGTATCCCTCTCCCGCCCCGCGGCCATGCTCGTCGACGTCACCCGTTTGCGGATGTGCGTCAGGATCCCACGACCAGTGATCGTTGTGGACACTGATAACCAGTACGTCGTCGCGTTCGTAGAAACACTCCTGTGTCCCGTTTCCGTGATGAACGTCCCAATCGAGGATCGCCACGCGCTGCGTCCTGGAGGTTTCGAGTGCGTGCTCGGCGGCGATTGCCACGTTATTGAAAAAGCAGAAACCGTCGGCCTGTGCGGGCTGAGCGTGGTGTCCGCTGGGTCTAACGAGCGCGTAGGGGAGGTTGCGTAGATCGTTCTCGATGGCGTGCTCGGCCGCCTGAAGGGCGGCGCCAGCAGCATATCTAGCGGCCGGATAGCTCGCCTCGTTAGCTCCCGTCTCAGCCGTTAACCGTCCTCCACCGGCTTCACAGAACGTTTTGAACTCGTCGATATACGCCGGATCGTGGACGCGTTCGAGCTGCGCGCGGGTTGCGGGTATCGCTTCGTCCCACGTGACTCCATCGTCGATCGTCGCTTCGATGATCGATCGGACGTTTCGAATCCTCTCGTGGCGATCCGGATGTGGCTCCTCGACCGCGAGTCGGCCGGTCCACTCCGCTTCAAACTCCCCGGCAGGAGGTTCGTGGTCGAGACAGCTGTCGTTCCAGAAGACCGTGAGTTCGTTGATTTCGCTCATGATCGGAGACTGTTTCCGTGGGTGTTTGTGGGGAGGTATGAAAAACTATTCTGCATCCTGATCGAGTCACCTCGCCGCTTCGGAAGTCCCCTTTCGACGACAACCCGGCCGTATTGAACGCAGTGGGGGACTGAACGCCTTCGTCGAAGAGCGAAGATCACTGACTAGCGCCCTGGACGGGGTCGTACTCGTAGGCCCCCGGGAAGTCTGCCGGTTTGTCGTTTCGCTTTCCACTCCAACCGTCGATATCGATCCGGTAGACCGAGGTGCGCTCGATGGACGCATCGGCGATCGGTTCGTAGTCCTCCCCCGGATCGAGTTCCGGGGCAAATTTGTCCATGATCCGTTCGAGCGCCCGTCGCTTGCGGTCACCGCCGTCGATGAGTCGTATCGAACCGAACGCCACGACACTGGCGTACTCGACGTCGAAATCGACGGGCATCTCGGCGGGGAGAAGCCGTCCCATTCGGCTCGCGGTGAAACACGCTGGTGTTGAATCGCCCCGTTGGACGAGCGTCTTCGTTTTACCCGTATTTGCTCCGTGAAGGAAGATCGCGTGTTTCGAGCTATCGTATACGAATAGCTGGTTCACCAGATACGGTGTGCCCTCATCGACGAGTCCAACGACGCCCATCGGTTCCCGCGTAAGAAACGTCTCGATCCATTCGTCGTCATCCACTGCTCGGGGCGAAAATCGGACCTCATCGGAGACGTTTACCGGTGATCGGTCTGGCATGCGGAAGAATTTCCAGCCAACGACAAAAAGGTTCCTCCGGTGGCAGGGTCACACACGATAGCGGTGTGACACACGCATCTCGTGGCCGTCATCGTCGATACTGCCCACTTAGACGGTGTTCGAGAGGGCGCACAGGGTATCACACTCCCCGAGTGTACGATTTAAAACCGGACATGAAGTTAACGAACTATGTACGAACTCACACAAACTATGGGGAAAATCCAAAATCCATCGCAGTTATGCACAATCGACAGCTATATACGGAGTTACCAATAAAAACAGTCTGTATGTCACTAAGTGACAAGAACCGGCGGAAGCTATTAAAAGCTGCAGGGTTAGCGGGAACGACAATGCTAGCGGGATGTCTCGGCGGCAACGGCAACGGCGGTAACGGCAACGGCGGCAACGGCAACGGCGGTAACGGCAACGGCGGCGGTGATTTCAGCGGAGAAACGTTGAACGTCCTGACGTGGTCTGGTTACGAAGGCGTGGCCGATCTGGTCGAAGAACGGACAGGCGCGAACCTAAACCTGTCCATGATTTCGAGTGACGTCGAGGGGTTCAACCAACTCGGCTCGGGTGGAACCAACGAGTTCGAGGTCTTGGTATTGGACAATGACTGGGCGGTCCGTAACGCAGAGGCGGACCACATCGTTCCCCTCAACGAAGATGAGTACCCCGAGGCCGACGGCCTTCACGAGGAGTTCGCGTGGCCCTACGAGACGTTCGAACAGGGGGGCGATGTGTGGGCCCTTCCGCCACGGTGGGGGTGGGGCGGTCTGGGATACGACGATCGTGAAGTCGACCTCGAAATGCTCGAGGACGAGGGGTATACCGTCTGCTGGACCGGCGGTTCGGACGGATCCCTCGAGAACGAACTCACCCTCGTGGACTGGCCGACCTGGGTGATCCCGCTCGTCATCCTGGAGGTGTTCGATTACGACGAGAACCCGATGCAGATCGAACTCTCCGAGTCGGAACTGGGGGAACTCGAGGAAGTTCTCATCCAGTTGTTCGATAACACTACTGCTGTTCACTCGGGTGCGGCCGCGGTCCGACAGGACCTCGTCGAGGGGAACGCATCGCTCGTCTTCGGTACTGGAAACTTTGCACTCAGCCAGATCGCCAAGGAGGGCAACGAGTGGATGAAGATCATGTTTCCGGAGCAAACCGGCGGCTGGTACTGGGTCGAAGGGACCTGCCTCATCAACAACTCGAATCTCAACCGTGACCTCGCGGTCGAGTTCCAGCGGGAGTGTCTCTCTCCCGAGGGACAGTACTCGATCTGTTACGGCGACGCCGAGTCACTCGGTGCGCCGGTGATGGAAGAGGCCTTCGACGAGTTCACTGAAGAGGAGCAGCGTCAGATTCTGCTCTACAAAGATCAGGGCTTCGAGGCCATGGACGAGATCCTGAACAACATGTACCAGTACCTGATTTCGCCCCAACAAGACGAGTGGCTAGACATGTGGGAACGGGCGAAGGCGCAGGCGGACATCAACTAAGCCGGCCTCCGTTTCTGCCTGGAGGCCGAGATATCCGCGAGGCGGAGCTTCATTTTTTCGCCCGCGAGACGCTTTCGTCTCGAGCGTTTGACACTGCCGTCCAGTTGCGATCTCAGCCGTGCGTTCGAGGGCGTTTACTTCGATCAACGGTGTCTCGATCGGGGGCGCCTGACGCCGACGGTCGAATATCCATGGGCCGTCCCGATCGTAGATTCGGAGCGAGCGGAGATCGCACTTCGGGTCACGAGACACGTTGTATCGCGGCCGTCCTCGGTTTTCGTTCTCGGCAGACGGTGAACGAAAACGTTCAGTTGGTGCGCAGGCCGCGGGTACAACCGAACAACTCGTCACACGGCCGACCGGGTAGTGCGGAGTTTGCGGGCGTCCCGCGGCTCACTCCCACTGCGAAATCGAGGCTGGACCCCACGATATCGGCTGCTACTCTCGCGTGAACGGTTCGTATCGATCCTACGTGAAGGTCGCAACGACGACAGTCCGACCGAGTGAATCCAACGCGAACTCACAGGGAGTATCGTGACCGGCCGGGGATCCCGACCCTGCCTTTCGGTGGCGTCTCTCGAGTCGTCGCCGAGGAGCTATGGGTTCCTGCGATGATCCCTATCAGTACTCCTCTCTGAACAGCAGGCTGAGTCCGATCAACAGAATGCTGACTAGCAACGCGACCGCACTGATCGCGTTGATGACCGGAGTTTGGGATCGCTGGATGGTCGAGAAGATGTAAACCGGGAGCGTGTCCTGTGCCCCGCTGGTGAAGAAGGCGAGGAGGAAGTCGTCCCACGAGAGCGTAAAGGCGAACAGCGCTCCGCTGATGATTCCGGGGGCCAAAAGCGGGAGCGTCACACGCTTGTAAACGGTCAGCTTGCTGGCACCGAGATCGCGAGCCGCTTCTTCGAGGGTCGGATCGTACCCGCGAAGCCGGGCGCTCACCGTCACGAGGACGAATGGAGTGATGAAAACCAACTGTCCGACGATGACCGTCCGCAACGATCGACCGACCTCCATGTAGCTGAACGTCAACGCGAGAGCAACACCGAGGATGAGCCCCGGGACGGTCATCGGGGCGATCACGAGCGCTCGGTACCCACGTTTGAGGGGGAATTCGTGGCGAACTAGCGCGATCGCACCGAGGGTGCCGAGCACAGTCCCGATGGCCGTCACCGCGACGGCGACGATCGCGCTGTTGTAAATCGAACTGATCGCAGCCGAATCGGAGAGTAGTTGGCGGTACCACTCGAGTGTGAACCCGCTCCAGGGAAGCGTCGAAAACGATCCCTGCTCGAACGAAAACACGACGACGATGACGATTGGCATATAAAGGAAGATGAGCACCGCTGCCGTCCAGAAACGCAGCCAGTTCCGTTCGAGCGTCTGAATAGCTCTCCTGAACGTCATGTCCCAGTCCCGCGAACCGGTGTCAGTGCTCATTAGAACAGTTCCTCCATGCTCGCATACCGGAGTAGCGATGCCAGACTGATCAACACCAAGAACATCAGGACGCTCCCGAGCGCGGCACCGGCCGGCCAGTCACCGCCAAATCCGAACTCGTAGTTGATTCGCGTTCCGACGTACGGGATTCCCCCGCCCATCATCGAGGGAACGATAAACGCCCCCATACTGAATATGAATACGAAGATCGTCCCGGCCATCAGACCGGGGATCGACAGCGGAAAGATGATTCTTGAAAACACCGCTCGTCTAGATGCACCGAGGTCGTACGCCGCCTCGATGAGCGAGTCGTCGATCCCGTCGAGCGTCGAGTACAGCGGTAGGATCATAAACGGTAACAGCAGATAGAGGAGCCCGAACCAGATGGAAAACCGGGTGTTGAGCACGATGTCGAGCGGTTCGTTGACCACTCCGACCCAGATCAAAAGCGTATTGAAGATGCCCTCGTCCGAGAGGATCATCCGCCAGCCGTAGATCCGGATGACGTAGTTCGTCCAGAAGGGGATGATCACGATCGCGGCGAGTTGGTGTTTATACTGGCCGCCGTAGCGGGCGATAAAGTAGGCGATGGGATACGCGACGATCGCCGCCGACACCGTCGCGGCCACCGAGAGAACGATCGTATTCCGGAACGCCTGGACGTTCTGTATCTTCGTCACCGCATCGACGAAGTTTCCGATCCCGTAATCGGGGACGAGGGTGAAATCCTGCATCTGCATCGTCGCGATCATCAGCATAATCGCGAGTGCGCCGACGAAGAAGACTATCTCCAACAGGAGGATCGGACCGGCGGTCGTCGCCAGGCTGACGTATCTGTTTTCGGTGATGCGGTCGACCAGCTCGAGCCCATCGTCGGAGACGACCTCCTCGCTTTCACCCATGCGTTAGCCCCCCGTCGTTCTGACGTTTGGATCGTGGTCCCGCTTCAGTGCCATCGTCTTGGATTCCTTTTGGCCGACTGTGATATCGGACGCTGTCCGACCATGTCGGGGCAAGGACACTCATGATTCCCCCTCGGCTCCCCGAATAAGTTTCCCCTCGTCCGCGTCGAACCCGACTGTCACCGCTGCCCCTTCTTCGAAGGACCGTTCACCTTTCTGTCGCTGTTTTTCGATCCTAACTATCCGTTCGCCGATATCAACCTCATAAAGCGTACTCGATCCTTTATACACCACGTTACTGACCGTACCGTTCCACCAGTTGTCGCTGTCGAGGTCGTTTCGGGCCACGAGACGAAGGCTCTCCGGTCGGATAGTGAGCACGGCCGAGTCGCTATCACCAGCGGGGTTGTCGTGAACGTCGGCGCTCAGTTGGACGTTGACGTCGCTGGCTATCTCGAGCATGCCGTTCGATCGCGTAAGCGACCCCTCGATGAGGTTCGTTTCGCCAACGAACTCGGCGACGAACCGACTCTCGGGTTTCTCGTAGAGTTCGGTCACGGTTCCGACCTGCTCCAGATGACCTTCGTTCATCACCGCGATCCGGTCGCTCATCGTCAGCGCCTCCTCTTGATCGTGAGTCACGTGGATAAACGTGATGTCGAGTTCGTCTTGGATGTTCTTCAGCTCGATCTGGAGCCGCTCTCGTAACGCTCGATCCAGGCTCGCGAGCGGCTCGTCGAGCAGGAGAACGTCCGGCTCTTGGACGATAGAGCGAGCCATCGCAACTCGCTGTTTTTGCCCGCCCGATAGCTCGGTCGGCTTTCGGTCGCCGTATCCAGGCAATTCGACGAGGTCGAGAACGTCCTCTATCCGCTCCTCTCGTTCGTCTTTCGGGACACCGGCCATCTCCAATCCGAATCCGATGTTCGAGGCCACGTCCATGTGGGGAAACAGCGCCCAGCGCTGAAAGACGATGCTCGTTCGGCGTTTGTTCGCGGGGAGGTGAGTGACCCGGTCGCCACTTATATACACATCCCCTGCGGTCGGCGTCTCCAACCCGGCGATACACCGGAGCGTCGTTGTTTTGCCACAGCCTGATGGGCCGAGTATGGTAAAGAACTCTCCACCGCCGATCTCGAGATCGATCCCATCTACTGCCAGTACGTCGCCAAACTCCTTGCGTAATCCCTCGATTTTTACTGTGCCGTTGTCTTCCATGGTGGAATCGGAATACTAAGTGAAGCTACATCTACATAAATAAAATTTTTGGTTGTGATTCCCAATCGGTCGTCCTGATAACTTCCGGAAAACGCATCGCTACCGCATAAAATAGCGCGTTAGTACCCATTCATCGCACTACTCTCCGAACATCATACATTCGCTGTTGACCGGGAGGCCCACAGTCCTGGACGGATTGTGTCCACCGCGAACGCTCGTTCGGGGCGACGCTCGCGAGTAACGACACCGATCCGTATCACCTATCCGGAGCCGGACGGCACTTCGGACGGCCTCGATGTCGCGTATACGCTATTGTGACGATCGAACAATGGCGACTGCATCGCCGAGGCGGTCGCATTTCGTTCGGAAGTTCACTACCGTCCTCTACTGCAGTGCGCGGAGTCCTCGACCGATGATCGACGACATCTCCACTCGTACGGGAGTATCTTTAAGTAATTTGATGTATTTGGAAGCGGTAATGAACGATCAGCGGGAGTCGATGGAATCGTTGATCCGGGATGATCGGATCGATCACGTTTTTATAGAATTCCCGGATTTGAACGGACTGTCCCGATCGAAACAGCTGGCTGCCGATTATTTTCTGTCGTCGTGGGAAAACGGGTTCACGATGAACCTGGCGTTGATTACACAGACCCCTCGCAGCGACGTCGTGGAGGGATCGAAATACGGCGACGATATCGATTATGCCGACGGTCTCGTCCACCCCGATCCCCGCACGTGCTGTCGAGTGCCGTGGCGTGACGACGCCGCCCGGGTGATCTGTGATTTCGAGTTCCGTGGCGACCCCGTTCCCGGTGCTCCTCGGACCGCCCTCGATCGTGTCTTGGATCGGGTCGATCAACTCGGGGTCGATACGTACGCAGGTAGCGAACTCGAGTTCCTCTTGTTAAATCAATCGACTGACGGGTACGTTCCCGTGACGAGCGACAAACACGAAAATCTGACCCAGGCGACGGAATCGATCTCACACTTCTACGATCGCGTCTACGAATGGGCCACGTCGTTCGATCTCGACCTGAACGCGCTACACCACGAGTTCGGAGTCGGGCAGTTCGAGATCCTGTTCGAGTACGGCGAACCGCTGGGACAGGCGGACCGCACGTTCCGGTTCAAGGAGCTCGTGAAACACACGGCACGCACGTGCGATCGACACGCGACGTTTATGGCGAAACCCTTCACCGAAAGCGCGGGGAACGGCTATCACCTGCACATAAGCCTCTTCGAGGACGGTCAAAACGTTCTGGATTCGGACGGGGGGAGCGAGCGGTTATCGGAGCGAGGGCGTCATTTCGTTGGTGGACTCCTGGAGCATGCCGACGCTCTGGCGGCCCTCGGGACGCCGAATATAAACGGATTCAAGCGGTATCAACCGGGTGCGTTTGCGCCTTACTCCGCTTCCTGGGGATACGGCAACAGAATGGTCGCGATTCGGGTTCCAGTTCACGGGGAGACCCGCATCGAGAACCGGATTTCGAGCGCGGATGCCAATCCCTATCTTGTGATCGCCGGGACGCTGGCGGCCGGATCTCACGGGATCGAAGCCGGACTCGAACCCCCCGAACCGTCCGACGGCGACCCCTCAGGGGATCAGCCTCCGTTGCCCAAGTCCCCGCGCGAGGCGATCGATCGTCTCGAAGCCGACACGGTCCTCCGTCGATACCTGGGTGAGGAAATCATCCACGAGTACGTCGCGATGAAACGTCAGGAAATAGATACTTTCTACCAGCAAACGACCGACTGGGAGCGCAACGAGTACATCGAAACGCTTTGACTGCGGTCGTTCGGTCACCTGGTCCGTCGCGGTCGGTCGATGCCCGTGCACTGTCCCGTGTGTTCCCGGCCGCCAGATTGGAACGGCCGGTTCCGAGAGTACGAATAGATGCGGATCCGTGCGCCGAATGACCGGCGAGCGGACCTCCGGTATGGGCGAGCGGCAGGCGTGGAAACGGCAGTCCGTATCGACCCGTAACCATGGGATCTATTATCACGTACCCCGTACGTGGGTTCGTAATGAAGCTGTGGGAATCAGTCGAGGCGGAGTATCGCGAGCGGACTCCAACGAGCAAGGAGATGTATCACGAAACCAGAGATCACGTCCCGATGGGCGTTGCGAGTTCCTATCGAGCGTGGGACCCTCATCCGTTGATCATCGATCGCGCGCAGGGGGCATACCTTTACGATGTGGACGGAAACTCGTACGTCGACTTCGATATGAACAACGGCGCCGGAATGAGCGGACACGCCCACCCGGCCGTGACGGAGGTAGTGACCGAACAACTCCGGAATGGAACCCTCTTTACTCATCCACACGAACTGCTCTCGGAGGCAGCGGCGGAGCTGAAGAAACGCTGGGATGCGATCGATAAGGTCCGGTTCACCAACTCCGGGACGGAGAGCACGATGCACGCGATCCGAATCGCTAGAGCGTACTCGGGGAAAGACAAGCTCCTCAAAATCGAGGGGGCATACCACGGGTGTCACGATTACGTGCTGATGAGCAAGTCGGCGCCTGGCCGGCTCAGCGGGCATCCGGAGCGGCCCTCCCGCGTCGTCGAGAGCCACGGTGTGCCGGAGAAGACCGCCGAGACCGTCGAGATCGCCCCGTGGAACGACCTGGAGGCTGTCGAAGGTATCCTGCGCGAGAACATCAACGAGATCGGGGCACTCATCGTCGAACCGATCGTGATGAACACCGGAATGCTCCAACCATACGGTGACTTCCTGAAAGGATTACGCGAACTCTGTGACGAGTATCGGATCACCTATATCTTCGACGAGGTAAAAACGGGCGTGAAGATCGCTCCCGGTGGTGCAGCGGAGTACTACGACGTCGAACCGGATCTGGTCACGATGGCGAAATCCATCGGTGGGAACTTCCCCGTCGGTGCGATCGGTGGCAAAGAGGAAGTTATGGCACAGATCGAACACGGTGCCGCCCATTATGGAACGTACAACGGTAATCCGCTCGTCTTGCAGGCACTCGTCACCCAGCTACGGGAGGTCCTCACCGAGGATGCCTACGAGCACGTCGATGCGCTGGGCCAGCGGATGGTCCAGGGGTACGAGGACATCATGGAAGACCAAGGCATCGACGGTCACGTCGAGCACGTCAACTCCCAGGGAAGCATCCTCTTTACCGACGAGCGGATCGAGAACTACCGCGACTGGCTCGACAATATCGATTACGACCTGCACGAGAACTTCTGGTTCTCCATGGTCAACCAGGGGATCATGCCCCACCCGCACAGTGCCGATCAGCAGTGGACGATCAGCGTCCAACACACCGAAGAGCATATCGACGAAACGCTGGAGGCGTTCAAACACGTCGCACCGAGACTGGCCGAGGAGCAACAGTCATAACAGAGCCGTTCCGATCGCGCCACTGTTACGTGATCGAATGCCGTGCCCGTTTTTTATCCTCCGACGAGCCAGTAAACGCGCCGAGACGACGCCACGGGCGGATTCGACGGTGCAGAATGTCTTTACACTACCCTACACTTTTATCAATACACCATGTCGGAAGCTACGAATGTACAGTACGGTCAGGTGCAAAACTACGTCGACGGGGCGTGGATATCGGCCCGTGAGGAAGCCCGACTAATCAACGATCCGGTGACGAACGAGGCGATCGCGGGAGTTGGATTCAGCTCCGCCGGCGACGTCGATGACGTGGTGGCGGCCGGGCAAGACGCGTTCGAAACGTGGCGACGAACGCCCATCGAAGAGCGGAGCCAGCCGCTGTTCTAATTCAAATAGCTCCCAGAGGAACATCGAGGCGAACTCGCCGGACTCCTGGTCCGAGAGCACGGAGAGACCCGCCGTGAGGCCGCCGGAGAGACCCGCCGTGAGATCGAGATCGTGGAGGTGGCTCCGGGATGCGGACGCTGGTGCAGGCTTGACACACCGAAAACGCCGCTCCGGGGATCGACGAGACCGCCTACATCGAGCGCTGGCCTGACAACTGAGAGGGGTTCTCGTCGTCACCCGGAGATCTCGATGCCCGTCTTTGACGCTGTATTTCGGTCCCTCGCGATGAACCGATGAACTCCGACGGGACTCCGTATGATACTGTCGGACGCACTCGAACGAGACCGATTCGGAAACGATCTGCCGTTCGTTGCATCGAACGGCTCGATTCCCTGCGACGTGTGGACGTTGCTTTGTCCGTTGGTGCGCACACCGACCGTCAGTTCATCGATCGCTCAAAAGCGATCGGCCGCCGAGACGACCCCGTGCCGGACCCCCGCCAGCGACCCGTCCAGACGACCGCCGGAGCGAAAGTTCTTATACTGCGTTCCCCGTATCGCGGCTGTGATCATGAGTCAAGACTACGACGTTATTATCGTTGGTGGGGGGATTATCGGCTGCATGGCGGCTCGGGAACTGGCATCGGACCACGACGTGCTCGTCCTCGAACGGGATCAGATCGGTAGCGGTGCCACGGGAAAGGCATCCGGGCTCGTCACGGTCGTCGAAGAGTACTCCGACACCCCGGCCGCGGCGGAATACGCCATCGAGTTCTTCCGCGAGTACGACGGGACCGGTCACGTCTCGTTCCACGAGCGGACGTACGTCGAGCTCCGATCGGACGAGCACGACACGGGATCACTGCGTGATCACGCGACGACGCTTCAGGAGAACGGGTTCGATACCGCGTTCAACACTCCTGACGAACTGGAAGATCGTTTTCCAGATACGTTCAATCTCGATGGGTACGCGGGTGGAATCGTCTACGAGGACGCCGGTTGGCTCGATCCCTACACCTTCGTGACGACCGTCAAAGACGACGCCGAGCGTGATGGGGCGACGTTCCGGACGGGCGTCGAAGTCACCGACCTCGCCGTAGACGACGGAGACATCGTTGGGGTAGACGTCGAAACGGGCGAGCGAATCCGGGCCGAACAGGTGATCGTCGCTGCCGGCTGGCGGACGCGGCAGTTCGTTTCCGAGTACGTCGAGATTCCGACCCGACCGTACCGGTATCAGACGTACGACCTCGATCACGAGCGCACGCTCACGGAGTCGTTCCCCATGGCGTGGGACGAACACTCCCATCTCTATTTCCGCCCGCAGCCGACCGGGGAGTTACACGTCGGTGGTGGGACGTACTTCGTGAAACCACCGGGAACGCCCCGAACGACGACGACGGAAGGGTTTCAACGTCTCATCGCGGATACAATTCCCGAATTGATCACCGACCTCGGTCGGGCGCAGTTCGTCACCGGCGACACATGTCGGTTCGGTGACTCCGCCACCCCCGACCGGTATCCGATCGTCGACGCTCCCACCGAAGCCCCCGACGGGCTGGTCGT
The DNA here is from genome assembly GCF_046483325.1 of Natronomonas sp. GTDB lineage: Archaea > Halobacteriota > Halobacteria > Halobacteriales > Haloarculaceae > Natronomonas. The sequence continues at coordinate 57,235 of NZ_JAWODL010000014.1, read as the reverse complement.
CGCCACCGGAACACACGGCTTCGGAATCATGGCAGCACCGACGATCGGGAAGGCGATTCGGCTCGTCGCCACCGACGAGAGCGGTCCGTTTTCGGTCGAGCCGTTCTCACTCGATCGATTCGAGGATCGATCCACCGACTTCGGCTCGTCGTACATCGCCGAATCGCCGGAGTTGGTCGGGCCACAAACGTAACCTCCCCCGTTTCCTCCTCGGTACCGGTCACGCGTCCGAGACTCGCGGATTCAATCAGTAGTACCTTTGAGAGCGATCCACCGTACGGCGGAATAGCTCTCCCGAGCGGCACGGATCGAACCGCGGAACGGCAAAAACGTGAATCCTCGATCGGGTACCTATACAGCGCCCAGCTGTTCCATGAGCCCCCACGTATCGGCGCTTTCGTAGGTTGCGGTGATCTCTCCGTCTTCGATGTCGAAGAAAATGGAGCCGGCAAACGAGATTTCCTTGCCGGTTGGCTCTATACCCTCGTACACGCCTTCGTGGGTGCCCGTCGCCATGAATCGAAGTGCGACCGAGTCCTCATTCGCTACGATCTCTTTGATGTCCTTTCCGAAGTCGGGGAAACTCTCCCGGAGTCCTGCGACGTACTCTTTGAGCCCATCGCGGCCGTGTGCGTTGGGTTCTCCTTCGTAATAGTCGACGTACTCTTCCGAGACGATCTCGTCTATCACTTCGAGTCGACCCTCGCTCCAGATCTCATCGATCAATCGTTCCGCCAGTTCCGTCCTCGTGGTCGTGTCAGTCATGGACCTCGGGTGGAAACACCCTTTGTGGGTTATTAATTGTTTTCCTGACGCCACGCGATCTCGACCGACGTTCCGGTTTTCACCATCTGACGGGCAAAGCCCTCGGATGTGATCGGGGGTCGATAACGACCAGTTCGAGGCCAGCGGCGGGGAGCCATCGTCCGTCACTCCGTGAGTTCGAGGAATCCGAGCCAATCCGAACGGACACCCGAACGGACCTTGAGCCTACCCCAACTGTTAACTCCTGCTCCGTTCGTTTCTCTCTGTATGTCGCCAAGAGACCGATCGGAGGTGTGGCGGTGAGAGAGACACTGCGAGGAATCGCCCCACTCGTCGCCTCGCCGCCGGCGTTCGACGCCACACGTGCAGAACACATTGCAGCACAGCGCTTCGGTGAGCTCGGTGCGGCCACCGAACTGGGGGGAGAACGGGATCAGAATTTCCGCATCGATACCGATGACGGGCGGTACGTGTTGAAGATTTCTAACCACACGGACGGCCCCGAGACGCTGGATGTACAGGCCGAGGCACTGCGGCACATCTCGCGGACCGCACCCGATCTGCCGGTCATGCAACCCGTCCCGACGGTCGAGGGAAATCCCTGGACCGCGGTGGAGATGGATGGCGAGACTCACCTCATCCGGCTGTTCACGTTCCTCCCCGGCGGGAGTCCGTCGGGTGGGACCCTCGACGAAGACGCGCTGTACGAGTACGGCGGGACGGTGGCACGGGTCGGACGGGCGCTCCGTGGGTTCTTCCATCCCGACGCCCGATACGAGGTGCTCTGGGATCTTAGGTATACCAGCGATCTCCGCGAACTTATTTACGCGATAAAAGACGACCAGCGGCGCGCTCTCGCGGAGCGCGTCCTCGATCGGTTCGACGACCGTGTTGCCCCTTCCTTTGAAAGCCTGCGAGCGCAGGTCATTCACAACGATCTCACGCTCGACAACGTCCTGTTCGACGAGGGGAAGGTAAGCGGTATCGTGGACTTCGGGGATCTCACTCATACGGCACTGGTCAGCGACCTTGCCATCGCCCTGGCGAGCGTAATGCACCGCTGTACTGATCCATTCGATGCCGCACGGCACGTTATCAGAGGATACGTGGAAATCACGCCCCTGACCGACTCTGAAGCGCGGATTCTGGGAGATCTCGTGGCGGCCCGACTCCTCTCGTGGGGGGTCATCGTCGCGTGGCGGAGCGTCGAACATCCCGAGAAGACCGACCACACGACGACCGGCGTCGAAGACGGGTGGGCGCTCCTGCAGTCGCTGGAACGAACCGGTCTGGACGTCGTCGGACGCCGCCTGCGGACTGCCGCACTCTCGAGTAACGTCCCGTACCCGCGGATGGAGCAGTCCGAACTGCTTTCGCGCCGCCAGACGGTGATGGGGGACTCACCACTCTTTTATTGTGACCCGGTCCACTTCGTCGGCGGGGAGGGCGTGTGGCTGTTCGACTCTGCCGGCCGCCGCTATCTCGACGCGTACAACAACGTCCAGGTGGTGGGCCACGGCAACGCCAGGGTCGCCGACGCGGTCGGCGGGCAGGTCAGCAAACTGACGACGAACACCCGGTATCTCCACGAGGCCGTAGTCACGCTCTCCGAGCGGCTGCTCGAGACGCTCCCGGACGGACTCGACCGGGTCATGTTCGTCAACTCGGGGAGCGAGGCGAACGATCTCGCGTGGCGGCTTGCGGCCGCCGCAACCGGGCGTGACGGAGCGGTGGTCTCCGAGCACGCCTACCACGGTATCACCGACGCGACAGTCGCCCTGTCACCAGCCGACTGGCCCCGAAAAACTCGCCCCGACCACGTCGAAACCGTCCCTCCGCCGGCCCGGAGCCACCATCGCGGGGCTCAACCTTCCGGGGCCGAAGCGATGACCGCGGCGCTCGACCGGCTCGGTCGGCGCGGATACGATCCCGCGGCGTTCGTATTCGACCCGCTATTCACGAGCGATGGAATCTTCCCGCCGAATAGCGAGCGGTTGACGGCGATGGCGGGTCGGATCCACGACCTCGACGGCCTCATCATCGCGGACGAGGTTCAGGCGGGATACGGGCGAACCGGGTCGAATCTCTGGGGATTTCAGGCGACAGACGTCGTCCCCGATATCGTCACGATGGGCAAACCGATGGGCAATGGACACCCGGTCGCGGCGGTGGCGACCCGCTCGGATATCGCCTCGGTGCTCATGGATCGCACCGGGATGTTCAGCACGTTCGGGGGAAATCCGGTCTCGTGTGCGGCGGCACTGGCTGTGATGGACGTCATCGAAGACGAGGGGCTGTTGGCGCAAACCCGGGAGGTTGGTGCGTACCTGCACGATGGTCTGGTCGATATGAGTACACGATACGACGTCATCGGAGACGTTCGGCGAGAGGGGACGATGGTGGGTGTCGAACTCGTCAGCGACGAGGACGACTGGACCCCGGCAACCGATACGGCAAAGGACGTGGTCGAGGGGCTTCGCCGGCGTCGAGTTCTCATTGGCTCGTCCGGTAGTTCGGACAACGTCCTGAAGATACGGCCACCGCTCGTGTTCGAACGGGACCATGCCGACCGACTGCTTGGGGTGCTCGACTCGGTTCTTGAGACGGAATGTGACGGGTGATCCGCCGCGTGGGTGAGAGTGTCTTCTTTCACACAGCACGGAACGTTCGGACGGGCTGAAACCGGGTTTCGGACGGTTATTGACTCACCAAAAGGTATTAGAAACTGTTTGTGGTAGTTCTATTGGATGGGCCAGTTACAGCGAGTGTTCGATCCGCAATCAATTGCGGTGATCGGTGCGTCGAACGATCCCGAGAAGCGTGGCTACCGGGCGATGTCGGATCTCGTGGACTCGGAGTACGACGGCGAGGTGTATCCTGTGAACCCGAACCGGGAGCGAATATTCGAGCGGACAGCCCACGACACGGTACTCGACATTCCGGGCGAGGTCGATCTCGCGTTCGTCGCCATCCCAGCGGCGTACGTCCCGAACGCCATCCGTGAGTGCGGACAAAAGGACGTTGCCGGCGCTGTCATCAATACGGCGGGCTTCGGCGAGATCGGTGAGGACTCCCTGGAGGAAGACCTCGCCGCTGCTGCCGAGGAGGCCGGTGTTCGGATCATCGGACCGAACATCGAAGGAGTCGACTTCGCCCACCAGAACGTCCATCTGCTGGGGGGCATTCGGACGACACCGGGACACATCGGGATGTTGACGCAGTCCGGAAACATGGGCCACCAGCTTTCGGTCGACGCTCAGGACAGCGGGAACGTCGGCTTTAGTTACAACATCGGCGTCGGCAACGAGACCGATATCGGGTTTCACGAGTACCTGAGTTTTCTCGGGGACGACGATCTGACGAACGGGGTCGTCGCGTACGTCGAGGGGATGAAAGACGGGCGCGCGTTTCTTCGAGAGGCACGGCGCGTCTCACGGAAAAAACCCATCGTAGTCCACAAATCCGGCCGGACATCGGCTGGAAAGGGATCCGCGAAGTCACACACTGCATCCATCGCGGGGGACGTCGACGTGCTGGAATCGGCGTATCGACAGGCCGGTGTCCAGCCCGTCGACAGCGTCGACCTGCTAGTCCCCGTCGCCGAGGCGCTCACCAACGCACCGATCCCGGACGGCTCCCGCGTCGCCGTGCTCACGGACGGTGGGGGACACGCTACGGCGACGGCGGACGCGCTGGAGCGAAAGGGGCTGACGCTCCCGGATCTGTCCGCGGAGACCCAGGCGACGCTCGAGGGGATCTACGAGCTTTCACCGAGTCTCGACAACCCCGTCGACGTCATGGGTTCGGCCGACCACGAAGTGATGTGGTACGACACGGCCCGATACATACTCAAGGACCCGAACGTCGACGCGCTACTTATCGCCGGGGCTGCGCTCGGATACGAGGAGTGTTGGGACGGCAAGGAAGGCGACAGGGATCCCGAGATCGCCCACAGGCTCACAGCTCTCGTAGGGGAGATCGGAAAACCCGTGATCTTTGCCAGCATGTGGGAGGAACTCGGCTGTTCGACGGCGCTCGAACACCTCGCAGCTAACGGGGTTCCAGTCTACGAACGCATCGATACTGCCGTGACGGCGCTTCGCGCTCTTGCCGACTACGGTACCCATCTCGCCGCCGTCGACCGAAAATCCGATTTTGTTCTCGGAGACGACACGAACTCGGACCCGACCGTTGAGACGGCGGTTGACGGGGATCGGGCGACATTCACCGAGTTCGAAGCGAGGAAACTGCTTGCTGGGTACGGTGTGCCGGTAGTGCCGTTCGAACTGGCTGAGACGGCAGCGGAGGCACGTACCGCCGCCGCCCAATTCGACGGCCCGGTCGCGATGAAAATCGTCTCGCGAGGGATCGTCCACAAGACCGAGGCCGGCGGCGTCGAACTCGACGTCGATGGGGAGGGGGCGGTGACCGACGCTTTCGATCGCATTCTCACGCGTGCGAACGAGTACGCGCCAACGGCCGAGATCGAAGGCGTCCTCATCTCCCCGATGGTCGGTGACGGCGTCGAACTCATCGTGGGTATCACTGACGACCCCGAAGTCGGGCCGGTGCTCACGTGCGGACTCGGTGGTATACTCGTCGAGGCGCTCGACGACGCGGCGTTCCGGGCCCTTCCGATCACCGAACACGACGCGCGCGAGATGCTCGACGATATCGGCTCGCAAGCGCTGCTCGACGGCCCGCGTGACCTCCCGCCGGTCGATCGGGAGGAACTCGTCGACCTCATCCGTTCGGTCTCCGAGCTGGTTTCGGAAAACCCCGCGATACGGGAACTGGATATCAACCCCGTTATCGCGACCTCTGACGGCCTCTCGGTGGTTGACGCGAGTATCGAGCTCGGAGAACACTAACCTCAGCGCCGTTTTTCGCTGGGCGGTCGAGGACCGCCAGCGGCCCGCCTCAGTCTTTCTCGGCGGTGTTCATCCACTCTATCGCCGCGTTGACACCGTCTTCCTCGACGATTTCATGGAACCTGTGTGCTGCTTCCGTCTCGGAGGTGACCGCGAACAGGTATTCGTCTATCTTTCCCGCCGAGTTTGCCCGATACCCCTGCGTTTCCTGTATGTCGTTGAGGTTGTCTTTTATCAGTTTGACCACCGATCCCGGCGTTTTCTTTATGTGTGCGAGTTCGGCCTCGATGGCCTCATTTAATCCATCCCGGTCTTCGACAACCTGATTGACCAGACCCATATCCGCAGCCTCGCCGGCGCTGATGTGCTTGCCGGTGTAGAGCAGTTCGCGAGCGTGCTTTAGCGAATCGACTGCCGTTGGAAGAACCATCCGTGGGGGGAGTTCACCCATGTGAACGTCAGGGAACCCGAATTCCGACCTATCGGTGGCGAAGGTTAAATCACAGACTAACGCGAGATTGCACCCGCCGGCGAGGGCGTATCCGTCGACGGCTGCGATGACGGGGAGATTCAGATTGTAGATCGCATCGATGTGGTCGTAGTCGCTTTCGATGACGTCGTCCATCGTTCCCGAGGCCTCCTCCCCGAAATCGTATCCCGAGGAGAACGCCCGTCCCTTGCCGGTGAGGACGACGGCACGGACATCGTCGTCGCTCTCAGCGGCTTCGAGGGCCTCCACCAACTCCGATCTGAGGGTGCTGTTGAGCGCGTTGAGTGCGTCCGCGTTGTCGAGCGTTATCGTCGTCGCACGGTCCATCGTCTCTACTTCGAGGAAATTATACGCTGTCACGTTCACCCATGTGGAAGGAATCGTCTTATAGACATCGATGGGATTGGCGTTGAAAGGCGACGGATGGGGTACCCACGGGGTCGACAGACTAGTCGTTCGTGTGCGTGAGCGTGGGTGCGCGTATGGTGGATTTATTACCCTCGCTTTCGATGTCTCGGGCATGATCCTGGTTCTCGATAACGAGGTGAAACCGGACTATCGAATTCTTGCTCCGGAGATCGCGCGGTTAATCGGTGATGCGGAGTATCACGTCATCGTCGAAGATCCGGAGCATCCCCCCCTCGATCGGTTCGACGGCGTCGTCCTCAGCGGGAGTACCGACAGTGTCTACGAGGACGACCACGGTGAGTGGTTCGACGTCGAACTCGATCTCATCGAACGCTGCATCGATGAAGCCATCCCGCTATTCGGAGACTGCTACGGTCACCAGCTGATCAACTACGCGCTCGGTGGCCGAGTCGAAGCCGATCAGCGTCGGTCGACGTTCGTCGAAATGATCGAATACGACGACTCACCCGACGGGGTTCTCACCGGGGTCGACCCCGTCGTCCCGGTGCTGCATGGCGATCTCGTGGTCGAACCCGGAGAGAAAATGCAATCGGTCGCACGGACCGAGTACGACGACAATTTCTGTACCCGACATACGGAGGCGCCGGTCTGGACCGTCCAGTTCCATCCCGAACTCACCGAGGAGATCGCGGCGGAGGTGGACGATTGGGACCCCGGAGAACACGCGTTCGACGATATAAACGTTACCCGGGTATTCGACAATTTCGTCCGTCACTGCGAGGCGTTGGCGAAAGCCAAGTGAGCGGACGTACGCGTGGGCGGCCATCGAATCTCTCCCGAAAACCGATCGGGGGAATTTCGCCCGACTCGTCGGGGCATAGGGGTTTCGCACCGCTTTTGCGGTGAGTATCCGGACCGTTCGGACGCTCACCGATGCGAGCCGACAACAGTCCACCTCAAATGACTTTGAGGTACCGTCGCTCCCAATCCGTGACGTAGTCGTTGAACTGGGAGAGTTCGTGTCGCTTGACGGTCGTGAACACGTGAACGAACTGTTCGCCGAGGATCTCGACCAACTCGTCGTCCGTTTCGAGCGCCCGAAGCGCCATCTCGGGGGACTGTACCAGCGATGGGCGCTGCCTTTGAGCGTCACCGCTGACCGGTTCTCCCGGATCCAGCTCCGCCCGTACCCCATGCAGGCCGGCGGCGAGTGTTCCTGCCAAAACGAGATACGGGTTGGCAGCAGCGCCAGGGATGCGGTTCTCGATTCGTGTCGGTAACGCTTCCGGTACACGAATCGCAGCCGTCCGGTTGTTGTAGCCCCACGACCGGGTGTACGGTGAGAAGCTCCCCGGAGTGAACCGTTTGAACCCATTGAGGGTGGGACAGCCGAGTGCAACCAGCGCGTCGGCGTGTTCGAGCAGTCCCCCGACGAACGCTTTGCCCGTCTCCGATAGGCCCTCCTCACCCGCGAAGACGTTGTTGGAGCCGTCGAATGCACTCACGTGGAGGTGGTAGCCGTTCGCCGATGAATCCGTTAGCGGTTTGGCCATGAACGTCGCCTTTCGACCCCCAGTGGCGGCAGCCTCCTTTACCACCTCACGGAACGTGAACGCTCGGTCAGAAGTCTCGAGCGGCGACCCGTAGTCGAAGAGAACCTCGAACTGGCCCGCGCCGTACTCGTGTTGGATACTCTGGACGGAGATATCCATCGCGTCGCTCCAGCGTTTTACCTTGTCGTAAAACGATCGCACCCGTTCGGTGTGTCGGGTAACGTACTCGTGTGGATGGTCGGTGACGGGCTTGTACCCGTCCTCCGTTCTGTCGAGTAGATGAAACTCGAGTTCGTTCCCGACGCCGAAAGACGCGTCGAGAGTATCGCGGGCTTCGGCGAGCACCCGGTGGAGTACCCGCCGTGTGTACGCCTCCGCCGGGTCCCCGCGAAAATCGAAATCACAGATCACCCGCGCGGCGTCGTCGCGCCACGGGAGTCGCTGAAACGTTTCGGGGTCGGGGACGATGGTACCGTCGGCAAAATCGATCGCTTCTCCGTAGCCGGTCCCCTCCGGTACGTCAGTCATCGCCGAAACCGCGAGGATCAACATATTCATCGAGAAGCCGTCCTCCCACTTCTCGCGGGCGTAGTCGGCGTCGATCTGCTTCGAGCGAGAGACGCCATCGATGTCCGGAATCTCGACGAACAAGTGCTCCACCTCCGGATCTTCGAGCACCGCTTCGACGTTTTCGGGCAGTGTCATAAACCTCTGTGTGCTGCGGCAGTTCTTAAACGTTCGTGCTCCAGTTCCCCGCCCCAAACAGCGAGGCGAACTCGAAATCAGTTCCGCGGGTGTCGAACCGATCGAGTGCGAACGGGTCGAGATCGAACGGGGCGTTTTCGCCGGTCACCAGCGACCGAACCGCGGTGCCGATGCTTCCCGTGGCCATCACGCCGGCCCCGTGAAATCCGGCCGCGACCACGAGGTCGTCCGGCCCTTCTTTCGGCGCATCGATGATGCCTTTCGCATCGGGTGTCGTCGCATCGGCCATCGGGCAAACCTCATAACGGACGACGTTCGTATGATCCTCGACGGCGGCAAGCAACGTTTGCAGGTCCTCTGAGAGGAACGTATCGAGCCTGTCACCGAACACGTCTTCCCCGTCGTGCGGCGGTTCGGACTCATACCGGTGTTCGAGGCCGACGAGCAGGTGACCGTCGTCAGTCCCTCGCCAGTATACCCCGTAGTGTGGATCGCCCCCCATCGGGAACTCCCGGTCGAGGTTCGCATCCAGATATGCGACGTTCCACGTGAATTTCCGGATGGGCAACTCGAGTGTATCCGCGAGTAGATCCCGAGTCGCTGAGCCCGCCGCCATCACGACTGTGTCGGCCTCGACGGAACCGTACTCGGTCTCGACACCCGTCGCGACCCCGTCCGTAACGCGAACCGACGTAACCGAGGTGTCCGGCCGGAACTCTACCCCCCGACTTCTCGCCTCGCTGTGTAGCGTCGCGAGCAGGTCGTCGACGTCACAGTAGCCACAGTCGTCCCAGACCAGCGCCCGATCGTAGGGGGCATCGTCGCTGAACACGTCGTCGTACGCCCCAACGTCGACGAGTTCGACCCCGTCGGTCGCGGCGCTCGCCTCCGCTCTGTCATGATCCTCCGGCCGGACGCCGCGGACGTAGTTTCGGTCGGTCCAAGCGAACGTTCCCGTGTCGTCTAGATCACGGAAAAAATCGGTCGTATGTGCCGTCCATTCCGGCTGGTCCGGATAGTCGACAGGTGCCGTCATGACTCCAGAGGCGCGGCTCGATGTCCCCTCACCGATGCCAGCGCGGTCGACGATCAGTACGTCGTGGTCCGGTGCGAGCCTGTATGCTGCGGAGAGTCCGGCGATACCGGACCCTACGATGACTGTATCGTACGCCATACCGTTCGGTCGCGATACCGAAGTAAATAATTACGCCTCAAAGCATTTTTTAGTCAAGTACGAGCATTTTTTAGCTAAGCAGAAGAACGGTGACTATCACATGAGTACGCACTCGTCCGCTGAGTCGATGGAGAAGCGCCACGGCGAAGCGATCGACCGGGCGACGACCGACCTGACGTTCGGCCACTGGATCGACGGCGAAACCGTCGATGCCGCAAACGGGGAGACGTTCGAGACGACGGATCCCGCCGTCTCGACAGCCATCACGTCGGTTTCCCGCGGAGAGAGCACGGACATCGATCGGGCAGTCTCGTCCGCTCGGAGGGCTTTCGAAACGGAGTGGCGAGAGACGACACCGCGCTCTCGCGCGAAGGTCGTCCGTGAGTGGACGGCCGTACTCCGAGAGCACGTCGACGAACTGACCCTACTCGAGAGCCTCGATACCGGCAAGCCGCTCGAATACGCCCGCGGGGAAATCGGAGACACCATCGAGTATCTCGAATACTACGTATCGGTCGCACAGGCGCACGAGGGGGCACACCTCCCACAGGGAGGTGACAATCACGTCTATATCCGAAACGAGCCGTACGGCGTTGCCGGCCAGATCCTCCCCTGGAATTACCCCCTCAACCTGTTCGGCTGGAAGGTCGGTGCGGCACTGGCTGCGGGGAATACGGTGGTGTGTAAACCCTCCGAGGAAGCGCCCCTTTCGATCACGCGGGCGGCACAACTCTCCGCGGACGTGCTCCCGAACGGGGTGCTCAACGTCGTCAACGGGTTCGGTACGGAGGCCGGTGCCCCGCTGACCCAACATGACGACGTCGATAAGCTCTCTTTTACCGGTTCCGTCCCGGTGGGTAAGCAGGTGATGACGGCCGCGGCCGACCACATCGTCCCGGTGACGCTCGAACTCGGCGGGAAGTCCCCGTTCGTGGTGTTCCCCGACGCGGATATCGAGCAGGCGGCCGAGACCGCCGCCGCGGGGCTCTTCTACAACACCGGGCAGTCGTGTGATGCGTGTTCGCGCATACTCGTCCACGAAGACGTCCACGAGAGGTTCACCGATGCCTTCGTGACCGCCACGGACGGCTGGTCAGCCGGTGATCCCCTCGTCGACGGCACGACGCTGGGACCGTTGACGTTCGAAGAGCAGTACGACAAGGTCTCGGAGTACGTCGAACTCGGCCGGGAGGAAGGCGCAGATCTCATCTACGGCGGCGAGCGCCCGGCCGGCGAACTCGCCGACGGGCATTTCTTCGAGCCGACGGTGTTCGACGATGTTGACAACGACATGCGTATCGCACAAGAGGAGATATTCGGCCCGGTCGAGTGTATCATTACTTTCGAGAACTACGAGGAGGCCATCGAACTCGCGAACGACGTCGAGTACGGCCTCGCGGCTGGCGTCGCAACGCGGGATACGACCACCGCCCATCGAGCGGCGGCTGACATCCGGGCCGGAAGCATCTGGGTCAACGAGTACCATGGCGGTGGTCCGGGTATCCCGTTCGGCGGCTTCAAAGCATCCGGTATCGGCCGGGAATGCGCTGAAGAGACCATCGGCGAGTACACCCAGTCGAAGTCGGTCACTATTGCGCTCGACGAGCCGCTCTGAGATTCGAGAGTTCCACGGAACCCACGTCGTGGCTGGCGCTTCTTTGCCCCCATCAAATCTTTATATGATTAGCCAGTATCCTTGGTAATGGCAGTCAAGACTGATGGCGCGACGAGGGGGTCGATGCCCGCAGACCTCTCGCAGTTACTGCGCGTGAATCTCAGCGAACGAACCGTCGAGACCGAGGAGGTTCCACAGGAGTACCGGGACACGTTCATTTCGGGGAAGGGGCTCGGTGCCGCGATGTTGCTCGATGAGCTCGAGCCGGATGTCGATCCGCTCAGCCCGGACAACAAGATGTTTTTCATGTTCGGGCCGCTGACGGGCCACGCCCCGGGTACCTCCCGATACGGGGTCATGACGAAGTCGCCGCTCACGGGGACGTTCGTCGACTCGTACTCGGGCGGGCACTTCCCATCGATGTTCCGCTTTGCGATGCCGACGTATCTCGGCGTCGTCTTTGAGGGGCGAGCCGACGAGCCGGTGTTGCTCCGCGTCGACGACGGAGACGTGACCATCGAGGAGGCAGAGCACCTGTGGGGCAGCCACGACGCACGGGAGACAGCGAGGGAGTTCCCCGACCGGAAAACGAAAGTCGCGGCCATCGGGCCGGCAGGAGAAAACCAGGTGAAGTTCGCGACGATCTCGAGCGACGAGGCATCTCACCACGCGGGACGGGGAGGTGTCGGGGCAGTGATGGGTAGCAAAAATCTCAAAGCCGTGGTTGCCACGGGAACCAAGCCGGACGACTCGGAACTCCAGGACCTCCGCATCCAGCATACCCAACGGCTCGGCGGCAGCGAAGAGGTCGCCTGGGCACGCACCGGTGGCACACAACTCATCGTCGACTGGACGCAGGCCATCGGAGCGCTCCCGTCTCACAACTGGACGAGAGGGCAGATCCCGGACGTAGACGAGTTGAATATCGACGCGTTCGAACCGGGACATCAGCGTCCCGACTCCTGTTACAACTGTCCGGTGGCCTGCGGTCACGTTACGGACTTCTCGGAGACGGACATCGACGGGGCGTTCCCCGACGCCAGCGTCGCCTGGGGCCCCGAGTACGAGACGATCGGTATGATGGGAGCGAACACGGACATCACCGACGTGACCGGAGTGACGGAACTGGCCGACCGCGCGGACCGGCTTGGGATGGACACCATCTCGCTCGGTAACGTCGTCTCGTGGTTGATGGAAGTCTCGGAGAGTGGGCTCGTCGATACCGACGTCGAGTTCGGTGACGCGGAAGCTGCTGCAGAACTGGTTCGCAAGATCGCCCACCGCGAGGGAATCGGAGAGCAACTCGCTGAGGGAACCGCCAGAGCGGCCGAACTGCTCTGTGGTGGCGCACCCGAGGCGCGGGAGGCAGCCGTCGAGGTGAAGGGGCTGGAGCTCCCAGCCTACGACCCTCGCGCCTCGTTCAGTATGGCGCTGGCCTACGCGACCTCGGATCGCGGCGGATGTCACCAGCGCGCGTTCCCAATCGGCTCGGACGCGATGGGCGGCGACCGTGATCCGTTCGACACGGAAGGCCACGCGGAGGTCGTCGTCGACGAACAAAACGAGGGGGCACTCTCCTATAGCATGGTCGCGTGTGACTTCACCGCGTACAGCTACGAACGCGTCGTGGAATGGCTGAGCGAGTTCGGTTACGACGTCTCGGTCGATGACCTCGAAACGGTCGGCGAACGCGCCTGGAACGTCGTCCGGTTGTTCAACGTCCGTGAGGGGTTCGAACGCGAGGACGACAGCCTCCCGGAGCGACTGAAGCGGCCGCTCGAGTCGGGCGGTCCGGCCGACGGAAACCACCTCACCGAGGAGGCGTTCGACGAGATGCTCGACGAGTACTATGAACTTCGGGGCTGGAGCGTGGACGGGATCCCGACTTCGTCGAGGATCGAACGACTGGGTATCGAACCGTTCGTCCCGTCCGAAGTCGAACTCGCGGAGTGAACTCACACGGGACGCCGACGGACTCTCTCTCCCTCACTCTGTTTTTCAGTGTGGACCGTGATCACTCGTTGGATCGCCACACTCGGCGCTCCGGCCGGTGGGATCGAGCGCCGACGATTTTTTCTCGGCACAAAGAGAACCCTGTCGACAGGCCTCATATCCCGATACTGTCGGACGAGCGTTGGCGACTCCGCGTCGAACGGGGACGTTACGGGAGGTATTTTTATTAATAGAGGCCACGAACCCGAATCGTGGTGGTCAGCCAATGAGTTCAGAGCAGTTACAGAAGCAACCTAACACGATTCCACACTGGCACACTCCGGATGGGGAAACCATCAACATCACCGATGGGGAGGGTGCGTGGGTGAAAGACGATGAGGGAAAGGAGTATCTCGACTTCCTCTCGCAGTTGTACTGCGTAAACGCCGGCCATGGTAACGAGCGAATCAATCAGGCGATACGCCAACAGCTGGATCGTATCGCGTACGTGGCGTCCTCGAAGCACAACGAGGCCCGGTCGGAACTCTCTACCCGGCTGGCCGAGATCAATCCCATCGACGACGCGAGCGTGTTCTTCGCTATCTCCGGCAGCGAGGCCAACGAAGCGGCCATCCAACTCGCCCGACAATACAAAGACGCACCGAAGGTCCTCACGCGATGGCGTTCGTACCACGGAGGGACGTACGGTGCCGCGAGCCTCACCGGAGATGCGGAGACGCGGGCGAGCGTGGAGCGCTATGCGGCGACGTCCGGGACGGCTCGGTTCCTTCCGCCACTTCCCGAGTGCTTCGACGCGAGCGGGCCGGAAGATCTCGCAGAGAAGGCAGCTAACCACCTCGAGTGGGTCATTCAAAACGAGGACCCAGACAGTATCGCCGCCATCCTGACCGAGCCCATCGGAGGTTCCAGCGGGGCCTTCCCCGCCCCTCCGGGGTATTTCGAACGGGTTCGAGAGATCTGTGACCGATACGACATTCTGCTCATCTCCGACGAGGTCATCACCGGATTCGGCCGGTGTGGTGACTGGTTCGGTATCGATACCGAGGACGTCGAGCCGGACATGATCACCTTCGCGAAGGGAGTCACGAGCGCTTACGTCCCGCTCGCGGGCGTCATCATGAACGACAGCCTCGGACAACACTTCGGTGAAGAGGGTATCCCTGTCGGACAGACGTTCGCGGGACATCCGATGGCGTGCGCCGCCGGGATTGCAGCGCTCGACGAATACGAGGAGCACCTCATCGACAACGTTCGCTCCCTAGCGCCGGAACTGGAGTCCAAACTGCGCGATATCGAAGAAAAATACGACGTCGTTGGCGATCTCCACGGCCGAGGATTTCATTGGGGCGTCGAGTTCCACGACCCGCAGACGGGGGAGCCGTTCGTAAACCCGTGGGCTACGGACGAAGACAACCCGGTCGCCGAGGTGCGCTCGCACGCGAAAGACAACGGCGTACTGTTCGGTAGCGGCCGTCCGGAGATCCAGATCATTCTTTCCCCAACGCTGAACATCAACGAAACGGATATCCAAGTGGCTGCCTCCGCTCTCGATGACGCTATTGAAGCCACGTTTTACTGAATCGTCGTGGGGCTGTCCTTCGGCTCCGCGCGATTATTTTTACGATTGAAAAGATCCCGCACCGCACCGTCCCCATCCGGAGATAGCCGTGGTCAGGAGTTCTGTGCCTCCGCCAGCCTCGGTGCTATGTTTCTGAACGCCTCGATGGTCTCGTCGATGTGTTCTTCGGTGTGTTGGACGCTGATCGTCCACTGCTGACGGGCCCCGTATGGATGCGGAATAATGCCCTGATTGACCATCCCAAACCAAAACAGGGTGTGGAAATCGTCGTCGACGTTCGCTACGAACTCCCGGTAATCGGTGATGTTCGCGTCGGTGAACTGGATGATACCTTGTGAGTTCACGTGCGTGACCTGTCCCTTAATCCCCGCATCAGCCATCACGTCCTCGTAGCCGGCTTTCAGCCGGTTACCCAGCCGGTTCACGTGATCGTATGCGTCCTCGGTAAGTACGTCCCGGAGTGCAGTCACCAGTGCTCGGAGGACGAACGGGTTGCCGTTGTACGTGCCGTAGTGCCAGGCGTAGTCGTCCGATATCTGATCCATAATCTCGTGAGTCCCGCCGAACGCGCCCACCGATGTCTCCCCACCGATGGATTTCGCCATGGTTACCATATCGGGCTCGACACCGTAGAGTTCAGCTGCCCCGCCAGGAGCGACCTTCACGCCCGTTTTCACCTCGTCGAAGATGAGGACGACGCCGTACTCGTCACACAGCTTCCTGAGTCCTTCGAGGTAGTTTTCCTGTGGCGGAGTGACGGACTTGTTCAGCATCACCGGTTCGACGAGGAGTGCACCGATTTCGTCGCGGTGTTCCCAGAGGATCTCCTCGGTCGCCTCGAGATCGTTGAACGGAGCGACTTCAACGGTGTCGAGTACGGCGTCCGGGACGCCGTGTCCGTCCTTGACTTTTCGAGGTCGCTTCGGGTGACCGGCCTTCGAGACTGGTGGGGTTCCGCTCACCAGGACGTAGTCGTGGGCGCCGTGGTACGCTCCCTCGATCTTCAGCACCTTGTCCCGACCGCTGTACGCTCTGGCCATACGTATGGCATGCATCGTCGCCTCCGTTCCACTGTTGGTGAATCGAACCTTCTGGAGGGCGTTCCATCGCTTTTTCAGCTCCTCGGCAGCTTCAGCCAGCAACTCGTGAGGCATCGTGTAGAGGGTCCCTTTGTCGATCTGGTCGTGGAGCGCGTCGGCGATATCGGGGTGAGTGTGGCCACAGAGCCCTGCTCCGTTGTTCATGTCGTAATCGAGGTACCGGTTGCCGTCGACATCTTCCAGGTGTACGCCGTCGCTGTGGTCGATATAAAACGGATAGGGATCGAATCGTCGCGATGTGCTCGCCACCCCGGCGGGAATGTGATCGCTCGTCTCGTCGTGGATCGATTCGCTGGTCGGTGTCCGCTCTCGGTACTCGGCCTCCAGCTTTGACCAGTAATCCATATCCAGGTATCGTAAATCGAAGTATTAAGTGTGTTGGTAACAGTGGTTTCTACCCCCTGAAACGATAGACCCCGGTGAATAGTCGCGTAGTTGTTGACGGTCGGGAGCGAACGTCGAGATTCGGCCGCCCGTTCCGAGTCCGATCGCGGGTAATACGCTCGGCCGCCACAGTAGTTCACTATGAGAGAAATAGAAAACCACCGTATACGAGGATCCAAGACGCATATAGCGCGATTCCCGCAGTTTAAATAACAACCCTAACCGTGTTATTTACTTCCGAACACCCGTCTGGGGCAGTTACTTTTTCGATAGATGTGAAACTCGATATCGAAGGGGTCGACATACTAGTACCAGTTCCCCGAAAAACATAACACTGGTATGGCATCCTGGCGAAAATATTTTCATCCGTGTGAAAATAGACCGTGGTCCAGCCAGGATTTGGTTGTTGGTGTCCGGCGACGTAGGGGGCTACCCCCGGCACGATAGCTGAGTCATACGTATCACGCGCATATCGTGCATCACGGTGAAACGGAAGACAATCCCATTCGGGAGAACCAAGACGAGTGGATCGAGGACCAACGCCTCAACCACTCGTCGTTCGTCCGTGAGCAACTGGACGAACTGATCGAGGAACGAGAGTAACGGATGTACGACGCCTACGAGTACCGTCTCAAGCCGTCCGACACCCACCGTGAGCCATTGGACTGCCACCGAGACGTTTGTCGGCAACTGTACGACCACGCGCTCTACCGCCCCAACGAGTAGCAAAACGAACACGGCGAACCGCCGTCCATGACACCCTGCGATCGGAACTACACGATCGCAAGCAGTGGTGGGACGACCCCACCCTCAAGCGCGAGCCGTCAGGCGAGCGGTAGGGTGGGGAGTTCGCCGGTGCAGGATCTCGGGTAGCCATCGGAATCTTCGATTTTCGAACGGCACTACCAGTATTCCCCCGGGGATATTAGATCGCACCTCCTCCAACCCGGCATGCATTCAGGTGTGGGACGGCCAGGTCTTTACCGCGCGGAGGACGTCACCGAGCATGTAACGTAGATGTCGTTGGGCTCCTCCTGTATCGCGAACAGTGAGGGGGAATCGGGATCGGTCGCGTCCCCTGGGGTCGACAGATCTCCACGCTATCCGATAAGTTTTAAAAAATATTAATACAAGAAGACATATAGGAATTAATAGATCGTAGTTAACCATCACCTTCATCGGCATTACAGGGGAATTAAGCGATAATCGAAAACAGTAGTTCCTGTATGTGTTATGATCTAACGATTTTTATATCCACTTTCATATATTTTACCCCACCGAGATCAATGACGGTCAACGTTTCCCGTGCCGTCAAAAGATATTTACAGTAATCGTGCTATCCCTGACAGAGGGAGACATGCTAAACGACTCCACTACGAAAAACTCGCTGTCGTCGAAATACTCCAAGTTGATCGCTCGGGCGCGTCGGAACAAATGGACCGGACTCGTGGTTAATCTTCTTCCCAGCGGGTTTTGGCTCACTGTCTTCTTTTTAATCCCGCTCGGGGTGATGTTCTACTTCAGTTTCGGCCAGCGCGGTGCTTTCGGTGAAGTTCTCGTCGGTCTCGAACATCTCAGTCTACATCAGTACCGAACATACTTCATTCCCGAAGACGCGACCGTATTGCAGGCGATCTGGTACACTATCGCATGGTTGGTCGCGACCGTCCTTCCGGGGAACGTCGAGTTAGCGGCGGGGCAACCGACGCCTTACGTCCGGCTAACGTTTAAGAGCATTGGATACGGACTCGTCTCGACGGTCGTATCGCTCGTCATCGGCTATCCGGTCGCCTATTATATCGGCCGTATAGCCCCTGAAAGACATCGAAACTTGCTTTTAGTCCTGATTATCCTCCCGTTTTGGGCATCGTATCTCGTCCGGATCTACGCTATTCAGCTACTGCTGTCGTCGAACAGCGTGCTCACGATCGCACTGGGAGTCCTGCCGTTCTACGAAACCGGCGCACCGCTGATGAACTCTCGATTCGCCGTTCTGCTTGGTCTCGTCTACATATGGATTCCGTTCATGATTCTCCCGGTCTACGCCAGTATCGAGGAGATCGACTTTACCCTGCGGGAGTCAGCGATGGACCTGGGTGCCGACCAGTTCGACGCGTTCCGGAGGGTTATTTTCCCACTCTCGATGCCGGGGGTCGCCGCGGGATCGATCCTCGTGTTCATCCCGAGCACCGGAGCGTATGTCATTCCCGAACTGCTCGGGGGAACCGACAGCCAGATGATCGGAAATTTCATCGCTAACCAATTCGGCTCGGCCGGTAACTGGCCCCTCGGTGCGGCGGGATCGTTCGTCTTGATGGCGGTGATGCTCCTCTGTATCGCGCTCTATCAGCGATACGCTGGGGGTGACCTCGCGTGACCTCGCTGAAGCGATGGCGCTCAAAATTGTTCGAGATGGGGAGCGGGTGGCTCGCCGTCCAGACGCTTCTCGTCTACCTCTTTTTGTACACTCCTGTCGTCGTTCTCATCGTCCTGTCGTTCAACGACTCTCGTTATGCGATAGTCTGGCAAGGATTTACCATCGAGTGGTACATAGCGCTATTCAGCGGAGAAACGATCGCCCGTGTCGATCCCAGCGCAGCATATCACGCGCTCATAAACTCGGTTTACATCGCGATCGTTACCGTGCTCGGAAGCACCGTCTTCGGAACGATGCTGGCGTTCGCCCTCGATCGGTACGAGTTCCCCGGTAAGCGGCTGTTCACCGGCGTTGTGTACATGCCGATTATCATTCCGAGCATCATAATGGGAATCTCGTTGTTGTTGTTTTTCAACATCGTGGGGATGTCCCTCGGCGTCAACACCGCGATCATCGGTCACATCGCGTTCGGCATCAGTTTCGTCGCGGTCGTCGTCTTTGCCCGCCTGCGAGGATTCGATCGAACCCTTGAGGAAGCGGGGAAGGACCTCGGGGCGAACGAAATCGAGACGTTCCGCTATATCACACTCCCCCTTATCAAACCGGGCGTCTATGCGGGCGCGCTGCTCGCGTTTGCGATGAGTTTCGACGATTTCGTCGTTACGTTCTTTATTATCGGAAACGAAAACACCCTGCCGATATTTTTCTTCTCTATGGTTCGACAGGGGATCAGTCCGGGTGTCAATGTCGTCGCCGCGCTCATTCTCATCACGACGATGGCGCTCGTCGCGATCGCACAGCGATTCCAGGGTCCGACCTGGTAGTTCGGTCGAGACCTACGTTGCGTGACCGCTGTGGATCTATAAATCGAAACCCTGTATTTTCGGTGATAGTTTGAGTTTAAACGATAAAACCGACCATATGTCGTGTCGGAAATCGTAGAAACCCGGTTCCGGGCCTTCGATCGCTGGCGCAAAGCCAAACTTTATGTCAAACACATACATGTGTCTGCCAAGGGGTGTCACAATGACTGAAAAAAAAGATAACTCACGACGGAACTCGCGGCGTAGATTCCTGCAAATGACCGGGACGGCCTCCACGCTCGGGGTGGCCGGTCTGGCCGGGTGCCTCGGCGGCGGCAACGGCAACGGTGGCAACGGTGGCAACGGCAACGGTGGCAACGGTGGCAACGGCAACGGCAGCGACAGCGGCGACGCTGGCGAGCTGCTGGTCTTTCAATGGGCCGACTACTGGGCGGACGGGTTCATTCAGGGATTCGAAGATGAGACGGGCATCGAGGTCTCCGTATCGAATTACGCGTCGAACGAGGAGATGTTCAACGCACTGAAAGCCGGAGGGACCGACCAGTACGATGTCCTCTTCCCCAGCGACTATATGGTCAATATCATGACGGAGCAAGACATGCTCCAGCCGATCGACACAGACCGACTGTCGAACTGGGGAAACCTCTCGCAAACGTTCCAGGATGCACCCTACGACCCCACTGATGACCGGTACTCGGTGCCGTATCAGTGGGGAACCTCCGGCATCGGTTACAACGCGGAGATGACCGGCGACATCGAAGTCACGTCGTGGGAGACGATGTGGGACGAGGAGTTCGCCGGACAGATGACCATGCTTGACGATATGCGCGAAACGATCGGTGCGGCGCTCAAGTATCTCGGCTACTCACTGAACACGACCGACGAGGACGAAATCGATGAGGCCAAAGAACTCCTCATCCAGCAGAAGGACCTACTCTCCACGTACGACTCGGTGAACATGCCGGAGAACATGATCAACGAGCAGGCAAGCCCCGTCCATACGTGGTCCGGCGAAGCGTTCGTGGCCTACTGGGAGCTGTGGGAGGAAGGCGAGGATTCACCGATCGACTACGTGATACCCGAAGAGGGAAGTGTCGTCTGGGTGGATACCGCTACGATCACCGCCGAAGCACAGAACGTCGAGAACGCCTACGCGTTCATCGATTACTTCCTCGACGCCGAGAACGGTGCGGACGTGACGAACTACACGTACTACGCCAGTCCGAACGAAGCCGCCGAGGAGTACATCTCCGACGATATTCTCGATAACGAGAGCATTTATCCGGACGAAGACACGATGGACTCCCTCGAATTCATCGAGAACATCGGGCAAGCGACGCAGATATACGATGAGGCCTGGACCGAGATCAAGAGTGCCTAAACACATATGACTACCCACGACATTCGCCTGGTGAATATCGAAAAGCGGTTCGGCGATGTCACCGCGGTCGACGACCTCAGCCTCGACATCGAATCCGGATCGTTCCTGACGCTGCTCGGGCCAAGCGGGTGTGGAAAGACTACACTACTGCGCTGTATCGACGGGTTCGAAACCCCGACCAGTGGAGACGTCCTTATCGGCGACGAGCGAGTCAATGGAGTCCCACCGTTCGAACGGGACACGAGTATGGTGTTCCAGTCCTACGCGCTGTTCCCCCACATGACCGTTGGGGAGAACATCGCATTCGGGTTGCAAATGAAAGGCATTCCGGATCACACCCGTGCCAGCGAGACCTCGGTGGGCTCGGACTCGGCGAGTAGAGGCGGGGTTCTGTCGGGGATAAAGAGGCTGATCAGGCGATCGAAAACCGAAGAGATCGACGCCCGCGTCTCGGAAGTGCTGGAGCTGGTCGAACTCCCCGGCATGGAGGACCGGCAGATCGATGAGCTGTCCGGCGGCCAGCAACAGCGAATCGCCCTGGCGCGCGCGCTCGTGACGGAACCGACGGTACTCCTTTTAGACGAACCACTCGGCGCACTCGATCTGAAGCTTCGAAAGACCATGCAAGTCGAACTCAAGAACCTTCAGAAGGAACTGGACATCACGTTCGTCTACGTCACTCACGATCAGGAGGAAGCACTCACCATGAGCGACCAAATTGCCGTCATGAACGACGGACACCTCGAACAGCTCGGGACTCCGACCGAGATTTACGAGGAGCCGGCCACGAAGTTTGTCGCCGACTTCATCGGTGAAACGAATCTGTTGTACGGCACGTACGACACGGATGAGAACGGCGGGATCATCGACGTCAATGGACTTCCAGTTCGCGTCGAAGGGTCCGACGGTACCCCCGGCGAGGAGGTCGCCGTCGCGATTCGACCCGAGAAGCTCCGGATCGGTGACAAAGCGGAGGGAGTTTCGAATTCTTTCGAGGGTCAGGTCATCGAGGAGATCTACAAGGGGAACCTCGGAAAGTTCGTCATCGAACTCGAGAACGGCACCGAACTCACCATCGACATACAACTCGAAGATCAGGGCCAGTACCTCTCGGTCGGTCGACGCGTCACGGTCGGGTGGACCCCGAGCAACGCTGTCCTGCTGACCGAGTGAGTGCGGGATCGAATTCTCGAATCACCGGTGCGGGCACATCGTTGAGAAGGGTTCGTCCTCGCTAGTCGTACGGGGTAATCAACCGGGCGGTGCTCCAGTCACTCCCGTCAGTCGGCGCTACTGATGCTTACGAACTCGAAGTCCGAAGAGCGTGAGTCGAACCGATCGATCCCGAACGGATCGAGGGGGAACGGGGGTTCCTTCCCCGTAACGAGCGCCCGGGTGGCGACGCCGGTCACGGGCGCGGTCATCACGCCTCGCCCGTTGAATCCGGTAGCGACGACGAGTCCGTCCGGTGCATCGTCCGGCGCATCTATGATGGGATACGTATCCGGGGTCGCGGCATCGACGCCGGCCCAGCCATCGACGAACTCCGCGCCCGCGAGCCCTGAGAATATCTTTGGGACAACCGAAGCGACGTGTTGGCGAAACGATTCGTCTTCGTCCCGACTCGCCTCGGTAGGGGTGTCCGTTGGGAACGAGTGTCCACCAATCAGGAGATGCCCGTTGTTCTCCGGGCGCCAGTAAACGTGTTCCTCACCATAATCACCCATCGGCCATCCCCTCACGTCAACACCGGGATCGAGTACGATGACCTGTGTCCGGTAGGGCCGAACCGGAACTTCGACGAGATCGTCGAGAAGTCGTGGCGTCCGCCAGCCTGCAGCTACCACCACGTTCGGAGCACACACGACTCCGGAGTCAGTCCGAACACCGGATATCGAGTTCGCTTCGGTGAGGATCTCCCGGACGTTCGTGTTGGTTACGATCGTCGCACCACGCTTTTCGGCCTGTTCTTTCAGCGTCACTGCGAGGGTGTATGGATCGGTCCAGCCTTTCCCCGCCTCAGCGGGGTACTCGATAGCACCAGCATACGGGCCAGAATTGAGCCAGGGGTACCGATCAGGCAGATCCGCAGCCTCTCTGAACGTGACATCGTGTCCTTCGCCCCTGAGGTACTCGACGTCCATGCGCAAGTCGTTCTCTTTTTCCGGCGGGACGGGACGAACGGATCCCCGACGGGTGTAGCTGAACTGCCCGGTCCCGTCGAGGTCCTCGAAAAATCGGGCGGCGTGCGCGCCGATCGCCGGATAGCGGTCGTAGGTTACCGAGATGCCAATGATTCCTGCGGCTAACGCCGATGCCTCGCTGGCCACCTGGCTTTTTTCCACCAGAACGACGTCGTGATCGGTCGCCAGTTCTCGGGCGATCGCGCAACCGGAGACACCACCACCGACGATGACGACGTCCGCCTCATTAGCAGTATCTGACATTGATGTCGCGTTCGTACCCGGTTAGCATTACTTTACCCCATGTGGTCCGGTTGCCAGCGGATTGGTCCCGACTCGAGTGGACGGTACGTCGAGTCCCTCGTGTCAAGCCCTCGTTGTGACTGACAGTCGTCCCGAGTTGAGTCATCACATCCCGTCGCCGTGAACCGCTCGGTCTCCCTCGTGGTCCGCTCAGGGAACCCGGACCTACCGACGTTATCTATCCCAAGAAGACGTTCACCGGGCTGTATCAACCCGATGTAGGCGCTCGATCGACGGCTGTCGACGGCGACACTCCAGCTATAGCAACGGCTGATATGTACACACCGATCGCACTGCCGTCGGGCGATCGGGTGTGCAGTGACGTCAAGTGGTCACTAAACCACTACCGGACATTTCACAGCAACCACACTGTTTCGTCGTCTCATATATGCATTTCAGTCGGGCCGGGGCGTTAGGCCCCTTCTTCAGCGAGCACTGTGCGAAGGCAGACGATAAATGCATAGAGTAGTTCACTCACGTCGGAAGGTGGGCGCGGAAGCGCTGTCGGCGAAGGGATTATCGGGAAGGCCAGTCGGTTGTGTCCCCTACAGTCCGTCCTCACTCGCTTTGGCGATCTCGACTTCTATCTCCCGTTTCTTATTCATCAATTTTTTTATAAGACGCTGATCTAGTTCGTTATCAAACAAATAAGACGGCCACCCAATACTGATCGCGCCAAATATCCCGTTATCCGGATATTTCACCACCGTGGCGGCGTTCTCGAACCCTTCGTGGACCTCCTGGTGGGCGGTTGCATAGCCGTTTTCCCGAGTAGCCTCAAGTTGTTGATAAAGGGTGTCACGGTCGGTAACCGAGTACGGTGTTTGACCTGGTAGCCCCCACTTATCCAGAATTTCTTCTATTTTTTTCTCTGACATTTCTGCAAGTATTGCCTTTCCTGAGGCAGTATTATTCATATAATAAAAAATGCCAATTCCTTCCCAGCCGTCGTCGACGTTTGTGTATCCCGGGGCATTCGTAGTGATGTCGATGAGCGAAATGATGCGCCCGTACTCTTCGACCAGAAACTCTACTTCCATGTTCGTCTCGTTTGAAAGTTGACTCGCATGTCGTCGCACGATCGAGAAAAAAGGTGTGTTTTGCCGGGCTGAGCGGCCGAAATTAAGGAATCGATACGGGATCTTGTACATATCGTTTTCTTTGACGAGCCACTCTTCGTTGTGAAGGGTGGCCAAATGGTTATGCGCCGTACTGTATCCGATGTCGAGCTCCTGAGCGATGTCGGTTAATCTCGCTCCCCGGTTCTCCCGAATGAGTTCGAGTATCCGAAGTGAGGTCATCGTCGACTGAACGAGTCGCGATGAGTTTGTCGCCGGCATAGTATCGACTCTTCGTAGCCCCTCATTAAATTTTCCCATGCGTGAAATCCGGCGCGTTTTTTTAGCTATCAGTGCCGAGACTCGACTGCTTCGGAATAAATACCGGCCAGGTCGCATCGGAATTTGCGGAACGAGAGGCGACCACGTTTTAGCAAGCCGGGTAGTTAAGTTCATTTCACATACATATATTTTACTTACTGTATTTCATGTTGATATAAAACCAATCCAAGCCCCACCTCGCATTCACGGACGTAGTAGCTACTGAACATCGATGCCTACCCGATCGTTCGACGGCAGCGCGATCGGCGTGATGATCGTTCCAGCTAGTATAACGAAAGCGGATCGCGAGTGCTTCCACGGAACGAAGAAGTGGCAGCCATCCACCTTCGATTGACCCCGCTCCTCGTATAACTTGTGCAGCAAAACCCCGTGATCGCTCCGCATACCGATTCCCAGCCGTACTGCTGAATCCACGAGGAGGGCCTCAGGGTGTGTGAACACGTTCGGTTATTCACCCAACTCGACGGGGAACGCACCTGAGAACGGTGAGCGTCGAGGGAGTCACGCGAGCGCCCGTCGTGACTGCACTCGTCCGGAGACGTGCGTCGACCGCCACCGCGGCTGGGATCTGGTAGCCGTCTTCTCCGTGATCGTCGATCGGGGGCCGGATCCAAACGGGTGAGGGACCCTCGAGCGAGGATGGGCCTGAATGCGACGGAACGTCGGTGCTCAGCGGACCGGAATCTCGATCAGCGTCATTTCGCCACCGATCGCGGCATCGAACGCCTCGCGTACCTCCTCGACCGATTCCGGACGGTATCCTTCGATCCCGAAGCTCTCGGCGAACGTCATGAAGTCGGGGTTCGTGAGTCCCGTCCCGAACGACTCTCCGGTGTGGTCACGCTGCTTTTTTGAGATCAACCCGTAATCGTCGTCGGTGAACACCACGATCGTATAGCTGCATCCGAGCCGAGTTGCAGTCTCGATCTCCGCCGCGTTCATCAGAAAGCCCCCGTCGCCGGTTACGGCGACGACGTTCGCGTCGGTCGCCAGGTCGGCCGCCAGCCCACCGGGGACGGCGATCCCCATCGATGCCAGTCCGTTCGAGATGATGCACGTGTTGGGTTCGTGTGTCTGGAAGTTCTGTGCGATCGCCATCTTGTGGCTGCCGACGTCCGAGAGCAACACGTCTTCGGCGGCCATCGATTCCCGGAGCAGCGGAAGCACTTCCCGGACCGTGAAGGGCGGATCACCGATCGGCCCCCGTGAGACGTCGCTGACTATGTGTTGGCGGAGAGCGGTGTACCAGTCCCTCTCGAAGGCGATCCCATCGGATTCGGCCCACCCGGCGAGCAGTTCGATGGTCCGTGCGATATCCGCGACGACTTCGATCTCGGGGTTGTACGCCTCGTAGACCTCGGCCGGTTCGCTGTCGATGTGAACGAGCGTCGTCGATTCGTGGCTCCAGTCGGCGGGATCGTGTTCCGCGATGTCGTAGCCGACGGTGACCAGGAGATCGGCGTCCTCGATGGCGGTCGCGGCTTCGCGGTGCGCCCCCGAATCGAGCGTCATGAGCGACCGCTCGTCCGCATCGGAGACGGCACCCTTGCCCATGTACGTCGACACGACCGGAACATCCGTCGCCTCGACGAACTGGCGAAGATGCGTCGACGCCCGTGTCCGGACCGCACCGTTACCGGCGACGATGAGCGGGCGATCTGCCTCGCTGAACAGCGACCGGACGCGTTCAAGCGAGTCAGCGTTCGGAGCGGGTGACCCGACGGGGTCGCCGATCGAAAGCGGCCGTTTCGCGGTGAGTTCCGACGCGACGTCCTCGGGGAGTTCGAGGTGCGTCGCTCCCGGCTTCTCGTGCTCCGCCAGTTTGAACGCCTTTCGGACCGACTCGTGAACGATGTCGGGATCGTTCAACTGCGTGTTCCACTTCGTGATCGGTTCGAACATATCGACGATGTCGATCGCCTGATGGCTCTCCTTGTGGAGCCGTTCGAGACCGCCCTGTGCCGTGATCGCCACGACGGGGGACTTGTCGAGGTGGGCGTCAGCGACACCGGTCAGAAGGTTCGTCGCGCCGGGACCGAGCGTGGCGAGACACACCCCCGCATCGCCCGTCAATCGACCGTGAACATCGGCCATGAAGGCGGCTCCCTGCTCGTGACGCGTCGGAATGAACTGGACGTCCGATTCCCGAAGCGAAAACAGCAGCTGTTCCATCTCCTCGCCCGGCAGTCCGAAGACGTACTCGACGCCCTCGCGCTCGAGACAGGCGACGAGTAGATCCGAGGCCAACATCAGTTCACCCGTGGGACCCGCCAATTGAAGAACTCTCGACGTCGGGGGCGGCGCGTCCGCGCCCCGGTTTGCCCCCCACCGACGGCTACCCGTGGATCGTACGCCACCAGTTCGTCGACGCACGGGCAGTCGGCGCCGGAGTCGAGATTGTCCGCCTCGACGACCACAGTGAGTTGAGACTTGCTACCGTTCATCACCCGGTAGTTAGACGTCCGTTCGCATATCGTTTCGGTCGAACGTGTGTCCAGTGGACGAGATACGGGAGAAGGCCGCTCCTCGGAGTTGCGTGTCAGCGTGGGTCTACTTCGCGGTCTCACACCTGCGGTATCTCTCACTCCTCGAGCGGCCGCTCGAGGAGCGCGCCGATCGTGTGAATTTCGTCGTCGTTGATCGCGTATTCGAGATCGTCGTAGAGACGATACGTGATGTCGCCTCCGAGGTGTTCCAAGACCGACGTTTCGCCGCCTTAGCGGATCCGGTCGGGTGTCGAAATCCGGTGGAGACGACCGACGACGGTAAGTCATATGCGTGTGGTACACAAACCCGAATGTGATGAACGTCGTCAACCCCGCAACAGGCGAGACGGTCGAAACGTATGAAACCGACAGCGACGCCGATGTCGAAGCCAAACTCGAGCGCGCCACCGACGCGTTCGACGCGTGGCGGGATCGGCCGATCCGTGAGCGCGAGGAACTCCTCTCGCGCGCCGGCGAGGTCCTCCGGGAGAACAAACGCGAGTACGCCGAGACGATGACCGAGGAGATGGGCAAGCCGATTTCACAGGCGATCGGCGAGGTCGAAAAGTGCGCGTGGGTCTGCGATCACTACGCCGAGCACGCGAGCGCGTACCTCGAACCCGATGGCCATCCCAGTCCGCCGGGGACGCGGGTACGGACGGTCTACGATCCGCTCGGCCCCGTGCTCGCGGTGATGCCGTGGAACTTCCCGTTTTGGCAGGTGTTCCGGTTCGCCGCGCCGTACCTCGTCGCCGGAAACGTCGGCCTCCTGAAACACGCCTCGAACGTCCCCGGATCAGCGCTCGCGATCGAAGAAGTGTTCCGCGAAGCCGGATGTCCCGAGGGCGTGTTTCAGACGCTTTTGATCCCGTCGAGCGCCGTCGAAGACGTGCTCGTCGACGATCGGGTTCGTGCCGCGACGTTGACCGGGAGCGGGCCTGCGGGTCGGGCGGTAGCGTCGACGGCGGGTGACAACCTGAAGAAGACCGTCCTGGAGTTGGGCGGCAGCGATCCGTTCGTCGTACTCGACGACGCCGATATCGAGACGGCCGCAGAGACCGGCGCGTGGGCGCGAAACATGAACGGCGGACAGTCCTGTATCGCCGCGAAGCGCTTTATGGTTCACACAGACGTGTACGACGCGTTCGTCGACCGGTTCGTCTCTGAAGTCGAGTCGCTCGCCGTCGGCGACCCGACCGACGAGGACACCGACGTGGGGCCGCAGGCCCGCGAGGGACTCATGACGGAGCTCCACGAACAAGTCGAATCGAGCGTCGAGGCCGGGGCGACCGTGCTGACGGGCGGCGACCCGGTAGACGGCGACGGTGCGTTTTATCCACCGACGGTGCTCGCCGACGTCCCCGAGGGGTGTCCGGCCGACGCTGAGGAGACGTTCGGCCCGGTGGCGTCCGTCTACGAGGTCGAAGACGAGGCGGCCGCGATCGCGAAGGCCAACGACACCGAGTTCGGACTCGGCGCGAGCATCTGGACGGAGGACCGCCATCGCGGCGAGGCGATCGCACGACGGCTCGACGCCGGCTGCGTGTACGTCAACGAGCTGGTGAAGTCCGATCCGCGAGTTCCGTTCGGCGGCGTCAAGGAGTCGGGGTACGGCCGGGAACTGTCCGAACCGGGCATCAAGGAGTTCGTCAACCGCAAGACCGTTTGGGTGAACTGACGGCGACGGCGGTGCAGCGGCGAATTGTCGGCCGGTCGTTCCAACGACGGGTCGGCAGCGATTCTCGGCGTGAACCGGCTCCGCGAGCGCGTCCGTTCGGCCGAGACGGGGTGGAATTTCGGCCGAGGATGAACGTCGATCTCGCGTTCGATCACCGGGTCGTCGGCGGAGCAGACGGGGGGCGATTCCTCGAATCGTTCGTCGAACACGTCGAGGACGTCGAAATGTTGATCACCGAGTGAGCCCCGAACGAGCGCTCTCAAGGATTGCTATCCGTTAGACGACGCGGACGAGGAGACGTTACGGCTCGGACACGAACGTTTTGATAATTATTTTTCTTCGATATACAATATTGGTGGCTAAACGACATTATTAAGTCATATAAGATATAAATTTGCTTCAATATATGGTTTCGAAAGCTAATCAGCGTGGTTGGGCAGTACTGTTCGGAGTACTACTTGTGTTTGCCATCCCGTGGTTTCTGTGGGGCGACGCCCGAACCGCGTTGGGGTTGCCGCTTTGGCTGTGGTGGCACATCGGTTGGATGGCCCTCGCGTCGGTCGTGTTCTGGCAGTTCACGAAACGTGCGTGGGGCGTCTGGATCGTCGATGAACGGGGGGAACGCGCGTGAGCACGACGGTCCAACTGGCGATCATCGTCGGTTACCTGTTTATCGCGCTCGGCGTGGGACTGGCCGCCTACCGGGTGACCGAGCGCGTCGCCGAGGAGTTCTATCTGGCGAGTCGAACCTTCGGAACCGTCGTCCTGCTATTTACGGTTTTTGCGACGCTTCTGTCCGCGTTTACGTTCTTCGGCGGACCGGACACCGCCTACTCGTTCGGACCGGAGTGGATCCTCGTGATGGGGCTCATGGACGGCCTCATCTTCGCCGTTCTCTGGTACGTCGTCGGCTACAAGCAGTGGCTACTGGGTCGACGGCACGGGTACGTCACGCTCGGGGAGATGCTCGGCGACCGATTCGGCTCGCGAGCGATCCGCGCACTCGTGGCCGTCGTCTCGCTGTTTTGGCTCTTCCCGTACGTGATGCTCCAACAGATCGGGGCCGGCGGGGCGTTGGCCGCCCTCACGGACGGCGCTGTCCCCTTCGCCGCCGGGGCGGCACTGATTACGGGGTTCATGATCCTCTACGTCGTGTTGGCGGGGATGCGCGGCATCGCCTGGACCGACACGTTACAGGGCGCGTTCATGCTGACGATGGTCTGGGCCGCGTTCCTGTGGGTACTCGTTGCCGTCGACGGGGGGATCGGAACGATCAACACGGGGCTGGAAGCGACGAACCCCGAGTTCTTCGCGCTCGGCAACGATTTTTATACCCCCGGTCGGATGCTGACGTTCGCCATCTCGATCGCGTTCGGGGTCGCGATGTTCCCGCAGGTCAACCAGCGGTTCTTCACGGCCTCCTCTGAAACCGTCCTGAAGCGATCGTTCGCGCTGTGGCCCGTCCTGGTGTTGATGTTGTTCGTACCCGCGTTCCTCCTTGGAACCTGGGCCCGTGGACTCGGATTGGAGGCAGACGTTGGGGCCGGCGAGAGTATCCTCCCGGTCCTGTTGGCCGAATACACGCCGACGTGGTTCGCGGCGCTCGTCATTGCCGGCGCGATCGCCGCGATGATGTCCTCCTCGGACTCGATGTTGCTCTCGGGATCGTCGTACTTTACTCGCGACGTGTACCGGACGCTCATCGATGAGGGGATCACCGAATCGCAGGAGGACCGCTTGGCCCGGATCGGCGTCGTGGTCTTCGCCACCGGCGCGCTGGCTGTGAGTATTTGGGCCGAGGCCGAAGCCTTCAGTGCGACGACGGTCGGCTCGATCCTCGTCGAGATCGGCGATCTCGCTTTCGGCGGGTTCGCACAGCTCGCGCTCCCCGTACTCGTCGCTCTCTACTGGCGGCGAACGACACGAAGCGGCCTCGCCGCGGGGATCCTCGTCTCGCAGATCGTCTATCTCGCGTTCAACTTTCTCCCCGAGATCGCCGTGGGGACCGTCGTCGTGTTTTCCGACACCTACTTGGGCTGGGGGATCTCGATATACGGTATGCTGGTGGGACTGGTCGTGACGATTCTCGTCTCCGCGGTGACGTCGCAGACGACGGAAGCGGATACTTCACTGTACTTCGAGAGGCTACGCGCCGATTGAGGGACGCCACCTAGCGCGGAGCGATCGTCGCGTAACCCCACACTCCCCAAGCAGTCGATCACCGACTCGTCTCCTCCGTGCGCTGTGGAAAACCGACGACAGTTCGTCTCCGAGAACGACCGGAACCCCGTCTCTCGCCTGCGTCTCGTCGATGATGCCGTCGCGGACGCTCCTTTTGATTCGCTTCGACAGCCCTTTCACCACCGTTTCGATCTCGAAGGCGTGTTTTCCACTCCTCGATTCGATCTCTGGGATCGCGACGTCCGCTGGCAGATCCGGGCCCCTGTCGGTGAAGTGGATCGCGGTGACCTCAGCGATGGGTCGTCGCCGTACGTCTCGAGGAGGCACCGCAGCGCCCCCTCGCCGGACGGCGCAACGCGATACGGAAAAACGATGTCCACGCCGGTGTTAATGCGAGACCGAATACATCGCCTCTCCCGGACGCGGCGCGGTGGGAACGCTCTCGCCGACCGCCGATCCGATCCGGATCAGTCGTCGGCCGCCGCGACCGCCTCCCCGTGCGTCACTTCGTCCCCGAGCAGTTCCATGAACCCCGCGAGCCACTCGGGATGATCCGGCCACGCCTGCCCCGTGACGAGGTTCCGATCGGTGACGACGCCGTCGACCCACGAACAACCGACCGCCTCACACTCGGCTCGAACCGCGGGATAGGAGGTCATTTCGTAACCGTCCAATACCCCGGCGGCGGCGAGGATCTGCGGCCCGTGACACAGCGTCGCGACCGGTTTCTCGGCGTCGAAGAAGTGTCGAACCGCGTCGAGAACTTCCTCGTGTGTTCGGAGATATTCCGGCGCGCGCCCGCCGGGGACACAGAGCGCGTCGTAGGCGCTCGGATCGATATCAGCCATCGTGGCGTTCAACTCGAAGTTGTGCCCGCGCGACTCCATGTACGTCTGATCCCCCCGGAAATCGTGGATCGCGGTCTTGATCGTCTCGCCGGCCCCTTTCTCCGGGCAGACGGCGTGGACCTCGTGTCCCACCATCTGCAGCGCCTGAAACGGCACCATTATTTCGTAATCTTCGCCGAAGTCGCCGACTATCATCAGGATGTCTTTGCCCATTAATACCACCTCCCTAAGATAGTGCACGCACCGACATAAACACGTGGGCGAACCGCGGATCCGTCGACGCGAGTCTGACCCTTTTTGTAACTACAGGCCGCCATTTCAGCCATGCAAACCCACATCGTCCCGGTGGGGTTCGACTACGACCGGCTCATCGCGCCGCTGGTCCGCGACCAACTCGATGTCGACCGGGTCGTCTTACTGGAGGGTGCGGTCGGCAGCGAGGCCAACGTCGAGTACTCGAAGAACCTCGCGAACAAGCTCAAAAAGGATTTTCAGAACCTGCTGGGTGCGGAAACAGAGGAATACGTCGTCGAGGACGTCTACGATTACGACGCCGCGTTCGAACAGGCTTACGACCTGATAAACGGCGAGTTGGACACCGGCAGCGAAGTGTGGGTCAACGTCTCGGCGATGCCCCGGACGGTCTCCTTCGCGTTCGCCACCGCCGCCCACTCCATCATGGTCGAACGGGAGGGTGATCGCGATCGGATACACACCTATTACACGGTTCCCGAAAAGTACCTGGAAACCGAGCTCGCGGAGGAACTCCGCAGCCAATGTGAGCTCTTGGCGAACCTGCTCGACGGCGACGTCGAGCACGAGCGAATCGAGGACCGACTCGAGGCCGGCCGTGAACTGCTCGCGGAGTTCGACGAGCGAGGGACCACGATCGGAGCCAAGCGATTCGGTGACGGCCACATCATCGAGCTTCCAGTCGCCTCCTTTTCGAACGTCAAACCGTTCGAGGAGCTGGTTCTGTTCACGCTCGGCGAGCACGGCGAGTTCGAATCGGTCTCCGACTTGGCGGGGACGCTCGCGCGCGAACTCGGGGAGGAGTACACCGACGCGTTTCGCTCGAAGGTAATCTACAACGTCGATCGGCTCGGCCCCGGTGGAAAGGGGTACATCGAACGCGAAGAGCACGGCAAATCGTATCGGACGAGACTCTCACGGATCGGCGAGCTGTGGGTGCGTTCGCACGCCGACGGATCGGAGCTGTAGGCGAGAGAGTACACGGACCGGTCGAACCGCGTTCCCGCCGTGTCGATCAACGCCGAGTGGCCACCTCAGTCGTGGACGGGTCAGTCGAATCGAGTGTCCCATCGAGCAGTCGCGGCTCGATCCAGACGAGGAACCCCGAGTCGTGTCGTGCCAACCTGTTTATATACTCACCTCCGATCGGCGCGCCGTCGACGGTATCGTCGGCTATCTCGGAGATTTCCTCGGCGCTGTCGACAGCCCATCCGATCGAACGGCCGTCCTCGACGGTGGCCGGATCGAAAATGACGATTCGATCGCCGAGAGCGCCGTCGATGCTGACGCAGTACGGTTCTTCGTCGAGGCGAACTTCGACTACCTGCCCCGTGTCGGTGCGTTGAATCCGTTCTGAGTTCATCGTGTGCAGTCCGGAGCGTCGGTACGATTTCCGAGGGGAGCGAATCACACCGCGTTCGACGGAGTTCGCACCGCTGCCGTTGGCTGCGGTTCGCACGTTGGCGTACGTAATCTCGCGAGCGTGTCACCGTTGGATACACCGAGAGCGCAAACGCTTTGATGCTGGGTGCCTGACGGATGGATATGGAGTGGCCCCACGATCCCGACGGAGAGG
Organism: Natronomonas sp.; assembly: GCF_046483325.1. GTDB lineage: Archaea > Halobacteriota > Halobacteria > Halobacteriales > Haloarculaceae > Natronomonas. The sequence continues at coordinate 23,188 of NZ_JAWODL010000014.1, read as the reverse complement.
AAGGCTCCGAGGGAATGCGAAAGTACGGACAGGCTGTGCTGGCGAAGAAACTCGATGAAGAGGGGGATTTCCCCCTCTCTGCGGCCGAGTTCGTCGAAGAACACGGTGACGAACCCGTTCGATTGAACCACGCCCGCGTCGTCAGCGTGGCCGACATCTTCGAACACGTCGAGGAGGACGAGTTCGAGGACATCGTCGCGTTCCACAAAGCCGTCGGCAGAGCGATGCGCCGGAACGACATGTGGGAAGTCGACGTCGAAGCCCACGCCTGAGACTGGTCGTTGCAACGATTTATGAGCTATCTCCGGTGTGGGTCAACGACGGCCCGTTAAAGCCGATACTGATCGGTATGAAACGATAGTGTTCCGTGAGGCCGCGCTCGATAGCAAGGCAAATACCGACCGAGGCGAAACCACCACGCGTGACAAACGCGCAGGTTACCCTGATTCAGATCGACAATTACGGGCCGTGGACGGTGACTCCCGAACCGCGCCGGGAAGTCGATCTGCAGACCCTTCAATCGCGGTTGTACGCCGACCTCTCACAGCTGTTCGGAAACAGAGAGGGGTACGTCTTCTTCACCCGATTCGACAACATGGTCGCCGTCACGAACGGACTCGACACTGACGCGCATGCCCTGATACAGGAGTCCGTCGGGAATCGATATCCCGTGACGGTGAGCCTCAGTATCGCCGTCGATCCCGCCCCCGCGGCGGCGCTCGGAACCGCGACGGACCAGCTACAGGACGCCGGAAGTGCACAGGACGGCAAGCGGACCGAAGTGCTCCGCGGAGAGCCCATCGCCCCCGCGGACCGAACCGACGCCGACGTCCAGATCGCCCACTTCGACGTCAACGACGCGACCGGCAAGTACACCGACCAACTCAACGAGTTCGACTCGTTCATAAACATCGAACAGGGATACGCGGAACTGATGCGCTACATGCGGCGAGCGCACGATTCGCTGTCGTTTTTCGTCGGCGGTGACAACATCATCGCGGTTTGTGATGCGGTCGACGAGGCTGGATATCTCGATGCCATCGACCACGTCCGTGAGGCCGTCGGTGTCGATCTGAAGGTCGGCGTCGGCACCGACCGGACGGCACAGGCGGCCGGGATGGCCGCCAAACACGCGCTCGAGACTTGTCGGGACGAACGGACGGGTGTCGAGTTCGCCTAAGACCCGATCGCCCCGATCGTTCGGTAGATGAACCCATGTCCGAATAACGTCGAATGTACGCTGCTTTTCGAACTCGACGGGACTGTTTCACCGGTGGCTGTACGGAAGGTGAATACATTTAATACCCGCCGATACGGTAGACAGCCACAGCATGGCACGAAAGATCCAACGTCGCGACGTACTCAAGGGTGCGGGCGCTGCGGGAATCGCGACCATCGCCGGATGTACGACCGACGACGGTAATGGAAACGGCGGGAACGGCGACGGAAACGGCAACGGGAACGGAAACGGTGGGAACGGCGACGGAAACGGCAACGGGAACGGAAACGGAGACGGCGCCGCCGACGCCCCCGACGCTGTGATGGTCGTCGGATTCCCCCAGTCAGGAATCCAACTCTTCCGCGATTTCTACTCGGATTTCGCCGACCAGGTGCCGGATCTCGATATCGTCGTGCCCGACGGCCTCATCGACTCAGAACTACCCGGTGAGGTCGACAACGACATGGACAACGTGATCGGGACCGCCCCTTCGGCCGGCGGCCCGGGTGCGGAGTTCTTCGAATCGGAGTACGAATCGGCCTACGACGACTCACCAGGCGTTTTCACCGCACAGGCGTACGACGCGATGGCAGTGAACATCCTCGCGGCGACGGCCGCCGGCGAGAACGACGGCACGGCGATCCGAGACCGGATCCGAACCGTCGCGAATCCCGATGGTGAACAGTTCGAACCCGAAAGCCTCGCCGACGCCGTCGAAGCCGTCGCCGCTGGTGATTCGATCGAGTACATCGGCGCGTCATCCAGCGTCAACTTCGACGTCAACGGCGATATCGCCACAGCCGCCTACGACGTCATCGACTTCCAAGAGGGCGAGTTAGAGGCTCTCGAAACCCTCGAGTTCGGTGAGGGCCTCACCGACGAGGACCGGAATGCGACGGCCGAAGATCCGGTCGGCGTCGATGATTTCGAGGCCATGGTCGGCGTTCTGATGCCCGAAACGGGCGATCTCGGTCCGCTCGGCGGTCCGATCCGCGACGGGGCACTCCTTGCCGCCGAGCAGGTCAACGACGCCGACATCAACGTCACCGTCGACACCCGCGTTGAAGACACGCAAACGGACCCGCAGGCAGGTATCTCGGGGGCGGAAGCGCTCGTCAACGACGGCTACCCCGCCGTCGTCGGGCCCGCGGCGTCGAACGTCAACCTTCAGGTGGCCGACCAGGTGTTCATCCCGAACGCCGTCGTCGGGATCTCGCCGTCCTCGACTGACCCGGACGTCACCGATCTGGAGGACGACGACTTCATCTACCGGACGTGTCCGTCCGACCTCCTGCAAGGTCCGGCTATGGCCCAACTGGCACGCGGAGACCGCGTCGGCGCGGAAAGCTCCGGTACCCTGTATCTCAACGACGCCTACGGCCAGGCGCTCGAAGAGCAGTACGCCTCCGCGTTCGAGGACGAAGGCGGCGAGGTTCGAGAGCGCGTCTCCTTCGAACCCGAACAGCCGTCCTACTCGAGCCAGTGGACGAACGTGTTGGAGCTATAAAAACGGCCTCCGAACGAGTTATCGATTCTATTTGTGAAGAACCGTGGCTGTATTGTCAGCCGCCGAGGAAGTCCTGCCGGACGTCTTCGTCGCCCAACAACACGTCTCCACGGTCGGTGTAGCGGTTTCCACCGTCGACGAGGACGTAGCCGCGATCACAGTGTCGAAGCGCTTCCTTCGCATTCTGTTCGACCATCAGAACCGCGGTTCCGGAGTCGTTGATCCGGTCGATTCGGTCGAACATGTCGGCCACGAGATCGGGCGCGAGTCCAGCTGACGGCTCGTCGAGGAGCAACAGGTCGGGATCGAGCATCAGTGCCCGCCCCATCGCCACCATCTGTTGTTGGCCGCCCGAAAGGGTGCCAGCTTTTTGTTGCTCGCGCTCCCGCAGGATGGGAAACCGGTCGTAGATCCGCTCGATCTCCTCCTCCGGCACGCTATCGAGGATGTACGCCCCCATCTCGAGGTTCTCCCGAACGCTCAGTCCGGAGAAGACGTTGTCGTTCTGCGGGACGAACCCGATCCCCTTACTGATGATCTGTTCGGGAGAGAGCCCGTGTATCGACTCGCCCGCGAACTCGACCGTGCCGGCCATGTACGTCGTGAGGCCGAACACCGTCTTCATCACCGTCGATTTCCCGGCCCCGTTCGGGCCGACGATGGTGACGTACTCGCCGTCCGCGACGTCGAGATCGACGTCCGAAAGGATCTGGAGGTCGCCGTACCCGGCGTCGAGGTCGCGGATCCGAAGGAGCGCGTCCCCGTCGATGGTGTGGGCCGTTCCAGCGGCGACGGCGGCGTCGTCGGAGTGGTCCTCGTGGTCTGTGCTCATATGTCCTCCCCGAGGTACGCCTCGATGACCTGCTCGTTGTTCCGGATGTCCTCGGCCGTTCCTTCGGCTAACACGCGTCCTTGGTGCATGACGATAATGAGTTCGCAGTTGTTCATGATGACGTCCATGTCGTGTTCGACGAGGAGGAACGTGTACCCGTCCTCGCGCAGTTCGTGAATCCGTTCGAGGAGTTTCTCCTCGAGCGTCGGATTGACGCCCGCGAGCGGTTCGTCGAGCAGCACGACTTCAGGATCGGTCATGAGCGTTCGAGCCATCTCGAGGAGTTTCCGTTGGCCGCCGGAGAGGTTTTCGGCGTCCTCGGTGGCGAGGTGGTCGATCTCGAAGAACTCCAGCATCTCCCACGAGCGCTCCCGAAGCGCACGCTCTTCCTCGACGACGGCACCTCGAAGCCCCGGCGTCACCGAGCGAATCGCCGACTCACCGAGCTGGTTTTTCGGCGCCAACATCATGTTTTCGAGAACTGTCATCTCACCGAGTTCGCGGGCGATCTGGAACGTACGGACCAGCCCCTTCTGCGCGATCTGGTGGGGGTCGAGACCCGTGATCTCCTCGTCTTTGAAATAGATGTGGCCCGCGGTCGGCCTGTGAACCCCGGTAATGCAGTTGAACGTCGTGGATTTCCCGGCACCGTTGGGGCCGATGAGCCCCGTCAAGGAGCCTTCCTCGACATCGAAGGTCGCCCCGTCGACAGCGGTGACGCCGCCGAACTTCTTGATGAGCCCATCCACGCGGAGCGGGAGTCCCGGCGGCGTCGTCTGTGCGGCCTCTTCGGTGGGCGAATCCTCGGTTTCGGGGAGTTCCTCCGGGGCCTTCGCTTCCGTACTCGGGTTACTCATCGACCTTACCTCCATCGGGTCGGGACCGATCCGAGAGATCGACGGCCGCTGCCGTCTCGATGCGGTCCCCGAGGAGCCCGTCGGGTCGGCGGTGCATGATGAATATCAAGACCAGCCCGAGGAAGACGAACTGCAATGGCGCGATGTTGTCGGTCGCGAACGCGAGGAACGCCACCGGATCGAGCGATGCGACGGCGTCGGCGAACGAGTTCGGTGTCGGCGCGTCGATCGTGTCCCTGACGACCGAGCCGACACGTCGGGGGCCCTCGAAGAGGACAGCAGCGAAGACGATCCCGCCGACGACCGATCCGGTATTCGATCCCGAGCCTCCGATGATAACTGCGACGAAGATGTAGAACGTCAACAGCGGCATGAACTGCGGCGTCGGCGAGACGTTCCCCTGGCTACCGAACCAGAGGATGCCGGCGAGCCCCATCAGCGCACAGCCGATCATGAACACCTTGATCTTGATCAGATCGACGTTCTTTCCGAGCGAATCCGCGACGAGTTCGTCCTCGCGGATCGCCTTGAGATTGCGACCGAAGGGCGATCGACCAAGACGTTCGAGAAGGACGTAAAAACCGATGACGAACGCCGCGAGAACGAACACGTACCCCCAACCGATGAGGACGTTGTTCGAGATCCCGAGCCCGTCCTGACCGAGTGTTCCGAAGACGAGTTCACCGAGCGCAGTCGGGGTTCCGATCTGTCCGTCGACGAGGAACAGCTCACGAACCGGATTCCGCGGCATCCCCATACCGCCGCCGCCGCCGGTCCCTATATTGAACGTCTCCCGGAGATAGGTGTCCAGAGTGCTCGATTGTAGCATCAGGCGGATGATCTCCGAGAGGCCGAGCGTGACGATCGCCAGATAGTCCGCCCGCAGCCGAAGCGCCGGCAGAGCGGCCAACAGTCCGATAAACGCCGCGACCACCATGCCAGCGACGATCCCGACCGGTAACGGTAGGCCCAGACCCGGCGGGCCGAACGCTGGATCGGGCGGTCGGACGACTATTCCCATCGTGTAGACGCCGACCGCCATGAATCCGGCCACACCGATGTTGAACAGGCCGGTGTATCCCCAGTGAAGGTTGAGCGCGAGCGCCGAGAGCGCGTACACCAATCCGAGAAACGTGAGCGTTCGGAGCAGTCCAACGACACTGTTGAGGCCGCTTGTGAACGTCAAAAGTGTTGCAGCGATGTAAATGAGCCCGAGCGTCACGAGGACGACGCCGATATTGTTCTCTTTGACGGCGTCCCACAGAGCACGCGTTGCACTCGTCGTGTCCTCCCGGTCGGTCATGCGGTCGATACACCTCCGAAGATCCCTTGCGGACTGAACAGTAACACGATGATCATCACCGCGAAGACGGCGGCGTCGTTGAAATCGGACGGAAGCCAGATCGTCGACGTGGTGAAAACGACGCCGATAACCAGCCCGCCGGCGATCGCTCCGTAGATCGACCCGATCCCGCCGAGGATCACCGCGGCGAAAATGAGCAACAGGAGTAGCCATCCGAAGTCGAACTGGATCGTCCCGCGCAACATCACATAGAGGTATCCGGAGGCACCCGCGAGTCCACCGCCGAGGATCCACGTGGCGGTGACGACTCGTTCGGCCGGTATCCCGGTGATTAGTGCGAGGTCTTTATTATCGGCCATCGCTCGCATCGCGGTTCCGAGTTTCGTGTTCTGTAACACAAAGTGCATCGCGAGCATCAAAAGGACGGCCGAGACGGCGAGCGTCAACTGGTGGGCGTTGACCGACAGCCCAAGTGGGGCAAAGGCGAGGTTCGACGCCTCCACGCTCGCGGTGACGCCGCGGCTGCTGGCGCCGTAGACGAACTGAAGCAGGTATCTGACGATCAGCGCGGCGCCGATCGACGCGATGAGAATGGAGATGCTGCTTCGGTCCCGCATCGGCTTGTAGAACGCCCGATCCAGAGCGAGCGCGATGAGGGCGGTGGCGGCGAACGCGACTAGCAAGCCGACCAGAATCGCGGCGGGCGTCGTGAGGATGTGCGCCCCGATGTCGCCCGGCGTCGCATCGCCCGCTCCGCGGACCGTCAAAAGCGCGCCGAGCGGGATTTCACTCCCAGCGGCGACGACGAACGCCACACCCCAGCCGGTGAACGCACCGGTAGTGATTAGATCTCCGTGAGAGAAGTTCGCGAAATTGAGGATGCTGTATGTCATCGAAAGCCCGATCCCGGCCAGCCCGATTACGAGCCCGATGATGATACCGTTCCAGAGGTTCGAACCGAGTCGCCCCGTCGAGAGCGCGCCGCCGAGCGGCCCGACCTCGACCCCGGCGAGTTTCGCGATCAGGTCGACGAAGAGGAGTACGCCGAACAGCACAGCGACGACAAGGCCTGGCCGTTCTCGGAGCGATCCGGCGACCGTTGATTCAGTTGTGCCCATGTATACACGTCACTTGCTGGTGGTGGGACACCCAAGATTAAATAACTCTTTGTTCCGCTTCGATGGCGAAATCCGAACGGAAAGGACTTTGCTCAGTCCGTCAGGAGTTCGGTGCATGATACGGATGCTCGACGACCTCGACGCCGAGGGGGCCGCGATCGGGGTTCGCGTTGACATCAACAGCCCGATCGGCGGAGACGGGGGGCTCGCCGATGACGCACGGTTGCTCGCGCACGTCGATACGATCTCGGAGCTGTGTCGACGGAACGCGCGGGTCGCGATTCTCGCTCATCAGGGACGGCCAGCCGGTGAGGACTTCACCGACCTCAGCGCTCACGCGGAGCGACTCGATGAACTCGTCGAAGCGCCTGTCGGATACTGCGACTCGACGTTTTCCTCGGACGCCCGCGAACGCGTTCGAACGTTAGAGCCGGGAACCGCGGTACTGTTGGAGAACACTCGATTTTACTCGGAGGAGTATATGTCGTTCGACCCCGAAGCCGCGGCGGAGACGTATCTGGTATCGAAGCTCTCCCCCGTACTCGATGCGTACGTCAACGACGCCTTCGCGACGTCGCATCGTCGCCAACCCTCGATCATCGGTTTCCCGCTGCGTCTCCCCGCGTACGCCGGGCGTGTGATGGAACGCGAAATAAACATACTCGGGAACATCGGCGAGAGCCCGGAGCCACGTATCTACGTCCTCGGCGGCGCGAAGGTCGACGACTCGATCGACGTAGCGAGGTCCGTACTCGAACGCGAACTCGCTGACGCAGTCTTGACGGCTGGCATCGTCGGCAACGCGTTCTTGCTCGCCGACGGCGTCTCGCTCGGCGCGGCGTCGGCGGCAGTCGTCAACGAGCGGAGCCACGATGCCGTAAAGAACGCTGGCGACCTCCTCGACGACTTCAGCCATCGAATCTATATGCCTCGCGACGTCGCAGTCGAACGGAGCGGCGAACGGCACGAACTCGATCTCGACGAACTGCCGAGTAATAGCCCCGCGATGGACGTCGGTGCCCGGACCGTTGCCGCATACGCCGAGATACTCGAGGACGCCGGGACCGCGATCCTCAACGGACCGGCGGGGGTCTTCGAGGACGATCGATTCGAGACGGGGACCCTCGAGTTGTACACGGCCGCGACCCGAGCGCAAACGAGCATCGTCGGCGGGGGTGACACGGCCTCGGCGCTCCGTAAACTCGGGATTCTCGAGGGGTTCGAGCACGTTTCTACCGGCGGTGGAGCGGCGTTACAGATGCTGACCGGCGACACGCTGGTCGGCGTCGAGGCGCTCGACCAGTAGCCGTGGCTGAGTATCCAGCCGACGTAACGATCGAATCGGCCGATGTCGAGGACGCGGACACGCTCGCCGAGCTGTGGGTCGAACTCGCCTCCGATCAGCGTCGATACGGCTCACACCTGTGCGCCGCAGACAACGGCCCGCAGATCCACGAGGCGATGCGGCGGCACATCGCCACCGACACCGCGCTCGTTGCCAGCCGTGCTGGCGATCTCGTCGGATTTGTCACCTTCGAGAAGGAGACCGGACGCTACGGTCAGGACACGGTTCGAGGAATCGTGCATAACATCTACGTTCGAGAGTCGGATCGTAGCGAGGGGATCGGAAGCGGGCTCCTGCACGCTGCCGAGACCGCGCTCGAAGCACTGGGGGTCGAAACCGTCGCGCTTCAGGTGATGGCCGACAACGACGCCGCACGGTCGTTTTACGACCGACACGGGTATAACGCTCACCGGATCGAACTCGAAAAGCCCATCAACGACGACCCCCTCACGTCCGATAGCGGCTAGCGCGTCGTGCCAGGGGAGCTTGGGTGGTTCAAGCACCCGACTTGTAATCGGGAGTTCGAGGGTTCAAATCCCTCCCCTGGCTTCTGTGACGAACGTGAAAAGCGGGAGCCACGACGTAGGATTCGACCCGAAAAGCGGGAAGCGAACGGGAGTGACCGTGGTTCAATATTCCTCCACGTTGGCTTGTCATTTGTGACGAGCGGGCCCAGAGCGGGACGCTCGATGGACGTTCCGTCCGGACGTGGATGGAGTTGCCCGCCTCCGATCGTCAAACCCGCCCACTCACCGGGGCCTGCTTTCGACGTATCGGCTAACCGCTTCGATGACAGGGGGTTACTCATCTGGGCTGCCCCGATCAAGAGTGACGACCGCCCGTTCGTCTTCTGACGTGGAACGGACTCTGTCGTAGATGGATGTGAGATCGGCGAGCGTGTGATGGATACCGTACGGTTCGATCGCCAGACGGGTGTCGTATTCGGAACCGAGACAGGCACGAATCGCGTCGACCATCGATTCCAGATTCCCGTACTCGAATCGCGCCCCGTTCTCCCTCCGGATCGTTCGATCGAACGGCGGGACGTCGGCCGCCGCGACGGGAGTTCCGCAGGCGTTCGCTTCGAGGGGTGACAACCCGAGCGTGTCGGCCCTCGAGGCGGTCACGAACGCGTCGATGGACGAATAGAACGCCGGTAGGGAGTCGCGGGGGAGGAAGTCGCGAACGTCGACGTTCAACGGGGCGTTCCGCTCGATCCAGGATCTGCGGGGCCCCTCGCCGACGACGACGAAATCGTACTCCGGTAGCGTCTCAGCGAGCCGGAGGATCTCCTCAACGTGCTTTTCCATGCTGAGTCGACCGCTGTAGCCGATCACCGTGCGGTCGGGATACCAGTCCGTATCGGTCGGACGGAAAAACGCCGTATCGATCCCGACGGGGAGCCGAACGTGTGACACGTCGCGTTCGATCCGATCGGTGGAGGCCGTCACGACGTCGAACCCGCGGAGAAACGACGTTTCGAACGGGACGTAGAGACGTTTGAGGACGGTGGCGATGGTTCGAGACTTGACGTTCTGGTAAAAGTACTCCTCGATCGGGGTGTGGTGGGTGTAAATCGACGGTAGACCGTGTTTTCCGGCGTAGTACCGACCCAGACGACCGACGGGTGCCGGACCGTGGCAGTGGACGATGTCCAGTTTTGGAAGCGTCGACGGACGCCGAAAGAGGGGAATCCGGTATCCCGAATAGAACGGGTTGGGAACCGATCGAACCGGGATCTCTCGATCGCCGGGCTCGTAGTCGCCGTCGGGGTAGACGACGTACACCTCGTGGCCCTTTCGTTCGAGCGCCTCGCGCCACAGTTTGATCGTGTATGTGACGCCGTCGATTTCAGGGAAGTAACTGTCGGTGAAAAACCCGATTCGCATTCAGCTCACCTCCGCGTACAACGTCCGATACCGGTCCGCGATCGACGTGAGCGAAAGGGACTCGCTCCGCCCGGCGGCGTTCGAGCCGAGTCGGCGGCGCAGTTCGGGATCGCCGAGTCGCCGGACCGCGTCCACGAACGGATCGATCTCCCCGGGCGGAGCGTCGACCTTGAGACACTCCTCGCCGTCTTCGAGCCACGAGAACGGCTCGATGTCGCGAACGATCATCGCTTTTCCGGCCGCCATCGCCTCCAACAGCGCGATCCCTTCGTTCTCCTCGTGGGTGGGAAAACAGAAGATATCGCCCGCCGCGTACGCACCGCGGATGTCGTCGACGTACCCCGTGAACGTGCAGTTGTCCGGCGACTCCCGAATCAACCGAGTGGTGTCTCGTCCTTTCATCCGCAGATCGAGCGGACCGAACCACGCGAAGTCCAGTTCCGGGAGACGACGAGCGAGTTCGACGAACGTCTCCAGCCCCTTGCGTTTCAGAACGTGGCCGACGAGAAAGACGACGGGGGGTTCGAGCCCATATCGTTGGCGATACTCGTCTGCAAGCGACTCGAAGCCGTCGAGCTTTTCGAGATCGACCCCGTTCGAGATAACGGTCGTCGGTGTATCGGTGTACGTCTCGATCAGCCGCCGGTTGTACTCGGACGGACAGACCAACAGATCGGCCTGCCCGTAGGCCCACTCGAGGTAGGGTTTCAGCGGCTTCGACAGCGCGTTCGTGAACCGAAAGCTGTCCCCGAAATCCTCGGCCGTGACGTGCGTATGTGCGATGACGGGGATGCCGTTCGAGCGTGCTCGGGTCGCGTGCCAAAGCGATCGGGGTCCCACGAGGTTGCAGTGGAACACGTCCACTTCGATCGATGGCCCCGTGGTGTAGCGTACGCCCAGTTCGTCGAGGATCTTCCGTTGGTGTGCGACCGATTCGCGGATACCACCGGTGACGTACGCTTCGAACTCCAGGTAATGAGAAAGTACAGGCGCGTCGGTTTCGACCTGATCGCTATCCGGACGCTCCGAACTCATGGACGGATCCCAAAGCGGCGCCCGAGCGCGCGCTCGACCGTTCCGGGACACCCACCGAGCGTCAGTCGAGTTCGAGCCATGGAACCTCCATGAGCGGCGGGATGTGCGTCTCGACGTGATGTTCCCAGACGCCTCCTTCGCCGAACGCCTCGCCGTGGTCTGCGGTCACGACGACCCGGCCGTCGAGTTCCGAGCACAGATCGGCGACGGCATCGAGCGCGATCCGGAGGTTCTCCTCGTACAGTTCAAATGCGGTCTCCCGAGTTCCGTTTCGGAGCAGATCGGCCGGATCGAGTTCGAGCCAGAGGCCGACTTTCTGGGCGAGTTCGCTCGAATCGAGCGCGCACTCGACGTGCTGGCGGATCGACGCGCCGATCGAGCGTTCTCCGCCGTCGGCCGCCGTCTCCGACACGTCCTGTCCGCGGATTCCCTTCCGTATCCGTTTGAGCTTCTTACCCTTGCCCCGAGAGAGGTATGGCGCGTGCGGTTGCATGTAGTGGAGGACGGTTCTGTCTGCGCGTTCGACCGCGTTGGAGTTCGATCGGAGTGCCGTTTCGAGGCTCTCGGGCGGGACGGTCCCCAGTTGGTCGTCCCAGCCGGTCTTCCACACGTCGAACAAGTCGCTGATGTGGTCCGTCGCGGTCCACTCGTAGCCGCAGCTGGCGCCCCACTTGAGTTCGTTCAGCGGGATGCCCAGACTGTTGATGAACGGGTTTCCAGAAAAGTACGCGATGTCGTGATCGCCGGTGAACGTTCTGGAGGCCCATTCCGGTGTCGACGAGCCGGTGCTCCAGCGCTTTTCGAGCGTACCATTCAAGAACTCTCCGTACACCTCGCTGAAGACATCGTATCGACACGCGTCCAAGACGATACAGTAGTCCCAGTCCGAACCCAGAAAGTCTTGGCCCTCCATCGCTTGCGTCGGGGTTTGCGACAGCGCATGTTATGTGTATTGATACGGTCTGCGAACCACGAGCACGGGGGGTCGACGCGTGTTCGGCGAACCGAGCGAACACGGGGGCGAAACGGCGCCTCACTCGAGATATCCCAGCTCCCGCAGTCGATCGCGCGTCTTCTCGTCGGCTTCGGCCAGCACATCGTCCCCGGACGCCGCGTCGGCCGGGGTGTCCCACGCGCCGCCGCCGGCGGCTTCGAACCGCGAGAGCGAGCGTTCGGCCTCGGCGACGAGATCGTCGTCCGTCGCGTCGATCGGGGACATCTCATCGGGATCTCTGTCGAGACGATACCCCTCGTCGGGGATCCGATCCGCTCGGACGTACTTCGCGTCGAGGCTTCGAGCCGCGCGAAGGCGTGCGTACGCCCGGTGATCATCCGCAAGCTCGATACCACCCTCGCTGGCCTTCTGTTCGAGGTGATGAAGCTCGATGACCGGCTGCGCGTACTCGACGAACGCGTGATCGCGCCCGGAATCGACGACCGCGCGCTGTCCGGGGTCGGGATCGGAGACCGTCTCGTCGAACTCGCGGTACGCCTCCGAGAACAGCGAGCGCGTCCGGTCGCGGGGGAGGGCGTCACCAGCGGTCTCGACGGCGCCCGGATCCACGTCGAGGGCGTCGAGGACCGTGTGATAGCAATCGAGCAACTCGACGAGGTCATGACGTCGACCGCTGTCGAGGGCGGCGTGTTTTATCAACAGCGGTACGTTGATCAGCTCGTCGTATAGGGCGAACTCGTGGCCGTACAGCGAGTGCTCGCCGTGGAGTTCGCCGTGGTCGGCACAGACGACGACCGCCGTCTCCGACCACTGTCCGGTCTCGCGGAGCCACTCGAACAGTCGGCCGAGTTCGGCGTCCATATGTGCGATTTCGGCGTCGTAGAGCCCGCGAATGGCGTCCCATTCGTCATCGTCGATCCCCCTCGCCCCCGAGTTGTACTCTTTGGAATTTTGACACACGTCGTCGGGGTCGACGCCGGGCGCGAAGCGCTCACGATACGTTTCCGGCGGATAGTACGGGAGGTGTGCGTCCATCAGGTTGACGAACGTGAACCATCCCTGATCGCTCTCGCTCGCGTCGATGAACGCCTTCGCCCGATCGATGACGGCGGGCGTCTTCGAGTCGGCGCTCTCCCCGCTCGCGAGTTTGGCGTGGGCGACCGCCCCGAGTCGAACGAGTTTCGACGCCAGTGTTCGAAGGTGGTCATTGTCGTTGATCGTCTGCCAGACGCGTGCCAGCGGTCCCGAGAGTACGTCGCCCGGAAGCGCCTCGAAGAACGAGTCGTGTTCGTCGAAGCCATCGACGAGTCCGGTGTACGGCGTGATCCAGGCGTTCGAGGAGTAACACGCGGTATCGTACCCGGCCGCCGAGAGGACCGACGCCACGGTGGTGTGACCGTCGAGATACGGGCTTCCCTGGTCGGCGCCGTGGTGGCTCGGGTAGCGCCCGGTGAACAGCGATGCGTGAACCGGAAGCGTCCACGGGGCGGGCGCGATCGCGGATTCGAAGACCGTCGCCTCCTCTGCGAACGCCGAAAGGTTGGGCGTCGTCTCCCGGTCGTAACCGTACGGTCCGAGCCGATCTTTCCGAACCGTATCGAGAACGACGAAGAGCACGTTGGACTGACCAGTCTCGTCCATCGCTAGAGACAGACGGAGCCCTTCAAATAAAACGATTGGAGTGAGGCGGCGCTGATCGCTTGCGGAGAACGACCGGACCGAAAGCGCTTCGCGGACGACAATCAGACGTTTCAAGCCGGAGAGTGAGTGATATTTGGCATGGACGAACGAAAACGGCGGGTATTCCTCACCGGAATCTTCGGGACGATCCTCGTTTTCGTCGTGTTAGCCGCCGTTATCGGCGTGGATAGCGTCCTGACCTCTCTCAAGGCCGCCAAGCCGAGGGCGGTCGCGTTCACCTTCCTCTTCGCCCTCTGTTGGCTGGCCGCGTGGGGACTCATGCTCCGTGCGGTGTTGGTCACACTCGATGCGGATATATCCGTCTCCGAGGCGTTCTTCGTCTACTCGGGGGCAGTCTTCGCCAACAACGTGACGCCGTTCGGCCAGGCCGGTGGCGAACCGGTGGCGGCGGCGCTCATCTCGAAGGTATCCGAGACCCGCTACGAAACCGCCCTCGTCAGTATCGCGAGCGTCGACGTCCTCAACGTCGTCCCGTCCATCTCGCTCATCGTCATCGGCGTCGGCTACTACGCGACGTCGACGGCCGTGGGCGAGCGTGTCGAAACCGCCGTCGGGACGGCTGTCGTGCTCATCGGCGGGATCGTGGTCGCCATGTTGCTCGTGTGGCGGTATCGCCATACGATCGTCGAACACCTACCGAGCATGCTATCGCCGTATCTCGGTCGGATAGGGCGCGGGCATATCGAGACGGAACCCCTCGAGGCGGACATCACGGATCGGCTTCGACGGTTCTTCGAAAACATCGAACAGGTCGCGACGAATCGGCGTACCCTCACCCTCATCGTCGGGTTCTCGCTGGCCGGATGGCTGTTCCAAGCCGCCGCGCTCATGGCGGCCTTCGGTTCGCTCGGATACAGCGTTTCACCGGCCGTGTTGGTGTTCGTTATCCCACTCGCGAACCTCGCCGGGGCGGCGCCGCTCCCGGGTGGGTTAGGCGGGATCGAAGCCGCATTCATCGCGCTTTTGCTACCGACGACCGGCATCAGCGCAGCGTCGATCACCGCCGCCGTACTCATCTTTCGAGGGGCGATCTACTGGATGCCGGTCCTGATCGGTGGCGCGACGGTCTCGGTGCTCGGTATCAAAGCGGTGTGACGACGACCGGCACCCGCTCGCCGCGGCCGCCGCCTAAACCACATCACCAAGCCTTATACTGGATCCCATCTATCCCCCGGCAATGGTCCCGCTGCAAATCGAACGGATTCCGTCCTGGACGGAATCGTTCTTCACCTCGGAGTTCGCGTTCGCCGTCCTGTTCGGGCTCTGTGTCCTCGAAGGGATCATGATGTTGCGGTTCATGCCGAGCGAACTCGTCGTTCCGAGTGCACTGGCGCTGATCGGAACCTCGCCCGCGGAGGTGTTCGCGATCGTCCTCATCGCGGTCGCCGGAACGACGCTCGGGCAGTTCTTCCTGTTCACGCTCGTCAGACGCGGGGGACGCGAATACGTCCTGCAAAAGCGGTGGTTTCCGGTCACCGAGTCACGGCTCGATCGATTGGACGACTGGTTCGACCGCTGGGGGGCGGTGGCCGTCGCCGGAAGCAACACGATGTTGTTCGTCCGCGGACTGCTCACGATTCCCGCCGGCTTGTCGGAAATGAACAGGCGTTCGTTCGTGGTCCTCTCGGCGATCGGATCGCTGTCCTTCCAGTCGATTCTCGCCGGACTCTATCTCCTGGGTGGGTACTTAGTCGTTTGATCCGACCGGATACGGAGGGTGGTGAACCCCCCACCTGACGCCGCTCACTCGTTTCGGTACGCCCAGATGCCCTCCCAGGCGAGACCGAGTGCGCAAACGAACATCGTCACGAGAGCGACGATACCGGGGAGCCCGACCCACCGCGGGAGGAAGAAATCAAGCCACGACTCGGCGAACGCGGCCTGTTCGGAGACGCCACCGCCGTAGTTTGTGCTGTTGAGTTCGTCCCCGGCCGGCACGTCCTCGGGCTCCTCGGACATCTCGCCGCTCGGTCCGAGCGGATCGACGTCGTAGACGATACCCCGTTCGTCGCCAAGGTCGTGCCCCCAGACGACGGACCCGGTTTCGTTCACCTCGATAACCCGAAACCGTCGGGAGTCGGCGATCAGGGTGTTGCCGTTCGGGAGACGGTCGGCGTCGCGTGGCCACTGCAGTCGTTGCTGCGTGCCGGTGCCGGCTCCCTCGTACCGCCAGACCTCCTCCATCGTGTCGACGTCGTACTCGACGATCCGGTTGTTCTCGCTGTCGGAGACGATCACGTGATCGTGTGCTTCGAGGTAGTTCGGATCGTGCTGTTCGTGCATGATCCCGTGGTTCCCCGGTTCGCCGATCACTCGAACGATCTCGTCCGTGTCCGGGTCGACCTCGATGAGGACGTCGAAGTTCCGGATCGACATGAGGAAGTTACCGTTGTCCAGCCGATCGACGTCGTTCATGTGCGTCCAATCCTGACTACCTCCAGTGTAGTGGTGACCCTCGCGGGACGTCCCCTCGACGTACGATTCCCAAAACTCCGTCCCTTCATCGAGGTGTTCGATCGCGGACCACTCCCACGTGATCTCGCCGGATTCGTTGACGGTGAACGTCCGGTGTTCGCCCATGTCGATGATGACCGTCTCGCCGTCGTCGAGTCGGTCGGCGTCGTGAACCTCGTGGTAAGACATGAAGTGATCGTACCACGTGTACGCCCACTCACGCTCGTTCGTGTCCCGATCGACCTCCTCTACGACGTTTAATATACAGTGGTCGTCCGCACCGCCGCCCCGGTACTCTTCGGGACAGTCTGCGGCGGGGACTCGCTGTCCGTACGAGATCATCACGTTTCCGCCCTCGACGACCTCCGCGTCGAACACGGTCGCATCGTCCGGCTGATACTCCCAGACCCGTTCGCCGCTCTCGTTTATGATAAACGCGTCGCCGTTGTGATTGCCGAACCAGCCGTACGACTGCACCGAGATCAGCGTGTCGCCGGGGTATCGATCGCTCTCGTCGCCCTCGATCTGAACCCGGTCGTCGGCCGTAGCCGCGAGCACACCGAGGACGCCCAGGCACACGAGAAAAATCGCGAGGAACGCCAGGACGCGTCGTCGTCTCATATCGTCTCTAGTTCGCGGTCGGAGTCAAATTACTGACGGTTCGCGTGGATCGGCCTCGGGCGACCCTCGGAACGGCGACGACCAGATGGCTCACACCGAGAGCAGATCCGCCAGTTCGGTGAACGTGTCGATGGTCACGTCGGGATCCGGGAACCACGGATCCCACGGCTCGCCGGTCCGGTCGATCCAGACGCCCTGCATCCCGGCAGCCATCGCACCGCGAACGTCGAAGGTCGGTCCGGCGACGTGCGCAATGTGTTCGATTGGCGTACCCGTCCGCGCGGCACCGTGTCGATAGACGGTCGCTTCGGGTTTGTACGTCTCTATTTCGGCGATGCTGATCGTATCTTCGATGTACTCGTCTATTTCGACGGTCTCGACCAACCCATCGAGCATCTCGGGCGTCCCCATCGAGAGGATGTACACGTCGTAGCGCTCGGCGAGTCGTTCGAGACCCGGCCGCACGTCGTCGAACGGGCCGAGGTCGTCGTAGACCGAGAGAATGTCCTCGCGCTCTCGGGCCGTCGTCTCGACGTCGAAGGCACCGAGGGTCTGCTCTAGGGCGGCCCCGATGAGTTCGTCGAACGGCCGGTAGTCGTTCACGTCGTTCGCGATCATCACGTACGAGAGGTACTTCGCACGCCAGTGTGCGAGGAGCGGATCGAGATCCTCGATGTCAGTGTACTTGGCTACGGCGTCCTCCGCCGTACTGGGATCGACGAGCGTTCCGTAGGAGTCGACGGTGAGCGTGTTTACAGACGTGGTATCAAGGGTCATGCGTACTACTGAAAACGCGCCGAGAATGATAAACCCAACCCAGTGGTCGATTGACCTCCTCCCGCGCCTGAAGACGCGGGTATGCGCTCGCACTATGTATCAAAGATACGGTGAGCGATCAAATGACGCCCCCTCGATCGGCCCCGACGCCATGCTGACGAAGTGCCAGGGTTATGTATCACGAGTTCATAGCGGGCGTATGAGTCGTTCACGCGGATCAATACGTCTGTCTCGCCGCCGGATCCTGCAGACGGGTGCACTGTTCGGAACCGCCGCCGCCGCCGGTTGTCTCGGAGGCGACAGCGGTAACAGTAACGGGAGTGGTAATGGCAACGCCGGCGGAGAAGAGGCAACGACAGAGCGCCCTACGCTCGGCGAGTCCGACGCCCCGGTGACGGTCGCGGTGTACGAGGACTTCGCGTGTCCGCACTGTCACACGTTCAATCAGAACGTGACCCCACAGATCGTATCGAACTACGTCGAGTCGGGCGACGTCGCCTACGAGCACTACGATTTTCCGATCCCAGTCGACGAGACGGTCTCGTGGCAGGCACCGCAGGCCGCGCGCTCGGTGATGACACAGGCGGACTCGCAGACGTTCTTTGCGTACGCGGAACTGCTCTTTGCAAACCAGGGGTCGCTGGAGATGGAGACGTACGTCGACCTCGCCGGAGAGGTCGGTATCGATGGCGAGGCGGTCGAGGCGGCCGTAGACGAGGATCGGTACCGCCAGGCTGTCGAGGCCGATCGCGACGAAGGGATCGACCGCGGGGTCGACGGCACACCGACGGTTTTCGTAAACGGACAGAACGCCGCCGAAAGCGGACGGCTCGGATACTCGGGGATCGCACAACTCATCGATTCCGAACTGTAACACGGACCGGAACGCGACGACGAACGACCCCGATAGAACAAAGTTTCCGCCCCGTCTCTGAGGGTTTGATGCCGGATTCTTCACTCCCACGAATCGGACTCGGCACGGTCTCGGACGACCCACCCGAGTGGACCGAGGCCGTCCGGACGGCCCTCGAAATCGGCTACCGCCACATCGACACCGCCCAGATGTACGACAACGAGGAGTACGTCGGGGAGGGCATACGAGCGTCCTCGATCGATGGCGAGGAGGTATTCGTCGCCACCAAGACGGTCTATCCCGACGGTCCGGACCACCCCGAGGGGGTACGCGACG
The DNA here is from genome assembly GCF_046483325.1 of Natronomonas sp. Lineage (GTDB taxonomy): Archaea > Halobacteriota > Halobacteria > Halobacteriales > Haloarculaceae > Natronomonas. The sequence continues at coordinate 4,386 of NZ_JAWODL010000014.1, read as the reverse complement.
CCATCGACGGGAGCGTGGACCGACTCGGTCTCGATTCCGTGGATCTGTGTTACGTCCACTGGCCGAGCGACGTGTACGAGCCGGAAACCGTACTTCCCCAGTTCGACGAAGCGCGCGAGGACGGCACGATCGACCGTGTCGGCGTCTGTAACTTCACCCCAGACCTGCTCGACGAGGCGCGGGAGATCCTCGACGCGCCGCTCACCGCACACCAAGTCGAGTTCCACCCGCTGCTCCAGCAGGACGAGTTACTCGAATACGCTCAAGAACACGACCACTGGCTCGTCGCCTACTGCCCGATCGCCCGCGGGAGGGTCTACGACGTGCCCGAAGTACGGGAGATCGCGGAGAAACACGACGCGACCCCGGCACAGGTGAGCCTCGCGTGGCTCCTCTCGAAGGACAACGTGGCCGTCATCCCGAAATCCAGCGGCGAAGCCCACCAACGGGAGAACCTCGCCGCCGCGGACATCGCCCTCGACGGGGAGGACGTTGCGACGATCGATTCCCTCGAGTACGAAGAGCGGATCATCGATCCGGACCACGGTCCCTGGAACTGGTAGGCGCTCGGTCAGCAGGCGTCTACACCGGCTCGGTCCACGTCTCCTTGCTCATCCCGGGATAGACGATCCCCGAGATACCCTGTATGTACGCCGTGTAGACGTGCAAGGCGATACAGTCGATGATTTCGAGGATTTCCCGCTCCGAAAAGCCCAACTCGCGAAGCGCGAGGAAATCGTCGTCGGTGGTGGCGTGGGGATCAGTGGCCGCTTTCTGTGAAAAGCGCAACACGACCTCCTCGGCGGGGTCGAAGCCGGTTTCAGCGATCTCGAGTTCGGAGATGGCGTCGATCTCGGCCGCGTCAGCGCCCAACTCCGAAAGCGCCGACTCGTGGAAAAACTGACACCCCTCGCACTCGAGCACCGTCGCCACGACCAGCGAGATCTTCGATTTGAGTTCGAAGGGGAGCGACCCCCGATTGTACGTCCAGTCCATGTGCTGCCAGACGATGTCGAGCAGATCGGCGTCGTTGCCGTACAGCAACCAGAGTTTGCTGAGGCTGAGATCCTCCTCCAGTTCCCCCTCGCGCGCTTCGCGTATCTCTCGATACAGTTCGTCGACGCGCCCGCTAGCCTCGGCCTCGCTGACGAGTTCGATCACTGCCTCGCGCGGCTGGGTGTCCGCCCCCTCGAGTGACATTGTATCCCATAAGAGAGGCGGGTATAATAAAGAGGCCTCCGGTCATCCCCACGCGTCGAGCAGTTCCGTCGTGAGCAAATCCATCTGCGCGGAGAGGTCGTCGGGGCTGTGCGCCGGTGTGCCCGCGATCACCTGATCGAACCCGAACTCCTCGTACGCCGCCAGTCGCTCGTGGATGTCCGACAGCGAGCCGGTGAGGCAGTTCTCGCGGGCGTGGTCGAAGCCCCGCTCCGGGCTGAAGAACTCGGCGAACGCCTCACGCTGCCGTTCGTACGCCGTCTCGTCGTTCTCGGTGTCCACGAGGTAACAATAATTGAGCGTGACGCGGTCGAGCGTGTCCGGATCGACCCCGCGCGCATCGGCGTGTGCGGTGATCTCGGCCCAGTCTTTCTCGGCCCGGTCGGGCGAAAGTGGCGGGGCGATCCAGCCGTCCGAGCCGACGATGCGATCCAACATCGGTTCGGGCATCTCACCCCCGGTGTACAGCGAGGAACCGCCGGCGAGAACCCGCGGCGGATCGTCCAAGACCGGGTCCATGGTGATCCCCTCGAACCGATGAAATCGTCCGTCGTAGGATCCCTTACCGGAGAACAGTTCCTGAAGGACGTCGATCCCCTCCGAGAGCCGCGGGCCGCGCTCGTTGCTGGGGACGCCCGTGACCTCGAACTCCTCGGGGACGTAGCCGGCACCGAGTCCCAGCGTGACCTGTCGGTCCGCGAGATACTGCAGTGAGAGCGCGGCGTCAGCGGTGTTCGCGGCTCCGCGGAGCGGCAACAGGAGAATAGACGTTCCGAGTGGGATACCGTCGGTGACGGCAGCGGCGTGGGACAGCGCGACGAGCGGATTCAACACGCTCGTGACGTATGGCTCGGGCGTGACGAGGTGGTCGAGCGTCCACAGTCCGGCGAAACCGGCGTCGTCCGCGCCGGTCGCCCAGTCTCGAAGCGCCTTCGGAGCGACTCGGTACTCACCCGTGCACCCGGTCGGCAGCGTGGTTCCGATGTCCATACCTGCTGTTTACACGAGGCGTTGATAACTCCTTACACGCGCTCGATCAGCGGACGCCTTCTCGAGTCACGTCGGCGGCGACTTCGCGCGTGATGCGCCGTTTCGCCATCAACGACGATGTGTTCCACTCGTCGTCGGTCCGGATAAACTCGCCTTCGTGGTGGCCGTGGCACATTTCGAAGGTCCCTCCGGGAGCGTGTACAGCACCATACGACATCCTGCCCTCGGTTAACGGCGGGAGTTCCTCGCGCCGAGGGGTATCGGATACCGGCCCACGGAGGCAACTCGCGGGTTCGCATGCTCCTCGTCAGGAACTGAGCGTGGCGACTCTGACCATTCGCGGACGTCCCACTCGAGGCACACAGGCCGTGCCACCGGCCGTGTTTCGTTGTCTGTCGCCTCGGGGACGTCGCCGACGCTGTGAGGTCTTCGTGTCCCTCGAATCCGCACGGACACGTCGACGTGTCGCGGTGGCGCGTCGTATTCTCGGTGGAAGATCGCATCACCGAACACAGTGAGGACGTTCAGCTGAAGCAATTGACGCTGGACGAGACGTGCAATCGCCGTACGGGAGTCGAACGAACCAACGAATCAGTGAAGTACTTCGGCCTCGGGCGAACGCATGCCCGAGGCCGCGTCCACGCACGAGCGCAGGTGTTCGACAGCGTGTTCCGACAGCACGTCTTCGCCGACCTCTGCGATCGGGATCGCACCGATGACCTCGCTTTCGTCGTAAATCACGGCGACTTCCCGCGGATCGATGCCGGTGATGTCGGCCACTCGGTGGTCGCGGTCAGTGACTTCGACCTCGTCGGCTTCGACGAGTCGATTCTCGGCGAACGATACGACCTTCGCGGTGACGCCGACAACGACGTCACCGTCTACCAGGGGATACGCTTCAGCCGTCGTTTCGACGATTCGGTCGACGAGGTCGTCGTTTGGCTCGACTCGCCCAATATCGAGTCCGTGGAAGGTTAGTTCTGCCATCGTTTAAATATCGGAAAAATTATACTTCAACGCTGGGACGATCGTGTATCGACGGACATAGATGAGATTTTTCCGGATGTGTTCCGCTCGGTCTACCGGCTGTAATGAGCGAATCCCGTTCTGGTGGCGGCTGCTTCGGAAACCAGTGGGTGTGCCAGCCGAGAATCATCGCCGATAACCGGATGAAAGGCCCCGAATGTCTCTGTGTGGCTCGTCGTGATATAGCTCGAACAGACCCTGTTTTGTTACCCCCTCCGCTCGGGGTTGCTCCGGACTTCGAGCAGAAGTCGTTCGCGGTGTCCAGGTCCGTACTCGTGTTTCAGCGCGTGAATCTCGAATCGGTCGGCCCGTTCCGAGGACATGCACGTGGATCGTTCTTCACCCCATATGGTCTCCGGGACGATCTTCGCATAGAACGTCGAGAAGGGCTGAGACCGAGGGATTACCGTTCGGTTTCGAGCCGGTCCCACAGCGACGGTAATCGGTCGATCCGTTTCCAACCGGCCGTCTCGTCGACGTCGGGGTCGACAATCGTGATCGCCTCGAAGTAGTCGTCGAGCACCGCCTCCCGCTCCATCGCGAGCGGCGGCGTACAGTAGTCCTCCTCGACCCAGACCGCTTCGCCGGTATCGGGGTCGAACCTGGCGTCGTTCAAAGATGTGGTCACCGTCTCGCCGAACGGCTCCATCGCCGCTATCGCGCCGTCGTCGAGTTGATCGCGAAGCTCGGCCATGCGATCGGAAAGCGGCCGCGCTCGTACGAATCGGTACGGCATACCGGACGTACGTCGCCAGCGATTATAAACCGTGTCGGAGAACGCCCCGGTCATTTGTATAGCTCATCGGAATCTCAGCGAGGTATTCGCACATCACTTATAAAACGCGAGGAGCCATTTATCAGCCGAACGAAAGACCCTCACACACCCCAGAGGGCCCAGATTCCGACCGTCGTCACGATCGCGAGCAGGAGCTGCAGCGGACCGCCGACCCGGAGGAAGTCGCTGAACCGATACCCCCCGGGGCCGTACACCATGAGGTTGGTCTGGTAGCCGATGGGCGTCATGAACGACGTCGCGGCGGAGAACATCACCGCGAGGAGAAAGGAAAAGGCGTTAGCGTCCAGCCTGACGGCGGCGTCGACGGCGACCGGAATCATGAGCACGATCGTCGCGACCGGCGTGATGACGCTGGC
>NZ_JAWODL010000004.1:0-2512 GCF_046483325.1 Natronomonas sp. | reverse complement strand
GTGCGAGTTCGGCGACCCTCCACCCCCGGGTAGAATCAAGAAGCACTGGTGCCAATACTGAGTCATGGTCGTCTATACCGAGATCTCGATACCGGCGACTGGCTTCCCGATCGGGAAGGCCTTTGCCGAACTCCCGGACGTGTTGGTCGAGATGGAACAGATAGTGCCCATTCCCAATGCCATCATCCCGTTCATCTGGGTGGAGGGAGCACGCCCGGACGACGTCGTCCAGGCGACGTACTCGCACGAGGCCGCCGAGGATATCATGGCCCTCAACGAGGTGGACGGACGGACGCTCTATCGCGTCGTCTGGAAGCCGGGGTTTCGCGATACCGTCGTCTCAATCTCCGAGTCGGGTCTCTCGTTGCTGTCGGGTATCGGCACGTCCGAGGAGTGGCGGTTCGAATTTCGGAGCGAGACCAAGACACCCCTCTCCGAGTTCGTCACCGAACTCAGGGATGCCGATGTCCCCTTCACCCTCGTCAGGCTGACCGACAATCGACCGGCGCGAAACCGGAACAGCCATGACCTCTCCTCAGAGCAGTTCGAGGCGTTACATCTCGCGTACACGGAGGGGTACTTCGAGGAACCGCGTGCGGTTACGCTCGACACGCTCGCGACAAGGCTAGGGATCACCCGACAGGCGTTCGCCGGCCGACTCAGGCGCGCGTTCGACACCCTCATCTCGCAAGAACTCTACCCCCACGCTGCTCAAGAGTTCAACGGTGACGCCGTCCAATGAGGTTCTACAATCTGCTCCGGCCGCCGTCGACCGACAACTCGGGGCCGTATAAAGGGTCTTTCACTGGTAAGAACAGGACTCGTTAGTCTGAGTTCTGAAAAGGAATAATACGATGGTATACAACGAATGCTGTTCGGAAGTCCCCTCGATCACAGCGATCCTCGAAGCGGTCGCAGCCCAAGACGGCGTCGACCCGATGGAACTCGAACCGCCGCTGTTCGACGTAGTAGATCCTGACGCGCTCGAAGCCATCCTCTCAACGGGAGCGACCGCGCAGTCGGAGGTTACCGTTACGTTCGAGTGGGCCGGCTACGACATCGTGGTCGGTTCCGACGAGACGCTGGTAGCAAGCAGCAAGGAGCCCGTGTAAATCCGTCGCACCGCCCCGACGACGGGCTCTGATGGTTGTCGACGTGGTTTGGCCAAGCGGGGTTGATTAATATAAAAATCTGCGGGTGTCCAGTCGTACACGCTCCACTCATAGTACGTCATGTGAACACTGCCTATCCGCCCGGGCGAACGTTTATCCGGGAACAATCGCCTCCCCCAATGTCCGAACGCTACGGGGTGCCTCCACCGGTGTCGCCCGACGCCGGTGCGGCGCAGTACGCGCCCGAAGTGCGTGCCTAGTGAGCGGTCCACCCCGGGGTGGTGGCGACCGTTGGGGAGACCGACAGGCGTTTCTCTCCGGGTTGACCCCTACAGAGCGAGAACTGCTCGAAGGGGTCTTCGAGGCCGCCTTCATCGGCGCCCAGCGCGCGACGTTGCTACTCCTCGTCGTATTCGCGACGCTCACGCTCGTTATTTCGGCGTTCTTACCACACAACTCCGGAAATCAATAAACGGTGATCGGTCGTACGCTGTTAATTACTTAGCTCCATCAGCACCACCCGGTAGCTGGTATGTTACCATTGCAGCAGGGGCCAGCGATCGACTTCCAGCAGTACGTCCCGGCACTCATCGACACGATAACGACGATCCTGACCTTCGCAATCGTGTTCTTCGTCGTCTACCGGATCGGGCGATCCGTCTCGGTTCGGGCAGTAGAGAAAAGCCTGCATCGTCGGGGCTTCGACGAGACGCTCATCGGATTCGCCGTGAGTATGACCGTCATCGTGACGACTGTGTTCGCAATCGCGATCGCTGCGACGATAGCAGGTTTCGGTACCGTACTCGCCGCGTTTGCAACCCTGGGTGGTGCGATCACGCTCGCGGTCGGGTTTGCCGCACAGGACCTCCTCGCTAACTTCGTCGCCGGTGTGTTCATCATCCAGGACAAACCATTCGCGGTCGGCGACTGGATCGAGTGGGACGGGAAGGACGGCGTCGTTCGAGAGATCCAGATGCGGGTGACGAAACTGGACACGTTCGACAACGAACTGGTGACGGTCCCGAACAGCGACCTCGCCAACGCGGCCGTCGTCAACAACGTCGCGAACGACCGACGGCGAGTGTCGGTCGGGTTCGGCATCGGATACGACGACGACATCGACCAGGCACGGAACGCCATCGTCGAGGAGGGCGCTCGTATCGACGGCGCCCTCGCGGACCCGGAACCAACAGCCCCCGTCACGGACCTGGGCGACTCCGCGGTCGTCCTCTCGGGACGAATCTGGATCGACCCGTCGGAGCGTAGCTACGCGGTGATCCGTTCGCAGTTTGTCGAAGCGGTCAAGGAGCGCTTCGACGCCGAGGGAATCGACATACGGCGTCCGGCGGCATCTTTGAAAAGGGGCGGCTGATTCTGCGAAGCCTGCCCAAAGAGTTTCT
>NZ_JAWODL010000021.1:0-4965 GCF_046483325.1 Natronomonas sp. | reverse complement strand
CCGGTCTCGGTTTGCCACCAGGTGTCGACGATCGGGCACTCCTCGTCGCCGATGTGGGTGTAGTACCACTTCCACGCCTTCGGGTTGATCGGCTCGCCGACCGTCCCCAACAATCGTAGCGACGACAGATCGTGCTGCTCGGGGTACTCCGAACCCCACTTCATGAACGCCCGGATCGCCGTCGGCGCCGTGTACAGCTGGTCGACCTCGTAGTTCTCGACGATCTCCCACATCCGGTCCTTGTCGGGATAGTCGGGCGTCCCCTCGTACATCACGGTCGTGGTACCGAGCGCGAGCGGGCCGTACACGATGTAGGAGTGCCCCGTGATCCACCCGATGTCCGCCGAACACCAGTAGGTGTCCTCGGGTTTGATGTCCAACACCGCGTGCGACGTCCAGGAGACGTACGAGAGATATCCGCCGGTCGTGTGTTTGACGCCCTTCGGCTGTCCCGTCGTCCCCGACGTGTACATGAGGAACAGCATGTCCTCGGCGTCTCGAACGACCGGCTCGACGGACGCGCCTTCCTGCTCGGTGACGAGTTCGTCGTAGTCGTGTTGGTTCTCGTCCAACTCGTGGTCGAGTTCGTCGTCGAGCCGATCGACGACGATCGTCGTGGTGTCGTGGTCGACGTCGGCGAGCCCCTCGTTGGCCTTCGAGATGTGGTCGAGGCCGTCCCCCCGGCGGTAGTAGCCGTCGCAGGTCACGAGATACTCCGAATCTGCCGATCTCATCCGGGTCGCGAGCGCATCCGCCGAGAAGCCGGCGAAGACGACCGAGTGCGGCGCGCCGATCCGCGCACACGCCAACATCGCGATCGGCAGCTCCGGGATCATCGGCATGTACATCGTGACGACGTCGTCCTCCTCGACGCCAAGTTCGCGGAGCGCCGCCGCGAACTCGTTCACCTCGCGGTGGAGTTCATCGTACGTGTAGTCGCGCGTCTCGCCGAGTTCCCCTTCCCACTGGATCGCGAGTTCGTCACCGCGATCGTCGAGGTGGCGGTCGAGGCAGTTCGCCGACGCGTTGAGTTTGCCGTTCGTGAACCACTCGTAGAACGGCTCGTCGTCGTCGACGAGCACCTCGTCGTACTCGTTCTCCCAGGTGAGGAGGTCGGCGGCGCGCTCCCAACACGCCGGCCAGTTCTCCTCGAACGCCTCGTAGATATCCGGATCCGACACGTTCGCGCCCTCGACGAACGACTCCGGCGGCTCGAACGACGCCTGCTCGGCGAGCCGTGCCTCAAGTTGCGTATCCTCCGGTTCAGACATTACGTTCTACCGAATAGATCGTACACTAATAAGCGAGGGATCTAAACATACAAACTTCACCGCATTTGAGAAGAAACGCGGCCGGCAAATCCGCCGTCGAGACCGCGGAACGAAGCCGATTGCGGGGATCAAAACCATCGATCATTATATACAGTCGGAGTCGTCATGTCCCTTCGAGCCCCCGAATATGTTCGGTCACAGGTGACGCTCAAAGTGTTTATACACCCACCGCGGGGAAGCGAGGGCCGATCAGATGCGTGAGGGGCCGCCGCCGATGTGATCGCGTGTGTGCTCGAAAAACGACGAGAGGAGCTTTCGTTCGGCCTTCCGGAGGTGATTGTGGAGCGTCGGTGAGGAGACCCCCATCGAATCGGCGACCTCCTCGGCGGTCGATCCTCGTGGCCAATCGAAGTAGCCGGCGAAGTACGCCGCCCGAAGCGCGGCACGCTGTTTGTCCGTGAGCGTCTCGGTAAGTGAGTCCTGAAACTCCGCGACGGTTTCGACGGGGCGATCGACCGCCTGTTTCGCACGAAGCGTGGTTTGGGGAAACGACGCCTGCAACCCCTGGACGACCGATCTGAGGTTCATCTCTTGGGCGATTTCGGCCCGAAGGGTCTGTTCGCCGGCCTCAGCCGTTCCCTCTCGGATCGTCGCGCTGAGTTCGGTCAACGTCAGCGCCGGCGAACTCCCCTCGACGGTGAATTCGAGCAGCGATCGATCGTCGTATTCGCGGATGTAGCGGCCGTCGGTGACGCCCGCCGCCGCGGTCGCCGTATCGAGAAACGCGTCCGGGGACGCGTTCGAAAGCGTCGCGTAGAACAGCAACGAATCCTCCGAGACGGGGACGACGGCCTCGATCGAGCAGGCACAGTCGTGTTCGGCCGTCGCGGAGACGAGAAAGGCCGCCCGGTCGGTACAGTTGAATTCCAACTCGACGACGGTGTCCGCCAACAACAGATTCCGTCGCTCTATGGCGGTGATCGCGTGTCCGACGTGCGCTCCGAGATCGGACAGGAGCGTCCGCTCGCGGTCGCCGAACGCGGTACCGCGGTCGGTAAACACGACGAGAAGTCCGTAGGTCGTCTCCCCGTATGCGAGCGGGACGATCCCGACCGCACGGGCGTCGGAGACGTCCTCACGCTCGAAGGGACCGACGACGTCGGCGGGTAACTCACCGCCCGCGACCCGAGGGTGACCGGTTTCGAGCGCCGAGGACAGCGCCGTGGAGTCGATAGCGAACGGCGAATCGTCGACGATGGCCGCCCCGAATCCCTCCCGCGGCCGCAACTGGGGATCCCCCGGTGCAGTGCCGCCGGTCCACGCAGCGAGATACGCGTCGCTGTCAGCGAGAGAGGCGCAGACCGCGGCCTCGATCTCGGATCTGGTCGACGCGTCGATCAGTTCCCGGCCGGCGGCGTTGATGTCCGCGACCAGTCCTTCGAGTCCTTCGAGCGTCTCACAGCGACGGGCGAGCGCGCGTTCGCGTCGAACCCGCTCGGTTACGTCCGTCGCGACGATGACGACGAACTCACCGCCACCGATCGGCGCGACCGTCTGGCGGAGGTGCACCCGTTCACCGCTCTTTCGACGGATCGTCACCTGTCCGATCCAGGGTTCGCCGTCCGACACCGTTCGACGGAGCGATTCGTCGTAGGCGTCGAGGTCCTCACCGGAGCTGAGAATGTCGGCGGCAGGACGGCCGACGACCTCGCTTTGAGTGTATCCGGTTAACGCCTCGAAGGCCGCGTTGATGTACTCGATTTCTCCGTCAGAGGAGGCGAAACAGACCGGTTGCCCTGCTGCGGCGACGGCCCGTCGAAACGCACTCGCCGTCCAGTTGCCGTCATCAGCCTCGGCGTCCCAAAGAACCGCGGCGAATCCCGCGAGGTGGTCGTCGCCGCGTCGAGCACAGACGAGCGCCGAGAGTCGGGTCCGCTCGCCGTCCGCTCGCCGGAACCAACACGTTTCGACGGTGAAGTCGTCTCTACTGGCCGATGAGAGCAACTTCTTCGGTTTGGCGCGCTCGCGGGTGCCGTCGGTGAAGAGCCGTCCGAACGGCGTTCCGACGACGGCACGCGGTTCGTACCCGAGCGTCGACTGGAGATCCCCCTCGGTACTGACGATTCGCCCGTCCGCGTCGAGTTCGAGCCCGACGATTCGATCGCTCCCGTCGAACGGGAGTCCGGCCGCGGCGGTGGCGGACCGATCCGAGTCGTCGAACGCGGCCGCGATGTCGGCGTCGTCGGCCGGTTCGAGATACGGTTCGAGCGCCCCGATTCGGTCCCAGCCACCGATCGTCCCCACGATTCGCGGGTCGATCCCCTCCTCGACGAGCAGCCGTCGAGCGAAATACCGACGGAGGTCGCCGCTCGAAAGATCGGCGAACTGCGGTTCACCGGTCGTCTCAGCCGCTCTGTCGGCCACTTCCGAGACGAGCATTTGGATTCGACGGGGCGTGACGTCGAGGAGCCGACCGTCCGGGTCCGTTCCCGCGTTCGCGGCGTATTCGTCGATCGTTCGGGCCAACTCTGCGGACAGATACGTTCGGCGGGACAGCGTATCGTCGGCGTCTCGAACCGACAGAAAGTGATAGACGACGCCGCCGAACCGACGTCGATCGATATCGCCGGGGCGAATGCGAGTCTGTTCGGCCGGTAGAACGCCGGCTTCACCGATGAGACGGACGATGAGCCGTTCCCGGGTCGTTTCGGCCGCCGCGCGAAAGCGCGCGTACTCTCGTCGCCGGAGATGATCGGCCATTTCGTATTACCCACAAATTCCGAAAACTTAGTTCTTTGGGCGTCGGTCACACGCCGAACGATATCTCCGTTTCTCGCGGCTAGAACGGATTTCAGGGATTTTTCGAAGGTGTGCACGAAAGATTTCGGTATTTTAGATAAAGACGAAATCAATCTTCGGATTCGAGATACGACCGGGTGTCCCCCGAGAGACGAGCGCGAAGTTCACCGACGATCTCGGGGTTCCGAAGCGCGCTGATGTCGCCCAGTTCCTCGCCGGTCGCGATACCTTCGAGCAGCCGTCGCATGATCTTCCCGGATCGGGTCTTCGGGAGCTCCGGCGTGAACACGACGTGGTCGGGGATCGCGACCTCCCCGATACTTTCTTCGATCGCTGCCTCGATCGAATCGCCGAGGATCGCATCCCCGGTGTATCCCTGCTCCGGACTCGCGTAGACGATGAGGTTCCCGCCCGCCCCCGTCACGGCGGCCTCGGCAATCCCCTCGACGCCGACGACCGCCGACTCGATCTCCATCGTCCCGATTCGGATGTCACCGACGGAGATCACGTCGTCGACCCGACCGAGCAGCGTCAGGTAGCCGTCCTCGTCGATCTTCGCGCCGTCCTCGGGGAAGTACACCCACTCGTCGGCGTCGGGATCGGAGTACGCCTCCCAGTACTCCGAAATGAACCGCTCGTCGTCGTCGCCGGCGAGACCTCGGAGCATGCCGGGCCAGGGTTTGTTCACCGTCAGGAACCCGGCTTCGCCGGGGGCGACCTCGTTCCCCGCCTCGTCGACGACCCGCGCGTCGATCCCGGGCAGCGGCGGCCCCGCCGACCCCGGCTTCATCTCCTCGATCGCCGGTAGCGTCGTGATCATCATTCCGCCGGTCTCGGTTTGCCACCAGGTGTCGACGATCGGGCACTCCTCGTCGCCGATGTGGGTGTAGTACCA
>NZ_JAWODL010000008.1:0-39574 GCF_046483325.1 Natronomonas sp. | reverse complement strand
CGGGTGGCGCGCGTCGTGACGGAACCTGGTCCGTGAGCCGCGTGACACCCCGAGCAGGCGGTGGATCACCAGTCTTGTCAGCCGTTGAGGATCTCCATAGAGCCGGTAGAGCTAATAACTCAAATCCGTGTTAAGATCACTTGATAGCACGGAGTTTTAATAATTTGACCATCGTTCCCTGTTCCGAGTGGTATCCATCGGCTCAAGCAAATGACCCTCCTAACTTGGTACTCTAAGGGCATAATTAAACATCTAAGTGAGAATGGCGACGAACGAGAAGGATTCATCGGGATACGCCTCAGAGGCTCTATTGAAGCCCTTACCAACGATACAAATGAGGTGCTGGATATAGAGGTAGTAGTCAGCAAGACGGCGCATTAACTGGAATCGGATTAGATATTTATATTCTTACCGATATGACGGTATATGGTTCGGTGTGAGTACTGTTGGGACGAAGGAGTTCGGTTTCGCTGTAACTGGTGTGGTGGAGTGTATTGTGGTAATCATCGGCTCCCTGAAAAACATGGTTGTGACGGGAGCCCACACGAATTTCAGAAAAATGAAAGGAGATCTGTTGAGCCAATTGACTCAAATTCAATTGGACGTACCGGGAAGCGGCCAGCTAGCGACTTCGGCGAATCATCACCCGATGTAGCGCCAGATGGATCAATTGTGCAAGACGGGGAAGACATGGATTCGAAAAATAAAGACGGCGACCAGAATTCATCACTAATTGATAGACTATTATTTTGGCGCTGACCGGTAGTATGTTCCCGCACCGAATTAGCGCCCTGTATCACCAAACTCTTACCATATTATTTCTCTATTATACACATAAAAATATATAGCAATTGGTACCAATTTTACTTTTTATCATGTTCATCATCACCGACAGGCTCGCGACGCCGACGACCAACGCGATGACGAGTCTGACCGGCAGGCCTTCGATACCACGCGTATCCGATTTGAACCGCTGTGTCCCTCGCATGGGCCGTCTGGTCCCGTGTTGCTATATAAATCCCTCCCTGCCAGTCGGGGGCGGTGGTAAATTAAGCGCGAGGCGGTCGGTGTTTCGAGTGGTCTATGGTCGAAATAGATCGCCCCAATCGCGATGCCGTTTGGATCGATCTAGGATCCGTTGAGCGAGAGCGGACACGCGAACAGATAATCGAACTCGACATTCAGCTGTATTTGGCTTATATATAAATTAACTATAGTAAATAGTTTATTGATATATTTGGTATCAGTCGACGGTAGACCGCCATTCGCTATTCGGTATAGAAAGCTGAGATACAGCCGAGCCGTGATGCCGAGCCGACTCACGCCGTGCTCGATAAGAGGGTGGTCCAACTCACCGATGAGCGCCGTTGGCTGTACGCTACCGTCGATCCCGGGGCGAATACATTTCTTCTGTACGCTCTTTTCGACGCGAACGACGCAGCTTACAGTGCCGATTCTCCGTGAACTCGGACAGAACGAACCGACTATCCAAGCGACGAGCCTCGTGGATGATGCGCGCCACCTGAAGGCCACACTGTCGCGTCTCGGCCTCCGATTTAACACCCCTCGCTACGGAAATTGAGACGCCGTCAGACACATCATTAATAAAGTAAAACGCTATATATACTTCTATCCAAACATATTTGGCTACGCCAAACCAACGACCGCCGAGCGGTGGCTGCGAGCCTTCGCCGTCTGGTGGACTCATGCCTGCGTTAATACGACCCCAGTCGGGAACCGCAAGGCATCTGTGGCTTTCGCCTGAGACCTCGGTATGCAACGACGCGCAGCCCTCCTCGTCGCGTTGGGCGGGTTCGCGGGTGCGCTGAGTCGCCACGCCGTCACGATCGCCCTGCCGGAGCCGTTCCCGTGGGGGACGCTCGCCGTCAACGTCGTCGGCGCGTTCGCGCTCGGCCTGTTCGTCTACGGGACGCGAGAACGCTGGCGCGCGTCGGACGCGACACGGCTCGTCGTCTCCACCGGGTTCATGTCCTCGTTCACGACGTACAGCACCTTCGCAAGCGAGACCGCCGTGCTCGAACCGACCCTGGCTGCGGCAAACGTCGTCGGCAACTACGCACTCGGATTCTCGGCCGTCCTGCTCGCCCGTGAGGTGGTCCGGTGGCGCTCGTGAGCGCGCTCGCGGTCGGCGTCGGCGGTGCGATCGGCGCCGTCACCCGATACGCCGTGAGCCTCGCGGTCGAACGTCGGAGCCTCGACACCTTTGTGGTCAACGTCTCGGGGAGTCTCCTCATCGGCGTCGTACTCGGCTCCGACATCGGCGGCCCCATCGCCCTCGGGCTCGCGGTCGGCTTTTGCGGCGCGTTCACGACCTTTTCATCGTTCGCCGTCGAGACGGTCCGACTCGCGGAGGATGAATACCGCGTTGCAGCGGTGTTCTACGCCGTCGGCACGCTCGTCGCCGCGCTCGTCGCCGTACTCGCTGGATTCGCGGTCGCTGGTTCGAATGCCGTCTGATCGACGTTGGTGGAACCCTGAAATGCAGCAACGTTCTTGGGATTTGAACGATGGGCGTAACTAGCCCATCAAAGAGCGCGAGCTAAAGATCCGGGAAGATCGAGCGGATGATACCCTTGACAGTCAGATCATCTGCCTAATTAAGTAGCGTCCCCTGAGCTGGAATGATTCGACGCCGATCTTGAGACCACTAGCCTCAGCGGCTTACCCGCCGATTTACGAAGATCGAGGAGAAAGCCTCGCCCTTCGGGGCGGGGAGGATGTCAAGTTCTGCCCGTCTGCGTAAACACCGCTATCCAACGGAGCAAGAGTATCCGATTCCCACACCCGTTTTCGATCCTTGGGGGCTCATTTGTCCCATACCGAGTGCATCTCGTATCTAAGAGCTGGAGGTCCCGGCACTCACGACTCACAATCCATCCACAGTGAATCGTTTATCGGTCTCTCGAACACGCGTGATCCGTTATCGATCGTCCACAAAGGGATGCGCTCGGCAACTATCGATCGTCCACAAAGGGACGCGCTCGGCAACTCCTCGGTACGGACGTTCGCGATATCGTTCGACGAGCGCGTGGGCGTACCGAGGTGTTCGACAGGCCTCACACTTGTAACGCTGTGGCTCCTTCGGCTAGGTGATGAATCGAACTGACGGAAGCGACCAGCGATCGTCTTCTGTCGTGTTGTACGGTGGGAAAGGCGGTGTCGGAAAAACTACCTGTGCGGCGGCACATGCACTCGCGCTCTCGACGAGAGAGTCTGGCGCGAAGACGCTCGTCGTCTCCACGGACCCGGCTCACTCTCTCGGTGATGCGTTCGAGCACGATCTCGATGGTGAGCCGACGGCCGTAACCGACTCGCTGTTCGCGGTCGAGGTCGACCCTCAGACTGGGCAGGAAGTGTATCGGTCAGTCGTCGAAGCGCTCGCCGACGAGTTCCGAGACGTAGGATTGCGGTTAGAGGAAGGCGATCTCGAACGCCTCTTCGAGGCGGGACTGATTCCGGGGGGTGACGAAGTAGCTGCGTTGGAGTACATCGCCCGCTACACTTCGGCGGGATACGACAACGTCGTCTTCGACACCGCGCCGACCGGCCACACGCTTCGGCTACTCGATCTTCCCGAAGTCCTCGACGAGACGCTCGGCGTGGCTGGCGAGGTACAACGGCGCGTTCGACGGACGGCCAAGACAGCACGGAGCATGGTATTCGGGCCCGCAGCGTACTGGGGCGGTCGCGACGAATCCGACGATATCGCGTCGCTTCGCGAACGTATCGGCGTGGTGGGAGAGCTTATTCGCGACCCGACCCACACTCGCTTTCGAGTCGTGCTCACGCCCGAACGGATGGCGATCGCCGAAACCGAGCGCCTCGTCTCCCGACTCGACGACGTGTCCGTCCCGGTCGACTCCCTCGTCCTGAACCGGTTTTTCCAGAACGATCACCAGTGCCAGTGCGACAGGTGTCAGCGCGACGCCAAGCGCCACACGAGGCGCCTACAGGACATAGAAGATCGATTCGCCGTCCCGACCAGGGTCGTTCCACAGTTTGAAAGCGAGGTACAGGGTCTGGATACACTTTCCGAACTCGGTCCGTATCTGCTCTCGGAACGTAACGATCGGACGCACAGGCATTCACCGTAGTCGGCGAAGGTGCCAGTCAACGAAACGGCGTCCCGTTTCCCCCTGTTTCGGAGCGCTTGGCGTTCGTCCTGCCGTTAATGGCGGTCGAGTGCCAATCGAGAAATCCCGCGAGCAGGAGGTTTTCCCGGGGGTCCTCGAGTCCACTCGCTCCAACAATCCGGACTCCGAACGGGTGTGACCCGCCACGAATTCTCGTATCCGATCGGACATTTCGGCGGCTACGGTGGATGTTGGCTCGGCACCGTTCTCAAATCCGCGCCCGCTCGTCGGATGTGACTCTCCCCCGGACCAATATCCACTGTGGCCACAACTCGGTAGCCCAAGAGACGCCGTCTACCTGTGAAATGCGAAGGCCTCTGCACTCATACGTGGTGTCCGAGGTCGTCCAGGAAGGACCTGGAGGGCTGTCCGATCTTCAATCCGCACTGACGCGCTGCATCTCTATCTCGAAATCGCGGCCGGTCATCTCGTCGGCGGTTCGTTTCAATTCACGCCGCAATCGCTCGAACTCCGCCGTCAGCTCCCCGTACGCGACGATCGTCTCAAGCTCGCGGCGGCTCTTTTCGGTTTGGAGCGCGGCGCGCTTCGACGCCAGCGAAAAGAACTCTTGGAGTTTCTCGTCGTACTCCGTCCGGGTCATGAGCGAGCCGACGACGGTCGTGATATCCCGGCGCTCGACCGGTTTGACCACGTACTCGTCGAAGCCCATCTCGATGATCCCGAAATCGGGTTCGACCGCCGTGACGATCGCCACCCGGCAGTTGTACCCCTCCTCGCGAACGTGCCGTAACACGCCGTCTCCCGACAGGCGCGGCATCAGCCGGTCGACCAGCGCCACGTCAACGCGGGCGTCTATCGCTTCGACGGCCTCCGGACCCCCGTACGCCGTCTCGACGTCGTACCCGTCGCGGAGCCACGTGGCGTACAGATCCGCGAGCCGGCTGTCGTCGTCGACGACCAGAACCGTCGGCGTTCCGTCGGTCATACGCTCCCCATGCGACACTATACCCTCACGGGATACATATGGGCTCGCGGTCTTTACGCAGTCGAAACGAGACGCCTTTTTAATTAAGCAGGTCGACTGCCGTCCGATCAGGCCGCGCGGCGCTCTTTGGCCTTCGGCCGGAGGTTCTTGTATCCGCACTTTCGACAGCTTTCGGCGCGTTCCGGGTTCCGTGCGTTACAGCGCATACAGATCATCTTGTCGAGAATGCGCTTTTCTGCTTCCTCGAAGCTAGCCATACACGACGCGAGACGGCCCTCGCGGATAAACCTAACCGTTCGGGGTCGCTGCGGGTCGATCCCGTCCCCGGCCGGTTCGGACCGGTCAGTCGCCGTGTGCGCCGACCCTTCGGCCTCGACGGCGGGTCGCGACGAACAAAGCCTTTAGTCTTGACCGTTTAGAGACGGCAAATGGTACTCGACGACCTGGGCAGTTCCCTCCGGGGAACGCTCGACAAACTACAGGGGAAGACGACCCTCTCGGAGGACGACGTCGAGGAGATCGTCAAGGAGATCCAGCGATCGCTCCTCTCGGCCGACGTCGACGTCTCGCTCGTCATGGGCCTCTCGGATTCGATCCGGGAGCGCGCCCTCGACGAGGAGCCGCCGGCCGGGACGACCGCCCGCGACCACGTCCTCAAGATCGTCTACGAGGAGATGGTCGAACTGGTCGGCGACTCGACTGACCTCCCGCTCGAAGAACAGACGGTCGTCCTCGCCGGACTGCAGGGCTCTGGGAAGACGACCACCGCCGCGAAGATGGCGTGGTGGTTCTCGAAGAAGGGCCTCCGCCCGGCTGTCATTCAGACGGACACGTTCCGCCCCGGCGCCTACGAACAGGCCAAGGAGATGTGCGAACGCGCCGAGGTCGACTTCTACGGCGATCCCGACAACGACGATCCCGTCGACATCGCCCGAAAGGGGCTCGAAGCGACCGCCGACGCCGACGTTCACATCGTCGATACGGCCGGTCGGCACGCCCTCGAGGACGTGTTGATCGACGAACTCGAGCAGATCGAGTCGGTGGTCGATCCCGATCGGAACCTGCTCGTCCTCGACGCCGCGATCGGGCAGGGCGCGAAGGATCAAGCCGAGCGGTTCCACGACGCGGTCGGCATCGACGGCGTCGTCATCACGAAACTCGACGGGACGGCGAAGGGTGGTGGGGCGCTCGCGGCGGTCGATCAGACCGGGTCCTCGATCGCGTTCCTCGGGACCGGCGAGGAAGTAAAAGACATAGAGCGGTTCGAGCCGTCGGGGTTCATCTCCCGGCTGCTCGGGATGGACGATCTCAAACAGCTCTCCGAGCGCGTCGAGCGCGCGATGGCCGAAACGCAGGCCGAGGAGGACTGGGATCCCGAGGACCTGATGAAAGGGGAGTTCACCCTGAACGACATGCGAAAGCAGATGAACGCGATGAACCGGATGGGGCCGCTCGATCAGGTGCTCGACATGATTCCCGGCCTCGGCGGCGGGATCAAGGACCAACTCCCCGACGACGCGATGGACGTGACGCAGGATCGACTGCGGAGCTTCGAGGTGATCATGGACTCGATGACCGACGACGAACTCGAACATCCGCGATCGATCGGTCAAAGCCAGATCGAACGCATCGCGCGCGGCTCGGGCAAGGACGAGGAGACGGTCCGGGAACTGCTCGAACAGCACAAGATGATGAGCCGGATGATGAAGCAGTTCCAGGGGATCGGCGACGGCGACATGCAGCGGATGATGAAGCAGATGCAGGGTGGCGGTGGTGGCGGCGGTCTCGGCGGGCTGGGGCCGTTCGGGGACTAACACGAATCGTTGGTTCGTCGGCCGTCGCCGATCCATACCGGCTATGGCCGGTATATCGTTACACGACCCGTACAGGCCGTTCTGCGACTCCGGTCGATCGACGGTCGTTCGGCGGTCGATCCGCCTCCTCTAAGTCGTGTCAGCGGCACGGTCGCCCGCCAACTGAGTCTTTTTTCGAGACGTTCTCCCAAACCGTTATATCTCCGGCCGCTGAGTAAAATGTAGGGGATGTCGACCGAGAACGCCACGATTTTAGCCGTCGACGACGAGCGCGAACTCGTCGAAATCTACCGAACGTGGTTCGACGGAATATACTCCGTTCGGACGGCGTACGGGGGTCGCGAAGCTCTCTCTGCCTTCGACGAGTCGATCGATCTCGTGTTGCTCGACCGGCGAATGCCCGGCACGTCGGGCGACGACGTCCTCGAAGCGCTCCGCGAGGACGGCCACGACGTGCCGGTCGTGATGGTGACCGCCGTCGAACCCGAAGAGGGGATGATCGAACTCCCGTTCGACGAGTACGTGCTCAAACCGATCGATCGGACGAACCTGCTCGAAGCGGTCGATCGCGCGCTGACTCACGCCGCCGATGACACCGCGAGCGACGTGCTCGATGCGCTCGGCGACGAGAAGACGCGGCGCTGCTATCGTGTCCTCAACGGCGACGAAAAAAGCGCCCGCGAAGTCGCGGACGTGACCGGCTACTCCCTGCCGACGGTGTATCGCCGGCTCAACACCCTCCGACAGGCCTGCCTCATCGATAGCCGGACGACGATCGACCCCGGCGGCGACCACTACGAAGCGTTCACGGCGATCACGGAACGGATCACCGTCGAACTCGACGGGTTCACCGTCCAGCGCGAGCCGGTAAGCGAGCACAGGATCTGATCGATTTCCCGGCTATCGGTCGCGGTTAGCAACACCAATAAAACGCCTGAAACCCTACGTCAAGTAGTGAAGCGCCTCCACCTCCTCGTCGTCTGTACGCTCCTCCTCGTCGTCACCGCCCCCGTCGCCGTTCCGGCAGCCGCGGACGTCCCCGACGCCCGGCTCGTCGTCTCGGACCTGACGGTGACACCGGCCGCCCCGGAACCGGGCAACACGACCACCGTCGAGTTCACCGTCTCGAACTCCGCCGGAAGCGCGACCGGCGTAGACGTAGACCGCGTCGCCATTCGAAATCGGACCGACGGCACGGTTCACGCCGAAGCGTCGCGGCTCGGTTCGCTTTCGATCGGTGACGACGTGACGCTCGAACTCTCGACTGCCTTCGAGGAAGCCGGCGTCAAAGATCTCGAACTCTTCATCGAGACCGAAGACGAGGACGGGGAGACGGTGACGGTCACCCGTCCGTTCACGGTCGTCGTCGGCGGCGTCGATGCGACCGGCATCACTGACGACGTACAGGTCGATGCCCGGACGGTTCTCCCTTCGGAACTCGACGAGGACGACCAGGTCAACGTCGACCTCGGAGCCGACGCCAGCGGTCTGTTGGGCGGCGACAGCGAGGACGACGACGAGGAGCTCCGGACGCCGCTCGTCCGCGTCGAGGTGACGAACTTCGGGACGGCGACCGCCCGAGACGTGGTCGTCGAGCCCTCGACGGAGAACGAATCGCTCGCCCGTATCGCCGTCGGCGACGTCGAACCTGGGACGGCAGAGAGCGTCTTTTTGGACGCGGGCGATTTCGACGAACTGACCACGTTCGAGTTCGAGGCGACCTACACGCTCGGCACCGAGCGGAACGCGAGCGATACGACGCTTGCGTACCGCCCGAATCGCGGAGAGGTCGTCCTGACCGACGTGGACATGACCCTCGAGGACGGGACGGTGACCGTGACCGGTAACGCCGCGAACCCCGGACTGGGTGCGGTCAACGGCGCGATCGTCTCGATCGGCGAAACCGAGCACGTCGCCCCGGCCTATCCGGCCCGCGAGTACTTCGTCGGGACGATTCCCGAAAGCGAGTTCGTGCGGTTCGATCTGACGGCCGACGTCGATCACGCGAACGCGACGACGGTGCCGGTGACTGTCACCTATCTCGCTGACGGCGATCCGTACGAGCGGACCCTCGAACTGGAGTACGACGCCCGAACCGAATCCGACGAATCGGACGGCGGCTCCGGCGTCCCGCTGTCGGTCGTCGCGGTGGCCGTCGGTTCGGTGGTGCTCATCGGTGGGGTGGCACTCGGCTGGAGGCGACTCCGTGGCCGCGATTGAGCTGATCGACGTTACCCGTCGGTACGACGGGGGCGGCGAGACCGTCGTCGCGCTCGATTCGGTGTCGATGTCTGTCGATCACGGCTCGTTCGTCGCGATCATGGGACCCAGCGGGAGCGGTAAATCGACGCTTCTGAACGTTATCGGCCTCCTCGATTCGCCGGACGAGGGGCGGGTCTGGGTCAACGGCGAAGACGTAACCGATATCGCCATCGACGAGCGAACCCGGCTTCGAAAGGAGACGATCGGCTTCGTCTTTCAGGACTTTCATCTCATTCCGACGCTTTCAGCGCTCGAAAACGTCGTCATGCCGACGATCTTCGACGCGGAGCCGAAACGCGAACGGGCTGCCGATCTGCTCGAGCGGGTCGGGCTGGGCGATCGAGTCGAACACCTCCCCGACGAGCTCAGCGGCGGGCAAAAACAGCGCGTCGCGATCGCCAGAGCGCTGATCAACAGCCCGACGATCGTGCTGGCCGACGAGCCGACGGGAAACCTCGATCGAGATACCGGCGAACGGATCCTCGAGGAGTTGACGGCCGTCACGGGCGACGGCGTCAGCGTCGTCGCCGTCACGCACGATCCGGCCGTCGCAGCCTACGCCGATCGGACGATCGAACTTCGCGACGGGGTGATAACGTGACCCGGCTTCCGGCACTCTTCGTCGCGCGCCGCAACCTCTCGAGAAACCGGCTGCGATCGGCTCTCGCCGCGCTCGGTATCTTGGTCGGCGTCGTCGCCATCGCCTCGCTTGGCATCTTCGGCAACGTGCTTGCGGTCGGGGCCGATGACGCCCTCGGAGACATCGGTACCCAGGTGATCGTCACGCCGAACGCCGACGCCGGAATCGGCTCGATCGACGAAGGCACGGTGACCGAAATCGAGCGCGTGACGACCGAAGGAACCGTCGTTCCCCTTCGGACCGACGGCGGGCTCGTTCGCCGCGGCGGTGAGTCGGCCGCGGCGACGATCTACGGGATCGAGAACCCAAATTCCGTCTACACCGCGGCCGATGGTCGGCTCCCCGACCGACATCGGCAAGGGGCGATCGTCGGCGCGGATCTCGCCGACGCGCTCGGCGTTCGGGTCGGCGACAACGTCGCCGTCGCGGGCGACACGTACCGCGTAATCGCCGTCTTGGAGCCGATCGAGGCGTTTACGCCCGTCTCGCCGAACGACGCCGTCATGCTCCCCGAAGACGAGGTCGGCGGCGATGGTTACCAGCAGGTCGTTATCCAGACCGAGACGGGGGCCGCCGCGACGTCGAGTGCGGCCGCGATCGAGGCGACGGTCAACGACCGCGAGGCGGTCGTCGACGTCTTCGAACTCTCCTCTATCCTCGAGGAGATCGACGCGTTCTTTTCGCTTCTGTCGGCGTTTCTGGTCGGTCTCGGAGGGATATCGCTTTTCGTCGCCGGGGTGAGTATCCTGAACGTGATGCTGATGAGCGCCGTCGAGCGCCGCGAGGAGATCGGCGTCCTGCGCGCGGTCGGCGTGAGCCGGCGTGCGATCCTCAGGACGATGCTGTTCGAGGCGGCGCTTTTGGGCGTCGTCGGGGCGACGGGCGGCGTTCTCGTCACCACGCTACTCGTTGCGGGGCTGTATCTGGCGACACCGGTCGAACTGTGGATCGTTCTCGACCCGACGAACGCGCTGTACCTGCTCGGCGCGTTCGCTTTCGGGATCCTGATCAGCGTCGTCAGCGGGCTCTATCCGGCTTGGCAGGCGGCCAACGAGCGTCCCGTCGACGCGCTTCGGGGCTGAGTGCCCACCTCGTTTTTAACCCCGGCCGTCGTCTGACCGATAACATATGGTCGTGGGAGACATTTCGACTGGAACTGAGGTACTGGTGATCGGTGGCGGGCCGGGTGGGTACGTGGCGGCGATCCGCGGCGGGCAATTGGGTCTCGATGTGACGCTCGTGGAGGCTGATGCGTACGGTGGCACGTGTCTGAACGACGGGTGTATCCCATCGAAGGCGCTCATCCACGTGAGCGATCTGGCCCACGAGGTCGAACACGCCGAGTCGATGGGGTTGCACGCCCGCGCCGACGTGGACATGCAGGGGCTCGTCGGCTGGAAGAACGGCGTGGTCGACCAACTCACCAGCGGCGTCGAGAAGCTCTGTACGGCCAACGGGGTCAATCTCATCTCGGGCCGAGCGGAGTTCGCCAACGAGCACACCGCGCGGGTCGTCCACGGGGGCGACGGGCAGGGCAGCGAGTCGATCGAGTTCGAACACGCGGTCGTCGCGACGGGGAGTCGGCCGATCGAGCTGCCCGGGCTCGAGTTCGACGGTGAACGGATTCTCTCTTCGAGCGACGTGCTCGCGCTGGATTCGCTGCCCGAGTCGCTGCTCGTCGTCGGCGGGGGGTACATCGGGATGGAGCTGTCGACGATGCTGGCGAAACTCGGCTGCGACGTGACGGTCGTCGAGATGCTCGACGACATCTTGCCGGGATACGACGAGGACATCACTCGACTTACCCGCAAACGCGCCGAGGCGTTGGGAATCGACTTCCACTTCGGCGAGGCCGCTCAAGGCTGGGAGGAGGTCGCCGCGGCCGCACGGGTGACGACCGAGACGGAGGACGGCGAGCAGAGCGAGTACACGGCCGAACGCGTGCTCGTGGCGGTGGGTCGCCAGCCCGCCTCGGACACCTGCGCCGTCGAGGCAGCGGGGATCGAGTCGACCGAGCGGGGCGTCATCGAGACGGACGATGCGACCCGGACGACCGTCGAGCACATTCACGCGGTCGGCGACGTGGCTGGGGAACCGATGTTGGCGCACAAGGCGTATCGGGAGGGCCACGTCGCCGCGGAGGTGATCGCGGGCGAGCCGTCGCGGCTGGATTACCAGGCGATCCCGGCGGCGGTGTTCACCGATCCGGAGATCGGGACCGTGGGATTGAGCGCCGAGGAGGCCGAGGCGGAGGGGTTCGAGCCGGTCGTCGGTGAGATGCGGTTGACGGGATCGGGACGAGCGCTGACGCTCGGTCACACCGAGGGGTTCGTGCGGGTCATCGCGGACGCGGAGACGGAGTTCGTGCTGGGCGGACGGATCGTCGCGCCCGATGCGTCGGAGCTGATCGCCGAGATCGGGCTCGCGATCGAAATGGGCGCCCGCCTGGAGGACGTCGCGGCGACGATTCACACGCATCCGACGCTGTCGGAGGCGGTCGGGGAGGCGGCAGCAAACGCGCGTGGCGAGGCGATCCACACGCTCAACCGATAGAAAAACACCCACGGTCCGACTCGAAACGGCTTCGTATGCGTCCCCGCAGACGAACCCCCCCTCAAGACGCTCGTCGGCGTCGGCTACTGGCAGCGTCGCCGCATCCGTCGTCGAGACGATCTCGCCGCGATCCGGACCGCACTCGCCGTCGAGCGTCCGGCGATCGAGCCGGCGCTGTCGGTCACCACGGATCCCGATCGAGGTCACCGCCGTCCACGCGTTGCTCCCGATACGGGGGACGCCCGCGAGTTGACCGATACCCAGCGCGAGGCGCTGGTGTTGGCCCACGAACGCGGCCACTTCGATGTTCCGCGTGACACATCGCTCGAAGAGACCGCCGAGGGACTCGGAATCACCCAGCAGTCGCTTTCGTCCGGCCCAAACGCGGCCATCGACGGCTCATCGCGGGGACGCTCATGGACCAGTCTCCCCGACCGAATCGACCGACTCCCGTTTAGAGTCGTTCGAGTACCATCGAGCGTCCGAAACCCGTCGATCCAGATCTGATTACGAGCGAACTGAACTCGCTCCTTCGGCGGGCGTACAACGACGACATCGACGTCGAAGGTGGATGGGACTGTCGCAACGGTGCCGAACCCCCCGACTGGGACGTGATCATCACCGAAGTGAAAAACAACGACGAGTCCGTCGAACGAACCCACTAACCGCCACCGCGACGCGTCACCCCACTCCTTTTAAACGCCCGTGGCCTACGCGTCGCCGATGAGAGCCCTCACGCTCGGCCCGGAAGGAACGTACTCCCATCGCGCGACGAAATCCATCACCGACGACATCGAGTTCGTCGAGTCCGTGACGGGAATCGTCGAGGGCGTCGCCGGCGGCGAGTACGAACGCGGCGTCGTGCCGATCGAAAACAGCATCGAGGGGTCGGTCACCGAATCGCTCGACGCGTTGGCGGACAGAAACGTCGCGATCGTCCGCGAGATCGTCACGCCGATCCAACACGCCCTGCTCGCGCAGGCGAGCGAGTTCGAGGCGGTTGCGAGCCACCCGCAGGCGCTCGCGCAGTGCCGTGGTTTCCTGAGCGAAGAGTATCCGAGCGCGAAGACCGAAGCCGTGGCCTCGACGGCCCGCGGCGTCGAGCGCGCTCGTGACGATTCGAACGTCGCGGCGATCGCACATCCCGCCACGGCGAGCGACGACCTGCAGGTGCTCGCCCGCGACATCCAAGACAGCACGTCGAACGCGACTCGGTTCGTGGTGCTCGCCCCAGAAACCGAGCGCTCCGACGCGGGCGGCAAGAGCACAGTGATCGTCTACCCGAACACGAACTTCCCCGGCCTGCTCCTCGAGATGCTCGAACCGTTCGCCGAGCGGGACATCAACCTCTCGCGGGTCGAGTCGCGCCCGAGCGGCGAGCGCCTCGGTGATTACATCTTCCACTTCGACTTCGCGGCCGGACTCTACGAGGAACGCGCACAGGAGGCCATCGACGAGCTTCGCGAAATCGCCACGCACGGCTGGGTTCGCGTGCTCGGTTCCTACGACACCGAACACGTGTTGTGACCGTGTCCACGTCCTCGCGCAGCGCTCCGGCCGGTCGTTTGCATAGCGATTCCGTCACCTTCGCCGGAACTTCCTATCGCTCGACGACGCTGGGCACCGTTTGGCAAGGGTTTTTGAATACGGCCGACCAATAAGGGGGCACGAGCAGTTTCCGGGCCGAACGGGAGGCGACCCGGATAGCCACCGCCGTCTGATTTGACAATCCTTAAATCCTCCCCGCGTATAACAAACTGTAGTATCTCGTGACAGCTTCTTTCCCCGGCCAGCCAAACACATGGTAGACGTAAGCCAACACAACCTGGTTCCGGAGCACACTGTCCTCGACCGCGAAACTGTCGAGGACGTGCTCGCGGAGTACGACGTCCGTCGAACAGACTTACCGAAAATACAGCGCCGCGACGCCGCCCTCCCAGAGGACGCGGAAGTCGGCGACGTGGTGAAGATCGTTCGCGATTCCCGGACCACCGACGAAGCGGTGGTCTATCGATTGGTGGTAGAATGAACAGGCAAGACCGACGCGCGATCTCGCGGGAGTACTTCTCACGGGAACGACTGGCGGAGCACCACTTCCGATCGTTCAACAACTTCCTCGAACACGGCATGCAGCGGGTCGTCGACGAGAAGGAGTCGATCGAGACCGACATCGGCGACAAGGAGGGTCAAGAGCCCGTCCGCGTCGATCTCTCGAACGTCAGAGTCGTGACCCCCCGCGTCCGGGAAGCAGACGGCTCCGAGGAGTTGCTGTATCCGCAGGAGGCTCGTCTCCGAAACATCACCTATTCCGCCCCGGTCTTCATGGAGATGTCCATCGTTCGCGGCGGCGAGGAGGAAGAAGAGCACGTCGTCGACCAGGCGGAGACGAAAGTCGGACGGATGCCGATCATGGTCGGTTCGAACAAGTGCAACATCGCGGATTTCACCCAGGATGAACTCATCGAGATCGGCGAGGACCCCGCCGACCCCGGTGGTTATTTCATCGTCAACGGCTCCGAACGCGTGCTGATGACGAGCGAGGATCTCGCGCCGAACAAGATCCTCGCCGAGTACGACACGAAGTACGGCGACGAGATCCAGATCGCGAAGACGTTCTCTCAACGCCGCGGTTACCGGGCGCTCGTGCTGTGTGAACGGAACCGAAGCGGCATCCTCGAGGTGTCGTTCCCCTCCGTTTCGGGCTCGATCAACTTCGTGACGCTCGTCCGGGCGCTCGGGCTCGAATCCGACGAGGAGATCGTCCACCGCGTCTCGGAGGACCCCGAGATCGTGAAGTTCATGCTCGAAAACCTGGAGGCGGCGGAGGTCGGGTCGACCGCCGAGGCGATAGAGACGCTCGGCCAGCGCGTCGCCGCCGGGCAGGGTAAGAACTACCAGCTGAAACGCGCCAACTACGTCATCGATCGATACCTCCTGCCGCACCTTCACGAGGAGGGCATCGAGGACGAGGAGGTCCGGATGAACAAGGCGGTCTACCTCTGTCGGATGGCCGAGGCGTGTTTCGAGTTGGCGCTCGGTCGGCGCGAATCCGACGACAAGGACCACTACGCGAACAAGCGGCTGAAGGTCTCCGGCGACCTGATGAAAGACCTGTTCCGGACGGCGCTGAACAAGCTCGCTCGCGACGTGAAGTACCAGCTCGAACGGGCGAACATGCGGAACCGCCAACTCTCCGTGAGCACGGTCGTCCGCTCGGACGTGCTGACCGAGCGGCTCGAACACCCGATCGCGACCGGCAACTGGGTGGGCGGTCGCTCCGGTGTCTCCCAGCTCGTCGATCGGACCGACTACATGGGCGTGTTATCACACCTTCGACGGCTCCGATCGCCGCTCAGCCGCTCGCAACCGCACTTCGAGGCGCGGGACCTCCACGCGACTCAATGGGGTCGCATCTGTCCCTCCGAGACGCCCGAAGGACCGAACTGTGGGCTGGTCAAGAACTTCGCACAGGCGATGGAACTGTCCCAAAACGTCACCGACGAGCGCGAACTGAAGCGCGAACTCGCGTCGATGGGCGTCGAGGGGATTCCGGGAATCGAGACGATCGAAACACACACCGCGGACGACTAACATGAGCCAGGGACGAGAAGCCAAAGTGTACGTAAACGGGAGCCTCATCGGCACCCATCCGGACCCGCATAGACTCGCAAACGACATCCGAGAATCGCGACGACGCGGCGAGATCGACGAGATGGTCAACGTCTCGGTTCGCGACCGAACCGACGAGGTCATAGTCAACGCCGACGCCGGCCGCGCTCGCCGCCCGCTGCTCGTGATCGAAGACGGTGAGCCGATCATGGGCGACGAGGAACTCGAAGCCGTCAAGGAGGGCGAACTGGCGTTCGAGTCGCTCGTCGATCGCGGCTACATCGAGTTCATCGATGCCGAGGAGGAGGAGGACATCCTCGTCGCCGTCGATGAGGACGACCTCACCGAGGATCACACACACCTCGAGGTCGATCCCCAGTTGATGTTCGGGATCGGCGCGGGGATGATCCCCTATCCCGAACACAACGCCTCGCCGCGAATTACGATGGGATCGGGGATGATCAAACAGTCGCTCGGACTGCCGAGCGCGAACTACCGGATCCGCCCGGACACCCGACAGCACCTCCTGCACTACCCGCAGCTATCGATCGTCAAGACACAGACCACCGAACAGATCGGCTACGACGACCGACCGGCCGCCCAGAACTTCGTCGTCGCCGTCATGTCCTACGAGGGGTTCAACATCGAGGACGCCCTCGTGATGAACAAAGCGAGCGTCGAACGCGCACTCGCCCGCTCGCACTTCTTCCGGACCTACGAGGGCGAGGAACGGCGCTATCCCGGCGGCCAGGAGGATCGTTTCGAGATCCCCGACGACGATGTCCGGGGCGCCCGTGGCGAGGAAGCCTACACGCACCTCGACGAGGACGGCCTCGTCAACCCCGAGACGGACGTCGGCGAGAACGACGTGTTGCTCGGCAAGACGTCGCCGCCGCGGTTCCTCGAGGAACCGGACGACATGGGCGGGCTCTCCCCGCAGAAACGACGCGAGACCTCGGTGACGATGCGATCCGGCGAATCCGGTGTCGTCGATACGGTCACGCTGATGGAGGGCGAGGACGGCTCGAAGCTCTCGAAGGTAAAAGTCCGGGACGAACGGATCCCCGAACTGGGTGACAAGTTCGCGTCCCGACACGGCCAGAAGGGCGTCGTCGGCCACCTCGCGCCGCAGGAGGACATGCCGTTCACGCAGGACGGTGTCGTCCCCGACCTCGTCGTCAACCCGCACGCGCTGCCGTCGCGGATGACGGTCGGTCACATTCTCGAGATGCTCGGCGGCAAGGTCGGCTCCCTCGAAGGCCGACGCGTCGACGGAACGCCGTTCCAGGGCGAAAACGAGGACGAGCTCCGCGACGCGCTCGTGGAGCGCGGCTACAAGTCCAACGGCAAGGAGATCATGTACTCCGGCGTCACCGGCGAGAAGATCGAGGCGGAAATCTTCGTCGGCGTCATCTTCTACCAGAAGCTCTACCATATGGTCTCGAACAAGCTGCACGCTCGTTCGCGCGGGCCGGTGCAGGTGCTGACGAGACAGCCGACCGAGGGTCGCGCCCGCGAGGGCGGTCTCCGTATCGGTGAGATGGAGCGGGACGTGTTCATCGGCCACGGCGCGGCCATGACGCTCAAAGAGCGACTCCTCGACGAGTCCGACCGCGAGGACATCTACGTCTGCGGGCAGTGTGGAATGAGCGCGGTCGAGAACGTCGAACAACGCCGCGTCTACTGTCCGAACTGTGACGAGGAGACCGACGTCCACGAAGTCGAGATGAGTTACGCGTTCAAACTGCTGCTCGACGAGATGAAAGCGCTCGGGATCGCCCCGCGAATCGAACTGGAGGACGCTGTATAATGTACGGACAAACCCCGAAAGAGATCGGATCGATCAGCTTCGGGCTGATGGATCCCGAGGAGTACCGGAACATGTCGGCCACGAAGATAATCACGGCCGACACCTACGACGACGACGGGTTCCCCATCGACATGGGACTCATGGATCCCCGTCTCGGGGTCATCGACCCCGGGCTGGAGTGTAAGACCTGCGGGAAACACTCGGGTTCGTGTAACGGCCACTTCGGTCACATCGAACTCGCCGCACCAGTGGTCCACGTCGGCCACGCGAAACTGATCCGGCGGTTGCTTCGCGGCACCTGTCGGGAGTGCGGTCGACTGACCCTCGCGGACCCCTCCGACCGGGAGTACCGCCGCGAGTTCTTCAAAGAGCGCGACGATACCCCGCCGCGAACGTGGTTCGTCAGCCCCGAGGACGCCCGATCGGCCCAAGAAAAGGCCGAACAGGCCGCGGAGCGAAAACGCCAGCAGTTCCTCGATCAGCTCGAACGGACCCGAGATCTGGGCGAGGATCCCTCGAACGTGCTAAAGGCGGCGATCCGGCAGGCCCGCGACGCCGACTACTGTCCGTACTGCACGGAGGACGACGACTACCGCAAGGGCTACCCGACGGCCCAGTACGACATCAGCCACGAGAAACCGTCGACGTACCTCGAACAGGGGCCGGTCCCGGACTCGGACATCCGCGATCTGCTCGCCGAAGCGCTCGAAGGCGGCGAGGGCGGCACCGAGATCGAACTCGGCGAGCTCGTCGACGCAGTCAACGACGTCGTCTCGACGTGGGGCGGCGACGCGATGCTCACCGTCGCGGACATCAGCCGGCTGATGAGCGGTCAGGGGCCGGGCGATAGCGAGCGGATCGGCCGCGAGCACGTCTCCTTGCTCCAAATCATCGGTGAGCAGATGTCCTCTGACGGCTCCTTCGGCGGCCGCTTCGAGAAGGCGCCCGCGCCGGACGCGTTCGTCTCCTACAGCGGCGACAAACTGATGCCGAGTAACATCCGGGACCGCTTCGAGGCGATCCCCGACGAGGACATCGAGACGCTCGGGATCGACTCGGAGCGCTCTCGGCCCGAGTGGACGATCCTGACCGTGTTGCCGGTGCCGCCGGTGACGGCGCGCCCCTCGATCACGCTTGATAACGGCCAGCGGTCCGAGGACGACCTCACGCACAAGCTCGTGGATATTATCCGGATCAACCAGCGGTTCATGGAGAACCGCGAGGCCGGTGCGCCACAGCTCATCATCGAGGATCTCTGGGAGCTGTTGCAGTACCACGTCACCACGTTCATGGACAACGAGATCTCGGGAACGCCGCCGGCTCGACACCGCTCCGGCCGACCGCTGAAGACGCTTAGCCAGCGGCTGAAGGGCAAGGAGGGCCGATTCCGCGGCTCGCTGTCCGGAAAGCGCGTGAACTTCTCGGCGCGGACCGTCATCTCGCCGGATCCGACGCTCTCGTTGAACGAGGTCGGCGTTCCGGATCGGGTCGCCAGCGAGATGACCCAGACGATGATCGTCAACGAGCGGAACCTCGACGACGCCCGTCGGTACGTCGCCAACGGACCGGAGGCGCATCCGGGTGCGAACTACGTCAAACGCCCCGACGGTCGCCGCCTGAAGGTCACCGAGAAGAACTGCGAGGAACTCTCGGAGAAGGTCGACCCCGGCTGGGAGGTCGCCCGTCACCTCATCGATGGCGACATAGTTATCTTCAACCGGCAGCCGTCGCTGCACCGGATGAGTATCATGGCTCACGAGGTCGTCGTGATGCCCTACAAGACGTTCCGGCTCAACACAGTCGTCTGTCCGCCGTACAACGCCGACTTCGACGGCGACGAGATGAACATGCACGCCCTCCAAAACGAGGAGGCCCGTGCGGAGGCGCGCGTCCTCATGCGCGTCCAAGAGCAGATCCTCAGCCCGCGCTTCGGCGAGAACATCATCGGCGCGATCCAGGACCACATCTCCGGGCTGTATCTGTTGACCCACGAGAATCCGGAGTTCAACGAGACGCAGGCGCTCGATCTGCTCCGTGCGACGAGCATCGACGGATTGCCGGAGCCGGACACCACCGACGAGGCCGGCGTCGACTATTGGGCGGGCCGGACGATCTTCTCGGAGCTCCTCCCCGACGGACTCTCGCTCACGTTCACCTCCTCGGCCGGCGACGAGGTCGAGATCGTCGACGGCGAACTCGTCTCCGGGACGATCGACGAGGACGCGGTCGGTGCGTTCGGCGGCGAGGTCGTCGACACGATCTGTAAGGTGTACGGCAACACCCGCGCTCGTGTCTTCGTCAATGAGGTCGCCACGCTGGCGATGCGATCGATCATGCACTTTGGCTTTTCGATCGGGATCGACGACGAGTCGATCGAGCGCGAGGCCGAAGAGCAGATCGCCGAGGCGATCGACAACGCCAACGAGCGCGTCCAGACGCTCATCGATACCTACCGGAACGGCGAACTCGAATCGCTGCCCGGACGGACGGTCGACGAGACCCTGGAGATGAAGATCATGCAGACGCTCGGGAAGGCCCGTGACTCCGCCGGTGACATCGCCGACGATCACTTCACCGACGACAACCCGGCCGTGGTCATGGCTCAATCCGGTGCGCGTGGGTCGATGCTCAACCTGACGCAGATGGCCGGCTGCGTCGGTCAACAGGCGGTTCGGGGCGAGCGAATCAACCGCGGCTACGAGGATCGCACCCTGAGTCACTTCAAGCCGAACGATCTCTCCTCGGACGCCCACGGGTTCGTGAAGAACTCCTACCGGAACGGCCTGACGCCAAAGGAGTTCTTCTTCCACGCGATGGGCGGTCGAGAGGGGCTCGTCGACACGGCGGTTCGGACCTCGAAGTCCGGCTACCTCCAGCGGCGGCTGATCAACGCGCTCTCGGAGCTGGAAACGCAGTACGACGGTACCGTCCGCGACACGTCCGACACCATCGTCCAGTTCGAGTTCGGCGAGGACGGCACCTCGCCGGTTCGCGTCTCCTCCTCCGAGGAGTTCAACATCGACATCGACTCGATCGCTGACCGCATCCTCGAGGAGGAGTTCGACTCGCCGGCCGAACGGGAGGAGTTCCTCGGCATCCAAGAACCCACGACGAACATCTCCGAGCACGGCGAGTCGTGGCGTTCGGTTTCGGGTGCGGAGGTGGAATCCGATGACTGAGATCACCGACGAGATGGAGGCCGTCGTCGAGGACAGCGACCTCCCCCGACGGCTGAAAGATAACGTCTACGACGCCGTCGAGGCCCGCGACGACGTGACCGTCGAGAACGTCGAGGATATCACCTACGGCGTCGAGTCGGAGTACCTCCAATCCCGCGTCGATCCGCTCGATCCCGTCGGGACCGTCTCGGCGCAGAGTATCGGTGAACCAGGTACGCAGATGACCATGAACACGTTTCACTACGCGGGCGTCGCGGAGATCGACGTGACGCAGGGGCTGCCGCGGCTCATCGAACTGGTCGACGCGCGGAAGACCCCGGACACCCCGATGATGACGGTTCATCTCGACGGCGTTTACGCCGAGGACCGCGACCGGGCCCACGAGGTCGTCTGGGAGATCGAGGCGACGAAGATCCTCGCGCTGGGTGACGTCTCGACGAACGTCGCGGACATGCTCGTCCAGATCGACCTCAACGAGGAGACGCTGGACGAGCGGTGGCCGACGGTCGGCAGCATCGACGACATCGCCGGCCGGATCGCCGGGACGATCGAGGCCGAACTCGGCGTCGAGACGGATCGTCCGGCGACGACCGTGATCCAGTTCGGTCCCGAAGAGCCCTCGTATCGACGACTGCTACAGCTCGTCGAGGAGCTTCGTGAGATAGTGTTCAAAGGGATTGAGGAGATCAGCCGCGTCGTCATCCGAAAGGAGGATCTCGACGTCGGCGAGCAGTTCGTCCTCTACACCGAGGGGTCGAACCTAAAGAAGGTCCTCGATATCGAGGGCGTCGACGCCTCGCGGACGACGTGTAACAACATCCACGAGATCCACAGCAACCTCGGGATCGAGGCGGCCCGCGAAGCGATCATCGAGGAGACGATGAACACGCTCGAAGAGCAGGGGCTCGACGACGTGAACATCCGCCACCTCATGCTCGTCGCGGACATCATGACGAACAACGGTGACATCGAGTCGATCGGCCGCCACGGTATCTCCGGCAACAAGGACTCGGTGCTCGCGCGTGCGGCGTTCGAGGTCACCGTCAACCACCTCATCGACGCCGCGATCCACGGCGAAGTCGACGATCTCAATGGCGTCACCGAGAACGTCATCGTCGGCAAGCCGATCAAACTCGGCACCGGCGACGTCGATCTCCGGATGGGTGCCAGACAGTCGGGAAGCCCATCGGCGGACGACTAATACACGATCGATCCCGTTACTTCTCATGATCGTTACCCTCTCCGACGAAGCCAGACAGTACATCGCCGTCTTCGACGACGAGACGGACGTCCCGGCAATCGACTGCGTCGTCGACGAAGAGTGCGATCGCCTCGTGTTCGTCGTCCCAGCGGGAACGATGGGCAAAGCGATCGGTCCGGGCGGCAAGCACGTCCGGGCGATCGAGTCGGCGGTCGGCCGCGACGTAACCGTGATCGAAAACGCCGACACGGTGGAGGATTTCGTCGCGAACGCCCTCGCGCCCGCGGCAGTGTACAACGTCACGATCAGCGAAAACGACACGACGATCGCCTACGCCGAGGTCGACCACGAGGATCGGGGCGTCGCGATCGGCAAGGACGGCCGCCGGATCGATATGGCGAGACGGCTGGCGAAACGGCATTTCGACGTCGACGGGATCGAGTTGACCTGATCGGGCCGCGCTTTCTTTCACACGAACTCGCCGTATGCGGACGTTTATCATCCCCCCGGCGAATCACCGAGCGTTCACCGATGATCGAATACGACGCCCGGGAGATCGGCACCGACGAGAACGCGCGGATCATCAAAACCGCGATCACGCCGCGGCCGATCGCGTGGATCAGCACCGTTGACGACGGCGGAATCAAAAATCTCGCCCCGTTCAGTTCCTACAACTACGTCGGATCGAGCCGGCCGGTGCTCATGTTCAGTTCGGCGCCCCGCGCCGCCGGCGACACGAAGGATACCGTCGACAACGTTCTGGCGACCGAGGAGTTCGCCGTGAACGTCGTCACTGAGCCGCTCCTCGAGACGATGGACAAGACGGCGGCGAGTCTCCCGTCCGAGGAGAGCGAGTTCGACTTCGCCGGTATCGAGCGCGCCGAGTGCCGACAGATTGGGCCACCACGGGTGGCCGACGCCGCCGTCACGATCGAGTGTACGCTGTACGACGTCCTCGACGTGTACGACCGCACGGTGATCCTCGGCGACGTTCGACACTACCACGTTTCCGAGGACGTACTGACTAACGGAAAGATCGATTCGCGAAAGCTCCCCACCGTCGGTCGCCTCGGAGGGCCGTACTACACTGTCTCAGAACCGGTGGGGTTCGAGCGGCAGTTCTGACCGTGCTCGGGTAGATACGGGGGCGTTTGATCGAAGTATCCCCGTTCGCCATCGATGTACATCTCATCGGAGCTCAGCACTACCACCGCGGGACGGACCGTGAACGATTCTGGTCATGTCGGCGACTGATGTATGTGTGCGAAAGGCGAATTCCCGTCCTGTTACCCGCAACTCTTCGGGAAATCCCACGAAGAAAAAGATGGTGCTTAAGTAGCTCCGTAGGGAATCAACTGGTACTATGGCGAACGGCAAATACGCCGCGCGCAAACTCAAGAAGGACCGCCAAAAGCATCGGTGGTCCGACTCTGACTACGCGCGCCGTGCCCGCGGACTCGGCAAGAAGTCCGACCCCCTCGAGGGAGCCCCGCAAGGTCGGGGTATCGTCCTCGAGAAGGTCGGAATCGAAGCAAAGCAGCCCAACTCGGCCATCCGGAAGTGCGTCCGGGTGCAGCTCATCAAGAACGGCAAGCAGGTCACCGCATTCTGCCCCGGTGACGGCGCGATCAGCTTCATCGACGAACACGATGAGGTCACGATCGCCGGGATCGGCGGCGCGAAGGGCCGTGCGATGGGCGACCTCTCGGGTGTCAACTACAAGGTCGAGAAGGTGAACGGCGTCTCGATGATCGAACTCGTCCGTGGGAACGCGGAGAAGCCGGTGCGATAATGAGTTCGGACGCCCCCGAACCGGACGCGCCTGCCTCGACCGACGACGAGCGCGTCTCCGCGAAGCTCTTCGACGAGTGGGAGATCGGCGAGATCGAGTACGCCGACCCCTCGACGCGACGCTACCTCTCGGTGACGCCGATCGCTCACACGATGGGCCGCCACTCCGAAAAGCAGTTTAAGAAGTCCGAGATCTCGATCGTCGAGCGGCTGATCAACCGCCTCATGCAGACCGAAGAGAACACGGGCAAAAAACAGCAGGCGACCCGGATCGTCCGCGACGCCTTCGAGATTGTCGAAGAGCGAACCGACGAGAACCCGGTACAGGTGCTCGTGACGGCCGTCGAGAACGCCGGTCCCCGCGAGGAGACCGTCCGCCTGAAGTACGGTGGCATCTCGGTGCCGAAGGCCGTCGACGTGGCCCCGCAACGGCGCGTCGACCAGGCGCTGAAATTCATCGCCCAAGGTACACAGAGCGGCTCGTTCAAGACGACGACGCCGGCCGCAGAGGCGCTAGCCAACCAACTTATCGGCGCGGCGAACTACGATCTGCAGGCCTATCCGATCGGCCAGAAGGAAGAACAAGAGCGCGTCGCCGCCGCGGCGCGTTAATCTCCGTTCGTTTTCTACGTTTGTCGACGTTCGCGCGTTCGGCTTTCATCGCTTCGGGTAGCGCTCACGCTGCCGAAAGCAGTACGTTTTAGCGATCGGACGCGTTCTGTACACGTATGTCACCCTCCTCCTCGTCCGGTCCTCGACTCCGCCGTCGTCGATTCCTCCTCGCTGTCGGTGCCGCCGCGACCGCAGGTGCCGGTTGTGTCAGCGGCGATCAAAACGGCGACGGTTCGACCCCCTCTCCGGAGCCCGAGCCGGTTGACTCCGAGCTCGATCTCTCCGTCGAACACGACATCGAGTCGTGGGATCGCTACGATCCCGGCTGGGAACCGCCCCGGACTTCCCCACTGGACGCGGAACTCGGGACCGAGACGGTCATCGAGAACCTCGAGGTCGGGTGGGACATCGAGTTCGCCGCAAACGGCGACCTGTTCATCTCCGAGCGGGTCGGCCGCATCAGCCGATACGCGTCGGGGGACCTGGAGGCCGTCGTCTCCCCCGAGGACGTCATCGACCACGCCGCGTCTATCGATGACCCCGAGGAGAACGATTGGTGGGCCGGCGGTAGCGAGGGGGGGCTGCTCGGCATCGCACTGCATCCGAACTACCCCGACGTCCCCGTGCTTTATGCGTTCTACACCTACGAAGCGGGTCCGGAGGAGTACCGGAACCGACTCGTCTTCTACGACCTCGACACCGACAACGAGGAGACCGTCGTCATCGACGACATCCCTGGCCACGAAGTCATCCACAACGGCGCGCGGTTGGCGTTCGGCCCCCGGAACTACCTGTGGGTGACGACCGGCGACGCCAACGTCGAGGACCTGCCACAGGACACGGAACGGCTCGGCGGGAAGGTGTTGCGGTTGAATCCCGACGGAACGGCTCCGGATGAAACGCCTGGATTGGGTGATCCACGAGTCTACAGCTACGGCCATCGGAACCCCCAGGCGGTGACCTGGCTCCCGGACGGGACGCCGCTGGTTTCCGAGCACGGCCCGGGGGCCCGCGACGAGGTCCAGTTACTCGAGGCGGGGGGCAACTACGGCTGGCCAACCGTCCGCGGCGGTCCCGACGACGAGGAGTGGGGTTCCTACCCCGACCACGACGACGTGGTGGCGCCGCTCGTGAACACGGGCGCGGGAACGACGTGGGCACCGACCGGCGGCGTCTTCTACACGGGCGAGGCGGTGCCGGCGCTGCGGAACCGCTTCGTCAGCGGCGGCCTCATCTCACAGCGGTTGAACGTCGTCTCGATCTACGACGACGAGCCACCGGACATCGGCGGGACGCGGTACACCGACGACTGGTTGCACCCGACCTACGACGCCGTCGCCCATCCGCTGTTCGAGGACGAACTGGGGCGGATCCGCCACGTCGAACAGGCTCCCGACGGCGCGTTATACGCGATCACGTCGAACCGGGACGGTCGGGCCGAGGGGTCGTTTCCGACCCCTGAGGACGATCGACTGGTTCGGATCGTCCAAGCGTGAGTCCGGGCTCAGTCGGCGGCTTGCTCGTTCGAGAGTGCGTACGCCCGCGTCACGTCCACCAGCGCCTTTCGATACTCCGATTCGTCGGGATCGTCCCCGAGCGAGCGGAAGTGCCGCTTAAATCGCGGTAACGAAATCCCCGGCGCGTCGGCGGCGGCCACGTCCGCGAGATCGTACAGTCGATGGTCGGGGTCGATCGCGTCGTGTCGCTCGAGTAACGCGAGCGCGAACGCGGCGTTGACGGCGGTGATCTGCGGATCGGATCCCGGCGTCATTCGCGTCCACCCCACCGGTGCCTCCGGCATCGATTCGACCAGTGCCCGGGCCAGCGAGGACTCCATGAAGTCGACGAGCTTCGTCGTCGGGCCGATATCGAGCGTGATGTCGTCGGCGTAGATGTCCTTCATATGGTTTGCGATTTGATAACAATGCGAGAGCTTTCGGCGTTCGACGCTGCGGCCGGCGAGCGCCAAAAAGAGCGCCTCCTCCGTCGATTGGACGTGGGATGGATGCTCTTCTTCGTAGCGCG
Organism: Natronomonas sp.; assembly: GCF_046483325.1. GTDB lineage: Archaea > Halobacteriota > Halobacteria > Halobacteriales > Haloarculaceae > Natronomonas. Next base: position 12,978 of record NZ_JAWODL010000008.1, on the reverse strand, counting down.
CCATGTGGGCGAACTCGTGGAGCGCGAGTTCTCTGGCCATCGCGGAGGTCGCCGCCCGCCGCGAGACGATAAGTTCGTGGCGGTCGTCGTAGTGGCCGACCATCGTCCGTTCGTCTGGGTTTTCGCGGATCCGAACGACGACCGGGAGTTCGAGGTCGTACTCCGTGGCGAGCAGATCCCGGGCACTGAAAAACGGTTCGATCGACCCACCTCCCCGCACGCGAACGTCCATGTCATTTAATAACATACGCTGTGGCAATTTGACTGTTTCGCCGCCGGCGACCGCCGCCGGGTTCTCCACGCGTCAGTATCCTTTCTTTCGCGCCTGCTGACCGATCGCTATGGCTCGTACGCTACCATCGGCCGCGGGTACAGCGGTTCGAGACGCCATCCCGTTCCTCACGATCACGCTCTTGTGAAGCGTTGTCGTCTTGGTCTCTTAGGGTCCTAGTCACGAAACCGGTCGGAGTAAACTACTGTCCGGTGATTCACGGCTCGGTGTTCGCCCCGCCGCTGATCGGCTTTTTGCACACGTTCTCCGCGAATCGCTTCGGGATACGTGGCGTCGTCGATTATTTAATGATAGATAACACGATGATATATTGTGTGAGAACTTACAGTTAGATAAAACTTAAGTATTTACTATTACATTGGTATGGTATGTCGTGGATTTCACGTCGTGATCTCCTGAAAACTGCTGGTGTATCATCGGCGGCCGTCACTGCGGGTTGTCTGGGTAATGGTAACGGAAACGGCAATGGCGGCGATACGTTTAGGTATGGTGTATTGATGCCGACCTCGGGACCGATCGCATCCGCCGGCGAAGAGGCCGTCGCTGCCGCCGAAATCGCTGTCGATCAGATCGCCAACGACGGTGGTGTCGGTGGGCAAGACGTTGAGATGGAACTCCGGGACACCGAGGCGGACCCCGAAACAGCGGTTGATCGTGCGAGAGCGCTCGTCGATACTGAGGACGTTGACGTACTCGTCGGCGTCATCAGCAGTGCGGTTTCACTTGCCGTTTCGGAGTACGCCGCCGGCGCTGATATCCCTTTTTTAGCGACAGTTGCGCAGACCCCATCGCTTACCGAAGAGGAGTGTCGACGTCAGACGTTTCGAACGACGACGAACGTTCGACAACAGCAGACGGTTGCCGCGGAGTATATCAGTCGTGAAATGGATGATCTCGAGACCGTTGCGTCGATTTCGCCGGACTATGTGTACGGTCGCCAGTCGTGGGAGTTCTTCCAAGAACAACTCTCACAGCGAATGGATTTCGACGTCGTTTACGAAGGATGGCCCGCGTTCCTGAGCGGTGAGTTCCAAAGCGATATTCGCGCTGCACTCGACGAAGAGCCGGATCTCGTACATAGCGTCCTTTACAGCGGCGATATGATCGCGTTCTTCGAACAGGCAAACGAGTTCGACTTCTTTGATCAAGTCGAGTTCTTCGCGGGTGATACACCGATGCACGTCTCTCAGCCGCTCGGCGACTCGTTCGCCGAGTCGTACGCGGTGTCGTACTATTATTACGACCACCCGAACAACGACCCGAACCAGGCATTCGTCGACCAGTATCGTCAACAGGAGGATGCGGTCCCGACGGTGTTTGCGGGTTCGACTCACGTTGCGGTCGATGCGGTTCGACATGCCGTCGATGCATCCGGTGGGACGGATGTCGATAGCATCATCGATGGTTTGGAGGGGCTCACCTTCGAATCGGTGATGGGTGAGACGACGCTCCGTCCCGAGGATCACCAGGCGATCTTCGAGTTCTACCGTGGCGGTCGAATGGCGCAACTCGAAGACGAGGAATTCTACGGACTCACGGAGATGGAGACGTTCTCCAGCGACGAGATCGTCATAGACCCCGTGTGTCAGGTATAATACATTCGTACTGACCACTTACTCGATTTTACACATCCACATGATCGAGACACTAATCATAGTTCTGTCTGAAGGATTGGCGAAGGGGATGGTGTTGTTCCTCGTCGCTGCAGGACTGACCGTCATCTTCGGCGTCCTTGGTGTATTGAATTTCGCACATGGATCGTTCTACATGCTCGGTGCGTATCTGACATTTTTTGTCGCGACCGGGACCGGGCCGTTGTTCTTCGAAAGCTTCTGGCTCGGTGTCGTCCTCGCTGCTATTATCGTCGGGCTCATCGGTGCCCTCATCGAACTAACTGTCATCCGCCCAACCTACGACATGGAGCACGGTGCTATCTACCAGCTGCTTTTGACGTTTGGTCTGTTGTTGACCATCGACTCGACTGCGCGTTGGGTGTGGGGGACGGAGTTCCGATCGATCAGCGTCCCTTCGGAGTTGAGCTTTAGAGTTTCGATCGCGGGCGTCGAAGTCCCGGCGTATGATCTCTTCCTCACTGTATTCGGCTTCGTGATGGCTCTGATTATCTGGTTGCTGTTTACACGGACATCGATCGGGCGGAACACTCGAGCAGCCGCAGAGAATGCCGATATGGCGAACGTGCTCGGCGTTAACGTTCCGGTGTTGTTTACTATCGTTTTTTTTGCCGGCAGCGCTATTGCCGGGCTTGGTGGTGCGCTCGCCTCGGCACAGGCGGCGGTTAGTCCTGACATGGGCGAATCGGTCATCATCGAATCGTTCATCGTCGTGGTGTTGGGCGGACTCGGATCGTTTGCCGGGGCGTTCGTCGGAGCGCTACTGATCGGCCTCGCGGATGCCGTCGTTTTCCAACTCGCGCCGCAGTTTCGTGCATTCGTCCCCTTCGCGCTGATGGCCATTATTTTGCTAGTCCAACCTGCAGGACTCTTGGGTGAGGAGGGAGAACATTGATCCCGAACGTGCAACTTCCACGGACGGTCTCACAGGCAATCTTCACTGTTGGAGCCCTCATCCTCCTCGTCCTCCCGTTACTTTCGCCCTCGCCGTACTACGTCAACCTCGGTATCGACGTGTTGTTCATTTTCCTCTTTGCGTTGAGCTTCAACCTGTTGTTCGGCTATACGGGTCTTTTGTCATTCGGACAGGCAGCGTTCTTCGGCCTCGGGGCGTATATGGTCCCGTTGCTTCTCCGGGGAGAAGCGTTCATGCCGGCGATCGAGTCCTTTCTGCTCGTCATTGTGATTGCAGTTATTGCTGCAGCGCTTCTCGGGGCTGTCATCGGCTTCCTCTCTATTCGGCGTGGCGGCATTTATTTCGCCATGCTGACGCTCGCGTTCAGCATGATGATCTACGAGGGGGCCTTTCGATGGCGGTCGCTCACCAGCGGTGACGATGGGATCATCACGCCGACACCGACGATCGAACTCGGTGTTGCGTCGCTGAGTCTAGGCGATCATATTATCTATTACTACTTTACGCTCCTTATCGTCGCGGTCGCGACGTTTCTCGTCTGGCGTGTCACGAAATCACCGTTCGGTGAGATACTGGTGTTGATTCGGGAAAACGAAGAGCGAACCGAATTTATCGGCGTCAACGTTACTTTGTACAAATGGGCGTCGTTCACACTGAGTGCGGCGCTTGCTGGCCTCGCTGGCGCGATCGCGGCGGCTCACCTTCTCGTTATCTCCCCTGGGACGCTTCATTGGACACGAAGCGCTGAACCAGTTCTCATCACCTTAATCGGCGGTCCAACGTATTTTTTCGGACCGCTAGTCGGAACGATCGTCTTCGTCGCGCTCGAGCAATCTCTCACGGCCGTAACCGACCACTGGGAGGTCTTCGCTGGTCTCGTGTTGATCGTCATCGTTTTGTTCACACCGAACGGCGTCCTCGGACTTTGGCACGAACGAGTCGAACCACGTGTCACAGACGCTGTTGAACGTATCCTGGAGGATTCATGACTGAATATATACTTGAAACGGAGCGCCTTCGAAAGGCGTTCGGCGAACTCCTCGCCGTTGATGATGTATCGGTTTCGATCGAAAAAGAAGGCATTACGGCGATTATCGGCCCAAACGGTGCCGGAAAAACAACCTTTTATAATCTTCTCACCGGTGCATTAAAACCGACGAGTGGAACGATTCGTTTCGGCGGTCGGGATATTACGGCGGATTCGCCGGCTCAACGGGTTCAATCCGGACTCAGCCGGTCGTTTCAGACGACCAACATTTTTCCGAACCTCACTGTCCGACGTAATATCCGTGCACCGGTCATCGCGGGATCGAGTAAAAAGTATAATTTCGTTGGGTCCATCGATGATGGCTCCGTGGTTGCTGAGCGAACGAAGGGAGTCCTCGATCTGTTCGACCTAACAGAGTTAGCCGACGAACCAGTCGCTAATCTCTCGTACGGCGATAAGCGTCGCGTCGAGATCGGCATCGCAATGGCAACCGATCCGGACCTCGTGTTGCTCGACGAGCCGACGGCCGGGATGAATCCGACTGAGCGCGATGTTATCATCGAGTTGCTGGTGAAATTAAACGACGAGACGGATACCTCGATCCTGATCACAGAACACAACATGGATCTCGTTTACCGGATTGCCTCGCGTATACTCGTTCTCCACAAGGGAACGACCATTGCTGACGGAACACCCGGCGATATCCAAACCAATGAGCTGGTTCAAAAGGCGTATCTCGGTGGTGAGCGGTCCATCGATCGATCGACGACGAGGTCCCGACGGAACAGTGAAGACTCCCCCTATCTGCGGGTCGACGACTTGGAAACATTCTACGACGAAACCCAGGCGCTGTTCGGCATCTCCTTCGACGTCATGGAGGGTGAAGTCGTGGCACTACTCGGTCGGAACGGCGCTGGAAAGACCACAACGCTCAGGAGTATCACGGGTATCACCCCGTCAGTCTCCGGCTCGATAACGATCGATGGCGAGGAGGTTCAGACTAAACGACCGTTCGAAATCGCGAGAGGTGGCGTCGGCTACGTCCCCGAACACAAGGGTCTCTTCAGCAGTCTCACCGTCGAAGAGAACCTCGATATGACCGTCTCTGATGATAGTGCATGGACGAAAGAGCGACTTTACGAGACGTTCCCTGTACTCGAAGAGAAGGCCAACTCGACGGCAGATCAGATGAGCGGCGGGGAACAACAGATGCTCACGATCGCTCGAGCGCTCGGCTCGAGTCCGGATCTCTTACTTCTCGACGAACCGAGTATCGGTCTTGCTCCGGTCATCATCGATAATATCGAACGCGTGATCAAAAATATAAGCGGGGAGGACGTGACGATCCTGCTAACCGAGCAGAACACGAACCTGGCACTTTCGGTCGCCGACTACGTTTATATCGTTCAAAAGGGTGAAATCGTTTGGGATGGTTCGACGGAGCGACTGCTTGAACAGGAGGATCTGCTCGAACAGTACGTTGCGGTCGGGAAGGAAACGGAGTAGCGTCTTCGGGTATTCAGGTTCGCCCGTTCCACAGCAACTCTGGAGAACACCGAATACGAATCCCCACGGAACGTCGAAGCGTAACACTTCCACGTCGTCAGCAGTCGGTCACTCCTCGACCGTCTCCGCGTCGGGATCGACGTCGGCTTCGTCGTCCCGAAGCTTGAACTTCTGGACCTTTCCGCTCGGGTTTTTCGGGACGCTATCGACGAAATAGTACTTCCGAGGGCGTTTGAAATCGGCGATTCGATCGCTTTCGAGCATGAACTCGTCCAGCTGTTTGGCGGTCAGCTCGTCCCCGCCGACGATGTAGGCGACGACCCGTTCACCCCATTCGTCGTCTGGCTCGCCGAGGATCGCGGCCTCCTCGACCAGTTCGTGTGAGTAAAGCGCATCCTCGACCTCAGCCGGGTAGATGTTTTCTCCGCCGGAGATGATCATATCATCCTTTCGGTCGACGTGGTAGAGGTAGCCGTCCTCGTCGAAGCGGCCGAGATCGCCGGAGTAGTACCACTCGGTTCCATCCTGTTCTCTGAGTGACTGTCTCGTCGCCTCGGGGCGGTTCCAATACTCACGCATCGTACACGGTCCCGAGATGATTATTTCGCCAATTTCGCCCCGTTGGACCTCTTGATCCGGATCTGCGTTGGGTTCGACGACGCGGACCCGGTGGTTGAGGGCCGGCAATCCGGCTGCTCCCTGTTTTGGAAGTTGATCTTCGGGCCGCTGGAAGACGCCACAGGGACCGATCTCGGTCATTCCGTAGGCCTGGACGTAATCCTCACAGAGGTGTTCCATCGATATCTTCAACACTTCCTCGGGCATCGGGGCCGCGCCGTAGAGTCCTCGCTCCAGGGATGAAACGTCGATGTCCGTCTCGGCGACCGTTCGAGCCAGCGCGTTCCAGACCGTCGGTGCGGCGAACATCAGCGTCACGTCGTGGGTTTCGATCGCTTCGAGTGCCTGTCGTGGCTCAAACTCGTGGTGGATGACGTTGGTCGCACCCCGGTGAACGCGAGGGAAAAGCATGGCGTGAAGCTCCGCACAGTGGTACAGAGGAAGAATGGATAATCCGACGTCGTTCCGAGTGATGTTCAACTCGGCGGTAACGATGAGGCTTTGATCCACCATATCCCGGTGCTCGTGAACGACGCCTTTGGGTCGACCGGTTGTCCCGGAGGTGTAAATGAACGCGTACATATCGTCCTCGGCGACGACGATATCGGGGTTCTCCGGGGAGCCGGATTCGAGAAGCGCATAGAAATCCCGCGTGTCATCGGGAACGTCGTCGTCGACGAAGACGAACTCATCGACGGTGTCCAGATCGGGACGTGCGCCCTCGACGGCGGCCTCGGTGTCCGATTCGTAGATCAGCATTTTCGCCTCTGCGTCGTTGACGATGTACTCGATTTCTTTCGCGGGCAACCGGAAGTTCAACGGCGTAAACACGGCCCCAATCTTTGCACAGGCGTAGACGGTAAGCGCGATCTCCGACCCGTTATACAGGACGGTCGCGACTCGATCACCCTTCTCAATGCCGAACTCAAGCATCGAGTTCGCCAACCGGTTTACGCGCTCGTCGAACTCCCTGTAAGTCCAGCGGTGATCCTTATATGGATAGACGATCGCGTCGTTTTCCGGATATCGTGCGACAGTTTGTTCGAGTGTATCACCGATAGTGGAGTAGTCCGCCATATAGTCCCTATTTACCACTATCTTATAATATATTTTTGTGATCGTTAGTAAAAATCCCCCCCGGCAGAATGTTCGATCGTAAGCCGGCTACAGACCCTGTTCGGAACACAGATCGACCCTTCTCGTTGTCACGTTCTGGAATCTCGAAACACTACCCTTTTCACGCTGCTGTCGAAAAGAGGCAGTATAATGGGCCGACGCAAGAAGATCGTACAGGAATGTGAACGGCTGATGGACGAGCCGGAGAACATCCGGAACATCGCCATCGCCGCTCACGTCGACCACGGAAAGACAACACTGACGGACAACCTCCTCGCGGGCGCGGGGATGATCGCCGACGAGAGCGCGGGTCAACAGCTCGCGATGGACACCGAGGAGGACGAACAGGAACGCGGGATCACCATCGACGCGGCGAACGTTTCGATGACCCACGAGTACGAGGACACCAATCACCTGATCAACCTCATCGACACGCCCGGCCACGTCGACTTCGGCGGCGACGTGACGCGTGCGATGCGCGCCGTCGATGGCGCGCTGGTAGTCGTCGACGCCGTCGAGGGCGCGATGCCCCAGACGGAGACGGTGCTCCGACAGGCGCTCCGTGAGGGCGTCAAACCGGCGCTGTTCATCAACAAGGTCGATCGCCTCATCTCGGAGCTTCAGGAAGGTCCCGAGGAGATGCAGCGGCGTCTCATGGGCGTCATCGCGGACGTGAACGAACTCATCCGCGGGATGACCGAGGAGATGGACGACATCAACGACGACTGGTCCGTCTCCGTCGAGGAGGGGACCGTCGGCCTCGGCTCCGCGCTGTACAAGTGGGGCGTCTCGATGCCGTCGATGCAGCGAACGGGGATGGATTTCGGCGACATAATCGACCTCGAGCAGGCCGACAAGCGTCAGGAACTCCACGACCGGACGCCGCTTTCGGACGTCGTCCTCGATATGGTCTGTGAGCACTTCCCGAATCCGGTCGACGCCCAGCCCCGCCGTATCCCGCGCATCTGGCGCGGCGACGACGAGTCCGAGATCGCCAAGACGATGCGGTTCGTCGACGAAGAGGGCGAGGTCGTGTTGATGGTCACCGATATCGGTATCGATCCCCACGCCGGCGAGATCGCAGCCGGACGTGTCTTCTCCGGCACTATCGAGAAAGGCCAGGACCTCTACATCTCCGGAACCGCGGGAACGAACCGCGTCCAGAGCGTCGGCATCTACATGGGTGGCGAGCGCGAGGAGGTCGAACACGTCCCGGCCGGCAACATCGCCGCCGTGACCGGTCTCCGCGACGCAATCGCCGGCTCGACGGTCTCCTCGGTCGAGATGACGCCGTTCGAGTCGATCGAGCACATCTCCGAGCCGGTCATCACGAAATCCGTCGAGGCGAAGACCATGGATGACCTGCCGAAGCTCATCCAGACGCTCCAGCAGGTCGCAAAAGAGGATCCGACGATCCAAATCGAGATCAACGAGGACACGGGCGAACACCTCATCTCCGGCCAGGGTGAACTCCACCTCGAGGTCATCACCCAGCGTATCGAGCGCAACCAGGGGATCCCGGTCAACACCGGCGAACCGATCGTCGTCTATCGTGAAGCGCCCCAGAAAGCCTCCCGCGAGGTCGAGGGTCGCTCGCCGAACAACCACAACCGATTCTACATCACCGTCGAACCGCTCGGCGAGGACATCGTCGAGACGATCAAACGCGGAGAGATCTCGATGGACATGCCCGAACTGGAGCGCCGTGAATCGATCATGGAACAGGGCATGGACAAGGACACCGCTCAGAACATCGAGCACATCTACAAGAACAACGTGTTCATCGACGATACGAAGGGTATTCAACACCTCAACGAGACGATGGAACTCGTCATCGAGGGACTCGAGGAGGCCCTCGAAGACGGGCCACTGGCCGCCGAGCCGGTCGAGGGTGCGCTCATCCGGCTCCACGACGCCCGACTCCACGAGGACGCCATCCACCGCGGACCCGCGCAGGTCATCCCCGCGGTTCGCCGCGCCGTCCACAACGCGCTGATGGACGCGGAGATCAAACTGCTCGAACCGATTCAGCAGGTCCGTATCGACGTGCCCAACGAGCACATGGGCGCCGCCTCCGGCGAGATTCAGGGCCGTCGTGGTCGCGTCGACGACATGTACCAAGAGGGGGATCTGATGGTCGTCGAGGGGATCGCGCCCGTCGACGAGATGATCGGTTTCTCCTCGGATATCCGGAGCGCGACCGAGGGTCGCGCGTCGTGGAACACCGAGAACGCCGGTTTCCGCGTCATGGCCGACAACCTCCAGCCGGAGATCATCCAGGAGATCCGCGAGCGAAAGGGCATGAAGCTCGAACTGCCCGAACTGGTTGATTACTTCTAGACCCTCTGCCTTCCGTCCGCGGCGGCGGTTCACACCGCTGAATGTCCGCTTTCATCCCCGTTTTGGTCCCCGTCTTTGTGTTCAGGAGGGTCACCGCGCCTCCGACGCCAAACCCATAAGAGGCGTCTGGTCGGAGAAACGACATGGCCCACCGTCTCGACGAGATCGATCGACGCATTATCCACGCGCTGATGGACGACGCCCGGAACACCTCCGCCCCGATGATTGCCGAGGGGCTGAACGTCTCGGCCGGAACAGTCCGAAATCGGATCGACCGCCTCGAAGAGGAGGGCGTCATCCAGGGATACACCGCGACCATCAACTTCGAGCGGGCTGGCGGACGGCTCACCTCGTTGTATATGTGTACGGTTCCGGCGGCCGACAGGGAGCGCCTGGCGCTCGCCGCCCAGTCGATCCCCGGTGTGATAAACGTTCGAATCCTGATGGCCGGCCGACGGGACCTCCACGTCGTCGCTGTGGGCGAAGACACGGAGGATCTGCGGGCGATCGCCCGGTCGCTTTCGGAGTTGGATATACAGATCGAGGACGAGGAGTTGGTCCAGACCGAAATCCGGAGCCCTTACGCCCCTTTCAGAGCCGAGGAGTCCGAACAGCCATCCGGCGCGACGGATATCGTCACCCTTGCCGACGGTGCCGACGTCATCGAGGTCGGAGTCGCCGACGGCGCCCCCGTGGTCGGCTATTCGATCCCGGACGCGAGGGCGGACGGACTGCTCCCCGACGCCCTCGTCGTCGTCTCGATAGAACGGGACGGCACGATCATCCAACCCGATGAGGAGACGACGATCAGAACCGACGACGTGGTGACGCTTTTGCCCCGCACGGCCTCCCGCGAAGAAATTCTGTCTGCCTTTTCGGGCGACGGCGGCCCGTGAGCCCTCGGTTTTCGATCGACAAGACTCAACGCTTGTGATCTGTTTTACACCCGGTCGATCTCATGGTACTCTCCACAGAGTGCGATACCGATCGGTTCGCCTCCCGATTTCGGATTAGCCAACGAGGCGGTACTGCTGCCACGGAGTACTTTTACCACAATATTGGTGGGAGTATTCTTCTGAATCCGAAATACCTTTCAGTTATTGTATAGTATGTACGGGTAATGCCCGGCCACGATCTGGAGCGGAGCCTCGGGCTCTACTCCACGATGATGATAAGTATGGGGGCAATGATCGGCAGCGGTATTTTTGTCCTTCCGGCGCTGGGGTACAAGAAAGCCGGACCGGCAGTGATTCTCGCGTACGTGCTGGCCGCGATAGTCGTGCTGCCGGCGGCGCTCTCGAAAGCTGAGATGGCGACAGCGATGCCCGAATCGGGCGGGACCTACCTGTACATCGATCGGGCGCTGGGGCCGCTGTTCGGAACTATCGCCGGACTCGGTGCCTGGTTCTCACTGACGTTCAAGAGCTCCTTTGCGCTCGTCGGTCTCGGCGCGTACCTGCTGCTTTTCGCGCCGATCTCTCAGGGTGCGATCACGTTCGTCGCCCTCGGGCTCGGGGCTTTGATCATCGCGCTCAACATCTCGGGGACGAAACTCAGCGGCCAAGTGCAGGCGATCGTCGTCTCGCTGGTGCTGGTTGGCCTGCTCGCCTACACGGTCAACGCCGGCGTCACCGCTGACGTCGGACGGTTTACACCGTTCGTTACAAAGGGCGGTGGCGGTGTCGTTACCGCCGCCGCGTTCGTGTTCGTCTCCTTCGCGGGCGTCACAAAGATCGCCAGCATCGCGGAAGAAGTGAAAAACCCCGGCACGAACCTCCCCAGAGCCATGATCGGGTCCATGGCGATCATGACTCTCATCTACGTCGCAGTCATCGCTGCGATAGTCGGGCTGGCTAACCCGGACGATCTCATACACGGCGGTCCCAACGGTGGCGCGTCACTCACGCCGATGGCCGACGGCGCCGGCGCGTTGTTTGCCGGTTCGGGGGTCCTCATTATTTCGGTGGTCGCGATCGTCGCCCTCACGAGCATGGGTAACGCCGGCGTGATGTCTTCCTCACGCTTTCCGCTTGCGATGAGCCGCGACAACCTGCTCCCGCCGGCCTTACAGACCATCGACGACCGCCTTGCGACGCCCCGGAACTCAATCCTGCTCACTGGGACTGTGCTGCTCGGACTGATCGCGTTCGTCCCCGTGATCGAGTTGGCGAAACTCGCGAGCGCGTTCAAGATCCTCGTGTTCTCGATCATCAACGTCGCGTTAATCGCCTTCCGGGAGGCCGACATGCCCTCGTATGAACCGGAGTTCACCTCGCCCGGCTACCCGTACGTGCAGGTGTTCGGTCTGGTCGCTGGGATCGGGCTGCTCACCCAGATGGGGACGCTCCCGATCCTCGGTGCGGCCGGGATCACTGCCGGCGGAGTGGTGGTGTACCTGCTGTACGGGCGGTCCAGAACCGACAGAACCGGCGCGATCGGATCGATTCTCGCCGACAACTACGAGCGCGTCGAGGACGTGCCACCGACGGAAACCGACTGAGCGCTCCTGACCGGTTTGCTCGGTCAGTCCCGTCGTTGCAGACTCAGTAGTCTCGGCGCACGACGATGACCGGATTGCCGGTCGCGTTCCGGATGCGGTCCGGAAGCGTCCCGAAGATCCGGTCGCCGAGGCGGGATTCGGCCTCGTACATCACGACCGCGTCGTACTCAGAGGCGACGCGGATAATCTCGTCGTCGTGGCTCCCGGCGTCGCTGATGCGCGTGTCCACCGCATCGGGTTCGAACCCGGCTTCGAGTAACCCCTCGCGGGTCTCCGTGAGGATCTCTTCGCCGCGTTCGTGACTGTCTTGCCCCTCGAGGACGTGAAATAGGGTGATCGTGTTCGTCGTGTCTTCACAGAGCACGTCGACGAACCCCGGAAGCCGATCGAACTCCGCGACGTCGGGCAGTGGGACGAGGATCCGGTCAACACCCTCGGTCGGAGCCGGGTTGAGTTCCGCCGCGCACTCCTCCTCGATCGCGACCCGGTCGATCGTGGCTGCCCGGTTTTTGCCGAACACCAGCCGAGTCCGAACGTCGGCTCCCGCTCGAACGAACGGTTCGGCGAGTCCCTCCAAGTGCTCTGTCACCTCGTCTTCGAACTGTTCGCGCGCCGATTCCGTCGGCGTCTGCTCGGGGACATCGTAGTGGCCGAGCAACACGATATCCAACGATGATAGATCCTCGACCAGTACCGGCGAGATCGGTTCTGGATCGGGAAACTCAAACGGGATCAGAACGCTATCGGCCATATCGACACTTCGCGTCGGCGACGGAAAAATCGGTCGGGAAATCCGGCGGAGTCGGTCGTCCATCTGCAGCGGACCCATCGAGCGCATCCTGTCGACCCCTGGTCAGTCGGATCCGTGCCTCCGCGGCCCGTTCGAACCGTCTCTCGCCGATTTCGACGATGTCGCGGTCACGCTTGCGAATGGCGGCGCTCTTATAACTGGCCGGACAGAGATACACCTAATGAGCGAACGTACGGAGGTGCGTCGATGAGCGAGACTGATACGAACTCGTACACGGTTCGGCTGGAACTCGTCGACGAGCCCGGCGAACTGCTGCGCGC
>NZ_JAWODL010000011.1:0-138785 GCF_046483325.1 Natronomonas sp. | reverse complement strand
CGGCGGCCTGCAGGGACTGACGATCCTCCCCGGCATCTCGCGGTCGGGGACGACGGTCAGCGTCATGCTGTTGCGAGGTTACGAGGGGCCGGCGTCGCTTCGGCTATCGTTTTTGCTCTCCATCCCAGCAAGTCTGGGCGCGGCGCTTCTTGTCGTCGTGACCGGCGGCGGACTGCCCGGTATCTCACCGCTCGTCGCGGTCGTCGCGCTCTCGACCAGCGCCGTCGTCGGCTACCTTACGATCGACGCCCTCATGTCGATCGTCGACCGCGTCGCCTTCTGGCTCGTCTGCGTCGGCTTGGGCGGGCTCGCCGTCGTTGGAGGTCTCGCCGTTCTGTAGATCAGCGGGGTCCGGCGGCTCGAACGCGGCGAGTAGCAGTTCGACCGGCCGCGTCTCGCGCAACTCCGCCCACGGCCGATCCTCGAAGAGCGCGATCGTCCCGACGACCAGCAGTCCGACGGCGACGAGCAGCGCGGCGGTTCGATCGAGAACGAGCGCCGACGGAAACGCAAGTATACCGACCAGAATCGTCACGAGTCCCGCCACGCGAACGGGCGCATTGAGCGTCCGTTTCGATACCACCGAGGCGAGTGCGACCAGCGCCGACCCTGCCGCCGCGCGTTCCAATCCCCCAAACACCCGATCCAAAATCGCAATAAACGGCCCGACGGTCCACGTCTCCCGGAGATCGATGACGATCACCTCCGGGTCCGGCTCGGCCGTGAGCCACCGGTACAGATACGAGCCGCGAACGAGCGTCGACAGCCGATCCGCCACGGCCATCGTCGTTCGATAGAGTCGCGAGGATTCGAGCATGGTCACTGACGGCGCTCGATGCGCTCGATCGTCGGCGTGATCGTCGTGACGCCGAGATCGAGCGTGACGCGGTCACCCTGTCTGAGCGAGTCCCCCTTGAACCGCACGCCTGTCGTCGTTTCCCGAATCGAGAGTTCCGCGGTGATCGTCACGTCGCTGTTGAGCGGATCGTCATGAACGCGGAGATCCCCCGACTCGGAGGTCAACACGACCTTCGAGGGCTCGGTTTCGACATCGGTGATTTCGGCAATCGTTTCACCACCGGTCGTCTCCGTCATTCCGGGCTGGATGCCCTCGGCAACTTGGTCGCGTACCCCTTCGAGTCGAAGCGTGACCGTCCGAGTACCGGCGGTTCCCGGTTCTTCGACGGTTCCAACGCCCGTAATCCGACCATCGAGATGGTACCCATCGCCGGCAAAGACGAGTTCAGACCCGCGACGAATCGGCGTCGAACCGTATCTTGGCGTATCCCCGTCGGTCAGCGTTTCGACGGAGAGCCCGACGAACACGCGAACCTGATCCGGATCGTTCGTCCCGTAGCGGGTGACCGATTCGACCGTCGCCGCCGGTCGATCGTCGATCAGGATCTCGTCACCAACCACGATCGCTTCCGCTTCGTCGATATCCACAGTGTCCTCGATAACGAGGTCCGTCCGTCCGCGGTCGAGATCCGGCGAGTCGCCGACGCGCTGGATCGACCCGTCGACACGGTAGCGGTTGGTAACGATATCGAGCGATCGGCCCAAGCGTGGCGGCGCCCCGTCGTAGTTGACCGCCCCACTTTCGAACTCACCCTGGAGTTCGACGCGAGCGATGACACGGATTTGATTGCCTTCGGGGGTGACGTGGAGCTCGGTGATGGTCAGCGTGTCGAGATCGTTCGGCGCGTACGTATCCCCCTCGTTGAGCTCCTCGACGATCGCATCCGAGTGCGTCCCGAGATCGAGCGTCGCGTAGGTCGTCTCAACGTCGGGTTCCGGTTCGGGGTCGTCGCTGAACACGAGCGCCGCGCCCGCGACGACGACCGCAACGACGAACAGCACGACCAGTACATCGATTACGTTGATGACGCCGAACAGCCTGCCCTCGTCGTCGATGACGTTCATTCCACAGCACCCGAACCCTGCATTATGTGTGTCCAATTTTCCGAAGTATTAAAACCGTTCTGTCTGCTGATTGGTTCCTCGGCGGATTGAGACACTGGCGGTCGGACATCTACCGGCGGAAGGAGACCTCTGAACACGACGACCACAGACAGTACTCAGTGTTCATAACGAACCGGGGGAGCGGCCTTTTCACCGAGTATGGCTACCGCTGGGAGATCTCGAAGTAACGCGAGGGATCACGATTCAAATGACTGCGATCAACACACTCGGGATGGTCCTCGGTTGAGCAGTGTTCAGTTCTCTCTACCAGGCTACGACAGAATACCCGGCAAGTTTCCAGTTTACGCCACCGAGTATTCGATGGTGGACTAACGCGTTGAACGTACTGGTGATCGTGATTCTGGCTACCGTTTTCATCGTCCCACACGAGTGGCTTCATGGGCTTGTCATCCGGTACAAGGGTGGTGAGGCACGCTACGGTGTCGGAATCGCACATTTCATGTTCCGTACGGATACGCGACGACTGACCATGAATTCTCACGGAACCAGTTCATCGTCCTCCTCCTGACGCCGCTCGTCGTCTTGACGCTTCTCGGTGTGCCTCTCATAATCGTATTTGGGTGGGGATGGTTGGTCGTCCCGCTCGCGTTGAACGCCGCGGGAGCGGTCGCGGACGTCTGGATAACCCTGATTGTGTGGGCTCCCCCGGCCACATTCGAATCGTGAATCACGAAGGCGGAGTTCGAATCCTCGGACGCGTCGCTGACCGTCCACGGTTACTATCGATTACGAGCCCCGTCTGGGATGCTCTCTCGGGGGCTGCTGTCGCAGTGTTTGGGAGACTAATCCTGTTAGCTATTGGCGCTGTGGGTGCTCGGTGTCGAGCCACTCACTGTCGGTACCTCCGGTACGATCACAGGTACCTATTCTCGTTCACAAACACACTGCGGAGATCTCTTTCGGTGCTGGTCGTGGTGCAACACTCGGATTAGGCTATGCGTTGCTCCGGAGCTATCTCCGAAGTACGTGCCCCGTCGAGACGATGGCTGACCGCCCGTAGTCAGCTGGTGGTCGGTTGGGTTCAATTAATGGTGGGTTTCGATGCATGCGTCCGAATATGGTCGACACTCCGTGTATGCCCCTTCGATTGCTTGTGTGATGATGTCTCGCTATTGGTCCGTGAGAGGGCCGAGGACGGTACCGCGTTCCCTGCGGATATATCTGGAAAACTCCTCCGGTGATTCAGCTACAAGTTCCGTAGAGACTGTTGTGCTCGTAATCTCGACCGTTCGTTGCTCATCGAAGACCAATCGTAGCAGTACATCATTCCAGCGGAGATAGTGGCTATCCGTTTCAGAGCCGAATATCGATCGGTCCCGCCGCTCCTCATTTTCGCACGCGAACATGGCCGAGAACGAATGATGCGGTGCGTGAAGGAGATGTGGATCCCCGACAGCACTAAATCGGCTCCTCGCCATCAATAATCCGCAACCCCCACGCAGCCATCTCAGGCACCTGCTCGCGCATCTGCGGGTACATCGGATTGTCGGCATTGCCCTCAAGATGCCGACGGAAGAACATCTCGCACAGGGCGGTGAGCTTGTACACCGACAGCGTCCGATAAAACCGACCACCCTCGAAGTTGAGTCCGGTCTGCGTCTCGTAGCGCTGGACAAGTTCGGCCTTCGTCGGATACCCCGGGCGGTCAGTGAATGTCGGTATCAACTGTGGGATGGCTGGCTCGGGGTCATCGGGGTCCCGCCAGTAGGTGAGCACCCACGCGAGGTCGAATCGCGGATCCCCGAGTGTACTGAGTTCCCAATCGAAGATACCGACGATCTCGGGAAGGATAGACGTTCCAAACATGACGTTATCAAGTTTGTAATCCCCGTGGACGAGCGCGTGCGGGTACGACTCCGGTATGTTGTCGTCGAGCCACGCTCCGATGTCAGCGATTTCGGGGACCTCTCGCTCGGCTTCAGTCACGTCGAACGCCCACTCAAACTGCTTGTGCCAGCGTTCGACCTGCCGCTTGATATACCCGTCGGGACGGCCGAACTCCTCCAAGCCCACGGCTTCGTAATCGACAGCGTGGATTTCTGCCAATCGATCGATCAGTTCCTCACCGATTCGCTCGCGTATGTCGGGGTCAGAAAACCGCTCGGGTTCCGCTTCGCGAATGACATCGCCCTCGATTCGCTCCATGAGATAAAACTCACTCCCGATGACGGAGTCATCCTCACAGGCCCGCACCGTTTTCGGCACCCGAACGTCGGTATCTTGTAACGCGTTGATCACTCGGTATTCCCGGAGAACATCGTGAGCCGTGTCCGCTTTCGAGCCCGGTGGCGGCCGCCGCAACACCAGTTCGTGATTCCCCCATGTTACGAACAGCGTTTCGTTGGAGTGGCCTGCCTGGTGGTGTTCGATCTCGTAGGTCTCGGCCGCTCCGAGTTCGATTTCGAGGTACGACTGGAGCGCGGTTTTGTTGACGATCCGGTCCATGTAACTATCGTCACTCATCCGTACCACCACCCTGTCGCATCGGTGGCCAGACACGTGGCTGCCTATCCGAATTCATAGTAGTCGTGGTTTCGTCGCACATCCCTTCGTACCGAGTGGAACAGCTGGGACTCATTACAGACTTCACTCAGACATCGGCTGGAGGACTTTCCGGTCAAATTCCTTGGCATGCTCAAGCGGTGCACCTGTCGGGAACGTGATCATCACGCTGTCTACGCCGACGTCGTCAAGCTCGCGCAACCGCTCGCGACAGTACTCGGCTGGCCCCGCGATGGCCCATCGCTTGCCGAGATACTCCTGTACCCGCTGTGGGAGATCTTCTGGAGATTGTGCGGATTCGTCGCCGTGTTCACGGAACTCGTGAGCCTCGACGAGCGCCTCCAAGTCATCGTGGAGTTCACTAGGAGCGTTTTCCATCGAGTAGCTGAAGTTATGATACGCGATTGGCTCAAGCATGTGCATGAGCTTTCTCGTTGCTTCCTCTTGCGTATCGGCGACGCATCCGGGTGTCAACGTCACGAATTCCATCTCATCGAGTGACCGTCCGGCACGATCGGCACCGATACGCAAGTTCTCGTGGGCTAAATCTTCGATGATCTCCGGATTAGAGCCACCGCCAAACATGATTCCATCAGCGACTTGTCCCGCCATACGTAGGGTTACGGGACCTTCGGCGGCGACGTAGACATCGATGGTCCCGTTGGCCTGCTCAAGAGCGAATTCCTCATCGCCGAACATAACGGACTCACCCGAAACTAGCGCCTGTATCTGTTCGACTGCGTTGTGAAGTTCGCTCACCGAAGCTGGCTGTTTTCCAATCGAGTACACGCCGCTATCACCCGCACCGATCCCGATACTAGCTCTGTCGTCCGATAGCTGGTTAATCGTAGCGATGGCATTTGCAGTTACCGATGGATGCCGACTGATTGGGTTCGTAACCCCTGTCCGGAGCCCAAGAGTCTCTGTCTCCATAGCACATACGGCAAGCGTCGCATATGAATCGGTGTACAACTGATGGGAGTCAGCGACCCAAATAGACGTGAAATTGCTTTCCTCAAGAAAGCGTGCGTACTCCCGAGCGGCCGCGATACCAGTTGGAAAATAAAAACTGTCAACATTGACCATACCACATGTTAGTATATCATATATATTGATTTTTTGGTCCTAGTAATATGACTGTCCCTACGCCATCTATCATTATTCCGGCAAAAAAATATAAGTACTAATTATGTGATTTCTCATTCCCACTATGGGATACTTGTGCAATGTTGACATTGGTGGTACCCACACGGACGTTGCGGTGATCGATGAGGAAGGAAACACCATTGAGGCGAAGGTCCCGTCAACACCAGGGAATTTCGCTCAGGGGTTTTTTGACTCCCTCGACGCTGTTGCTTCCGAGTTGGGAATCCAAACTACGGAGTTGCTTGAATCGTCCGATCTAGTATCACACGGGACAACTGTTGGTACTAATGCAGTCATTGAAGAAGAAGCATCGGAGACGGCACTAGTTACCACCCGTGGCACAGAAGATGTATTGTTTTTGATGCGGGGGGCTCCTGGTCGAACGAGTGGGCTCCCTATCGAAGAGGTCCTTAGATACCAACATGCGACGAAACCGGATCCCATCATTCCAAAACATCGTGTCCACGGGATCGACGAACGCATTGATTCCATGGGTGACGTCGTCGTTGAGTTTGATGAAGAACAAGCCCGCGAAATCGCCAAGAGCCTTCGCGAGGAAGACGTTGATTCGGTCGGAGTCAGTTTCCTCTGGTCGTTCCTTGAGTCGGATCACGAAGAGCGGA
Source organism: Natronomonas sp. (assembly GCF_046483325.1). Lineage (GTDB taxonomy): Archaea > Halobacteriota > Halobacteria > Halobacteriales > Haloarculaceae > Natronomonas. Next base: position 132,531 of record NZ_JAWODL010000011.1, on the reverse strand, counting down.
TGATTTCGATACTCGAATCTGAACTCGCCGATGATGTGTTCCTGACGCGAAGTAGTCAGTTGGTTCCAAAATGGGGTGAATACGAACGAACGACGGCTGTCGCCATTAATGCGGCAATCGGACCGATCACCTCAGAGTATATTACCAATATCAACCAAGAGCTTTCGCAGAAGGGGTACGACGGCGAATTACTTGTCATGCTCGTAGGTGGTGGTGTCGCCCCTGCAGCAGACGCAATCCGAGAGCCCGTCCGAACTATCGATTCCGGCCCAGCAGCAGGGATGATCGGATGTAGTTTCCTCGCTGAGCACCTCGGTCATCAGGATATCATCGCTGGCGATATGGGTGGGACGAGCTTTGATGTCGGATTAATCACCGATGGAGAGCCCCTGACCAACGCCACGAACGTAATCAATAAATACGACTACGCGATTCGGAATATAGACATAGATTCAATCGGCAATGGCGGTGGATCTATCGCGTGGGTGGACAACGAGACTAACCGATTAGAGGTTGGGCCGAAAAGCGCTGGCGCAGACCCTGGTCCGGCTTGCTATGGAGAAGGCGGTACAGATCCCACGATTACCGACGCAGATCTGTTGTTAGGGTTTTTAGACTCGGAAGAATTCCTCGGTGGAAGTCTCTCGATTGACGTAGGGCGAGCCGAAGCAGCGATTGAAGACCTAGCAGACACGCTCGGGATGGACACCCTTGCAGCTGCATCCGGTATCGTCGAGATCGCCAATGCACAGATGGCTGACCTCGTGGGGCAGCGGACAATCAATCGAGGATATGACCCACGTCAGTTCGTCCTCTACGCGTATGGAGGTGCTGGTCCGCTGCATATGCCCACGGTTGCGGATCAGTTAGATATCGAAACAGTCGTCGTTCCAGGGGGAAGTGCATCGTCAGTGTGGTCTGCGCTTGGCATCTCCTCATCGGATGTCCTCCACCGGAACGAAGTCTCAAACATTCGGACTGTAGCTCCCTTCAACCCAGAAGAAGTTACGCGACGGTTCGACGAAGCAGAGAACGAAGTGAGAGAGAAACTCCATGACAACGGATTCGATGAAGACGAAACGCAAATCGAACGCTATGCTGACCTTCGATACGGGGCACAGGTCCATGAGATCCCCGTCCCGATGCCTAACGGTACACTTGATCAGGACGACATCGACGGGATGATTGCTCGATTCGAAGAGAAGTATGAGGAACTGTACGGCGAGGGCGCTGGCGCCAGCGAGAGCGGCTTCGAACTCGTTGCAGTCCGAATCGATGGGTACGGATATACAACCAAGCCGAAGCTTGGACAGACCGATACTGGTGGCAGTACGACGTCCGATTCGGTGGAGGAAGTCTTCTGGCCGCGAGAATCCACCCATCTCGAGACAGACATCTATTACGAAGACGGTATCACTTCAGGCGGCAGCATAGAGGGGCCCGCAGTCATCCGGCTGGAAAACACGACAGTATCGGTACCGCCGAACGATCGCTGTCAGATAGATTCTTACGGAAACTTTGTCATACACATCGGAGGAAACTAATAATGTCATCCGAACCAAACGGAAGCGCAGAACAGAAACACGAGGGCACCGACGTCTGGGAGGACTTCCGTCAGGGATACGTCCCCAGAGACGAGTTGGATATTCATCCCGATCTGACTCTTCACCACGATGCAGAAGACGAGATAGATCCGGTCACATATCGAGTCCTCAGACACCGACTATACACGATTAATGAAGAACACGGCCACACCCTGGAGAATGTCTCTGGATCGCCAGTCGCGTACTTTGCACAGGATTTTAATCCGACAATCCTGACCGCCGATGGAGAAGTCGTGTTTCAGGGACCCTATATTCAGTTCTTTTCCCCCATTGCCGAACTCCAAGTGAAATGGGTTCTAGAGAACCGTAGCGGGAATCCGGGGATTGAACCTGGAGATATGTATCTTTCAAACGATCCCTGGGTTGGGAGCACTCACCAACCAGATGTGTTCTTCCTCGCTCCGGTCTTCCGTAATGGTGAATTGTTCTGTTGGGTCGTCAACACACTCCATCAGTACGATATCGGTGGGATTAGCGCCGGTAGCTTCTGTCCGAGCGCCGATGATGTCTTCGGAGAACCGACACCTATCCCGCCCACGAAAGTAGTCGAAGACGACGTCGTTCGCCAAGACATCCGACAAATGTACCTGCGACACAGTCGGCTTCCAAACCTGGTTGGGTTAGATTTCAACGCTCAAGTCGCCGGATGTCGCGTGACACGAGATCGAATCCACGATGTTGTTGACGAGTACGGTGCTGAGACTGTCAAGGGGGTCATGAACCAGATAATCGACGACTCTGAGCAGCGATATCTCCAAAAGATCCGAAAGATCCCCGACGGAACGTGGCGTTCTCGGGAGTACATGGAAGGATCCCAGACTGGCGACAGCAACGTCTATCCAGTTGAGATCCAGCTGACCAAGGAAGGAGACACGCTCACATTCCGGAATGAAGGGACCGCAGAGAGCCAGGGTGTGATGAACATCAGCTATGCTGGATTCCGGACAGCAATCATGAGCGTTCTCAATCCACTCATGTTGTACGACGAACTCTTCGTGGCCAGCGGTGCGTTCCGCCACATCGAGATCGATACGACGCCGGGGACGCTTAATCGGGCAGAATGGCCCGCTGGATGCAGCCCAGGAGGCACCACGAATATCGAGTTTTCGATCGGCTTGATCCAAGATGCAATGATCCGAATGCTGTCTGCCGCCCCCGAACTCAAAGGCGATATCGTCACGGATACGCCAACATTGAGTACGATGGCACAGGCAGGCATTGATCAGTGGGGGAATCCATACGGGACGATGAATCTCGATATTATGGGCGGTGCCATCGGCGCAACGCCGAACAAAGACGGCGTTGATGTCGGCGGCTACCTCTGGGGACCAAAGGGACCAATGCCAAATATCGAGAACAACGAACAGGATTACCCAGTCCTATATCTATACAAGGAGATCGTCAAAGACTCCGGTGCCCCGGGGCAACAAAGAGGTGGTGCGACGATGCAGTATGGGTGGATTCCACATAAAACAGAGGAGATACAGAACGTGTTTGTCGGAAACAGTGGTGTTACCTCCGTCACAGCCGGCCTCGGGTCGTATCCCGGCCCGCCAGCACTCAATACGGTAGCTCAGGATACGGATGTGACCAAACGGCTAGAAAATCAAGAGATTCCACAGTCAATTGATGCATTTGACGCAGAACCGGAGCTGTTCGCGCCAAAAACGGAATACGCCCAAGGGCCTAATGACGTTGTTCAAGCCCGAAACGGGACACCTGCGGGGTACGGTGATCCGTTGAAGCGAGATCCACACAACGTCGCTAATGACGTCGCATCCGGGCTCGTAAGCGAGGCAGCAGCCAATGAGATATACGGTGTCGTTCTCACGGTGGACGGCCACGAAGCCACCGTAATTGAAGATGAAACGAGCGAGCGCCGCGAAACACTTCGGGAACAACGACTCGAAGAAAGCAGTATTCCCGCGGAGGAAAATGAACGATGAAGATACACGAATACCTCGAACTCGATCCAGAGGCAGAAACGATCAGATGCAGTGAATGCGACGAGACGCTGTGTAACGCAGATCAAAACTACAAAGAATACAGTGCGATGCGAACCGGCCCAGTTACTGATGCTGGGCCGCTGTTCCAGCCTGCCCAGCGGATCCTCGGAGACGATCCTGGGTATGAGTTCCGGCAATGGTTCTGCCCGAACTGTGGCGTCCTGTTTGATCACAGGTTCGCGCTTGAGGGCGATCGAATCCTCCACGACATCGAAATTGATCTCAACGCGATCGAATCATAGCTACGTCCCCGTTTTTACGCCAATAAACTAATGATCAGCAGAGACAAAATAGTCAGGGTTAGTCATTGGACATATCTGCTATGACCGCGGTGTTCAGATAAGGATTGAAGAGTGAGGCGTGGTGTTTTCAAAGTGATCTAGGCCCGAAACCACACGCCTCAGCGGTAGTATCGCCCAGTTCGACGTAGATTTTGTGGAGCGAGAAGCAACACCGCGACTGTTGCTGAAGCTCAGTACTCAATTCCATCTTGCTGGGCTATCATTATCTAATACTGTTTTTATTCTCGAAATATTTGGTGTTCAACGCGCGCGATCCACCGTTCATAATTGGGTTCACAAGGCTGATTTACAGCCGGCAAATGGACACGACCCGAATCACGCTGCCGTTGACGAAACCGTGAGTCAACTCACCGATGAACAATAGTGGCTGTACGCCGCTGTCGATCCCGAAACAAACGAATTGCCCTATACACAGCTTGAACCGACAACAAACAGCGTCCTTGCACAGCAGTTTCTAGCCGAACTCCGCGAGAATCACGATGTTATCGATGCGTTGTTTCTCATCGATAGCTCGCATTCATTGAAAGACGCCTGCTCTCGGAGGTCATCCTCGAATCGAACCGACAAGACGCCGAACGCTGACCCAGATACGTTCCGCATTAACTCCGTTCACCAGTTATAGATCCGCGTATTAACCAACAAATGGCCGTGTCTCTACTCAGCCACTCGAACGACCTGTTTGCCGATGTTGTCACCGGAGAACAGGCCGAGAAATGCGTCCGGTGCGTTCTCTAAGCCGTCGACGACCGACTCGCGGTGGACGAGAGCACCGTTTGCAACCCACGTCGTGAGTCGTTCGTTCGCTTTTTCGAATCGCGTGGCATAGTCGCTAACGAGCAATCCCTGTACTGTCGCGCGCGGTGCGATGAGCTGCAGCAGCTTTCTGGGGCCCGTCGGGACCTCCTCGTCGTTGTAGTGAGCGATCTGCCCACAGACTGCCACACGAGCGTCGAGATTCAGCTTCGTAAACACGGCGTCCGTGATCGGACCGCCGACGTTATCGAAGTATACATCAACGCCCTCGGGCGCAGCTTCCTCAAGAACAGCTCCGTAGTCGTCGGTTTCGTCGTAGTTGATCGCCGCGTCGAACCCCACCTCGTCCGTAAGCCATTCCGTCTTTTCGTCCGTCCCGGCGAAGCCCACGACCCGACAGCCGTTCAGTTTGGCAATCTGTCCGACAACCGATCCAACCGCCCCTGCAGCTCCGGACACGACGACGGTGTCGCCGGGCTCGGGCGCTCCGACCTCAAGCAGGCCAAAGTACGCTGTCCGACCAGGCATTCCGAGTGTGCCGAGGTACGCCGGTAAAGCTGCAATGTCGGGGTCAACCGGGGCGACGTCCGCAGCATCGAGAACGCTGTAATCGGCCCATGTTCCTTCGCCGGTCACGAACTCGCCTGCGTCGTACTGGTCGCTGTTGCTCTCGAGGACTTCGCCGACGATACCCCCTTTGAGTATATCGCCGACAGCCCACGGCTCCGCATACGACTCCCTGTCTCGCATCCGGCCACGCATATACGGATCGACAGAGAGATACTTGACGCGGACGAGCAGTTCTCCCTCGCGGGCTGTTGGAATCTCTTCGTCTCGAAGCTCAAAATCGTCCATGTCCGGCTCCCCTGTTGGTCGCTCTGCAAGGTACCATCCGCGATTTATATCCGTCACACACCTAGTCCACTCGCGGCGTCAAAGAGACTTCGGGAACTCATCGTCTTGATCTGGGGATGAGAAATCGAATGTACGACCCCTGCTTCGCCCCTGCATCCTGAACTGTTTCATCGTTCGTGAATGCTCTTGGGGTTCACCGAGTTGAAAAGGATTGGTGACGGAGATACGCGAGGTCTTGGAGTCATTTTTCCCTTACTACATCGGCGACGCGATTGCCGAATCGACGAGCGATACTCTCGATCCCGACTCGTCCCCGCCGCCTCGAGGAGGTTGTATTGAGTCATCTTATTTTGAGCGGTTATACGGCTCGAAGCGGAACCGTCGTTCCCCCTCAGAAACTAACTCGACAGCTCCATCGGGAGTATCGAGATCGACCTCGGACGAGCCACTTGACGCGCTCATTTGGGAGACGGAATGCAGATACAGCTGATATCTTGAGAGGAGTTCTTATTCTACATGATCTGTATTCGTTGTTCTCTACCAATCCACCGCAGCGATATCCCAGATATCCAATCGGCCATAGCTAACGACACTCGAATCTTGTCGGATGAAATGCTGCCGTAGACGACCACGAAGACCACTTGTTTTCCCAGCGTACGCTGGTTTGCCATCTAGGTCGTACATACAATACACGCCTGCGGTGTTCGTCGGGATCGTTTTGAGTGGCTTGGAGATGATAAATTACTGTAGGCGGTGATGATACTTTTTCACGGCGTTCTAGTTTGAGTTTTCATTTCGTCGTGGCAGAGAGAAAATCCAATAAAATCGACCAGGTGCGGGACGCTCGCGAAAGTCGTATATATGCCTGCCGTCTCAGCGGCCGATCGTCCCCTGTCGGGTAATCGGGGCGGTAGGGTTAATCACGAACGCGACGAGCATCGAGTCCTCGGTTGCGGTAATGGGCACGTCGCTATCGCTGGTTACGAGCGCACTCTCGGTATACCCGACGGACTCTTCGTCGACGTTGACTGCCCCCTCGAAGACGTAGAGATAAGTGTCCCAGCCTGAACGAGACGGCAGCGTGGTCGTGGTGCCGGCGTCGAGCCGACAGTCGTAGAAGTCGACGTCGTTGCGAACGTAGAGCGGCGCGTCGGTCCCGTCAGGACCAAACAGCTGCCGCCACTCGTTCGCGACTGAATCGGAGATCAGCTCGTGCTGAATGGTCGGCTCGAGATCGAGACTGTGCGGCCGGACGAAAATCTGGAGCATCCGCAACGGCGGGTCGTCGGCGAGCGTCTCCTCGGCGTGCCAAAAGCCACTGCCGGCGTTCATGACCATCAGGTGCTCGGCATCAGTGACGAGCTCGTTGCCCTGCCGGTCGTCGTGGCGCATCACGCCATCGGGTACCCACGAGATGATTTCCTCGTTTCGATGTTGGTGCATCCGGATGAGCGTCTCCGGATCCATGAATGACTCGACGACGGTTGCGAGTGGTCCGTAGCCATGATCACTGTGGTCGGGGACCGCATGACCAGGGAAGTTGAAGTGGATCCGAAATTGGCCCTGATTCTGCGAGATGTCCGTTCGCGGCGCCGTGTGGATACGAGGCTGCGTCTGGGCTGAGGGCGAGTCGTTCATTACCAATTCGTAGTCTCTCAGCCGCTATATGGGTTCTGTGTCCCGGTCTTTTGTTCGGAGCATTATCTCTGCACCTGTGTAATAACGGGGGGCTACAGGTGGTGCTGTGCTTGCTGACGAGCAGGTGTCTGTCTCCTCAGGGCAGCCTCCCTAGTCACCACGACTTAGACGAATGGACGAGTATGGGATGTATGACGCGCACAGTGGTCATCGCTGGCGTTGGTCCGGGACTCGGTGAATCGCTCGCACGCAAATTCGCAGCCGAGGGCTGCAAGGTCGCACTCTTCGCTCGATCAGTGGACTATATCGAAGAACTCGCCAAGGACCTTGCCGCTCCCGGCGAGGGGCTTGCCGTCCAGACTGATCTCGCCGACGTCGATCAGATCCGGGCGGGATTCGAGGCAGTCCGCGATGCGTTCGGTCCGGTCGATGTTCTCGTGAATCACGCGAGCGCCGCCTCGTGGAAGGGGCTCATGGACGTGAGCGTCGAGGAATTCGAGCAGGCATGGGCGGTCAACGGGCGTGGTGCGTTCGTCTGCTCGCAGGAAGCCGTCGACGATATGCTCGATACGGGAGGTGGGACAGTCATCTTCACAGGCGCGACCTCTGCAGTACGGAGCCTCGGTGGAGCGATCGGGTTCACGGCTGCGAAGTTCGCCGCCCGTGGGATGGCGATGGACATCGCACAAGAACTCGGCCCAGAGGGGATTCACGTCGCCCACGTCGTCATCGACGGACAGATCGACACGCCGGGCGTCCGCGAGCGGTTCTCCGACCGCGGCGACGAGACGTACCTCAACCCCGACGAGATGGCGGAAACCTATTGGCACCTCGTCGAACAGGACGACAGCAGCACCCAGCCGTTCGAGATACACATCACGAACGGTCCGCAGAACTCCGAGTTTATCTAACCGTCCCCCCAGTGGAGACACGCACCGGGTGTGCCGGATGAGTGCGACCGGACAGCAGGACTGTACGCGGGAAGCCCATATACCGCGCTATGGGCCGGAATATGCTCGTGGCCGGGGGCTGGAAGACGGATACCGAACCGTATACTGACGACAGTAGCCCGTTCGATCGCGCCGAAACCATCGTTCCGGAGCTTCCGGATCACGTCGCAACCACGTTCGAAGACGTTTGCCAGGAGGCCGTCTGGGAGTTCATCCGCCGTGGAGAGTTCCCGCCATATTCGGACGTTGGACGGTGGTGGTACGGTGAAGACGAGAGCGAGATCGCGGGATTGGCACCGAACGATGACCGAATCCTGTTTGCTGAATGTAAATGTACTTCGGAACCGGTCGGGAAGTCACTCGCCGACGATCTTCCGAAAAAGGCAGACAACGTTCGGTGGGGTCTCAGTGACCGTGCGGAGGAGTTCGCGCTGTTCTCGAAAAGCGGCTTCGTCGATGGGTTTACGCAAGACCTCGACGTAAACTGGTCGCGTATCAATGTTGATAAACTCGGTCACCTCTTTTCAGCCGGCGACGAATCACCGTAATTGGCAAAGTGGTTTCATGCGCCGGTCCACGGCCGTCGACGAATTCATGCCACCACCCAGCGATACCAACACGTATGCTTCCCGTGGGCGAGCAGGCCCCTGCGTTCGAACTGCCGAATCAAGATGGTGACTCCGTTTCCCTCGCTGCATTCGAGGGTGAGCGGGTTGTCGTGTACTTCTATCCGAGAGCCAACACGGAAGGCTGTACCACGGAGGCCTGTGGCTTCCGAGATTCGTGGGACGCGTTCACCGAACAGGGAATAGGGGTTCTCGGCATCAGTGACGATCCGGTCGAGGACCTCAAGGCATTCCACACTGACTACGAGCTCCCGTTCGACCTCCTCAGCGACGAAGACGGCGAGGTGGCGACACAATACGACTCCTACGGCGAGAAAAAGATGTTCGGCAACACGTTTGACGGCGTCTTTCGGAACACCTACGTGATCGATGCCGACGGCGCGATCACCCAGACGTACGAGGGTGTCTCACCCGAGGGACACGCCGACGAGATACTCGCGGATATCGACGACGCGACATGTTAGCTTGAGGCCGTACGGTTCGGCTGCACTAACTGCTAAAGCGTGGGTCAATCATGGATAGCAATCATATATCGGCAAATTCTGGCGATTGATATGACCGCCGGGCACCGGAGTCAGTCGAGTCGCCGAAGCCTTTGTATGCATCGCATACGCTGTATACGACATGGGAACGATCTCGGCACGCGTCCCCGATGAGTTAGAAGCCGAACTCGACGCGTATCTCCAAGACGAGAAGCTCGACCGGAGTACGGCCGTTCGCAAGCTGCTCTCGGAGGGCCTCGAGGAGTGGCGACGCGAACGGGCTCTCGATCAACTCGCAGCTGGAACGATCACGTTCAGTAAAGCGGCCGAGGTGGCAGGGATGTCCGTCTGGGATTTCGCGCAACTCGCCAAGGAGCGTGATATCACCTGGGTGGCCGCCGAGCACCTCGACGCGGATCTCGAGGCGCTGTGAATGTGGGTCTTCGACGCGACGCCGCTGATTTATGTTGCGAAAGTCGATCGGTTGATACTTCTCGGACAGCTCGAAGCGTCGTGTGTAGTCCCCGAACGTGTCTATGAAGAAGTTGTCACGACTGGTCTCGAAGCGGGCTATCCCGACGCCCGTCGCATCGAGCGAAGCGTCGACGACGATCTGTTCGATATTGTTACAGTTGAGACGACTCCGCTCTCGTCGCGGCTCCAAACGAACGATGCCCTCAGCGACGCCGACGTCGCGGTGCTCGCCTGTGCGGATGCGCATGCCGGTGTGGCGGTGATAGACGAGACGTATGGTCGTGATGTCGCCGCTGCCGAGGGGATTACAACCCGTAGCACAGCATATCTCGTCCTGAAACTCACACAACAGGATGCGATCAGTGTCGAGGAGGCACGAACCGTGATTGACGCGATGATCGAGAAGGGATGGTACTGCGCGCCCGATATGTACGCGAAGATCGTGCGGAAACTCGAGTCACTCGCCGACTGACTGAAATCGCCGTCGGACGTTCTACGGACGCTATCCCACGCCCGTTGTCGAGTAATGGTCCGAAGGTTTCAATCTCGGCCTAGGTTTTCTCTTCGCTGCGACAGAGCATCTCACGTATCACGACGACCAGGAAACACGACCCCAAAATCCTCTCTTTACTGTTGTTCCCAATTCGGTCGGGGCGACCCCGGTAGCCCGTCCGTTGCGTCGAGTAACTCTTCGTTGGTCGTCCACGGGTAGCAGCGTCCGTGCAGTTCGAAGAGACGGAAGTCGTTCAGGTGAACCCAACTGTACGACGGCGCCTCGATCCCCTGTTCCTTGAGTTCGCTCTGCAGGGTATCGACGGTAATATCCACGCCCGCCTGATTCGCCCGGTCGACGAGTGCCTCGAGTGCTGTAGATTTCGCCTCCCCATCGATGTCCGTGGCAGCCATGAGTTGCGCCCCGGCAGCGAGTACTGCACGCCTGTTTGTGAGATTCGCTTCCGTTTCCCAGTGGTAGGCACGGGGGAGGACGTACGCTTTCTCGAAGTACTCAGTTTCACCGAGTTTGCCGAGTTCGTTGACTTCGCCACCCGCGTCCTGCTCGAAGACGGCGGCGACGTAGTCACTGAGCGTCGCCGTGATGTGAAATTTCACGCGAAATTCCGGTAGTCGCGGGAGATCGATATCAACGAGATCGCCGATGAGGAATGCGTACGTTCCATATCGGCGGTTCAATCGATCACAGACAGTTCGGACACGTCGTAAATACGGATCACGATAACTTCCGAGGACGAGGTAGGCGGTCTGGTCGCGGTCATAGATTGCCGGTGTCTCACTATTTGCCCACGACAGAATTCGGGTCGCTTCCGTGGACCCAACGTCGAGCCCCCGTAGCGCTCGCTGGACGGCCGCCATGATCTTGCCCGCGTTCGGCGGAACGGACGGACCACCCATACGCTAGTACGCAACCGGCTGGGTGATAGGCGTTTCTCATTGACTCAGTAAAATACTACTTTTATTGACTCAGTTGACCCAAACCGTTATGCCGCCGAGAATGCTACGGTGGGACATGAGCGATACGGCCTCGGAGGGCTTCGAGGATTCCTTCGCAGAGCAGCAACGAATGCGTGAGCTGTTCTCACAGGAGACACGGCACCTCATTATTCAGTTGATCCTCGGCCATCCAGCTCATCTCGTGTCGTTGGCCGAACTCGACTATATGATCCCGAAGAACGAGGCCGCCATCCTCGACCAACTCGAGACGCTGCGAGATGCTGGCATTCTTGATGTCTACGTTCACGAACCGAATGCGTCGACGCGGAATCTCCCTTCGAAGTTCTGGGGCCCGACCGAGCGGGGAGTCGAGATTCTCTACGAGCATAATTTCTTGCGGGGCGTCCCCATCGCACGGGCCGTCTACGAGGAGACGGACAAATCAGAGCGAGTACGACGCCACGAAGCGGCACCGCGCCCGACGCTTCCAGCAGCTGTGACGGATGCACTCGAGTTCGACGAACCCGATCTCGACGCCGTCGACGCCAGCCCCGAACAGTAGTGCTCACACGACGCTCGTGGTGCCGTCAGGCTATCTTCTTCGGGAGAAAGATAGTCACCGGCTGCGTCAGTATAGGTCAGTTATTGACAGACGCTGTGAACCGACGTTGACTCGAGCCACACTGCCACAGAAAGGGCATCCCACCTGTTGCTCAGGGCGGTCGCTGGAGATCCCTCGAAGTCACTCGAGACGGGCTCGCAACTGGGCAACGTAGGTGCTATTGCCCCAGCTGTGGTGTGGACGAATCGTCGCCAACAGCGTCTGAGCTTCCTCGTCTATCAGATATCCATTCCGCGCGTACTCACAAATGAGTCGTGGGGTTGGCACAATAGGTGGCCCCTGGAGTACCGCGTGGATGAGTGGGAAGTTTGTCCCGCCGAACTCGTCGGTGAGGAATCCGTCGACATCGAGTGCGTTCGCGAGGACGATGCCGTCGGTCTCCCCATCATCGAGACCGAAGGTCGGTCGTGAGTTCGGCGTATCGTCTTGTTCGCAGGGATCCTCGATCGTGCGGCGGTCGCGAGCCGAGAGGACGGTATTCGCTGCGGCACCGTGGATGTCCTGCTACCGCGCGATATCGCGGAGTTCCACGACAACGTTCCGTGGTACGGACACGTCACACGGGGTGAGTAGATACTGAAGTGGATCCGGAGCAGCGGCGCTGCTCGCGTCCGCATGCGGGACGGCGAGACCGACCAGTGCACTCGTGTCAGCGACGACCGTCCGCAGTGGTGGACCGCTCATCGATCGTCGTCAGCGGTGTTGACTGCCGTCGCGTCGTCGTCGTAGATATCGGGGTCGTCAGGGGGCGGCAAGATCGAGCGGTTCGTCGTCGAGATCCCGCTTGAGGAGACGGAGCCGTTGGGCTGTTTCGGCGCCGACCAACTGTTTGACCGTCTCGAACGCAAGCTGGTTGTCGTCGTATTTCGTCGCGACCAACTCTTGGACCGTCTCGCTATCGGCGGTCTCTTGGATGTACTCGCGAATGGCCTCCACAAGTAGATCTGTTCGACCCGTGTCGAAAAGCCCCGCGATCGCATCAAGCCGATCGACGAGCTACTCCGGCGATTGGAAATGCCCCCGTCGTGGATCGTCACTCGCACCCATCGTATGTGCAAATGATGCACATGGATTGATAATCCGTTCATCGAATGCGCATCGTTTGCAGATCGACTGGTTCGATCAACCAATCAGTCACGCCGATGACATCCTGCCCGACCTGAAAGGCTGGGAGTCACGAGCCAGCGGAGTCAGTTAACACGCCGAAGCAGTGTACGCAGTGCATACATTGTATACGCTATGGGAACGACCTCCCCGCGCGTCCCTGATGAGTTAGAGGCTGAGCTAGCAGGGATGTCCATCTGGGATCTCGCTCAGCTTGCCAAGGAGCGTGATATCACCTGGGTGGCCGCCGAGCACCTCGACGCGGATCTCGAGGCGCTGTGAATGTGGGTCTTCGACGCGACGCCGCTCATTTATCTTGTAAAAGTCGATCGGGTGGTACTTCTTGAACAGCTCGAAGCGTCGTGTGTAGTCCCCGAACGTGTCTATGAGAACGTCCTCACGACTGGTCTCGAAGCGGGCTATCCCGACGCCCGTCGCATCGAGCGAAGCGTCGACGACGGACTGCTCGATATCATCACGACTGAGACGACTCCGCTCTCGTCGCGGCTCCAAACGAACGATGCCCTCAGCGACGCCGACGTCGCGGTGCTCGCCTGTGCGGATGCGCATGACGGTGTGGCGGTGATGGACGAGACGTATGGTCGTGATGTGGTGATGGACGAGACGTATGGTCGTGATGTCGCCGCTGCCGAGGGGATTACCGATCGTGCCCGACACCGGCATACTCGACGCCGGTCAGGTCGGCGATGTCTTTGTTCCAGGTCGTCAGATCCCGGCGTTCGAATCCCGAGAGGCTGTCGTGGCCGCAGGCCCGGGCCATGACGTTCATCAGTTTACTCGTCGCCTCGAAGTAGTTCTGCAACCCGTCAGCGGCCGAATCGATAACCAGCCGGTTTCTGAGATCATCCCGTTGGGTGGCGATCCCGACCGGACAGTTGTTCGAGTCACAGGCTCGCATGCCGAGACAGCCGATAGCCTGCATCGCCGAATTGGCGACCGCGACGCCGTCGGCGCCCAGCGCCATCGCTTTGGTGAAATCCGATTCCGTCCGAAGCCCGCCCGTTGCGATGAGCGTAACGTCCGACCGGTTGCGCTCATCCAGGTGACGGCGGGCACGGGCGAGCGCGGCCATCGTCGGCACCGAGATATTGTTCTTGAACACGTCCGGTGCCGCGCCGGTGCCACCGCCCCGGCCATCGAGGATGAGGTAGTCTGCGCCGGCGTCGAGTGCGAAGTCGATATCCGCCTCGACGTGCTGGGCGGAAAGCTTGAAGCCGATCGGGATGCCACCGCCGACGTCGCGCACCCGATCGGCCATCTCGGCGAAGTCCTCGGGCGTTTCCAAATCGTGGAACCGCGAGGGACTCACGGCGTCCGTCCCCGGTTCGAGATCGCGGACCTCGGCGATTCGTCCCTGGACTTTTTCCCCGGGGAGGTGGCCGCCGGTGCCCGTTTTCGCGCCCTGTCCGGCCTTGAAGTGGAACGCCTGGACTCGTTCGACGAGGTCGATCTCCCAGCCGAACTTCCCCGTCGCGTACTCGTAGAAGTATCTGGAGTTCGCTTCCTGCTCCTCGGGGAGCATGCCGCCTTCCCCGGAACAGATGCCGGTACCCGCCCGGTCTGCGCCTTTCGAGAGCGCGATCTTCGCTTCCTCACTGAGCGCACCAAAGCTCATGTCGCTCACGAAGATCGGGATGTCGAGCCGCAGCGGGGTCTCCGCGTTCGGGCCGATCACCAGTTCCGTATCGACGGCCGCCTCGTCGTCGAGCGGCGTTCGGGCGAGTTGGGCCGTCAGGATCTGCAGGTCGTCCCACGACGGCAGTTCCGCGCGCGGGACACCCATCGCGGAGATGCCGCCGTGCTCGCCGATCCCCTCGGGCCCCTGTTGGGCCAGCGTCTGAATGTAGTGGGAGTACGGTTCCGTCTCGTCGTCGGGCTCACCGTAGAACTCCGGGTCGACGGCGCCGCCATCGATGTCGTCGGCGGACCCTCGCATCGCCCCGTCGCCGCCGTCCCCGGGCTCGGGGTCGTCGTAGGGCTGTGGATTGTCTGTCGCCCAGGCGGCCACTTCGGCTGCGTCGACGTAGACGATGTCCTCGTCCTCGTCGATCCATGCGGAGAAATCCTCTAACACCTCGGAGTTATCGTACTCGCTGATGCCGGTGTCGACTCGGTAGTCCCAGCCGTGGACGCCACAGATGAGGTTATCACCCTCGACGTGGCCGTCCCCGAGGAGCACACCGCGGTGGAGACACCGTCCATATAGAACGGATACCTCATCGCCGTATCGGACGACGACGAGATCGACGCCCTCGACCCGGACGTGTGTCGGTTCGCGGTCGGCGAGGTCACTCCAAGCGGCGACCTGTTCGGGGCGGGTGTCGGATGGACTCACCGAACCCTCCGCAGAATCGACCGACGTCCACGTGTGCCGGCCCGGTGTCGAGACCGTCGATCGACGACTGTACTGGATAGACTCGTCTGATTCGGGTATTCTTTTCGCCGAGGTTCCGAACGTCGCTGGAGAGTTCTCGATATCATGCTGTCTCTGTTCGACCAAACATTGCCTCTGGAAGAATAAAGGTCATGTGAATCTGTGACAAATTCTCACTATCGCCGTCCGCGTATTTATACGCAGGACAGGCGCAATGCCACGGTCTTCAGCCGGAGGAGGATGTCAATAGCGATGTGAACCCGCTCACGGAGTTCGCTCCGACAGAAGCGTCAGTCACGACCATCCGATCGATCAGATCGGGTCCGAATCGGTGAGTATCTCAACGAGTGCGGGGCCATCGTGGTCGATCGCGGTTTCGAGCGCCTCGTCGAGGTCGTCGGGGTCGTCGACGAAGACGCCGTGTCCGCCACAGTTCTCCGCGAACGCGGCGAATCCGGGGTTCACGAGGTCGGTCTGCCAGACATCCCAACCGCCCGTACGCTGCTCCTTGCTGATCTTCCCGAGTTCGTCGTCGTTGAGCAGGACGTGCGTGATTCGAGAAGCTCGCTCCGAAGACGGCTACTACGTCCGACTCGTTCATGAAATGACTCGCGATCGGGGTTCCACTTCGGCCGAGGACCTCGCCCGCAAGTGGGTGCGAGTCGGGAATCTGCCCTTTGGCTTTGAACGTCGTCAGCACCGGACAATCGAATCGTTCGGCGAGCTCGATGATGCCGTCCATCTCGAATCTGGCTCCGTGGCCCACCACGATCACCGGCCGTTTGGCAGTTTCCAGCAGGTCGACCGCATCGTCGAGTGCGTCTGCAGGTGGGGCGATATCACGGTCAGTAATCCGCCCCTCCGGATCGCCGGGTTCGACGCCTTCGGCGGACTGGGTCTGGATCTCATCAGGGAAGATCAGGTGTGAAACGCCGCGTTCGAGGATGGCGGTCTTCACAGCTCGAGTCGCGAGTTCGGCGTGCTGGCTATCCGGCAGGACAGTCGCCTCGAATTCAGCGACGTCACCGTAGGCGGCTTTGAGGTCGACCTCGGGAAGTTCCCCGTGCCGAGCACCTGTGAGTCGACCTGCCCGGTGAGCGCGATCGTCGGCGAGCGGTCGACGTTCGCGTCCCACAGCCCCGTGGGCGGACGAACATGTTCCACGTCCGTGCCGACATGGACGATGAGGGAGCTGCGCGACTCGCTCGTGCGTTCGGAACGAATCTCATCATGGCCGGGAAAGGTTCGGAGGGGATGCTTCGTCGAGAGGCGACAGACGACGGCATTCCGACCATCACCCTCGAAATGGGTGAGGCACATCGCTTCGAGCGAGAGTTAATCCATCACGCGCTCGATGGAGTTCGGAGCGTGTTCGCCGAGTACGGCATCTACCAGCAGGAAACCGTTCGCTGGCCAGGGTGGCGCACCGTTATCGAGGGGTGGAACGACAAAACGTGGCTCCGGGCGGACGCTGGCGGTATCGTCGAAATGCACTACGAACGGGGAGCGTTAGTTCACAAAGGCGAGACTATTTGTCGGATTACAAATCCGTTTAAGACCGATGAGACGACGGTGAAGGCACCGTTCACCGGGCTTCTCGCCGGTGTGCTCGAAAATCCAGTCGTATACCCCGGAAATCCACTCTGCCACTTCATCAGGATCGGTGAGATGCAGGAACGAATTATCGAAGAGCGAACCGGACGCACCCATGAACGAATCACCACGAAGACAGATCGGACGTAGCCCCTGTGACCAGTTCTCGATGCTCTCCGCACTACCTCCATCAGGGCTATTAGCGCCGGTATTCAACCGAGGGAAAAACGGGATGAGTAGTTGTTGTCCGTGTGAGACACCGATGCCGACCATCTCGTGATCGATACGGTGCCCTGGTATTCACTTCGGCCGTTGAAACGCGGCACACTCTGATACTTTCCACGAGATCGGCTTTTCATACGATACGCTTTGCGTTGTACCCAAGTTATATATTCTACGTCACATCAATATGTTCTTAATGAACGTATCGCAGGCGAGTCGACGAATAGTCGTCCTATTGATCGGGTGTATGTTGCTTGTCACGACTGCAGGAATCGCAACAGCCGCGGTAAGCGGTGATTTTTCGACGACGTATGACGGCTACGATGATGGAGAATCGACGGAGGCGCGCGGCAACGAAATCGCAGTCCAAGGGCAAATAGAGATAACTGGTGACCCTGCTGTAAATCCGACCATCGTGGTGCAAGGGGATGAGTGGGCTGTGTTGGACACCGCATCGATAGAAGTATTCGTCGAAGGTGATCGGTCGATACAGTTTGACCGTAGCTTCCGTGGTGGCGAGGTCAGACTCTCGACCAGTGAGATACCTACTGAAACGACGATACGACTGGAGTACCGGACGTACTACACAGGTGGTTCGGACTCCGCGTCGATCACCGCGAGTACAGTCCAGTTTGAGTATAATAGTCCGAGCGGTGATCGCACTCGCGAAACGTTCCAACCGGACACATCGCTTGAGAATCGACCGGAAGAGTTCGTTGCAGAGGTAAATTCAGCGAACCAACTCAGTCAGATTCAGCGGATCCTCTCGTACATTGGCGCAGGTGGTCTCGTGTTGTTATTGTTCGGACTTGTATTAAGCGCGATCGGTGGCAAAAATCCACCAGGTGGCGGCGGTCCCGGTCCACGGTGAACTACCCCTGCTTACTCATCGCTTTCGGTGGTTCGTTGAGCCGGGAGCTTCCTGCTTCGACGACGCGATTTGCGGATGCAGAGAACGTGTCCACAGCGGTCGCAGTCTACACAGGGGTAGATTCCGACTAACGTCTCGGAATTCATCAGATACTGTCTACGAACGGAACTCTATCGGCTGGTAACATTTATTTTGTCTCGGTAACCTGAATAGATATGACGAATCCACTGCCGACATTTGTCGTTGGTGTTGGGCGAGGGGGTATCGAAATAATGCGGACGTTGGCCGATATCGTCGAACGGGACGACCATTCACGGTATTTCGATTTCGTTGCCATCGATACCGACACGGATAGTTTCAGTGACATTCCCGATGATGCCACGACGATCGAACTGAATGCACCGACAGCCTTCGAGGCCGAGGATCGACGTCAGTACGCCTATCTGACCGAAGAGATGGAGATCGGTGTCAAAGGAGCCGAAAGGCAGCGTCCTGTCGGTCGATATAAACTGGACAGCCGCGGAACGCCCGATTTTTCCGATCACTTTGATCTTTTGTGGAAATCAGCGCGCGAACATCTACAGGGGCTTGAGAACTCATATGAGCCAAGCCGGGACTCGTATAATCTCATCTTAGTTCACTCGCTCGGTGGTGGGACCGGTAGTGGAACGTTCCCGCTTCTTGGGACGATGCTCGGTCATATCGGAGATGCGATCGAGCAACGCTACGGTATGGACGTGTACGTCGGCGGTGTCGGTATCGTCCCACAAATCACCCAAGACCCTGAAATCGTTCAGCCGAAGGGGCAATCGATCTACTACCCGAATGCCCACGCGTCGCTTCAAGATCTCTCAAAAATGATCGAAGCAAGCAGTGACCACCTCGATATCCCGCTCTATTCGCGATCGTTCGGGCGCGGGGGCCAGCGGCCGG
Organism: Natronomonas sp.; assembly: GCF_046483325.1. Lineage (GTDB taxonomy): Archaea > Halobacteriota > Halobacteria > Halobacteriales > Haloarculaceae > Natronomonas. The sequence goes on along the minus strand of NZ_JAWODL010000011.1, from coordinate 113,652 downwards.
ATATCGATGAGTCTGTTGAAGCTTCCTTCAGCGGGAACTCACTCCCGATCGAGCGGACGCCGTTTAGCAACTACTGGTTAGTCGGCGTAGAGGAGGATCTGATAATGGGTGGTGGAGGATTCTCAGATATCGAAAATTACGGCGAAATGGTTGATCGTCGAGTTGCGGAGTCAATCCACGCGCTCGCGCTGATGGAAGAATCAGTCGAGAACTGGGCGACGGCAGTGAACGGACTTGCCACACTCGGGGCTGTTGGGCAATCCGAAATTCGTCTCCCGTACCGCGAGATTCGTGACTACTGTGAACTCAAACGCGACCGTGATGCGAAGCAGACGCGCTTAGAAGCAGAGATTCCTGAAGAAATCCAGACTCTTGAAGCGGAAATCAACCAGTTAGAGTCTGCCAAAACAGACCCGAAACGCGTTGCATCTGGGCGATCTGACGTTGATGACGCTGAAGACCTGGTCAGGGGAAAATTGGAGCAGAAACTCGGCGTCGGTTCGGCGCTCGTTGACGGGAACACCGCGGAGGATATCAGGTCCACTGTGTCCACGATCGGTGAGACATACGGTCCTACGATGATGTTATTGGCTGTTGACAAACTGGACGAAATGTTTGACCACCCTGCAGCTGTTCCAGCAGTGGAAAGCCACTGGGAGGAGGTCGTCGATCAGCACTGGGAAGGCTGGAACATGAACAGCAAATCGGAGTTCGGCGGATCTGATGTCAGAACATATCGGGGTAAAGAGGGGGCTTTGGAGCGTTACTTTGATCAAACGATTTCTGAGTACGAAAAAGAAGTGGAGGCCCGTGATCCGGGGATGCTTGACAAAATCCCGGCATTTATCTCTCTCACCGAAAGCACGCGTGAAGAGTACCAACGGTGGCTGGATAACCTTCGGAATTCACAACAGCAGTTGCTGGAGGTGGACAACCGATATCAGCGCGTTCAAGCGATGGTGGAGGCGGCAGATGATCTCCATCGTGAAGCCAAAGAGGCATTAGACGAACGAATCGCGGACCGACAGGAGTCGATTACTGCTTTAGAGGAAGAGACCCGACAGTTAGAACGGGAAATAAAACGACACGGGCGTGAAATTGACGAACTCTCATCCCAATTGACCAAACGTGACCGTGCCGGTCAGCGACTGAGTATTCTTCCATTACAAGAAGGAACACTAGAAGAACTCACGCTTGACCGGTTACGGAACGAATTAACTAGTTTGGATAAATTCGTCGGTGAGTTCGTCGACGAGGACGATCTCCGGATCGGCATGGATAAAATCCAGAGTAACGCACTGGCATGGGAATATCCAACCGTCGAGATGAATTATGATGGGCTGGATCCAAATCCCAGCCGTCAAGACCTTTGGATTATGTATCACGAAAATAACGAAAAATACGCCGATGAGTATGTGTCAAAGGTCTCGGGAGCAACCGTGCGGAAAGCTGGACAGAGTATAATCGGCTACTCCGATGACCCCTACAGTATCCAGTTCGTATCGTTCGATAACTCGGGCCCAGTCGAAGGACTCCAACTATTCCAGCGGTACGAGCAGATGCGTGAATCGGGAATGCTCGACTCGATGGCGGGAAAGTTCGGCGATCACCGCGCTTCGTACGCGTATCCCGAATGGTATTCCCGTGAAGATCAAAAAATATTCCAAATCAGTAGACGACAGACCACAGATCGCCCACCAGAATTGGATCCGGACCGCGTGGTCAAGTCTGACTTCGAATCCGAAGGTGAGAAGCGAAACTACATCAAAACCAACGGATTGGACCTATATATCTGGCATGGGACGATGTGGGAACACTTCGATTTCCAAGACGACAATGAGGTGTTCTTGGGTTGGGAACAAGCTGTGGATGGACTCACGTTCAAACAACTCCAACAGGCGACGCCGGACGAGAATTTGAAAGCGCGCTGGCTTGCCGGTCAGGCTGAGTGGGATGATATTCTCGATGCCTACATCCGAAATCTCGAGGACCGGGAGCGACTCGAACTATCCTTCGAGACTGAGGAGTAATCTCGCCTGTCTGTACTTCTTCGATGGCCTATTCTAAGCGCACGCTACACGAGCGGATGATACTCTCCAGAGATGGGGGTCGAGCGAATTCTATCGGGATTGCCCTGGATTTTACGTTCCCATCGGATCTGACCGCACTCACGGTTCAGTTACCCTCTTCTATCGATATCGATAGCTCAGAGGGATTCAACGAACATGAATCGAAGCTAACGTGGGACGAGCAAACTTCCGTACCATCAGTGACCGGCCGATACGATCCAAGCTTGACTACGATGGGGGGATTACAAACGGTCGACCACGGGGAGTGGGCTGTTGTAACGAGACCTGCGGGCGGTTTCGGAATACGTTGGTCTCATCGGGGAACGGACATCACGTATAAATCCTCGTACGGAATTGAGGGTTCTGGAGTGATTAGTTCAGACGGTGCTGTCGCGTATCTCGGACCGTACGAACGGTACACCCGAACAGGTCTCTCTGAGCAGTTGAAATTAATCGTCCCGGAGGCAGCACAGCTGGCACACAGCGTAGACGAGATACTCGACTGCATGGAAGCCGTCAGCCGAACACTCGATATCGGCCCACGCAATAACGAGGTGCTGATGATCGCTGCACCGTCTAGGGAATCTAACTGGGGACCGACTGGGACTCAGTTCGGCGATGAGGGCTTTTGGGTCTTAGATCGGACGAAACTCGCACATCCCAACAATACTTGGATCCACGAGTACGTCCACACGCGACAGAACTTCGAGTGGGATGAGTCACTGCTGTGGCTGATTGAAGGGACTGCTAATTACTTTGCGGCATGGGCGGGAGTGACTCTGGGCTTGATCGATTTTGAGTGGTTTTATTCACACCTCACTCGTACGCCCGATCCCGATGCGATCCTATCGGATCCGGAGACATGGGCCAGCTACCAGACAAAATACACGAAAGGCGCTGTTGTAACAACTGCTCTGGCTGCCGAGCTGCTTGAACGGTCAAATGGACGCGTCGATTTAATGGATCTCATTCGAGGGATGTGTGAGAGTGAATCCGACAACCAACTCTCAATCCGTGCTTTGCGATCATATTTCGTCCGTAAGAACGTGCCCGACCTGTCTGCGTGGCTCGAGCGCTATGTGAACGGTACAGAGCTGCCACACCCTCCGAACGATCCGGACGCGTACGCTTTCGACAGTACGATCGAGGATAGTACGAACAGAGATTCGACGACCGAAACCGACGACGAAGACGAATCAGGAACAGCCCCTGAACCAGAGAACGGTGATGAGACGATTGTGACGGATTCTGAAGAAGAACCTCGAGATGATGAGATTGACAGCCCTCCAGAGATACATACGCCTGAGGAGCCCGATATTTCGGACGCCGACTGCCCCATCTGTGGTGCTTCGGTTGACGATGACGAGAACTTTTGTAACAGTTGTGGTACCGCGATACAACGCGAGTGTTTTGTCTGCGGTGGGCAGGCTCCCGGTCAGGAATTCTGCCCCGTTTGCGGCACAGAACTTGTGATTGCATGCGAAGTGTGTGGACACAAACAAAGCTCCGATACGACATACTGTGGAAGATGCGGAACGGAATTGTAACCGGTACTGCCGCCGTCTGATAGGTGAAAACCGGTCGGCTGTTGGTGTTTTTTGAACCACACCGAAAAGTACTACGAGAGTGCCGCTTTCGAGGTCGACGACGTACCCGCGAGCGAGCACGCTGTTGGCGATCCGTTCATCCGGTCTATCGCCTACGCCGATGGGATGATCGCCTGTGTCTATTACCACCATCCCGAGGATTCTCAGTGTTCTCTCGCGTACGTTACTCAGCACAGGGATGAAATAACGACGTCCGGGCAAGCTGCAATTATGCACTGCTCGTGGCATATAGATGGAGTTGCGACGTATCGCCGCCGTCAAACTCACCGTCTCCGATGAGCGCTGCGACGACCTAAATTACAACGGGGTGCGAAACATCGCACACAAGTATCTCCAGAACCGGCCTACCGGTTCTGGAGGGGTGACCCAGCACCTCGCCCTGAAGTCGAGAACGCTGAACGGGAACGGCGAGTGTTCGCCTTCCGCAGTATCGCGGACAGACCGGGAGTTCACCGACAACCCTCGGCGTTCACGCCGAGGTGGGTGATTCCGGTCTGTCATCTCTGTTTACAAAAAGCAGCCTGAGGGCCTCGGATCGTCGGCCGACGCCGTCTTCGCGGATGACGAGAGCCCGCCGGGCTCTCGAAGCACGTGCCCCCGAGGCGGTTCACCGCACGACTGTCCAGCCACAGCTCCCACGAATCATTTACGTCCGGCGCTCATCCACTCGGGTATGGAGATCGACCCCGACGACAACCATCACACTTGGGCGGAACGCTCCGGGGAGTACTCGCCGGAATACTACGCCGAGATCGGGGCGAACGAGGTGAGCGAGACGCTCGCCGCCGTGTTCGATCACTACGTCGCCTCCGACGCCGCGATCTTGGAGTTGGGGTGTAGCTCCGGTCGCCACCTCGAGTACCTCCGCAAGCAGGGATACACGGACCTCACCGGGATCGACCTCAACGACGACTCCTTCGAGGTCATGGCCGAGTACTTTCCCCGACTCATGGAGACCGGTACGTTCCACACCGGCGCGATCGAGGAGTACCTCCCGAGTGTGCCCGAGGACCACTTCGACGTCGTTTACTCGGTCGAGACGCTCCAACACGTTCACCCCGACGACGAGTGGGTCTTCGAGGAGATCGCCCGCGTCGGTTCCGACCTGGTGATAACGGCCGAAAACGAGGGGAACAGCCCGAACCGCGGCCGCACGGAGTCGATGGTGAGCAGCGTCAACGACGATTTCCCGCTGTATCACCGCGACTGGAAGGCGGTGTTTTCCGAACTGGGGCTGGCACACCTGCTCTGTGAACCCGGCAAGCGCGATACGGTTCGGGTGTTTCGGGTGGTTTGAGCCGATCGACCGCGGTAAACGGGATATCCGTCGGCCGGAAGAGGGGGTCCCGAACCCGGTCGTCCGATCGGGGGCACCGATCACCCCGCCACTAATAAAGTACGATAATAACAATATAGCGTAGCGTCAGATTCGATGAAGACGCCGAAAACACACCATAACTGTCACTTGAGCGTCTAATATAGTTTAATAATGGCAATACTAATACGTGTCGAGTACTATGTAACGGTGTGATGAACAAAAGAAAGTGCAATACCGCTGGGACGGTGTTCGTGTTGGTCCAAGGGCTCGTGGCCGCGCTCTTCCCTCAGTCGAGTAGCAGGTTCGTGAAGAAGATGATCGGCATGAACTTCGAAAACGCCTCGGAACTCGAGCCGAAGCCAGCGTATGTCCGGCAGTTGCGTGCGATCGGCGTCGGCATGGTCGCTGCGGCAGGCACCGATCTTCTCCTGCAGAGTGTCGAGAACACGGACGACGACGACGAGAGCCAAACCGACGAGGACACCGAGTAGCGACGGATCCGCATTGACATCCCCCCACACTAAACGGCAAGGACTCCACCGTCGGGGGGTCTCGTTGGGACGGTCGTTTCGAATCGAGACGGTGGACGGCTGTCTCGGGTTACCCGAAGACGGGCCGATTCCGGGCGACTTTTTATCCGGCGACTGGGATCGAACGCCATGCATGTTCTCGTTACCGGTGGGGCAGGGTTCATCGGCGGGCACCTCGCGGAGGCGTTCCTGTCGGACGGCTACGACGTGACGGTCCTCGATACGATGGATCCCTTCTACGATCTCGGAATCAAAGAACACACGAAGGACGTACAGCGCGAGCTGGCGGCCGAGCGGGGCGTCGACTATTCGTTCGTCGACGGTGACGTTCGCGACGCCGACCTCGTCGACGACCTCGTTTCGGCGGCCGACTACGTCTACCATCAGGCGGCGAAAGCCGGCGTCCGCCCGAGCGTCGAAGCGCCGCGCGAGTACGACGAGGTGAACGTCGACGGCACGTTGAACCTCCTCGACGCTGCCCGTAAGACCGACATCGAGCGGTTCGTGATGGCCTCTTCGTCGTCGGTGTACGGCGGTCGCGAGGAGTACGTCCCGTTCTCGGAGATCGATCCGACATTGCCAGTCTCACCGTACGGCGCGTCGAAACTCGCCGCCGAACGCTACGCCTGCGCCTACCACGAGGTGTACGACCTGCCGACAGTGGCGCTCCGATACTTCACCGTCTACGGGCCGCGGATGCGACCGAACATGGCCATCTCGAACTTCGTCTCCCGGTGTATCAACGGCGACGCGCCGGTCGTCTACGGCGACGGCACCCAGACGCGGGATTTCACGTTCATCGACGACGTGCTCGATGCGAACCGGACGCTCTTGGACACCGACGCCGCCGACGGCGAGGCCGTCAACATCGGCTCGACGGACAACATCGAGATCCGAACGCTCGCAACCGAAATTCGGGATCAGCTCGCCCCCAACCTGGAACTGGAGTTCGCAGAGCGCTACGACGCCGACGCCGAACACACCCACGCGGACACGTCGAAGGCGCAGGAGCTACTGGAGTACAGCCCAGAGCATACGATCCGCGAGGGCGTCGAGAAGTTCATCTCGTGGTATCGCGAGAATCGCGAGTGGTACGAGCCGCTCGTGTTGGCGTCCTGATAAAAGACCACAGCGTGTTGGACCAGCGTGGCGGGGTGTACTACAGAATTCCCATGAACCGTCGGGGGCACGTGCTTCGAGAGCCCGGCGGGCTCTCGTCATCCGCGAAGACGGCGTCGGCCGACGATCCGAGACACTCGGATTGGCCCGCCTGTAGACGTGTCATTTCGTCTTTGGCGTGAAAGATAGCTAGAGCGGCGACTCACGGATACGTTTCGTGCGTTATCCCCGAGATGTTTCCGTGGCGCCTATTATCAGCGAGGACGGGCTCATCCCGTTCCAGAGCCGTTGCAGCGATCACTGCGTCGCCTTTCCGGATACCTGGTTCCTCTCCGTCATTCGCAGCGGCCATTCGCTCACCAAGCAGTCGTCCCGCGCGTCGGGAAATCCGTGGTGTCATGTCCACGAGCGGATACGAATCGAGCACTGCTTCGACTGTCCGGCGCTCTTCGAGGGGACCTGACATCTTTCCGACACCGATGTAGAGCTCCAAGGTCGTCATCGGCGGGATCACGAGCGGGACGCTTTCGGCTTCGAGTTCGCGTTCTTTGTTAATCGCGGCCTCGTCGCCATCGATGACATCTAGGATATAACTTGTATCGACGATCATCGCTATTCGAAACGCTCTGAGACTTCGCGAACTTCTTGGCGGTCCGCTTCATCAGCGGTTTCGATCCCCTTTCGCATCTCACGCACCTGTTTTTCGTCGAAGACGCCCCGGAGATCGCGGAGTGATCGCCCACCGATCAACCGCGCTACGGCGTCGCTGAGCGACTCGTTATCGCGCTTGTCTGCCTTGATTCGCCCGTACACGTCGTCTTCGAGGCGGATTCGCTGTGACGTCTCTGTCGACAGCGTTGACACGCTACAAGAGTTAAGGATGGGGTGGCTCAGTACGGCGAACACACCAGCTCGATCCCCGTCTCGAAGTCGATCTCCGGCTCCCATCCGGTCGCCGCGTTGAGCTTCGAGTAGTCCGCACAGGTGTCGTGAACGTACACCGACTCGGGGATCGGGTTCTCGACGTATTCGGGCTCGACGTTCGTCCCCAGTTCCTCGTTCAGGAGGTCGACGACCTCGTTGAACGAGTAGCGTTCGCCGGTACCGACGTTGTACACGCCGTCGAGACGGTGCTCGGCGGCGAGTTGGATCCCACTGACGATATCGGAAACGTGCGTGAAGTCGCGCGTCTGCGTGCCGTCGCCGTACAGCACCGGTGACTCCCCGTTGACGATGTCGTCGGCGAACTGTGCGATCACGTTCGCGTACTCGCCTTTGTGCTCCTCCGCGCCGCCGTAGCCCTGGTACACCGAGAAGAATCGGAGGCCGGAAAGCGACATCCCGTAGTGGTTCGAGAAGTACTCGGCGTAGCGCTCGCGGGCGAGCTTCGAGGCCTCGTATCCCGTGTTGACCGTCACGGCCATGTCCTCGGGAGAGGGTTCGGTCCGCGAGCCGTAGATCGACGACGTCGAGGCGTAGACGACGGTGTCACAGCCGTCTTGACGCGCCTGGTCGACGACGTTGACGAACCCTTCGACGTTCACGCGCGCGCCGCGCCGGGGCTCCTCCTCGTGCATCGCATAGGACGACAGCGCCGCGAGGTGAAAGACGACGTCCACGTCGGTCGGTAGGTCGTCGTCGAGAACGGATCGATCGTGAAACGCCACGCCGTCGTCGAGGTTCTCGGGCGTCCCGAGATAACAGTCGTCGACGACCACGACGTCGTTGTTTTGGGCCAGCCGATTCGCCAGATTCGAGCCAATAAACCCCGCCCCACCGGTGACGAGGACGCGTTGGTCCTGCATACGCGAACGTCGTCGAATCGGAACAAAAACGTTGCGAGCGAGGGATCGAACGCCCTGCCGCGAGCTTAAATACCAGAACGCATAACTCCTCGCCAGTGATCGAACGCAGAGGCACCCACACGGCCGCGCGGATCCTGACCGCTGACGAGGGGCTCGTCGCGTCGAACGTCCTCGATCAGCTCGACGACCTGGTCGACCATCCCGCGTTCACCGAACCGATCCGGATGATGCCCGACGCCCACGTCGGCGCGGGCGCGCCGGTTGGATTCACCATGCCACTCGGCGAACGGATCGTCCCGAACGTCGTCGGCGTCGACGTGGGCTGTGGGATGGCGGCGTTCGAGTTGGGCGACTCGCTGCCGCTCGCCGACGCCGACCGTGAACGCGCCGTCCGTGAAACCGTCCCGATGGGTCGGTCGGTTCACGACGACGACGACGCCGTCCACCTCGTCGATGAGTTCCCCTTCGAGCGAGCCAATCGGGTCTTCGAGCGCTTCGACGACGCTCACGCCGACCGCTTCGGCGAGTGTATCGACCCCGGTTTCGAGTTCGAGGGCTACGACGAGGCGTACTTCAAATCGCTCTGCGAGCGCGTCCTCCGCGAGCAGCGGCAGGGGATGGGCTACGTCATCCGAGGTGCGGGCACGCTCGGCGGCGGCAACCACTTCATCGAGTTCGCCCGCTCGCGCGAGACCGGCCGGTACTGGCTCGTCGTCCACAGCGGCTCGCGGTATCTCGGTAAGTCGGTCGCGGAGTTTTGGCAGGGGCGAGCCAACGATTACCGCGCCGCGGACGGGATCCGCGACGCCATCGCCGAGGACGTCCGGTTCTTGAAGTTCGATCCCGAGGCCGTCAGCGATCGCGAACTCCACGCGTGGGTGACCGGCGGGATGGGCGAATCACACCTCGAAAAAGACGCTATCGTGGACGCGTTCGACGGCAAAGAGATCGAGCGCACCTTCGATCGGCTCTCGCGCCCGGCTGAAAACGTCGAAGAGCGAAACGACGCGCTCGATTACCTCGACGGACGGGAGGCCCACGGCTACTACGTCGACATGTTGTTCGCCCAGCAGTACGCTCGCTGGAACCGGACGCTGATTGGCGAGGCGATCTGTGACGTCCTCGGCGTCGGGCCGACCGACTCCTTTCAGTCGATCCACAACTACGTCGACTTTCGCGACCTGACGATCCGAAAGGGCGCGACGCCCGCCCGCGAAGGTCAACGACTCGTCGTCCCGCTCAACATGGCCGAGGGATCGATCCTCGCCCGCGGAGAGGGCAACGACGCGTACAACCGGAGCGCGCCGCACGGCGCCGGCCGAACGATGAGCCGCAGCGAGGCCTTCGAGACGGTCGCACTCGACGAGTTCGAGGCCGCGATGGACGGCATCTATTCCGAGTCGGTCGTCGACGGCGTCCGCGACGAAGCGCCGATGGCGTACAAACCCGCCGACGCGATCGCCGACGCGCTCGAACCGACGGCGGAGATCGTCGACTGGCTCGATCCCGTCCACAACATCAAGAGCACGGAGTGAGCCAGTACGATGTTGACGGCCTCCCCGCCCTGAACGACGGGATTTCAGCGGGGGGTAGCTGACTCCTCATCGGAACCGGTGCCCGAGAGGAAGACGACTGCGAGATACAGCACACCGAGCAGTCGCGCTGCGGGCCGCACCCACGGCCGCAGTTCGAGCTCGGTGGAATTTTCGTAGGCGAACGACTGGCTCAACCGGATCAACGGATCGGGATACAGCACCGCCAGTGCGCCGGCTCCGCCGAGAAGCGCACTCGATATCGGTGACTGCTCCCGACCGCGGACGAGCAACAACACCAACATCGCCCCCTCGAGTCGGGCGAGTAGATTCGCGCCCGGCCGTAGCTGCGCATTCTCGGGGTTTTTCAGCCCGATCCGCTCGCAGGTGTCGATGATCGGTTGCGGGGCGACGACCTCGACGAGGCCGAACACGATGAGCGTCGTGCGGAGCATACACATGCGTTGAGCACGGGCGAAAATAACTCTAGGCTGCCCCACGGTCACCGCTCGACCCGCGCGAGAATCGACCGTCGACCCCGTTCGAGTGCGATGCCGGCCGTGATCAGGATCGTCCCCGCGACGACGAGCGCGATCGAACCGGACAACGCGTCGACGACGGTCGACGCCACGAACGACAGCGTCTGTCCAAGCGCGGCGACAGCGGCCAGATCGACGAACGTCCGCGACCCCGTCCGATATCCGTAGTATCCGGTCGCGGCGATCGCAGCGAGCCCCGTCAGATGAACGACGGCCAGGGCAGCCGCGTTGGGAATCGTTTCTGCCGCGAGCACCCCTGCTGTCGTCCCGACTGCGATCGCAACGGTTGCCGTCGTCGCCCACATGGCCGTGACTCGATCCGCTCGCCACCAGAGCCACCCACTCCCCATGACCGCCCCGACCGCAAGCGCCGCGAGCGTCGCCGACGCGTCGAGTTCGAACCACTCGAACCGTCCGTCGAGCGTCGTCAGCGCGATCACACCGACGAGCGCGAACGTCGCGCCGACGACTCGATAGGTCCACCGGATCCGATCGGTGTTCGCGACCGCGAGACAAAACAGCGTCACGCCCAACAGCGCGAGAGACGTGACCGGCTCGCTCGGTGAGGTGAGATCCAAAACGACGCCCGCAAGCACGACGAGGCCGAAGCCGGTGCCGACGCGAGAGTCGAGCGCGTGGCCCGTCGGGAGGGCGATCGCCGTCCACGCGAACAGGAGCCACACCTCGGCTATCTCCACTGACGCGAGATCGGCGAGCAAGAACAACGACGGCCCGACCAACACCGCTCCGAGAAGCGTTAGCGCGAGCCCGGCGCGCGGCACGGAACGCCGATAGGCGGTCGAGCCGGCCGCGTAGGCGAGTCCCGGTCCCGCCAGGAGGACGGCGACCTGTGCGACCGTCGGGAGGTCGTCCCAGTTCGTCGCGAGAAACAGCGTCACGCCGACGAAGACGAGCGCCGAACCGACGACCGATAGCGCGACCACCGCCCGCGATCGCCCGGCGTCGTCGCCGTCGTAGCGGGCGAGGATGGCCTCCGCCTGCGTTTCGGTTATGATACCGTCGCGAACCCACTCGTCGACTTCGGCTTGGAGGGCGTCTGGGTCCATGTTCGGCGGTCGTCACCCGGCCGATTATAGCTTGGGTCCGTCGGAATCGTGCCGTTGGTTCCCGCAATCCCGCTCGTACGCGCCGCGTTTCTCGAATTCGCCCCGCCGCTGCAACACGGATGGCGTCCGACAGACGCCCGGTTCGCCGGCGGCCTGCGGCGGGACGCAGTTGTTGCAGTTCGCACAGACGACCGTCGCATCGGGCTCGGAGAGTAGTCTCGCAGCCAGCCGCGGTTCGGCATAAAACGGCCGGCCCATGCCGACCATCTCGCAGGCGTCGTCGAGCAGCCGATCCGCTTCGTCTCGGCTCCTGATCCCGCCGACGCAGAGGACCGGCACGTCGACGACCGATCGGACCTGTCGGCAAAGCTCCGCGTTCCAGGCGGGCTCGAAGGGGTTCGCGGCGGCGTCGATCCACGCCGCGAGCCGAACGAGCCGACGACGCCAAGGGCCGCCGAACGCCGCCTCGAACTCCCGCGAAAACCGCTCGTCGAACCCCCGCGAGCCGAACTCGCCGCGGATGATCGCGTGATCCCAAAACGGCGAGGACCCGACTGGAACGACGGCGTCGTAGCCGATCTCGGCGAGTCGCCGGCAGGCCTCGACCGCCTCCTCGGCGTCGATCGATTCGCGGACGAACCACGGCGTCTCGGTTTCGGCGGGAACCTTCGTGACGAGTGGGACGTCAGTCCGCGCGCGGATCTCCTCGTGGACGACTTCGAAGAACCGAACCCGATCGTCGAGCGTGCCGCCGAACTCGTCGTCGCGACGGTTATAAAACGGCGAGAGGAACTGCTGGAAGATCCCCATCGTCGCCCCGGCGAGATGGATGCCGTGGTAGCCGGCGGCCGCGGCGCGGTCGGCGGCCCGCCCAAAGTCGGCCGCGAGTTCGTACACCTCCTCGGTCGAAAGCGGCTCGGCGTCGATCGACAGAATGCCGAGCCGATCCGCGAGTCGAAGGGGCAGTGGCGGTTTCGACACGACGCGTTGTCGGAGTCCCGGATTCCGTCGACGGTATCCTGCGTGCCAGATCTCCATCGATCGGAGGCCGCCGTGAGCGAGTTGAGCGAAGATCCGGCCACCGTGGTCGTCGATTCGCGCTGTGAGCCGGCGCATGCCGGCCACTCGGTCGGGATCGTCGAATCCTGTCATGCCGGGGGCGGCCCGCCCTTCGCGCCCTCGAATCGGCGTTGCACCCTGCATAATCAGGCCGACGCCGGCCTCCGCACACGGTTCGAGTTCCTCGAGTAGACGATCCACGGGGTCATCGTCGCCCGCGTGCTCCAACAGCGGCGCGCGGTAGAGTCGGTTCGGAATCTCGAGTCCGCCGATCGACACCGGCGTTTCGAGCGTCACATCGTAACCGATCCGGACGTCGCTTGCGGCCATCTCACTCGAACGACGTTCGGCTTCGAATGTCGGTCAAAACGACGACGCAGATGACCGCCGTCGTGACGTGCATCACACCGAGAATCCCGCCACCCACGAGGCTCCCGCCGGGTTGGTTCGGAATGACGGTGAAGTCGGGGATCAACGAAACGACGAGGACGACGGCGGCGACGATCGCGAACAGTCGGTCCGGATTCGACGAACCCCATGCGAGGAGTCCGTAGGTGATCGTCGCCCCGACGACGCCGGCGGTCGTGAAGAACGTTACCGGCCCGTACTGTAACGCGTTGAGCTCCGGGGCGACGGCCGCCGAGATCGCACCGAAGGTGACGAGCCAGTTGACCACGAGCGAGAGGGCGAGCGCCACCACCCCTCTCCGAACGAGAACGGTCCTCGAGACGGTGTCGGTAGCGCGGACGCGCTCGGTTGCTGTCGGCATACTCGGTATAACGGTTTAAATACTCAAATACGTTTTGTCAGACGTTGACATAGTCCCGTGCGACGAGAGGTGTCGGTGACGCTCGGTTCACAGCGATCGATCGCACTCGATCACCACGGTTCGTCCTTCAGGCCGAGTGCGTACGCGATCGCGTTCGTCGAGAGGTGCAACAGCGGAGTCAAAATCAACACCGCGACGATCACCGGAAGCGTGAACGTCTCGAGGAACCACCCGGTCGCAACGATCGCCGTCAACAGCAGCGCAACCACGACGAAATCGAGTTGGTCGATGCCGGGGAACGCCGCCCCGCGCTGTCTCCCGGTTCGGCGTTTCAAAAAGGACGCGAGGATATCGCCCAGCATGGCACCGAAGGCCAGTGAGACTGCGGCGGCGATCGGAAACGGCTCGGCGACCACGATATCGCTCACGAAGGGGTGAATTTGGTTGAGCGCGAGTGCGACGGCGATCCCTGCAACGGTGCCGAACGCGGTTCCGCGCCAGGTTTTGCCGTCGCCGAGGATCCGCGTCCCGTCATCGAGCGTCCGGCCACCGTCGATCGGTCGACCGCCGCCGGCGAGGACTGCGACGTTGTTCGGGATATAGGCCGGCAGCATGGCCCATATCGCCACGACGACGGTTTCGAGTACCATACTGCGTGTGCGATCGGCCATGGTATAAAAAACGTGGTTTAGCCGATGTCGGCGATCAGCTCTCGTCGGCGGCCGAGCCGTCAGATCTCGACGAAAGGGACGCCTCGGTGACGTTGATGTTGATCCCCCGATCCTCGTTTTCCCCGAAACCGGCGCTCAGGATGCGAGTCAACGAGTCCTCGACCGATTCGTCGATCTCGGTGTAACGGCTCGGTTCGACTTCGACGACGAACCCGGTCGTGATGTTCGGCGCGGTCGGTAAAAAGAGCACGTCGCGGCCGTCTTCGGTCGTCTTTCCGGTCTTGAACGCCGTCATCCGCATCCCGTTCCACGTTTCGAGTTTGACCGGCGTCTGGAGTTCTTCGGGGCCGCTGACGGCGGTTTCGACCGCCATCTTCGAGGCGTTGTACACCACTCGAAGCCCCGGAAGGTGGTTCATCAAGCCGTCGAGGGTCTCCTCGAGGAGATCGCCGACGGTCGTCCGCATCAGATACCCGACGGCGAGAATGAGCAATCCGAACAGCACGAGCGTGATGAGCACCCTAGCGGCGACCGGGAGCCCCTCGAGCGTCGTTTCGAGGAACGGTAAGTTGGCGATCGCCTGATAGATGAAGGCGACGACATAAGCCGTAACCAAAAGCGGGACGAGCACGATGAGCCCGCTCGCGATATCTCGTTTCCACGAAGACGGCAGCATTCGTCCGTACCTCGTCCCGCCGGGTAATCAGCGCTTCGACTGTCGGAGAGGCCACCCGGCGATCCCTCGGCGGACGCCCCGACGCAAAGAGTCAACCGCCTCGGTCACGTATCCACGCCATCCGGTTTCGGATGGCAGGACCAACCGCCGACGAACGCCCGACGACAGCGCTCCTCGTAGCCGCGCTCGCGTTTCTCGTCCACAGCAATCTGTTCATCTCCACCGCGGCGACCGGCGTGGCCCTTTCGACGATCCTGCTCGTGGGGTTGCCCCCGGATCCGGTCGCGCTGTTCATCGTGTTCGCCGCGACGCTTTTCGTCTACAGTCTCAACCGGATCACCGACCTCGACGAGGATCGAACGAACGTCCCGAACCGTGCCGACTTCACGGAACGATACGGACGTATCCTGTTCGCAGTCGGCATGATGTTGTATCTCGCAGCTATCGGCGGGGCGCTCGCCCTCGGTCTCCCCGGGGCCCCGTTTCTCGTCTTGCCCGCCGTCGCGGCCGCCCTGTACTCGCTGTTTCGCGTCAAACAGCTCCTCCTCGTGAAGAACCTCATCGTCGGGGTTTCGTGGGGGATCATCCCACTCGGTGTCGCCGTCTACTACGGAACCGGTCTCACGCCCGAAATCGTCTTCCTCTCCGCGTTTTTCACCGTCATGTTGACCGTCGCAGCGGCCGTCTTCGACATCAAGGACATCGAGGGCGACCGCGAGGAGGGGATCCGGACGGTTCCGATCGTTTTCGGGCTTCGAAAGACACGGCTCGGTGCTCTCGCGGTGACCGGTCTCGTCGCCGTCTTCGTGGTCGGCCTCGTCGCGCTCGGAGTCGTTCCCCGACGGTTTCTCGTCTTGCTCGCGTTCCTCGCGTACGTCGCCGCCTACGTTCCCTTCGCGACCGAGGACCGTGGTCCGCTGTTCTACGGGTTCGTCATCGACGGCGAACACGTGTTTCTCGCCCTCCTCGTGGTCGCAATGCAGTTTTTCTAAAAGCTGTCGTCCGGTTCGCCCCTCGAACGCTACCGGACTACAGTTCGTGTTTGAGCCGAACTTCGTCGTCAGTTATCGTGTCGATTCGATCCCTCTCCAAGATATAATCGTCCTCGTCGGCGTCCCCCCACCCGAGTTTGGATCTGAGCTTGTCCGTGATCCCCGGATCCGGATCGACGTACGCCTTGCCGTCTTTCACCTCGGTCACCATGCCGATCTCGTCGCCGTTCGCGTTGAGTACTCGCTTCCCCTCGTCGTCGTCCGTTATGTTCGTTCGCTCCATTGCGCTTCGAGCTACCCCGTTGCCGGGCTTTGTTATGCATCGATGTGTCGTTCGCCGTGAAGTAATAAGGTCGTGCTACTCGCTGTGAACGGATCGATGACCGTGCGTTATCGTGTTTTGCGTTGCGCGAGGACTCCGATATCAACGCCGCCTCGCCCGTGGCTCGTGTACGGGAACTGTAATCGCAAGCTTCCGCGAGCCTCAGAAAAAATCGAACGGCCGAATCACACCGAGCCGTACCGGTCGACCGCTATCGCGTTCGCGGTCGGTCAGTCCGTCGATTCGGGGGGATCACTCGTCGCTGTCGTCGCTGTCGTCGCTATCGCTGTCGTCTCCGTTATCGCCATCGTCATCACCGTCGTCATCCCCGTCATCACCATCATCGCTGTCGTCGACGATGAACGCACTCGCGATCTCCAAAACCTCCGCTCTGGATCGCGCTTCGTCGATCGTGTTCGGGAACCCCGTCTGGTCGCTCAGCGTCCGCACGAAGGACGCATGTCGCGCTTCGACGCTGTGGATCCCGAGAGCGGGCCCAAGCACATCGGGATTCTCGATGGAGGGCGCTGCCCCCGCGTACGCCGAGACGCCGACGTCCTCGAGTTGCACCGCCGTCGCGAGGAACACCATCGGATACTGCACTCTGAGTCCGAAGTCGAACTCCGGCTCCTCGATCGGCTCGCCACCGAGGTCCTGAATCGTCGATGCCAGCGTTTCGGCGTGTGCCTCCTCGTGTTCGAGGATCGTCTGTAACTCGTCCATGAACCGATCACGCAGGTGGCTCTCCTCGCTGAGCGCCTTGCAGTTGCAGAAGTCCTCCTCGCTGATGTTCTCGAGGCCCTGTCGATAGAACGCGGCTTCGAGATATTCGAGCGTCAACGCGTAGTTGAGTACGTCGATATCGTCTTCGAACTCGCTATCGGGCATCTCCTCGGAGTCGTCACCGTTGTCGGCCTCATCACCGTCTCCGTTTTCCCCTCCGTCACCCTCCTGGGCGAATGCGGGACCGGCGAGCGCGCCGCCGACCGCCAGCCCCCCGAGCGCTCCGGCTGATCCGGCCACGAACTGTCGTCGGGTGTTGTTGTACGTCCTGTTCTCCGTTTGCTCACCGCTGGTTTCGTCTGGATTCACCACGGTTACGCTACGACGCGACCCTAATTTGTTATAAATGGCCTCCTCTTCGATCTGACACGCTTACTCGAAAAAACCTATCAGCTATTTTCTTATACAGGATATAGATACCACCCATCGTCGGGTGCCGGTAAGTCGTCGTTGAACACACAGTAGTGGAACCGCACGTGATTGTCAGGATATTTAACCCGCTGATAGCTGCCTCCGCTCGACTCACCGGCTATCTAGCCGTTCGGTTAACGGATCGAGATGTTCGATCCCGACTACGCCGACCACGCCTCCGCGTTTACGAAGCTTCGAGAGCCGCTCGGCCATGTGGTCCTCCCGTGCCGCGTCTTCGAGCCGGGACGCGCGCGTACCGTCGGCGGCTCCGAACGCGTTCGCGAACGCGCGCGCCTGACGAACCTGTCTTCGCTCGTCGTTCGCCTGCGCGTCCGGGGGCTCCCGCCAGTCGATCTCGTGTCCCACCGGGGAATCGACCTCCAGACGGATGGTCGTCCGGAGCGCGACCGCGGCGACCAACCGACAGACGACCGCGTGCGTGGTCACCGAGAGCGCGTTCGAGATGACTGCACGAACCGTCCCTCTTGACGGTCGCTCCTGGACGAGCCGTCGAAGGAGCCGTCCGAAGAAATCGTTCGTCGGTCGGTCGATCCCGATCACCTCGTCGGTTTGGGCGGTCTGGATCGCGGCACTCATCTCGCCACCGAGTCGAGGTGGATCCCAACTGCATCGGGCATACTCTTCGAAGAGCGGGAGCGAGATCGGTGGCAACTCCAACGCGAGAATGTCGGGATCTCGTTTTTCGATCGTCCGCTTGACACGATACGTACTTGCCGGATGGTCGTGGACGACTCCGACGAGCGTCAGCGCGTTCGCCCCGGCCGGTATCCGTCGCACGTACGTCGCCGTCATCCGGGGGTCGTCGTTCTCGCGCTCTGCGTCCATGGCTAGCCAGTCGCTACCGGGCGTTGGAATAGTGTCAGTATAACGCTTCCGTCTCCGGGTCCGGTCGCTCCCGATCGAGCCCTCGCGGGTAAACTACCCTACCCTACCCTACTTCGCTCACCCTATACGGCTGAAAAATAGTCGCGAACCGACTAGAGCACCAGCGAGATAATCGCCAGCACGATAAAGAGAATGATGAACCACTTCGCGATCGTCATGCTGAGGCCGGCGACGCCACGCGCGCCGAGTACCGCGGCGACGATCGCGAGGATCACGAACAGGATTGCGAGTTCGATAAAGCTGCCCTGGAGCGGAACTGCCGGTAGCAACGCGGAATTCCCCGCTAGTATCGAGCCGTGTGTAGTCATAACGACCGGACACCCGACTACGGCATAGTTATTATCTTACTATGATCGGTATCTTCGGCCTATTCCGGCTGTGGGTGCGTGGCGCGTTCGACGGATCGTCGGCGAACTCCCTAACAGGGTGGTCGACGGTGCATACCGCCGTCAGTGCCCGTTTATCGCGCTACTACTTAGCTACAGACGTCCTAACGGATGGAACGTCCCCTTACTTTTTCGAACTATGATGAACTATCTGTCCAGTTTTTATAGGCATCTGTGGTAACACGCACGAAATGATCGTGGAAGCGAGTACCACAGTTGGCGAGGGCTTGATCGGCTTCGGCCCGAGCGAGGGGCCAGTCGAAGGACTCGTCGGTGAACCGGACGACGCAACTGGATCGTTCGGGGGATCTGCCGATGTCTGAGAGTCAGATCCATCAGCCGGGTCACGCCTCAGAGCACCAGGAGGATCGATACGCGGCGCTCCGAGACATCTTCATCGACGCGACCGGCTCCGAGGAGTTCACCGAAACCCAAGAGCAACGGATCACGTCCCGACATCTCGCGTCCGGGGAGTCGACCTCCGAGGTGATCACCGCCATGGTGAAAGAGGACGGCTTGACCGACACGTTCGCCGGCCTCGAGTACACGGCCGACGCCGAGTAGCTACTCCCGTCCGGTTCGATGTACCGAGGGGTTTAGGACCTCCCGACGACTTCGAGTCCCCATGACCGCCGAGTACGCGATCGCGAAGCCGGACGACACCGAGACGGAGCCTTCGGAGATCTCCGGAACGCCCAACGTGAACCTCGCCGATATCCTCGGCTGCACCGAGATGCGCCCGCGCGTGTGGTATCTCGATCCGGGCGATGGGATGAGCTATCACCGTCAGGACGAACAGGAGGAGTTTTATTACGTTCTCGAGGGGCCCGGGCGAATACGTCTGGGTGAGGAGATTCTGACGGTTGAGGAGGGGACGGCGCTTTGCGTGCCGCCGGAGACGCCGCGGCAGGTATTCAACGACTCCGACGACGGGCGACACGTCTGGCTCGTCGTCGGCGCGCCGGCCCTCACCGACGACGGACGACCGATCGCCGAGTAGCGACGCGTCATCGCTCGTCGTCGTCCCGTCGCGGCCTCTCGACGCTTCGCTCCGTCGTCTGAAGAACGAACGATCCGATCGCCAGCGTTCGCTTCACCACGGTCGCGATTCGGAGGACGTAGACCGTGAAGACGACGAACGGCGAGATTCCGACGACGAACCCAGCGCTGGTGATCCAGACGAGATCGTCGACGCCGAGCGTCGCTCCGGGCAGTGCGGCCGCGTCAACGTACATGTTCAAGATCGCCATCACGACCAGCGCCGGCACCGCGATGTACAACAGCGCCCGCGAGAGCTCGATGAGGTCCCACTGGAAGTACAGCGTCTTGAAGTGCTCACGTACCGGGCTGAAGAGGATCAAGAGCGTGATCGTGCCGTCGAGGTGATCTCTCGCCTCTTCGGAGAGCGAGTCACCGACATCGCCGCGAAGCTTTCGGCCGGCGTGAATCTTGTGGGAGTACTCGAAGTTGAGCGCGCTCCAGACGACGTCGAACGTCCCGAACTCCGCGTTTTCGACGTTCTCCTGTATCTGCCGGGCGTCGTGTGCGAGCTCTCGGGCGTACTCGATCACGTCTCCGCGGTGCATCTCGTCGCCCTCGTGGCGTACCGCCGCTTCGAGCGCCTCTGCACGCGCTTCGATCGCGCTCGCGAGATCGAACAGAAAGGCTGCGGGTTCGGGTGGACTCACTCCGTCGTCGATCGCCGTTTCGACGTCCCGGCGGGCCGCCATCGAGTTCTCCATCCGTTCGCGCTGATCGCCGAACGCCCCCAGTTCCTGTGAGAGCACGAGTTGGTTGAGCATGACGACGATCGACGTTCCGGTGACGATCGTCCCGATGAACGCCGAAAAGAGATAGCTGACGCCGTTTTGATTCTCGACGATGGTTCCCAACGGCGTGAGTCCGACCCGGCTGAACGAGACGAGAAGGGCGAACACAGCCAGCGCTATTGCGCCCGTCAGCACCCACCGGTTCGCCCGGAGAAGTACCCAGAGGGCGACTTTGCGGGTTCGCGTCTCGCTGCGTCCCGTCTCGAAGGAGTCGACGCTCATTCGATCCGCCTCCGCTCGCCGCGTTGGCGTTCGTCGATCATGGATGGTGGCTCCCAGCAGGCTACGCCCCGTCTCGCTCTCGCGGTCGACACGCCGGGCAACCATCCGCTATCCTCGGGTCCGTCTGTTAACTAGCCGGTTCCTAACGAGCGTGTAGCCGGTGGTTATCGGTGTCGATCTAACGTCCAGACACGGTATCTCACATCGGTATCGCGCGTTAGTGGCGGAATCGCCGCCGTTCACTCGTCGATCCCCGTTACCAATTATATTACTATTAAGAGAGAGATCCCACCCAGATACACGATGATCCCGACGGGTGAACCGAGCGAACGGGGACAGCTGATCCGGGCGACTATCGTCGAGTACGACGACAAAGTGGACGAGTGTACTCTCCACCCGGTCGCCCCCGACGACGACAAGCAGATCACCGAGTGGGTCACTGCCCAGCAAGGGTCGTACGTGTCCCTCGACGCATGTCGATGAGCGCGATCCGTCGGTCCCTCCCGGTACTGACGGGCAGCTCGAGACACCACGGATAGAGACCGCATCGAACCACTCGTCGAGTCGCTGTCGGGCGAGAAGGCGAGACGGTTGGCGTATCACCCCCGGTTGTGGATGGCAGTCGATGCGGCTCCTCCCGCCGCTCGGCACGACCGAGTGTGGGATCGATCTCGGTGCCTCCTTGCCTCTCGAGGCGATCGAGGGAAGGGCGTCGAACGGACGATCGTAACCACCGGCCAGTCACACAGGAGACGATTATCATGTCACACGACAACCAAACCAACGCGCTTCGTCGACGATTCGAGAGCGATCGGACGGCGCTCTCGATTCTCGAAAACACGTACAGTCCGTCGCTCGTCGAGTTCTACGCCGACCTCGGGATCGACGCGGTGTGGATCGATCTAGAACACGGCGGTCCCAGCCCGCTCGAGGCCGCGGACCTCGATGGCTTGCTCCGTGCGGTCGACGGAACCGACACCGAACTCCTCGTGCGGCTTCCGGGTACGGACCCAGGTATGGTCAGGAAGGCGCTCGATGCGGGCGTTCGAAACGTGTTCCTCCCTCGCGTCGATTCGGCCGACGAGGTTCGAACCGCGGTTCGTGCCGGTCGGTTCGTCTACGGGGACGACCCGGGGACCCGGGGGCTCGCGGCACCCAGGGCGCGACGCTGGGGACTCGCCGACGAGTACGTCACCACGGAAGACACCGAAGTGCTCGTCGGCGCGACGGTCGAGACGGCCACCGCGGTCGATCGGATCGAGGATATCCTCTCGGTTCCGGACCTCGGCTTCGTCTTTGTCGGACCGCTCGATCTATCGGTTTCGCTCGGCCACCCGGATGAACTCGATCATCCGGCCGTGACCGAGGCCGTCGAAACGGTGCGGTCGGCCGCCGTCGATGCCGGTGTCCCCCTTTGCGGACTCGGCTTCGGGATGGACGATGTCAACGAGAAGGCGACGAACGGCTACGATCTGGTGAACATAGGGTCGACGACGGGTGTGATACAGGCGACGGTAACCGACTGGCTCGAGGCGTCTGCAGGTGATTTCTCTGCTGGAGCCGACATGTGAACTCCCTCGACCGCCCTCGGGCCTTCCCGGCCCTCGCTTGTCGAGGTCGGAGCTTTCTGTTTCTGTGTCGGAACGCGCCTCCGACGTGGACACAGCGGATCCAGACTCCGCAGGCGATTTTCTATCACAGGCGGGTCGGAGTGTCCCACTCCTCCCGAATCGACACTCCGGCACAACCGACGACGCACGCTCTTTCTCGCGGGTGACCAACGCCGGAAACGTGACGAGCATCTTACTCGCCCGTTCGACCGCGGGGGGAGTACCCATGGGGCGGAGAACGTGCAAGGAAATCGTGCGGGCGCTGTATTTCCTCCCTGCTCGCGCCTTCGGCGCTCGCTGAGCGAGCGGGCGTGGCGCCCTCAATCAAAGCTAATATCCCCTCGCTCTTTTCGTTCGGTATGGAAACGTCCGAGCGGCCGACCTTCGAGACCGAGGCCGGCGAGGAGATCTACCGCTACGTCGAGCGGCACGGAACGGCGGCCCGCCACCGGGTACGGGAGATAACGTCGCTGGAACCGGCCGAGTTTCAGGAAGCGCTCTCGGGGCTGAAAGACCGCGGCTATCTCGAAGACGACGGCGGCACCCTCCAGATCGCCCTCGACGTCGGCTCGGTCGAAGCGTACTCGACCGGCGACTTCGAGTACGTCATCCGGCCGGCGGGACAGTCCGACTTCGAGGGGCTCATCGACACGATTCGGGACGTGACGGCGGAAGATACCTACATCGTCGCCGAGTCGATCGCAGAACAGTTGCTGTACGAGGACGCGGTCAACCGCCACAACGCCGCCGAATCGCGCGTTTTCTTCGTCGCGACCGTCGACGGCGAGGTCGTCGGCTGGGTCCACCTCGATCTGCCGCAACTCGACAAACTCCAGAGCACGGCGCAGTTGACCGTCGGCGTTCGCGGGGACTACCAGCGATGCGGCATCGGCGGCAACCTCGTCGACCGCGCGCTCGGATGGGCCGAGGCGAACGGGTACCGGAAGGTGTACAACAGCGTCCCGATCATCAACGACGAGGCGATCGCTTTCCTTGAAACGCGCGGCTGGGAGACCGAGGGCGTCCGAAAGGAACACTACACGATCGGTGACGAGTTCGTCGACGAAGTGATGCTCGCATACACGTTCTAACGTTTCGCTCGCGGTCGCGCGTCGCTGCGCCAGCAAAAGGCCCATAACTCATATACGAGCGCGAGTAGAGGAGTGTATGACCGACCGAACGGCGGCCCGAACCCGCAGTACGGCCGAAACCGACATCGAGGTGACGATCGATCTCGACGGCGACGGCGACAGCACGGTCGAGACCGGAATCGGCTTCTTCGATCACATGCTCGACGCGTTCGCGAAGCACGGCCTCTTCGACCTTACTGTCCGGTGTGACGGCGATCTCGACATCGACGACCACCACACCGTCGAGGACGTCGCCATCACGCTCGGGACGGCGATCGTCGAGGCCGCCGGCGACAAACGCGGTATCATCAGATACGCCGACAGACGGATTCCGCTCGACGAAGCCGTCACGAGCGTCGTCCTCGACCTCTCGGGCCGCCCTCGGTTTTATTTCGACGGCGAGTTCTCCCAGCCGACGGTCGGTGAGTTCACGAGCGACATGGCGCGACACTTCGCCGAATCGCTGGCGCTCAACGCCGGGATGACGCTACACGTCGAAGTGACGGGCGAGAACGCCCACCACGAGATCGAGGCGCTGTTCAAATCGTTGGCGCGGGCGCTCGACGACGCGACCCGGCTCGACGAGCGTCGGAGCGACACGCCGAGTACGAAGGGAACGCTGTGACCGAGCGTCTATCGGGCCTGCTCTCTGTCGTCGATCTCGCGGTAGACGACCATCGCGATGAAGTACACCGCTATAAACCCGACGAAGCCGGCGGTGAGCGTGAGAATCGTTCCCGCCGTGGGTTCGATCGCCGTGCGGCTGACGACGAACGCGATCGCGGCGACGAAGACGGCGAGAGCGAAGAGACCGGAAACGACGTACACTCCGGTATCCGTTTCCGGGAGCACCATACCCGTTCATTCATCGCCTCCGTAAAAATACTGTCGTGCCGTCGGGCACCGGCACGGGATGTGCACGTCCTACGCTCGGGGCGATCGAACCGTGAGGAGTATCACCGCCATCATGACGAGCGACAGCGCGAGGTAGCCCTCGTCGAAGTAGCCGGCGTCGGCGACGAAGCCGAAGAGGATCGGTCCGGCCGAGCCGAGCGTCGCCGCCGCCGTTCGAACGACGCCGAGGCCGGTTCCCTGCAGATCGTCCGAAAAGGCGTCGGCCAGATACGACTGGGTGACCGCCCCGGTACCGAGCATAGTACTTATCAACACGGTGGCGATCGCGAGGGGCAAAACGGAGTTCACGAACGGAAGGAGGCCGAATCCGACGACCGATGGCAGTAGAATGCCGATCAGGGAGACTCGCATCCCGATTCGATCGTAGGCCGCCCCGGCGAGCGGCTTGACGACGACCCCGAAGGCGAAAAACAACCCGAACAGGAGACTCGAAACCGAGGGTGAGAGTCCCTTTATCGTCGTCAGATACGTCGGGTAAAACGCCGTGAAGGATTGCCAGATGAAGATGTACAAAAAGAGAATTCCGGTGATGAACGCCATCGCCGGTTTCCGCAACTGGCTCGCGATTTCCAGCGTCTCGCGAAGTGACCGCGTCTCCGTTGGCTCCGACGCGCTGGTCCGTGCGGGAACCGTGAGATAAATCGCGACGCCGCCGAGGAGCAACAGCGGAATGACGAACCCGATGCCGGCCTGCCACGCGACGGTGACGGCGAGAACGGTCGCGATCGGCGGCAACACGGCCTGGCCGATATCCCCCGTCGCCATCGTCATACCAAGCGCGCTCCCGAGTCGGTCGGTGTAGAGGTCCGAGAGGACCGTGATACGAGCGATGGGATACAGCGAGTATCCGAGACCCCACAGCGCGGTCGCGAGAAACAGGACGGTCGTCGTGGACGCCGTGACGGCGAATCCGAGCCCCACCGCGACGATCGCCGTACTCACGGCCATGATCGTACGCTCGTTGTACCTGTCGGCGAGCACGCCGCCGGGTAGCTGCCCGAGCGACCCGAAGAGCCACAGGACTGAGACGAGGACGCCCGACACTGCGAGGCTGAATCCGTAGGCCTCCTGCAGATACGGGAGCACGACGGGGTACACCATCCGCGTCCCGACCAACACCCCCCACGTCGTAGCGATCACCACGAGCGACGGTCCCGTTCCACCGTCCCAAAGCGCCCTCAGTTCCCGGCCAAGCGTCGTTCGAATCTCCATCGGGTGATCTGTCGTGCCGGTCGGTTCAGGGCGCTCGCACTAAGTCGTTGTTAACTGAACATCCGAGTCGGCACCGCCGTGCATCGATCAGGGATGCAGATCCGCGACCGCCGATTCGATTTCGTCGACGAGTTCGGCGAAGTCAGGGTTGTCGCCGTCTCGAACCCATTTATACGCGATCGTCCCGTCGGAATCGACGACGAAGACGCTGCGTTCGGCGACCTCGATCATCCCGTACATGTCGTCGAGCACCACGTCGTAGGCGTGAATGACCTCGTGGTTCCAGTCGGCGAGCATCGGGAAGTTCAACCCCTCTTTGCGGATCCAGACGTTCTGTGCGAAGGGAAGGTCGACGCTGATGCCGTAGACGCTCGCGTCGAGGTCGTCGAAGGCGTCCATCGAGTCACGAAACGTACACATTTCCTCCGTACAGCCGCTCGTGAAGGCGGCGGGATAAAAGGCGAACACGATCGGGCCGTCACCGACCGCCAACGAGAGGGTGAACGGTTCGACGTCGTTGTACGCATTGCCGCCGGCCTTCGGAACGGTGAAGTCCGGCGCCTCGCTTCCGACAGTTACCATGTGCCGGCTGCGGCCGGCCGCGACCTAAGTGCTCCGCCGGTCGACCTCCGTTCCGCACCGACTTACAGAATCAAGGAGAAAGCCCACGAGTTCACTCGTGGGTGTCAATCGACGAGGAACTCGATCGCCGCGCCCTGTCCGAAGCCGACGCACTCGGTCGCCAGTCCGCGAGTCGCGTCGCGTTTGTGCATCTCGTGGATCAGCGTGACGGGTAGCCGAGCGCCCGTCGCCCCGAGGGGGTGGCCGATCGCGATCGCGCCGCCGTTGACGTTGTAGATGTCGTTGTCGAAGCCGAGCTCGTCCCGGCAGTAGACACACTGGGAGGCGAACGCCTCGTTGAGTTCGACCAAGTCGTAGTCGTCCGCCGTCGTCCCCGAGCGTTCGAAGAGGTCCTCACAGGCGGGGATCGGACCGATTCCCATCACTTCGGGTTCGACGCCCGCGACGGCGTTGTTGCCGATCTCCGCGAGTTCCTCGAAGCCGTGCTCCTCGGCGAACGCCCGCGACGTGACGAGCAGCGCCGCCGCCCCGTCGGTCATCTGCGAGGCGTTACCGGGGGTAACGGTACCCTCTGATTTGAACACGGTCGGCAGTTCGGCGAGTGTGTCGGCCGTCGTGCCCGGGCGGAGCCCCTCGTCTTTCGTGACCGTGATCTCCTCGCCCTCGTCGTCGTGGCCCGTGACCGGCACGATCTCGTCGTCGAAGCGACCCTCCTCGGTAGCCGCGACGGCGCGCTGTTGGGACTGGGCGGCGTACTCGTCTTGGGTTTCCCGGGAGACGTCGAACCGCTCCGCGACGGCTTCGGCGGTCATCCCCATCTGCAGCGCGGCGACGTTGTGGTGGTCGTTGAGGCCGGGGTGAATCTCGTTGTTCGCGCCCATCGGCACCCGGGACATCGACTCGACGCCGCCGGCGATGATGCACTCGCGCTGGCCCGCCGCGATCGCGTCAGCGGCGTTGATGACCGCCTCTGCGGAGGAGGCACACCAGCGATTGATCGTCGTCGCGGGAGTGTCCTCACCCAACTCGGACATCAACGCGATGACGCGGGCCATGTTGTTGCCCTGCTCGCTGCGCTGTTGAGCACAGCCCCACTTGAGGTCGTCGACGTCCTCGCCCGTCAGTTCGGTTTCCTCGAGGATCCGATCGATCAACGGGATCGAGAGGTCCTCGGGTCGAACGTCGGCGAAGACGCCGCCCTCCTTTCCGAACGGGGTGCGATACGCTTTGACCACGACTGGCGTGTTGTCACTCATACGCGTACATCGTCGATCCACTACGTTAAACCCCTTGCTCAAACCGCTATTCTCTGTAAAGTATTTATTCAGACTCGGCGTCCGTTGTTAACGGTTATCCGTCGATCACGCCAAGAAGACGTGTCGCGGCCGGTCGGCGAGCACCTCGCGGCCGTACTGGACCGTCTCTCTGAACGCGTCCGACCGGAAGAACGCCATCGCGTCCTCGCGGCTCTCCCACTGGCTCGCGATGAACATGTCGTTCTCGTCGTCGAGGTTCGTCATGAGGTCGGTTTCGAGGTGGCCGTCCATCTTGGCGAGCAATCCGCCCACCTCCCCGAACGTCTCGACGAAGCCCTCGCGGTGCTCGGGCTGGACGGTGTAGAACATCCCCATCGTCCCGAATCCGTCCTCCTCGTCGGCTCCGGCGCGAGCGACGATTCCGGGGAGGTCCGCGAGGAATCCGCTGGCGGTGTCCGCGGCGTCCTTCGTCTCCCAGATGGAGACGACCGCCGAGCGCTCGCCGCCGTGTTCGTTCGCGTAGACCGCCGACTTGACGTGCGTGTCGTAGTGATCGAATCGCTCGGCGAGTGAGGCCAGTTCCTCGCGGACCGTCTCGGGTTCCGCCTCGGAGTACAGCACCATCGCGTAGACGTCCTCGCCGTGGGGTTTGCCGGCGTAGATGTCGAGATCGTCGAGTTCGCCGCGGATGTCGTCGTCGGCGTCGGTGCCGTGTGAGTCCGTCTCCGCGCCGTCGCTCGCTTCGCTCTCGCCGTCGAGCGGTGCGCCGACGCCGGAACTCACGCCCGGAAGATCGGCGAGAAAGCCGCTCGCGGTGTTCGCCGCACGTTCGTTTTTCCACAGCGAGACGACGGCCGTCGTTCCGGCGTCAGCTCGAACGGCCGTCAACACGTGCGTATCGTAGTGATCGAAGTTCCCGCGGAGCCCTCCGACGTCCCCGGTTAGCGCCTCGGCGTCCGCGTCGGCGGTAAACAGGAGACCGTAGCCCGCCTCCGGGTGTTCGTCGAGATCGATCCCGAACCGGGCGAGCCGTCCGGCCATCGTTTCGGCGTCGACGTCCTCGTGGGCGGCGCTTGTGTCCGGACGGCCGGACGACGTTCCGCCGTCGTCCGTGCTCTCGCGCAGGCTCGATTCGGCGTCGTCGGTCACCGCCTCTCCCGCCCCGTCGGTCGGCACCGTCTCGCCCGCGAGCAACGCGGGCAGATCCTCCGGCGGGAACTGCCGACCCACGTAGAAGGGACCGAACTCCGCGAACTTCGAGGAGGAGGGATCGAAGCGCATCTCATAGAGGAGATGTTTGATGTCGGTGGGGTCGTTCGCGAAGAGCGTCACGCCCCACTCGTAGTCGTCGAAGCCGACGCTGCCGGTGATGATCTGGTTCACCTCGCCGGCGTACTGTCGGCCGATGTCGCCGTGGGCGGACATGTACTCGGCGCGCTCGTCGAGGGGGAGATCGTACCAGTTGTACTCCGGATCGCGGCGTTTGTCCATTGGATAAAAACAGACGTGTTCGGCGTCGGGAATCGTCGGGTAGATGCGCTGTTGCATGTAGTTTCGCATGCCTGTATCTTCGATGTCCTCGATACCGTCGACCAACTCCTCGTGCATGTACCCCGACACCTCGGTCACGGAGACGTACGAACTCGCACGCTCGGTAAACTCCGCGAACGCCGTCGACTCGAACCGACGCTCGGCCCGATCGAGCGCTTCGAGCGTCGGCCGGAGATGCAAAACCATGAGATCGGCCTTGTGACCGACGACCGAGAACACCGCCGAGCCGCCCTCCTCGGCGTCCGCGAGGTCGACATGCGATCGGAGGTGCTCGATTCCCTCCGTGAGCGCTCGCTCGCGCTCGCGGTCAGGGGCCGCACGCCAACCGTCCCAGTCGATCCGTCGCAGGTCGTGCAACGCGTACCATCCTTCCTCGGTCCCCGGTGGCTTCCGTCGCTCCATGCCGACCGGTTCGGCCGCGTGAATAATGGGGCTTGTCATCGCCCCATGAGTGAAGTCGTTGACTTGTCCGTGGATTCCCGGTCCGAAGACGAAACGTCGTAGGCGGTGTGAGTCGCGCGCGATGACAGGTTCACCGTGGCTGTACTCGATTCGGACGGTCGATCGTTCGTTTCGAGACGGATTCGACGCGCGCTGTGTGTCAACCATCTCGACAGAGATACAGTCTCTAGAGTGGTTATAAAATATAAAACGGTCGCTAGAAACGTCGTTAAACGAATCAGGAATACACTAAACCGTCGTGAACGCGGCGAACGATCCTGAATCGACGCGAAGGCTCTGCTGTTTATATACGGATCGCCGGCTATAGATAGGACCAGAGGAGACCACCGATGTCGAGCGCCACCCAATCCCAGCCCCACTCCGCCCCTCCCGTGACTGATGAACAGAGTTCCGTCACCGCCTGGGTCGATCGCCTGCTCGACGGCGTTCGTGCGACCGCCTTCTGGGCCACCGCCGTCCTCCCGCTTGTCGTTATCGCCGGACTCGTGGC
The DNA here is from genome assembly GCF_046483325.1 of Natronomonas sp. Lineage (GTDB taxonomy): Archaea > Halobacteriota > Halobacteria > Halobacteriales > Haloarculaceae > Natronomonas. The sequence continues at coordinate 83,832 of NZ_JAWODL010000011.1, read as the reverse complement.
CGGCGTGGCCGGTCAGTACCCGTTCGCGCTCGCCGCAGCGTTGGCGGTGAACGTCGTCTGCGCCGTCGTCGGGCACGGACACTCGCCGGGTCAATGACGCGAACTCGTTCGACCCAGTCCGCGTACCGGACTCACGATGCGAAACGGTTGGCGGCGTATTTGCGAGCCGAAGCCGAGCGCGCAAACGGTGCTCTCCACGTCAACGGCGATCGGCTCGCCGACGGCCTCGAACGCCCTCCGGCCGAAATCGAACGACAGTTGCGGGAGCTATCGGGGGAAGTCCCCGGGCTTCGGATTTCTCGCTATTCTACGTCCCAACGGTCGCTTTGGCGCGTCTCGCGACCCTGATCACGCGAGTTCTCAGCTCAGAAGCCACGGAAGGAACAGCATCGCGAGCAGACTCATGATCATCGCGGCGCTGATCGCTGTGGTGATCGCTCCAACGGTAACCGAACTGGTGTTGCCCGGCAGTCGAGACACGACCGCTTCGACGCACGATCGGAGGATGTGTCCGCCATCAAGCGGGTACGACGGGATGCAGTTGAAGATGCCGAGATTGATGTTGACCCAGCCGGTCCAAAAGAGCGCGTTCACGAGCCCGAAGACGACGCCGGCGCTCAGCGGTCCCGAAACCGTATAGAAGTTCGTTATCTCTCCGTTAAAGCCTGCGAAATTGAAACTGACGGTCGGATCGATCATGCTCATGAACGGTAACACGAGCGCGGCGAACGTCCGCGTCACGAACGTCGTGACGGGGTCGCCACCGCCACCCGTGCCCCCCAACATCGCGTAGTACTGATCCGCCGGATACGTATCGATGCCGAAATCGTCGACGACGATGCCGCTCGTCCCCATCTGAATCCCGCCGACGCCGAGGAAGCCGTGATCCTCGCTCGGATGCTCGTCGAGCGTCACCTGGTAGACGTGTCGCTCGCCGTTCCAGGGATCCTCGTTTCCGTGGTAGGCGACCACCTCGACGGTTTCGCCGGGGTCGGTCTCCGAGAGCACCGCCGAGAGCGACTCGTGGTCGGTGATCCGCTCGCCGCCGACGCTGTGGACGATCATCGCGGTGTCCGGTGCCCCTTCAGCTCCGAGCGGTCCGTCGCTCGGGACCGTGCTCACGAAGGCGCCGACCGGGATGCGAACGCTTTCGTCGTCACTCCCGTTACCGGCGTTCACTCCGAACTCGACGACTTCCCGCCCGGAAAGCGCCGTTTGAAACTCCGATTCGGTGAACACCGCTTCGCCGTTGACGCGTTCGATTCGACTCCCCGTCTCGATCGGCCCATCGACGACCGCCCGGGTGACGATGAGGCTCCGATCGACGGTCACCGGGTCGCCGCTCTTGCGATCGACGGTGACCTGTCGGTCGGCGTCGGCGAGCGCGGCGTTGAATTCGCTCTCGTCGTCGATCTCCTCGCCGTCGATTCCGACGAGCACGTCACCGCGGTCGATTCCGGCCTGTTCGGCCGCAGACCCGGGAAGTGCGCCGCCGATGGCGACGCCGGGAGCGACGGTGACGAGGCTGGCGACGATGCCGAACAGCAGCGCGAAACTGATCGCCGTCACGAGGAAGTTGTTGGTGACGCCCGCCGCGAACATCCGGGTTTTGCCGCCGCGGTCGGCCGCCTTCTGACTCTCTTCGTCCGGCTGGACGAACGCACCCATCGGGATGAACGCGAGAAACGCGACCCCCATCGATTCGATGTCTATGTCCTCGACGCGACACAACAGCCCGTGACCGCCCTCGTGGACCACCAACCCGACGAGCAGGCCGATGACGATATCGATCGCCGCTTCCCACGGGAGGAACTGGTTGACACCCGGGATGACGAGGGCGTCCTGCGGGCGGACGAACCCGGCCGACTGCGGCTCCGAGAGCGTCGCAAGCGCCGAGAGCAACACTGCGAGAAACGAGCCGACCATGATGACGAGGGCGATTCCGACGCCGAGGTTTCCCCACGCGCGCCAGAGGCGCTTCGGCGTCGCGATCCACTCGAGAAACGCCCGTCCGCGCTTCGTGTGGATCGTCACGATCGGCCCAGAAACGTTGAACGAGGCCGGCAACAGCCCGCGCGATTCGAGCGCCATCGCCACGGAGGTGTAAAGCAGTATTCCGACGGCGATCCAAAGCAGCGTACTCATTGTCTATCCGTAGGGTTTCGGGCACTGAAAAGTCGTTCCGTCCCGACAGCCCGGACAGCGCGTCCTCGCACCACGACTATCCCTCGCGTCGGAGCCGTCGAACGACGAACGCGTCGTCCATCGCCGCGAGAAACGGGCCGAGTCGAGGCCCCTCGTCTCCGTCGAGGAACAGCCGGTAGCCGGCGCCGAAGAACTCACCGACCGAGACGTCGTTCCGGCGAGCCGTCTCGTAAATCTCGCTTTGAAGCGCCTCCTCGTCCGGTGACTCCGATTCGATGAACGCGGCGAGTTCGTCGAGCGCGGCCGCGGTCTCCTCCTCGAAGTCGGTCTCGGGGAGCTTCTCGGCGAGTCGGTAATTGAACTCGTTGTCCGTACGCACCGCCCACGTTCGCGCGTTCTCGATGCGCTCTAAGGCGGCGTCGATCTCGGCGTCCGTCGCGCCCTCGGGGAGGTGTCCCGAACGCTGCGCCATCTGCACGCGAAGATCGCGGTCGTCGGTCATCCCGAGGACGGCGGCGAACGTGTAGGGGATGCGGATCGGATGCGAGTCGGCGTCGTCGACGACCATCGGGTACGCACGCTCGGCGAGTTCCGTCTCGGTCTCGGCGGCGTCCTCCTCTCCGAAGTAGATCCGCTCGAACCGATCGAACTCGTCGACGAGTCGGTCGAGCCGTCGGATGTCGAAATCGCGCTGTTTCTTCGGATTCTTCGTAAAGAAGTACCGCAACACCTCGACCTCGAGGATTTCGAGGACCTCCTCGACGGTGATGAGGTTGCCGGCCGACGAGGAGAGGGCGTCGCCGTTGAGCGTGAACCACTCGTAGACCATCGGAACCGGCGGTTCGAACCCGAACACCTCGCGGGCGATCGTCTCTCCGGATGGCCACGATCCCTCGGCGTGATCCTTGCCGAACGGCTCGAAGTCGGCGCCGAGCGTCAGCCACTGCGCCGGCCACTCGAAGCGCCACGGGAGCTTTCCCTCCCGGAACGTCGCCGTCCCCTCGTGGCCGCAGCCTTCGATGACATCGTCGCCCGCCTCGACGTCCGTACAGACGTAGTCGACTGTCTCCGCGTCGAGGTCGATCGCGGTGATCGTCTCAGTGAGGTTGCCGCACTCGTGACACTGTGGAAAAAAGGGGACGTACTCCTCGTCGACCTTGTCCTGGAATTCCGAGAGGACGTTTCGCGCCGTCTCGCGGTGTTCGAAGACATGTCGAACCGCGTCGTCGAACCGACCGGACTCGTACAGGACCGTGTTCGAGACCATCTCGATCGGGACGCCGACGGCCGCCGCGGATCGGCGCAACAGTTCGGTGAAGTGCGCCCCATAGGAGTCACAGCAACCGAACGGGTCCGGGATGTCCGTGTACGGCTTGCCGAGGTTCCGGCCGAGCGCGCCCGCATCGACAGCTCCGAGTCCGACGACGTTCCACTCCAGATCCGCGAGCTTGCGCGGCAGTTTTCGGAGGCGATCCTTGTCGTCGGTGGTGAACACCTGTCGGACCTCGTGGCCGCGGTCTCGGAGCGCTTCGGCGACGAAGTATCCCCGCATGATCTCGTTGAAGTGCCCGAGATGCGGAACACCGGAGGGCGAGACGCCACCCTTGATGACGATCGGCTCCTCCGGATTGTGTGCTTCGATTTCATCCGCAATGGCATCGGCCCAAAAGGCCCGATGCTCGCCGTCGCCGGTGCCGTAGGGGTCACTCATCCGGGAGGACCTCCGTCCCGTCGGCCTCGTCGGCGACGGCCGCCGCGATCCGGGACGGCTCGGAACCGTCCAACACGACGGCGCGCAGTCCGGACCGTTCGATGATCTTCGCGGCGAGCAGATCGACCGGGGCGTTCGAGCCCGCCGCCGTCTCGATGGAGGCGATGACGTCGACGAGCTCGCTCGCCGTCAGTTCGTCGTAGCGCTCGGCGTCGGGATCGGCGTTCGGGTCGGCCGAGAAGACGCCGGGGACGCTCGTCCCGAAGACGAGCAGGTCCGCCTCGACCATCTCCGCCAACAGCGCCGCGACGGCGTCGGTCGTGTGGCCGGGCGTCGTCCCGCCCATCACGGCGACCTCGCCGCGACGGAGCGAGGCGCGGGCGTCCTCGTGTGATTCGGCCGGTTCCGGTGTCGCGGAGCGATCGAGGGCGGCGATCAGGAGGCGGGCGTTCAGCCGGGTCACGTCGATCCCCAGCGAGTCGAGATCGTACTCGGTGGCACCGATCTCCCGCGCCGTCTGTATGTAGCGACGTGCGACACCGCCGCCGCCGACGACCGTTGCGACCTCGTGACCGTCCGCGACCAACCCGTCGATAACGTTCGCGTGTGCGTCGACCCGGTCAGCATCGAGATTCGGGGCGAGAACGCTCCCACCGATAGAAACGATAACTCTCATTACCGAACGGTTGCCGGGTTTCGCTCTTAAGGGTTGTCAAGCCCTCCGACACCTACAAGCGCCCGGAGCCGTACGAACGGGTATGTATACCGTATCACTACTCGGCTCGGACGCCGAACCGGCGGCTTCCCGGCTCGCGGCCGCGGTCGACGGACGCGTCGGAATCGTGCGCGCCGACCCCTCGCGGACGGATGGTAGTCGAACGCTCGCCCGCTCGACGACGGAGTACGTCGTCGACGACGAGTGGCACGCGAGCGGTGACGGACTCTCCGCTGGCGATGCCGTCGATCGACTGGCACCCGATCACGACTACGCGTTCGTGCTCGGGGTGCCGGACGCACGATTTCCGGCGCTCGTGGTCGGCGACGAGGACGCCTCGGATCCGCTCGTCTCCGCGGCGAGCGTAGACGATCTCGACACCGACGCCGCGATCGAAGCGATTCACGGCACCGAGTCGTACGAGACGCTGGAATCGCTCGTCGCCGCGGTAAAACGATCCGACGCGGCGGCGTACTCCGGAGCGATCGCCACGTTCACCGGGCGCGTCCGCGCGAAGGAGAACGCCGACGACGATCGGACGCACTATCTCGAGTTCGAAAAGTACGAGGGCGTCGCCGAGACGAAGATGGACACCATCGAAACCGAACTGGAGGAGCGCGACGGCGTGTTAGACGTCCGATTGCACCACCGGACCGGCCGGGTCCTCGGAGGCGAGGATATCGTGTTCGTCGTCGTTCTCGCCGGCCACCGCGGGGAGGCCTTCGACGCGGTCCGCGATGGGATCAATCGGCTGAAAGACGAGGTTCCGCTATTCAAAAAGGAAGTCACCGATGCCGAGGAGTTTTGGGTTCACGATCGGGAGTGATCCTGTCGGCGGGCCCACAATTTCCACTGGAGATCTCGGGTTACATGGGCGTGCTACCACCCGAAACCCGTGTTTTATCACTGCTCCCCCCGACGAAAATGTAGAGTATATTTCTTCGTGTTATAAATAAAAGAAAGTCTTAGATACGTCTTTAAATTGTCCGCGACGTTCTTAACGATTTGTAAAACGTTCGGTGCATCCACGATTTACAGCAAATCGAGCCGAACGCATCCGAAGTTTCTCCCCTTTATATACTCATCCGGCGGCAAGGGGGGAGTGAGGTGTCAGACATGAGCGTCACAACGAACCCAGCGACCGAAAGTAAAGAAACACGACTTCGCCGGTATCTCAGCCAGCGCGCCGAGGACGGCGAGGTGTATATAAAAGGCAAGTTCATCGCCGACGATGTGGAGCTCTCCCCGAAGGAGATCGGGGCCCTGATGGTGAAACTCCGCGATTCCGCGCCCGATCTCGAGATCGAAAAGTGGTCTTACACGTCCGCGACCACCTGGCGAGTCACGCAGGGATAAGCCGAACACGCGAGTTGTAGGACGCTCGCGACGATCGCCGCAGACTGACACCGGCCGCCCGCCGGTTCCCGCCACGTTCCTCCCGTCGAGCAACTCTACGGTATCGTCCGGTAGCATCGGCCGCCGACAGGGGATTTATTTCTGTCAGACACGTTCCTTCGACCGATGGATCCCCCGCATCGGTCGTCGGACCACGCCGGGCCGCCGCCGGAGTCGCTCCTCCCCGCGTTTCGGACCACCGATATCGCCGTCGAAGAGGGCGGCCGAATCGTCTACTACGGCCACCCACAGATCGGGATTCGCCGGCTCGAACGCGAGGTCTGGCCGCTGTTCCGCGAGCACGGCTACGAGGTCCGACTCGACACGGTTCGCGACAGCGAGCCGGATCCGATAACCGGCGTCGAGATCGGCGAGACGCGCCGCGCGCTCGTCGCGGAGCCGCGTCGACTCGGCGTCGACGGAATCCCCTGGACGAACCTCGTGATGTTTCTCGCGACGGTGCTGACGACGCTCTATGCCGGCTCGATCTGGTACTACGAGCAGATCGAGGGTCCGCTCGATCTGCTCGCCGGCTGGCCGTTCGCGCTCTCCGTGCTCGGCGTCCTCGCCGTCCACGAACTGGGACACTACGCACTCTCTCGGTACCACGGCGTCGACGCGAGCCTCCCGTATTTCATCCCGGTACCGAGTTTCATCGGTACGTTCGGCGCGCTGATCTCCATGCGCGGGCGAATCCCGGATCGGAAGGCGCTCTTCGACATCGGCGTGTCGGGGCCACTCGCGGGGCTCGCCGCGGCGATCTGCGTCGCGGTGATCGGCCTCCACCTCGATCCGGTGCAGGTCCCCGAGTACGTCCGAGAGAGCGAGACGGCGATCGAACTCCAACTCGGCTATCCGCCGCTGCTCGAGTTCCTCGCGTGGGCGACCGGCCAACAGCTCACCTACGAGGACCCCGGTCTCGTCGCCAGCCCGGTCATCTTCGGCGCGTGGGTCGGCCTCTTCGTGACGTTCTTGAACCTGCTCCCGGTCGGCCAACTCGACGGCGGGCACATCGTCCGATCGATGGTCGGCGAGCGCGCCGAGACGATCGCCTCGCTCGTTCCCGGCGGGCTCTTCGGGCTGGCGGCGTATCTCGCCTTCTTTACCGACGCGAGCTCGAACGCCCCTATCCTGTGGGCGTTCTGGGGCCTCATCACGTTGCTTTTGGCCTACGTCGGCCTCGTCACGCCGGTCTTCGACGAACCGCTGGACCCGGCGCGGATGGCGATCGGCGTGCTCACCTTTCTCCTCGGCGTCCTCTGTTTCACGCCCGTTCCGATCGAGATCATCGGTCCGTAGCCCCGTATTATCCGTCCGTCGCCAACCGTTTCATCCACCCGTCGCCGATCAGTGAGTGAACCCCCGATCCGAGAGCGACTCACCGTCCATCCGAACGCCGCCGTCGGTGACGCTCCCAACCGGCGTCAGCGCCGCAGGACTCGCATCGGCAGCTTCGGCCAGCGACTCCTCGGGAACGGTGCACACCAACTCGAAGTCCTCGCCGAAGTGGATCGCCAGCTCGCGCTCCTCGCTCGGATCGGCTGCAACCGCCTCGACGGCGTCGTCGACCGGGACATCGGCGTACGACACCGACATGCCGCAGTCGCTCGCCTCGGCGAGCTGGTGGAGCGATCGGGCCATCCCGTCGCTCGAATCCATCATCGAACTCGCATACGGCGCGATCGATCGCCCCGTGGCGACCCGCGGTTCGAACCGGAACAGCTCGTTCGCCCGCTCCGTCTCTCCGCCCTCGAAGAGCCGCACAGCGGCCCCGCTCCGACCCAGGGTTCCCGTCACACAGATAACGTCTCCGGGTGCCGCCCCGGATCGGTAGACGGGCGCGTCAGTTCGCCCGAGGGCGGTCGTCGAGACGGTGAACTCCTCGTGGCCGTCGAGGTCGCCGCCGACGTACTCGGCGTCGACGGCCGCGCACACGTCGAGACAGCCGTCGAGGAACGCTTCGATCTCCGCGGTTTCGAACGACGGCGAGGCGTAGATCGCCAGCGCCGCCGTCGCCTCCGCTCCCATCGCGGCGACGTCCGAGAGCGACGCGCCGACGGCGCGCCAGCCGGCGGTGTATCTCGTCGTTCCGTCCGGAAAATCGGTCGTCTCGTGGAGCATGTCCGTGGTCGCGACGAGGCCGTCGATCACCGCACAGTCGTCGCCGGCCGCCGAAACCACATTGCCCACGACCGAGAGGGCCGCCCGTTCGTCCATGGCAGTTGATCGACCGGCCGGACAATAGGGCCATCGATGCGGCCGGCGTGGTGTGGTATGGGCCTCCACCGAATCCACCGGAGACCAACAGCGTTAAACGCGCCGGACGGGAACCGGGAGCCAATGACGACGTTCTACGACGTACCCGCCGACGACCTCCTCGAGGCCGTCGCAGAGAAGCTCGAAGACGATCTCGAAGCGCCCGACTGGATCGAATTCGCCAAGACCGGCACCAGCCGCGAACTGCCGCCCGAGCAGGAGGACTTCTGGAGCCGTCGCGCCGCCAGCCTGCTTCGGAAGGTCGCCATCGACGGTCCCGTCGGTGTCGAACGACTTCGAACCGCCTACGGCGACGCCACCAACGGCTCGACGCGCTACCGCGTCCGCCCGAACCAGAAACGCGAAGGCTCAGGAAACGTCATCCGAACCGCCCTTCAGCAGCTCGAAGCGGCCGGCTACGTCGAGAACTCCGAAGCGCGCGGTCGGACGGTCAGCGGCGAGGGGCGCGCCCTCCTCGACGAGACCGCCGCCGAACTCATCGAGGAACTCGACCGGCCCGAACTCGAGCGCTACGCCTGACATCGCCCGTTCGATCCGTATTTTCCCGTTCGATCCGAGTCGGATACCGGAAGGATTCTAACCGTCCCCCGACTGTCCCCGATCGATGACGTTCAGCGATCGGCTTCGGGATCGAACCGTCGGCGCGGTCGTCGGGCTGACGATCCTCTCTTTGGCGCTCCGGTTCGTCGATCTCGGCGGCCGAATCACCCACTGGGACGAGGGTCGCGTCGCCTACTGGATTCTCGAGTACGGCGACACGGGGGTACTGTTCTACCGGCCGATCGTCCACGGGCCGCTGCTGAAACTGGTGAACGCGCCGCTGGTCGAGTTGCTGGGCGCGACGGACGCCGTGATGCGGCTGTTCCCAGCACTGGTCGGGGGGCTGGTGCCGCTCGTCGCGCTCGCGTTCCGCCACCGTCTCCGCGACGTCGCCGTCGTCGCGCTCGCGGCTCTCCTCGCGCTCGACCCGGCTTTGCTCTACTACTCGCGGTTCATGCGTAACGACATCCTCGTCGCCGTCTTCTGCGTCGTCGCGTTCGCCGCGCTCGTCCGGGCGATCGATTTCGACGACGGACGGTATCTCGTGGCCGCGGCGGTCGCGTTGGCGCTCGGCTTCGGTGCCAAGGAGAACGCGCTGGCGTACCTGTTCGCCTTCGTCGGGGCGGCGGGACTGTTGGCGATACACCGGATCGCGTTCGCGTACCTCGAGGACCGCTCGCCGATCTCGGAGTTGAAGCGGCTGTTGCGCTGGGGATACGACGGCGTCAGACGCCACCTCCGCGCGCTCGTCGGCAGCGTCGTCGCGTTCGTCGCCGTCGTCGGGTCCGTCTATGCCCCCCGCGGGCAACTCCCGTCTGAGGGGACCTACTATCGCTCCTGTAGCGGGTACGACCCGATCGTCGGTATCGAAGGTGCGCCGACGCTCGGCGAGGCGCTCGCGAACCCGCTTTTGCTCCCTCGGCTCGGCTGGTACACCCTCGGTTCGACCGCCGAACTGTACGCCTGCCAGTGGGTGACGCCGCGAACCGACGAGCCGAACCCCTATTTTGAATATTTGACCGAGCTGGCGTCGATCACCGGCGAAGCCTCCGCCGCGCTCGTCGGGCTCGCCGTCGTCGGCTACGCGGTGACGCTGTATCGCCCCGGAGCCCCCGACGACCTCGTGTCGTTCTGTTTCTACTGGGGGGCCGCCTCGATGGTCGGCTACCCGCTGATCACGGATATCGGTGGTGCCGCCTGGCTTGTCGTCCACATCGTGCTCCCGCTCGCGGTTCCCGCCGCGTTCGCTGCGGCCGTCCTCTACGACGCGGGGCGGGACGCTCGGGTACAGGGCGACACGACGAGCGTCGCGATGTCGGTGCTGCTCGCCGCGCTGCTCGTCGGCAGCGTCGTCTCGACCGGCTACGCGACGAGTTTCGATCAGCCGACCGCCGACGAGAACCCGCTCGTCCAGTACGCACAGCCCTCGGCGGAGACGAAGTCCACGCTGCTCGACGTACGGACGCTCGCTGATCGAAACGAGGGCACCGACGTCGTCATCGCCGGCGGGAACCTCTCGGATCCGACCGGCGGCGGCGAGTTGGATCGCCGGCCCAACTGTGCCGACTGGTTCGAGATGCTCCCGCTGCCGTGGTACTTCGAAGCCGGCGAGATGGAGACCGAGTGTGCGCCCGACGAGGCCGACGTCGACGACGCCCTCGACGACGGGCCGCCGGTCATCATCGCCAAACAGGAAGACAGCACGCTTGTCGATGCCCGAATCGACGACCGGTACGATCGGCGGGTCCACCGGATGCGGACGACGGGCAACGAGTACGTTTACTATGTTGATACAGCGAGAGGATCCCACCCTTCCCGTGAGTGAATCGCGTAAGCTCCGTGCCACAATCTCCGTGGCTGTTGCCTGAACGCGAACGCCGCGAATGGTAACCTTCTCAACGGATCGCCCACGAGGGGCGAGCATGCACCACCGCACCCCGGCCGCGATCGTCGGCGTCGTCGGCGGCGGCCAACTCGGCCGTATGATGGGCGAAGCCGCGGGTCCACTCGGGATCGAACTGGTCGTCTCGGACCCGACGCCGGACTGCCCGGCCGCACCGGTCGTCCGCGATCAGATCGTCGGCGACTTCGACGACTACGACGCGATCCGCGAACTCGCCCAGCGCGCGGACGTGCTCACCTTCGAGATCGAACTCGCCGATCCCGACGAGATGGAACGCGTCGGTGAGGAGACCGACACGCCAGTCCACCCCGACCCCGACACGCTCCGGACGCTCCAGGACAAACTCGTGCAAAACCGGACGCTCGCCGCGGAGGGGGTTCCCCTCCCCGAGTTCCGGCGCGTCGACGACGCTGACGACCTCCTCGACGCGGGTGCGGAACTCGGCTGGCCGCTCATGCTCAAAGCCCGCGAAGGCGGCTACGACGGCCGGGGCAACCGTCCCGTCGACGACCCCGACGACATCGACGAGGCGCTCGAAGAGATCGGCGGCCCGGCACTCGCCGAGGAACTGGTCGATTTTGAGCGCGAACTCGCGATCATGGGCGCGGTCGGCGACAGCGAAGCGGACGCGTATCCGGTGACGGAGACGGTCCAACGCGAGGAGATCCTGAGGGAATCGGTCGCGCCGGCCCGTATCGATGACACCGTCCGAGAACGGGCCCGCGAGGTCGCCTTCGACGTGTTGGATCTGCTCGACGGTCGCGGCGTCTACGGGATCGAACTGTTCGAGACCGGCGAGGGCGAAATTCTGGTCAACGAGATCGCGCCTCGCCCGCACAACTCCGGCCACTGGACGATCGAGGGGACGCGCTGTTCACAGTTCGAACAGCACCTGCGGGCCGTGTCGGGGTGGCCGCTCGGCGACACGGCGCTGCGATCGCCGGCGGTGACGGCGAACCTGCTCGGCGGCGTCGAGAGCCCCCGTCCGGCAGACCTCGTCGGGACCGACTCGATACTCGAAACGCCCGAGGCGTCGCTGCACTGGTACGGCAAACGCGAGGTCCGCCCGCTTCGGAAAATGGGCCACGTCACTCTCGCCGACGCCGAAATAGGCCGTGAGGCGTTGCTCTCGCGAGCGCGCGCGCTGGTCGACGGCGTGACGTTCGAGTGACGGCCGTTTTCAGCGTGTCGGTTGTGCGCGACGCGTGACCGCGACCGCTCGGATTTTTATCTTTCGATCCAACCGATCGGTAATGAGACCAGCTCGTACGACACGACCGAGGCGACGCTCGCTCCTCGCGGCGATCGGGACCGGGATGAGCGCCGTCACTGCCGGCTGTCTTGGCGGTAACGCCGCCGAGTCGGCAGGAGACGGGGGTGACGGGGGTGACGCTGACGCCGACGAGCAGACGTTTCCCGAACATCCGGTCGACGAACCCCGCGATCCGCCCCCTGGGCGGCGCTGTGATGGCCCCTGCGGGATGGAGCCCGCCGCTTACCCCGAGCAGAACGCACAGATCGCACACACCGGTGGCGAGGGCGTCTTCTTCGACAGTGTCGGCTGTCTCACCACCTATCACTACGATCCGGCGTTTTACTACGGACCCGACTCGGCCGTCGAGAACGTGTGGGTTCGCGATTTCGGCACGAAGGAACTCGTCGACGGGACGACGGCGTTCTACGTTCTCGACTACGACAGAGAGCGCCACGAGGAAGTGATGGCGCACAACCCCAAGCCGTTCGTCGATCGGGCCGATGCAGTCGCGTACGTCGATTCCTACGGCGATCTCACGGATGACGATATCGTGGGCTTCGACGCGTTCGGGGCCGAACAGGCGCACCGATATCGGGACTATCCGCTCCCCGACGATGGGTGAGCGACGAGTCGCGAAACCACAACGCCCAAGCGATCGCCGTACGCTGACTCGCACATGACCCGATCTGCCGAGGTACAGGCGCTCATCGACCTGTTTGAATCCGAGGCCGACCGCGATCGACCCGACGACGAGACGCCAGACGTGGGGATCGTGATGGGGTCGGACTCCGATCTCGACACGATGTACGGTGCCTACGAGGCGCTGACGCAACTCGGTTTCGAGGAGCTCACCGACTACGACGATCCGCCCGAGAGCCGCTTCACTTTCGAGACGTTCGTCGTTTCTGCACACCGGACACCCGAGTTGATGTACGTCTACGGCGGGACGGCACGCGAGCGGGGCCTGGACGTGATAATCGCCGGTGCGGGCGGCAAGTCGGCTGACCTGCCGAACATGACCGCGTCGATCGCCTACCCGATCCCCGTGATCGGCGTTCCCGTCCAGGAGAAGTCGGTTGATTCGGTCATCGGCATGCCCACCGGCGCCCCGCTCGTCGCCGTCGACGCCGGCAAGTCGTTCAACGCGGCGCTGTCGGCCGTACAAGTTCTCTCGCGGGCGCACCCGGAACTGGAAGCGCGCCTCGACGAGTATCACGACGGGCTTCAGGATTCGGTCGGCTCCGTCTCCCAACGGCTGCACGAACTCGGAACCGAACTGTTCCGCGAGGAGCGCTGACGGAAAATCGGGCGACTCGGTCGCCCTCGCACGACTCAACAACCCTTAATAGGCTGACTTCCGAAGTGTCGTACGATACAGACCGCATGAGTGATCCATGGATCGCCGTCGGCGCGCTGGCGCTCGTGGGGCTCGCCATCCCCATCTCGATGATCGTCGTCTCGAGCCTCCTTCGCCCCAGCGTGCCCGAACAAGGAAAGCGCGCAACCTACGAGTCCGGTGAGATCCCGACCGGGGACACGCGCATCCGTTTCAACATCCAATATTACATGGTCGCGTTGCTGTTCGTTGTCTTCGACATCGAGACGGTGCTCATCTTCCCGTGGGCGCTGATCTACAGCGACGCTGTCACCGAATTTGGACTCGGACCGGTGTTGGGACCGATGCTCGTCTTCCTCGCGATTCTCGCTATCGGCCTCGGGTGGGCGTGGCGTAACGGTGCCGTTCGCTGGATCAAGAGCGAACGTGCGGAGATCAAATCCCAACTATGAGCAGCGAAAGCGAGAAACTCCACGACACGGTCTCGACGCAGGATGCCCGGATGGGCGACGGCGTCGATACGCGATTCAACTCGAAACTCCGGGAGGCGTTCGGTTCGACTCCCTTCATTCTCACCAAGTTCGACCAGTTCATGAACTGGGTGCGGGGGAACTCGATGTTCATGCTGCAGTTCGGGATCGCCTGCTGCAGCATCGAGATGATCCACAGTTACGCGATCAAACACGACCTCGATCGGTTCGGGGCGGGCGTCCCCCGCGCCTCGCCGCGACAGGCCGACGTGATCATCGTGCCCGGTACGATCGTCTCGAAGTTCGCTCCCCGGATGAAACGCGTCTACGATCAGATGCCCGAACCGAAGTTCGTCGTCGGGATGGGTTCGTGCACCATCTCCGGAGGCCCGTTCCAGGAGGGCTACAACGTGATCAAGGGTGCCGAGGAAGTCATCCCGGTCGACATCCACGTCCCAGGCTGTCCGCCGCGGCCGGAGGCGCTGATCTACGGGATCGCCAAACTCCAAGAACGGATCAAGAACGGCGAGAGTTCGCCGGTGACGGTCAAACCGTACGAACTCGAACAGTTCGGCGACCTCGAACGCGACGAGTTGGTCCAACATCTGGCCGATCGGATCGACGAGGAGGACCTCGTAATGCGGTACAACTGGGCTGATTCGCCATGAGCTTGGAGGAACCGCGCCGCCCCGACGTCGGCGAAACGGCCGACGGGACCGTCGATTACGACGCGCTCGAAGCGCTGCTCGGAGAGACGGTTATCGGTCGCGAAGAGCACAGGAACGCTCCGGCGTTCGTCGTTCGCGCCGACGAGGTCCAGACGGCGCTGTCGGCGCTCAAAACCGAGGCGGGCTTCGACTATCTCTCGTGCGTCACCGCCCAGCAGTACGAGGACCGCTTCGAGTCGATCTATCACCTGAAAAAGTACGACGATCCCACACAGGAGGTCGGGATCGTCGTTCCAACCCCTACCGACGAGCCGGTCAGCCAGACCGCGGAGCCGGTCTATCGGACGGCCGACTGGCACGAGCGCGAGGCGTACGATCTGGTCGGCATCGAGTACGACGGTCACCCCGACATGCGGCGCATCCTGCTGCCCGAGACGTGGCAGGGACACCCGCTCGGGAAGGATTACAACCCCGAAAAACCGCAGGTCGTCCCCTTCCAGGAACACGCGAATCCGCTTCAGGCCGACAGTCGTCTCGAAGGTGCCGAGTCCGACACGATGTTGCTCAACATCGGACCGCACCACCCGGCGACCCACGGCGTCCTCCACGTCAAGGCGGTGCTTGACGGCGAGCAGATCGCCGACGTGGAACCGGATATCGGCTACCTCCACCGCTGTGAGGAGCAGATGTGCCAGCAGTCGACGTACCGCCACCAGATCATGCCCTACCCCGATCGGTGGGACTACGTTTCGGCCGGCATCCTCAACGAATGGGCCTACGCCCGCGCCGCCGAGGACATGGCCGACATCGAGGTGCCCGAATACGCACAGGTCATCCGGACGATGTCCGCCGAACTGTGCCGGATCGCGAGTCACATGCTCGCGTTGGGAACGTTCGCGTTGGACGTCTTCGGGGACTTCACAGCCGTCTTCCAGTACGCCTTCCGTGACCGCGAGGTCGTCCAGAACATCCTCGAGGATCTGACCGGCCAGCGGCTGATGTTCAATTACCTCCGCCTCGGCGGGGTCGCGTGGGACCTCCCTGAGCCCCGAGCAGAGTTCTTCGAGAAGATTCGGGATTTCCTCGACGGGCTTCCGGAGAAAGTGACCGAGTATCACAACCTAATCACCGCCAACGAGATCTTCCAAGTCCGCTGTGTCGGCACCGGCGAACTCCCGCCCGCGGTTGCGAAACAGTACGGCGCGACGGGTCCCGTCGCCCGCGGCTCCGGCATCGACATCGACCTCCGGCGAGACGACCCCTACGGCTACTACGAGAACCTCGATTGGGACGTCGTCACCGGGGACGGCTGCGACAACTACAGCCGCGTGCTCGTCAGGATGCGCGAGGTCGAAGAATCCGCGAAGATCATCGAACAGTGCGTCGATCTGCTCGAGGAGTGGCCCGAGGACGAACGGGAGATCCAATCGAACGTCCCGCGGACGCTGAAACCCGACGCGGACACGGAGGTGTACCGCGGCGTCGAGGCCGCGAAGGGCGAACTCGGGATCTACATGCGCTCGGACGGGACCGACAAGCCCGCCCGGTTCAAGATCCGCAGCCCGTGTTTTTGTAACCTACACACGCTGCGCGAGATGACTGAGGGCGAGTACCTCCCCGATCTCATCGCCTCGCTCGGCAGTCTCGACATCGTGCTCGGGGAGGTCGACCGATGACACTGCAGGGCGCACCGCTCCCGGAACGGCTCGTCGAGATCCTCCCGTTCGGCTCGGGACCGCTCGGGACGGCCATCGCGGCGCTTCTTGGCGCGGCGCTCATCGGCACGCTGATGATGTCGATGACGGCCGTCGCCGGCCCGTGGGCCAAACGAAAGATCACGGCGGCGTTCACCGACCGGTATGCGGTCAATCGTCTCGGACCGTTTGGAATCTTCATCATCGTCGCCGACGCGGTCCGGCTCCTCTCGAAGGAGCTCATCGTCCCCGAGGGCGTCGATCGCCCGGCGTGGGACCTCGCGCCGATCGTGCTGGCCTTCTCGGCGCTTCTGGGCTTCGCCGTCATCCCGATGGGAAGTGGGATCCACCTGGCCGATCCCGAGGTCGGCCTCGTCTACGTCTTCGCCATTTCCTCGATCGCTTCGCTGGGGTTGGTCATGGCGGGCTACGCCTCGAACAACAAGTACTCCATGCTCGGCGGGCTCCGGGCGGTCGCCCAGAACCTCGCCTACGAGATACCGCTGGTGTTGATCGCGGCGTCGGTCGTCCTCTTCGCCGGCTCGCTGCAGATGAGCGAAATCGTCGCCATCCAAGCTGAACCGCTCGTCGAACTCGGTGCGGTGTCGATCCCGACGTGGTACGCCTTCGTCAACCCCTTCGCGTTCGTGTTGTTCCTTATCGCGAACCTGATGGAGGTCGGCCGCAACCCCTTCGACATCCCCGAGGCTCCGACTGAGATCGTCGCGGGTTATCAGACCGAGTACTCGAGCGTCTACTTCGTGCTCATCTATCTCGGTGAGTTCCTGCACATCTTCCTCGGCGGCGCGGTCATCGCCACGCTCTTTCTCGGCGGGCCCGCCGGTCCCGGTCCCGAAGCCCTCGGGATCGTGTGGTTCGTCGTGAAGATCTGGACCGTCTTCCTGTTTACCCAGTGGGCGCGCTCGGCGCTGCCGCGGCTTCGGATCGACCAGTTGATCGAGATCGGCTGGAAGGGAATGCTCGTCCTCTCGCTCGCGAACCTCGTTCTCACCGCCGTTATCGTGGGAGTGATCGCCTAATGATCGGAATGCTCAAATCGATGGCAACGACGATGAAACACGCGCTGGACGGCGAGAAGTTCACCGTCCAGTACCCCGAGGAGACGCCGGACGTCTCGCCGCGGTTCCGCGGCGTCCACAAGTTCTCTCAGGAGCGCTGTATCTGGTGTCGCCAGTGCGAGAAGGTGTGTCCGAACGACACGATCCAGATCGTCATGGACGACCAGCGAAACGGTGAACAGTACAACCTCCACATCGGCCAGTGTATCTACTGTCGGCTCTGCGAGGAGGTCTGCCCGGTCGACGCTATCCTTCTGACCCAGAACTTCGAGTTCACGGGCGACACGAAGGACGAACTCGCGTACAACAAAGAGCAGCTGAAGAACGTGCCGTGGTACAACGACATCGACCCGCTGGCATCGCGGGAGCCGGATCGCGAGGCGTGGGTCGGTGAGGGCGACGGCGACGTCGACTACCAGTAACGTCTCGTGGCGATGGGAACTCCCACGATATACGGCTAGAGTTCGCTGATTTCAGGGGTACAGCCGTTTCGTATTGTTCGGCCAAGACCCGATCCGGCCTAGCGAAGCGGCTGTCGGTCCACCTGACACCGGTCTGACGATCGCGGCAGGATCGTCGCGCGAACCCTCAGCCAGAGCACAAGGCTTTTTCCGAACGTGGTCGACGTGGCACCTATGTCCGAGCCCTCCACGTTCGACACGGCGTCCAGCGCTTACGACATATCAACGGTCGGTCTCGACGACGACTACTACGAGGTCAAGCAATCAGCGATCCGGAACAAATACGTCGTTCGTGACAGCGCCGGCAACGTCGTCTTGCGCGGAAAGCAGAAGCTGTTCAAGCTGAAAGAGGAGTTCCCGTTCGTGACCGGTGACGACGAAGACGCCTTCAGCGTGAAAGCCGGCGGTATTATCGATGTCGCAGGAAATTACACCATCACAGACGCCGGAACTGGCGAAGACGTCGTGGTTCTCGATGAGGACTTTTCGCTGTTCGTGGAGACCTGGACGATCCGAGATCCGGACACGGGGGAGGCCCTGGCGACCATTCAGTCGAAAAACAAGCTTCTTTCCGCACTTCGGCACCTCGTCTCCGTGGCGAATCTCGTCCCGAACAAGTACGAGATATTCGACGCTGACGGGGGTCATGTCGGGAACATCGACGGAGCGTTCTCGCTTCGGGACACCTACACGGTTACCGTCGACGATGCCAACGACGTCCCCAAAGAAGCGGTACTCGCCGCCGCGTGTATCCTCGATGCCCTCGAAAACGAGTAATACGAGGCCTCATGTTTAACAGCGCCGATCGCAGATGCGATCGATGATGCGACCCGTCGAGAGCAGTTCGCGCTCGCTTTGGGGGTTGGGGTCCCGCGCGGAGGCCCGCACGACCTCACACTCGATCCCCTCCGACTCCAACATCCCCGAGAGCGTTCTCTCGTCGTGATGTTGATCGTGGCCGAGGACGATCACGTCCGGATCGATCTCGCGGATCGGGACGAAGAAATCCTCGGTGTGTCCGAGTCGGGCGTCGTCCACCGGGTCCAGCGCACTCACCATCTCAAGCCGTTGGCGGTCGGAGACGATGGGCTTCGGCTTGTGGGTGACGTTCTCGGAGCGAGCGACGATCACGTCGAGACGATCGCCGTATGATCTCGCATCCGTCAGGTAGTGGAGGTGCCCGGGGTGCAGGAGGTCGAATGTCCCCTGTGCGACGACCTGCTTCATTTGAGCTCCCGATCGATGTCCGCCTGGGTGAAATCGAAGAACTGCTCGTCCGGTACGTCGACGGCCAGTACATCGAGGTCGGTCGGTTGTCCGTCGCGATCGAAGGCTTGCCAGTCGGTACGGCGGTACGGTGCGCCGACGATGATGTGTATCTTCCCTTTGGTAAACGTCATCAGATCGGCGTCGCTCGGTCGTAGGACACCGTTCGGATGGGAGTGAACCGAGCCGATGCTGTTGAGATCGTTCGGCAGATAGGTCGGCTTGAACTCCGCGCTCGTGGGGTTGGTCTTCGTCCCCGGGGCGAGCAGCACGTCGGTGATGACCGTCCCCTCGCGGTCGAGCCCAAGCGTTCGGGCGTCCTGTCCGCGGAGTTGCCCCATGTACTCGTTCGGGTGTGCGTCCTCCGACGCTTCAAGAGCCAACTGGAGCGCGTCATCGGCGATGCCGATGATCTCGCTCTTCCGGAAGAGTTTCGGTTTCCAAATCGACCCGAACAGACCCATATCCGACAGTCGGGTCGCCCGACAACTAAGCGTTCCGGGTTCGTCGGCCGCGTGTACACCCGGTTGATTTCGACCCGACCGACACCGTTCGACGATCACGAGCGACTCGAGATCCGGACGAACTGGATACAACACGCTTAAAACTCGTCAGAACCCACCGTTCGACAATGACTTCATCTGCTGGCGGCGACGCAGATCCCGATTCCTTCGAGCGGGTCGTCAAGGATCTGGCGTCCGGTTGTACCGTTGACGATATCCAGGAGGGGGAACTCTACGTGGCGACGGTGAACGGCATCGTCGAGTACGGCGTATTCGTCGATCTCTCCGAACAGGTATCCGGACTCGTACACGACTCGAAACTCGACGGCACGTACGAGGTCGGCGACGAAATGCTCGTTCGGCTCGTCGAGATTCGGGAGAACGGTGACCTCGGTTTCGAGGACGTCACCGCCGAGTTCGACGGAATCGACCGGAACGACGTCGCACACGGCGACGGCGTCACGATTGACGAATTGGGTGACCGAGCCGACGAGGCGGTCTACGTCGAGGGCGACGTCGTCCAGATCAAACAGACGGCGGGACCGACGATCTTCTCGGTTCGCGACGGAACCGGTGTCGTCCCCTGTGCGGCCTTCGACGAGGCCGGCGTTCGTGCCTACCCCGCGATCGAACTCGGTGACACTGTCCGCGTGACCGGGTCTGTCGGGACGCACGAAGACGCTCCTCAGATCGAAGTGGACAAACTCGTTCGGCTCCGTGGCGAGGCGAAAACCGAGGTCAGAGAGCGCGTCGACGCCGCAGTAGCGGCGGAAGCCGAACCAGCCGATCCCGACCCGCTCATCGAGTGGCCGGCGTTCGATTCGCTCCGCGACGATCTCACCGCCGTCGCCCGCCGGCTCCGGACCGCCGTTCTCGAAGGCCGTCCGATCAGGGTTCGCCACCACGCCGACGGCGACGGGATGTGCGCCGCCATTCCCGTCCAAATCGCGTTGGAGAACTTCATCGCCGAGGTTCACGCCGACCCCGGCGCGCCGCGGCATCTGTTCAAGCGACTGCCGTCGAAGGCCCCGTTCTACGAGATGGAGGACGTCACCCGCGATCTCAACTTCGCCCTCGAGGACGCAGAGCGACACGGCCAGCAGCTCCCGTTGCTCTTTATGATCGATAACGGCTCGACGGAAGAAGACACGCCGGCCTACCGGGCGCTCGCTCAGTACGACATCCCGATCATCGCCGTCGATCACCACCACCCCGACCCCGACGCGGTCGGTCCGCTACTCGAAGAGCATGTCAACCCCTACCTCCACGGCGAGGACTACCGGATCACGACCGGGATGATGTGCGTCGAGTTGGCGCGAATGATCGACCCGTCGATCACCGACGACCTTCGGCACGTCTCGGCCGTCGCCGGACTCGCCGACCGATCGAAAGCCGACGCGATGGACGACTACCTGGCCTTGGCGGCCGAGGCCGGCTACGACGATGACGAACTCGGGGACATCGTCGAGGCGCTCGATTACGCCGCGCATTGGCTCCGCTATCAGTCCGGTCCGAACCTCATCAGCGACGCCCTCGATCTCGATTGCGACGACGCCGACAGACACGCAGAACTCGTCGAGTTTCTCTCTTCGCGCGCCCGTCGAGACGTCGAAAGGCAACTCGACGACGCCGAACCGCACGTCGAACACGAGCGACTCGACAACGACGCGCACCTCTACCGGATCGACGTCGAGAATCACGCGCGCCGGTTCACCTACCCCGCGCCCGGAAAGACGACCGGTGAACTCCACGACCGGAAGGTGACCGAAACCGGCGACCCCGTCATCACCATCGGGATCGGTCCGGATTTCGCGGTGCTTCGATCGGACGGCGTCAGACTCGACATCCCGAACATGGTGACGGAACTGCAGGAGGAACTCGTCGGCGCCGGCATCTCCGGCGGCGGCCACCTCGTCGTCGGATCGATCAAGTTCGTCCCCGGTGCCCGCGAGCGGGTGCTCGACGCGCTCGTCGAAAAGATGGAGGCAGCCGAACTCGATGCGGAACTCCGGAGCACGCTCCTTCGGGACGACGACTGATCCCGCCGTTTACATTACCACTGCCAGTCGGTTATCGCCTTCCGTTTTCGGACGAACTCGATCCGACGAACGAGCAGCAACGCCCCGCTCACTGCGACCGCGGTCACGGCGAATAATCCCACGGGAACCGGATTTCGTTGGCTCTCGCGCCAATCGTCGGTGAAAACCGATGCGTAGTACGCCGCGGGTTCGTCGCCGTCCAAAGCGACGAGGACCTCCCTGTTGTCGGACTGCGCCGATCGGACCCAGTTGAGACTCCCGACAACGGCGGTGTCGTCGGCGATCACGCCCTTCGTATGTATCTTCTCGTATCCGTCGGCGTCGTCGACTCGGGCTTCGAGATCCCAGCCTTCGGCGTCGGCGCGACGATTCAACCACTCGACGAGTTCGGCGTTGTCCTCCTCGACGTACCAACTGCCGCCGAGGTGAATCCGAACGCGGACGCCGCGATCCGCGGCGCGAAGCACCGCCCGGAGGAGGTCGTTCCCGCGGCTGTCGATGCGAACCTGTTGGACCAACACCCGGTCGTCGGCCGCATCGACGATCGAGACGAGTTCCGTGGCCGCGTTGTCCGGTGCGACGAGGACGGTCGTCGCCTCGACGTCGATCCGTTCGGGCTCGTGCCGGGGGTCGAACTCCCCGATCGCTGGGTCGCCGTCCGCGAAGTCCCGGCCGCTCTGGTACGCGCTCCACGGCGTCGCGGCGCGCCACGACCAGTCCGACTCGTGAACCGTCGCGAGCGCAGCGGCGGCCGAGCGATCGTCGAGGACCACACTCCAGCCACGACTGGACATCCCGCCCGTGCCGGCCGGTTTGAAATTCTCCGTCGAGACGAGCGCCCGATCGTCGACGACCGCGTATTTCGGGTGATGGTGTTGATACCGGCGATGGGGGCCGGCCAGTAGTCGGACTTCGACGCCCCCATCGACCAATCGGTCGAGCTGACGCGCCTGCCGCTCGCTTATCCCGCCCACGGGCGCGCCGTCGAGCAGGACGCGAACGTCGACGTCGTCGTTCGCTCGCTCGAGTAAGACGTCCGCGAGCCGCTCGGACGTGAACGTGTAGCCGGCGACGTGGATCCGATCGGTCGCCGATCGAACCGTCTCGACGGTTCGATCGGGTGCGTCCGGCAGCACGAACGCCGTCGCGGAACCGCCATCGGTTCGAATCGGCTCGTGCTCCGTCGCGCCGATCGGCCGCCACTCGTCACTCTCGAAATCCCGGAGCGCGGATTCCGGTGCGTTTCGGTAGCGTGCGGTCGCGATGGGTTCGTCCCCGGCTTCGATCGCCAGACGATCGCCGTCGTCGGCCAACAGCAACCGTCCGGAGAGCGGTTCGACGCGGTGATCGGTGTCGTTCCGCGCGGCCGACGGTTGCATCGAGAATGCGACGGTCCCGTTCAGCGTCCGGTTCGGGAGCCGTGCGGTCGTCTCCCCGTCGGTGAGCGTCCACCCCGAGGTGTTCGTCGCTTCGTCGAACCGAACGGTGACGAACTCGCCGGGATCGCCGTCGGCGACGGGGTTCGGGTACGCCGCCACGAGCGTCGCGTTCGCTGGTCCAGTCGTGGCTCCATCCGACGCAGTCGCTGGTACTGGAAGTCCCGTTCCCACCGCCAGTACCAACGCGACGGCGATGACGACGATTCGTGCGGACACAGGGTGTGTGGTCCCGTGGTAGTATATAAACTCGCGTACGCACCCCGGTTCAGCTACGCGGTCGCCTTGCGCGCCTTCTTCGCCTCGACCTGCACGGTGTATGCGCGATCGTCGTCGTATTCGGCCGCCGCCGCCAGCGCGCGCTCGGTGCCGATCTGGACCAACGCCCACGCGGCGGAGGCTCGAACCTCGTCGGCTTCCTCCTCGTCGGCGAGTCGATCCGAGAGCGGCTCGATCGCGCGCGTGTCGCCGATGAGCCCGAGCCCACGGGCGGCGACCGATCGAACGGCGGGCTCGTCGTCCGCAAGGACGTTGGCGATCTCCTGGCTCGCTTCCTCGCTACCGATCTCGCCGAGTGCGCGAATGGTCGCCTTCTGAAGCGGCGGGTTGCCGCTGTCGACGAAGTCGAGGAGCATGTCGACCGCTCGCTCGTCGCCGATCTTCCCGAGTACCTCGACGGCGGGGACGTCGCGGCGCTTCGCGAGCGCTTGCACCGGTTCGAGCGCCTCCTCGGGGCCGAGCCGTCGGAGCGCGTCGAGACAGTTCTCCTGCATGAAATCCGAATCGAGGTATTCGAGCGCCAAGAGGATGCGTTCGGGGTCGTTTTCCGCCTCCGCGATCCGTACGACGCCGAGTTCCGGCGGAAAGTCCTTTCTGTTTTCGGCGGTTAGCCGATCGTAGAACCCCTCGCGGGTGAGTTGTTCCGCGATTTCGAGGTCGCCCCACTCCTCGGCCTCCTCTAGAGCGCTCTCGAGGTCGTCGACGGCGGTCAGAAGGGCTGCGATCGTCTCCGCATCATCGTCGGCGTCGAGGCGGCCGTCAGCGGCCGTCCCGCCGACCGTATCGACCGAGTCGGCCAACGCGTCTATCTCCTCGCTGTCCGCGGCGAACTCGACGTCGAGTTCGTCACCCGACGTGTCGAGGAACGTCGAGACGGCCTCCGAGACGGCCGGTTCGCCGTCCCGCGTCCACCGCGTATCCCTGATCGTCCCGGCCGCACCGCCGGCCGCGCTCTGGACGTCCTCGCCGTAAGGGCCGCGCCGGTCTTCGATCCCGTCGCGCAGGTCGCTGACTCTGGCTTCGAGCGGCTCTTTGGGATCCTCGGGTTCTTCATCGTCATCGGTTTCGTCGTCCTCGCCGCCCTCGGGTTCCGGAACCGGAAACTCGGCGTCTTCGAGGTCGGCTTCGACCGCACCGACGTCGGCTTCGACCGCGTCGAGATCGGTCTCCGTCTCGGCGTCTTCGAGGTCGGCTTCGACCGCGTCGAGACGCGACTCGAACTCCTCGACGTCGGCCAGTTCCTCCCCGTCGTTCGCTTCGGTTTCACCGTCGGCGTTGTCGTCGGCGTCCTCGGCACCCTCGGGTTCGGCGTCGACTTCGCCGTCGGCGGTGGCGTCCGCGCTCTCGTCGTCCCCGTTGCTCATACCCGAACGTGCGGCAGAACGATCCAAGAGCGTTTCCCTTCCTCGCGTCGTCCCGGCCTCCGATCAGCTACCGGTGTCGCGCCAGTAGACGAACGGTGCGAGGACGAGATACGCGACCGCAAAGAGCAACAGCGACCTCGGGAACACGCGGTTCACTGCGGTCGGCACTCCGATCGCGAGCGCCTGTAACCCGCCGAGGACGACCGCATCCCGGGCGTACAGATCCGGGTACGTGACCGGTGCGACCATCAGATACGTAAACGCCGCCGCCATGGCGACGAGAACCGTCGGGTCGCCAATCCCCGCGAGATACGTCACGGCGAGTACCGTCGCCGCCAGCGTGGTCTGGACGCCCTCCGTCTCGGGTTTCTCACAGTCGTGGAGCATGTAAAACCCGAGGCGGACGATCGCCATCGAGACGTACAGCGCGGAAATAATGAGCGCGGCGATCGCGAACGGATCTTCGCTCACCGTCGTCGCGTCCGCGGTCGCGACGGCGTACACCAACGCGGCGGGAGCGACCCCGAAGGAGGCCACGTCGGCGAGCGAATCGAGAAACGGACCGATTGCCGTGCCGCCGCGGATCCGGGCGATGACGCCGTCGAGGCCGTCGGCGATGGCCGCGAGGAGGATCAGTCTCGCGGTGAGTTCCGGATCGACGGTGGCCGTGGCGACGGCGACGAAGCCGATCGCCGCGTTCGCGGCCGTCACCAGGTCGGCGACCCCTAGCTGCCCGAGGAACCGCGGCTGCATTGCTCTACCTCGCCGGTCGTCGACGGCCGCCTTAGTAGTGTTCGTTTCCGTCCCGGGCGCGTGTTCTGGCCGGAATCGAGGTGCATATCACCGTCCGCCCGCAAGCGAGAGTATGGACCGACGGGCCTTTCTCGCGGCGGTCGGAACCGGGACTGCACTCCCCCTCTCGGGCTGTCTCGACGGCGGTCTCAGCGACGGCGATTTCGACATCGGGATGTCACAGAACGCGTATCTCCCCGAGGAGTACGAGGTACCCACGGGCGAGACCGTCGTCTGGGGGAACAACGGCTCGCGCGGCCACACGGTTACCGCGTACGATGGGCTGATCCCCGAGGGCGCGGCGTACTTCGCCTCCGGCGGATACGACGACCTCGAAACCGCCCGCGAGGAGTGGTATGCGAGCGGCGGCGGCAACATCGCACCCGGGGAGATCTACGAGAACACGTTCGAGCTCCCCGGTCGGTACCCCTATCTCTGTATTCCCCACGAATCGAAGGGGATGATCGGGACGATACTCGTCTCCGACTAACTGGCTTGAGACCGCTCGAATCGCTTCGACCCTTTCGACGAACGAACGACAACCCTTATTCACGGGGCATTCACATCGAGAGCTATGGATGTGTCGGTGCCGAAAATCGACTATACGGACTACACCAACCGGCAACTGGTGGCGGTTCCGCTCGCCGTGTTGGCGTTCGCGTCCGTCGTGCTCGTCGTCGCGACGGTGCTCTCGGGGACGCCCGTCGCGCTTGGTATCGAATTTACCGGCGGAACCGAGATGCAGATCGTCACGGGTGACTCGGAGGCGAAGATCAGGGACAACTTCGACCGAGAGGTGGCCTCGATCACCCCGATCGCCGGCCAATCGGACAGTTACCAGTTGACCTTCCAGGAGGACAACGCCGACCCGTTACTCGATCAGGCAGAAGACGCCGGATACGAGGTCGAGTCGGTCGGCGAACGGTCGGCGAGCTTTGCCGGTGACTCACAGCGACAGGCGCTCATCGGTCTGGCGATCGCCTTCGCCGGAATGGCCGCCGTCGTCGGGCTGTTGTTCCGAACGTTCATCCCCTCCATCGCCGTGATCGTGTCGGCGTTCTCCGACATCGTCATCCCGCTGGGACTGATGCGTCTGTTCGACATCGAGTTGACACTCGGGACGGTCGCCGCGCTGTTGATGATCATCGGGTACTCCGTCGACTCCGATCTGCTGTTAAACAACCACGTCCTCAGACGGCACGGTGACTTCTACACGTCGACGGCCCGCGCGATGCGGACCGGTGTGACGATGACCGTCACTTCCATCGCGGCCATGGTCGTGATGACGATCGTCTCGTATCTGTTCGGCATTCCACTGTTGCCCGACGTCGGGGTGATTCTCGTCTTCGGACTGCTCGCTGATCTGATGAACACGTATCTGCTCAACGTGAGCCTGCTTCGGTACTACAAGTACGAGGGAATAGCCAAATGAGACTCCAACTCAAAAAGCACTGGCGGATCTGGTTGCTCGTCCTCTTCATGCTCGTGAGCACGGTCGCGCTCTTCGCTCCACTCGGCGGCAGTGGCGGGATCACGGGCCCCGGTGCGGACCAACAGGCCGACTCGCAGTACACGAACCTCCAGTTCGGGCTGGAACTCTCCGGCGGCACGCAGGTCCGCGCGCCGTTCGTCGGGATGACCGTCTCCGGGATCGATTTCGGCCCCGAGGCCGAACCCGAAATCGAATCGACGCTCCAAGAAGAACTCGGGGTGAGCGCGAGCGACGTTCGCGCGAGCGCCGAGTCCGGGACCGTCGAGGTGTTCGAGGACCAGTACGTCGGTAACACGACGCGAGCGGAGTTCGCAGCCGCACTCACCGAGGCCGGCTACGAAACCGGTGAAGGCGACGTCGACATGGGCGTTACGGCCGACACCCGGGAGGGTGCGGAGGACGTGCTGAACGAGCGACTCCGTGAGCGCGGACTCGGCGGCGGATCGGCCACGCAGGTCTCTGCCCCCGGCCAGCAGTTCATGGTCGTCGAGGTGCCCGGGGCGAACCGATCCGAGGTGATCGATCTCATCGGGGACCGCGGACAGGTCGAGGTCTGGGCGATGTATCCCACCGACAACGGGAGCTACGAGACGCAGTCGCTTCTCAGCCAGGACGACCTCGCCGAGATCGGTGGCGCTCGACAGGAGCAAGGCGAGACGTTCGTGCCGATCCGGCTGAACGAAGACGCGGGTGCGCGCTTCGGCGATTCGATGCGCGAGAACGGCTTCG
This sequence comes from Natronomonas sp., assembly GCF_046483325.1. Classification (GTDB taxonomy): domain Archaea; phylum Halobacteriota; class Halobacteria; order Halobacteriales; family Haloarculaceae; genus Natronomonas. Next base: position 56,283 of record NZ_JAWODL010000011.1, on the reverse strand, counting down.
ATCAACAGGGTGGGACGCGGTGTTCCTACGATCTGAACGCCTCCCTCGAGGAGAACACGGCCGACGATCCGGGTCGATGTCTGTTGACGGTCCTCGACGGCGAGGTCGTCTTCGCTGCCGGCGTCGCGCCAAACCTCGCCTCGTCGTTCGAAAGCGGCGCGTTCGACGAGAATCCCTCCTACCGAACGACGACGACTTCGTTCGAGGACGCCCGCGAACTCGAGATCAACATGCGAGCAGGCGCGCTCCGGACGCAACTGGATATCGACAACCGCGGAACGACGTTCTTCCTCTTACCGAGCCTCGCCGAGCGGTTCAAGCCGCTTTCGCTCGTGACCGGTGCGGCGGCGGTGTTCGCGGTCGCGTTCACGGTCTTTTTACGGTATCGGAAACCGGAAGTCGCGGCGCCGATGTTGCTCACCGCCGCCGCCGAGGTGTACTTCCTGCTCGGGTTCGCCGCCGCGGTGAGCTTACCGCTGGATCTCTCCCACATCGCCGGCTTCATCGCTGTCATCGGTACCGGGATCGACGACCTCGTGATCATCGCCGACGAGGTGATGCAACGGGGTGACGTGCGGACGTCGAGGGTGTTCGAATCGCGGTTCAGGAAGGCTTTCTGGGTTATCGGGGCCGCGGCCGCCACGACGATCGTCGCGATGTCGCCGCTCGCGGTCCTCTCGCTGGGCGATCTACAGGGTTTCGCGATCATCACCATCGTCGGCGTTCTGATCGGCGTTTTGATCACGCGACCGGCCTACGGTGATATCTTGCGGGTCCTCGTGTTGGGTGACGACTAGTCGGCGTCTGTCCGGTCACGTTCGCTTCGAAGCCCTTTCGGCGCTGCTCGCCCAACCCAGGATATGACATTCCGTGACGGGACGCTCGTCGATTGGCACGAGTGGGGCCCCGAGCCCTTCGAACTCGCCGAGCGTGCCGGAAAACCCGTGTTGTGTTCGCTGACCGCGCCGTGGTGTGAGTGGTGTGAACGGATGGACGAGCGGTCCTACGGCGATCCGAAACTCGCCGCCAACATCGGCGACAGTTTCGTCCCCGTTCGCGTCGACGTCGACCGACACCCCCGCGTCCGCGAGCGATACAACATGGGCGGCTTCCCGACGACCGTCTTCTTGACTCCCGACGGCGAGGTGCTCTCGGGGGCGACGTATCTCGGCCCCGACGGACTCCGGCAGGTGCTCGACAGCATCCGGGCCTCCTGGGACGCGAAGGGAACCAGCGCCGGCCGCGTTCCGAGAGCTGTTTCGAGCACCGACCTCCCGAGCGGCGAAGTTACCGCCGACATTGAAGCCCACATGGTCGAACAGATCGCCGCGGCGTTCGACGACGAGTACGGCGGCTGGGGAACTGGCGCCAAGTTCCCCCTCCCTCGAACGATCGAGTTCGCGCTCAAACGCGACCGCGATCGGGGAACACGAACGCTCGAAGCGGTTCAGACGCACCTGTTCGACACCTACGACGGCGGCTTCTACCGGTTCGCCGAAACCCGACGGTGGGGCGAACCGCATCGCGAAAAACTGGTCGACGAGAACGCGGCCCTGCTCCGTGCGTTCACCGCCGGCTATCTGTACACGGGCAAGGAGTCCTACCGACGGACCGCCGAACGGACCCTCGATTACCTGACCACGACCGCCTGGACCGGCGAGGCGTTCGCGGGGAGTCAGGCGGCCAGCGACTACTACACGCTCGAACCGACCGAGCGCGAGGAGGCCGAGCCGCCGCACGTCGATCCCACGGTCTTCGCGGACCGGAACGGGATGGCCGCCGACGCACTCTTTCGGTTCGCAGCCGTCACCGATCACGAGGGTGCCGCTCGATACGCCGAACGCGCGCTCGAACACGTCCTCGAGACGCTCGTCGACGACGGTCGTGTCACACACTTCGACGACGAGCGAAGCGACACCGGACTGCTCGCGGACCACGCCCGGGTGCTGTCTGGGCTGACCGCCGCCGCACAGGTCCTCGGCACGAAAGCGTGGATCGATCGAGCGGAGGCGATCGCGGACGAAGCGATCGATCGGCTCGCGACCCCAGACGGCTCCTTCCGCGACGGGCTGCCGACGGGGCCGGGACTGCTCGATCGACCGCTGTACCCGCTCGGGACGAACGCCGAGATGGTCGACGCGCTCTTGGATCTCGATGCGCTCACCGGCGATGACCGCTACGGCTCAGCGGCCGAGGACGCACTCGCCGCGTTCGCCGGGGCGTACGATCGGATGGGCGTCGAGGCGGCCGGCTACGCCGCCAGTTGTGCGCGCGCTCACTACGATCCGCTCGTCGTTCGAACGCCCCCCGTCGGCGCGGATCTCCACCGTGCGGCGCTCCGTATCGCCGATCACGAGAAAGTCGTCGTTCCCGAGGATCGCTCCGACGCAGTCGCGGTTCGATCCGGCGAAACGACCGCTCCCGCGACGACGCCGGAGGAACTGCTCGAACGGGCCAGCGACGGACCGCTTCCCTGACGAGCGTCACCGTAGGCGTCGGAAACAACTGAACCGATATCTAAACGTGCGGTGTGTTTATACGCTTCCGGAATGGAGCTCCGTACGATGGCGAGTCTCAGAGATCTCGGGCTTTCGGAGTACGAAGCTCGCGCGTATCGGTCGCTGCTACAGACCGGACCGACAACGGCGAAGGAGTTGTCCCGCGTCAGCGACGTGCCGATGGGTCGTATTTACGACGTGTTGAACACCATCGAACAGCACAACCTTGTTCGCTCACAATCCGCGTCCCGACCGAAGAAGTACGTCGCTGTCGAACCGGAGACGGCACTCGATCGCCTCCTGAACGACAAAAAGCGGGAACTGAACGAGCGGGCCGAGCAGTACGAGACGCTCGTCGACCAACTAGCCGGGGAACTGGAGACGGTCGAGCCCGTCGAAGAGACCTTCTGGACCGCCGCGGTCGGCCCCGAGGAAGCGGCCGACCTTCTTGTCGAGCGGATCTCCGCGGCCGACGACAGGATCGTCATGGTGCTTTCGACGCACGCCGGGCAGTTCTTCGATTTCGACGAGATCGGAACGCTCGTCCTCGACGAACTCACCGCGGCGATGGAGCGCGGCGTCGAGATCCGGCTGTTGATGCGGCCGGATCTGGTTCCCGTGCTACCGGAGTCGGTCGGCGAGCGCTACCGCAACTCGCTCATCGAACACGAACTGTTCTCGGTCAGAACTAGCGAGAACGTCTCGGGGAGCTTCACGCTCGTCGACGAGACCGAGGTCGTAATCGAGGTACCCCACCCGTTGCAGACGGACGAAATCTTCGCCATGATCGACTTCAAGGACCACGAGTTCACAGAGAGCGTTCGGGCCGAGTTCGATCCGCGCTGGCGGAACGCGACCGAACTGACGTTCTGAGGCCGCCGTCTCGAGTTGACCGCTTACTCCCCGCCGATTTCGTCGACGAGCTGTCCGAACTCGGCGACGCGTTCGGCATGGGCGTTGTGTTGGTGGATCGATTCGTCGTTCGACTGTTCCATCCGCACGATGGCTGTCTCGGGAAGGTCGGGATACGCAGCGACCATCCCCTCGGCCATCGCTCGGACGCAGTCCTCGACGAACTTCGCGTCGCTGTGGCTTGCGAACGTCATGTGGTCCTCGTCGGGTCGCTTCGCGAGGTTGTAGATCCGCGCGCTCATCGAGTCGCGGGCGATCTCGATGAGTTCGTTGAGGTCTACCTGCGGTTGGCCGGTCGTCTCGACGGTGAGCGTCGCGTGGCCGCGCTGGGAGTGCCCCGGTTGCGGGACCTCGTCGAGGAACTCGTCGATCGTCTTCCGATCGATGTCGAGGCCTTCGAGTACGTCTCTCGCCCGGGATTCGCTCATCCCCTGCGAACAGGGACACACCGTCATACCGATGACGTGACAGCCGATCTCCTCGCGTGTGGTTCCGTCATTGCTGGCGGTCGCCGATGCGATGATGTCCGCCGTCGCTTGCGTCGGCCGATCGGTCGCCGGCGTCTGCTCGCGGATCATGTACTCCGCCTCCATACGAACTTCGGCTTCCGTCGTGTACTCGTGTTTGTCGATCAGGCGCTCGGCGACGTCGCCGCAGACGTCCTCGACGCGGAGGGCGGGCTCGGAGACGGCTTCCTCGAGCATCTCGTCGACGACTTCCATGTTCCGGCTCATGTCCGCGCCCTTCCGCCATCCGGGGAGATCGACGAACACGTCGAAGGTGGCCATCAGGACGATCGGGCGGTCGTCGAGGCGGTGAAGCTTGACGAGTTTTTCGACGCCGGTCACGCCCACTCGGTTGAGTCCGACGCTGATGTCCGGGGTCGATGCCTGGACGTCGGGGAGCTGTTGACTCATTACCCTTTTAAAGGGTTGGGGGACCGTTATGGCTTTCGGAAGGGGCAGTCCGACGCGGTGGCCCGGTTACGGCGTCGCGTAGGGATCTCGCGTGTACGACCCCTCGCGAACCCCCGTCGATTGAAGTATCGACCCGCTCTATGTCGACTATGCCAGCCGTTCGCGTGACGGACCTCACCAAGCGATACGGCGATACAGCCGCCAACGACCGAATCACTTTCGACGTCGAGGAGGGGGAGATATTCGGCTTTCTCGGCCCAAACGGGGCCGGCAAGACGACGACCATCCGATTGCTGCTCGGGCTGATAAAGCCGACATCGGGGACGGCGACCGTACTCGGCGTGGACATTCGCGACCGCCGGGCGCTCACCGATATAAAAGCGAACATCGGATATCTGCCGGATACGCTGGGATTCGACGAGGGGTTGACCGGTCGGCGGGCGCTCGATCACTTCGCTCGAATGCACGGCGACGAACGCCGCGAGGAGCTGTTGGAGCTGTTTCATCCGCCGCTGGAGAAGCCGATCGAGACGTACTCCGAGGGGAACCGGCGGATGCTCGGGATCGTCCAGGCGTTCATGCACGATCCGAAGTTCGTGATCATGGACGAACCGACGTCCGGGCTGGATCCGCTCAAACAGGATCGGTTACACCAGTTCATCGAGAACGAACGCGACGCCGGCAAGACGCTGTTTTTCTCCTCACACGTCCTCAGCGAGGTCCAACGGGTTTGCGATCGCGTCGGAATCATTCGAGCGGGGGAACTGGTCGCCCTCGAAGAGATCGATACGCTGCTGAAACGGAGCGGAAAGGAGGTGTGGGTGCATCTGAAAACACCGGTCGACGAGTCCCGGTTCGTCACCGAACAGATGGTCGACGTCGAGATCGCCGATCGCTCGGTGCGGTTCACGTACACCGGCGAGACGCAACCGCTTCTCGAACACCTCGTTCGGTTCGAGCTCGACGACGTCGACATCGGCAATCCGCAACTGGATACGATATTCAAACACTACTACCGTGAGGAGTCCGCGGAATCGACGCCATGACGGCGATCCTGCGAAACGAATCGCGCAGGCTGCGACGCGGGTCGCTCCTGTTGGGCGGGCTGTTTGGGATGCTCACCGCGTTCTTTCTCGCCGTCTTCCCGGCGATACAGGACGAGGCAGAGGTGATCATGGATGCCTACCCGGAGTTCGTAATCGAGTTGATGGGGCTGGAGGAGCTGAACACCATCGAGGGGTTCGCCGGCGGTTACGTCTATCCGTTCATTTGGGTGCTGTTCGGCGGCGTCTACCTGGCGTACGTGGGTGGCGGGCTGATCGCGGGGGACGTCCAGTCTCGAAAGCTGGATCTCACGCTGTCGAACCCGGTCTCCCGGGAGTCGGTGGTGGCACAGAAAGTCGCCGCCCTGTGGGTCCCGATCGTCGCGTTGAACGGCGCCGTGGCGATCACGCTATTCCTCGGAGCGCTCGCCTTGGGCGAGCGCCTCGATCCCGTCGCGCTCGGGATGGTCCACTTGCTCGGTATTCCGTATCTGCTGGTTTGTGCGGGGATCGGCGTCGTTTTCTCCGTGATCTTCGATCGGGTCGGACGAGCGCAAGTCACGTCCCTCGGGATCGTGTTTGTACTCTGGCTGATTGATGGACTCTCGTACACGGACCCCGAGTACGAGTGGATCGGCGATCTCACCCCAAGTCGGTACTACGATCCGACCGGGATACTCGTCCACGGCGAGTACGGCTTTCTCGACGCGAGTCTCCTCCTCGCGGTGTTCGGCGCGTCTCTCGTGGTCGCCGCGGCTATCTTCGTCCGGAGGGATATCTGAGGCGATGACCGCCATCCTCGAAAACGAGTCGCGACGACGGCTCCGCGGCTCGGTCGTCCTGATCGGCGTGTTCGCCGCGTTGGCCATACTGTACTTTTCGATCTTCCCGGAGTTCTCGGAGGGCGCGGTGGAACTCGAGGCGGCGATTTCGGACTCCGTCTTCGAGGCGTTCGGAACCGAGTCGTATCACACGATCGAGGGCTTCATCGCCGCCGAGATGTACTCGTTCTTTTGGGTGCTACTGATCGCGGTCTACTTCGCCTACGTGAGCGCTGGGATCATCGCCGGTGACATCGAGAGCCGAAAGATGGATCTCACGCTGTCGACTCCGGTCTCCCGGGAGTCGGTGGTGGCACAGAAGATGGCAGCGCTGTGGGTACCGCTCGTCGCGTTGAACATCGCGGTCCCGATCATCGTCTACGTCGGCTCCGTCAGTATCGACGAGCCGATCAACCCCGTCGCGCTGGCGATGGTGCATCTGCTCAGCGTCCCGTATCTGCTGGTCTGTGCCGCCATCGGACTGGTGGTCTCCGTCCTCTTCGACCGGGCCAGAACCGCACAGGGGATCGCCCTCGTGGCGGTGTTCATGCTGTGGCTCGTCGATACTATCTCGACTTTGGATCCGGAGTACGAGTGGCTCGGGCAGTTCACGCCGAGCCGATACTACGACGAGACGGAAATCCTCGTCAACGAGGTGTACGCGTTCTTCGACGCCGCGATCCTGCTAGTCGCGTTCGTACTGTTGGTTCTCGTGGCCACGGGGATCTTCGTCGAGCGCGACATTTGACGATTCTCCGCGTATGGTGTCTGGCCTAGTAGTTCTTGTACGGACGGACTGTATCTCTACGATATCTTCCATGAGTCGCCCCGGAATACACGACGATACCGAATCGTACCCCCTGTGTCGACGGGAGCACGATACGCATGCGCCGTAGCGTCCCAGTCACACTCGTCATTGGGCTGCTTCTCGTCGCTCCGATGGCCGGCGCCGCGCTCGCCCAAGATGGGGGCCAGTTCGTTCGCGGCGAACCCGACCTGGACGTGTACGCCCCGGAGCCGACACTCACCCCCGGAACGACGGCACAACTCACCCTCCAGATCGAAAACGACGGCGAGATACGGGCGGGGGCCACGTCACAGCGGGCGGTCGTGACGACCGCACGCGCCGTCTCCGTCGAGTTGGACGAGCGCCGGACACCGATCGTCGTCGAGACCCAGCGAACGTCGATCGGCTCCGTCGCCGACGGCGGCGTTCGCGAGGTCCCGATCACGGTCACGGTTCCGGAGGACGCCGCCCCCGGCGAGTACGAACTGGACGTCAGGCTCCGGTATTCACACACGTCGCAGTACGCACCCCAAAGCGGGGCCGTTCAAGAGCGATCGCGGACCGTCACCCGCTCCGTCGACGTGCGGATCGACGACGGGCCGCGGTTCGAAATCGAGACGGTTACCAGCGACGTACGGATCGGCGATTCGGGAACGCTGCGGACGGTCGTGAGGAACGTCGGCGACGAACCGGCGCGTGAGCTAACCGTCGGCCTCGAATCCGAAAGCGCGGACGTCACGCTCGGGGGTCACTCGCGAAACGCCGGCCGGATCGAGCGGCTCGCCCCCGGTGAGAACGCCACGATCACCTACGACGTATCCGTCACCTCCGGCGTTTCAGGCCGGGCGTTCCCCCTCGTCGGCCGTGTTCAGTTCACCGACACTGACGGCGTTCGGAGCGTCCAAGCGGGAATCCCCATCGAACTACGACCGGCGTCCGCCCAGGTATTTTCCATCGCCGTCGACGAGTCGACGCTCCGGGTCGGCGAGACTGGTGCCGTTCGCGGCACGATCCGAAACGAGGGGCCGGCCAACCTGACCGACGTCGTGTTGGCGATCGAGAACGCGCCGTTCGACCCGCGGACGCCGACCTACGCCGTCGGCGATCTCGATCGGGGGGACTCGACGACGTTCCGGTTTCGGGGGACCGTTCCCGCCGAGGCTGACGCGGTCCCACAGCAGATCGACGTCTTGACGCGGTATCGGACGCCTGCTGACGGTGAGGGAGTAGCGGACGATTCGCTACGCGTCCCCGTCGCCGATCGTCGCGACTCGGTCGCGATCACGGCGGTCGACTCGCAGTTCGAGGCCGGTTCTGCCGGGGTTCTCGAACTCGAGGTAACGAACCAACGGGACGTCGAGATCCGCGACGTTCGGCTCAACGTGGCAGTCGAAGCGCCGCTGGACAGCGAGTTCCGGTCTACGATACTCCCGTCGCTCCAACCCGGCGAGACCGATCGGATCGCGTTCGATCTCGAGGTCGATAGCGATGCGCCGGTGAGTCGCTATCCGGCGACGGTTATCGTGGAGTACACCGACCCGGACGACGAACTCGTCACGGCCCGGCCCGCGGTCGTCGCGATCACGGTGACCGAAGCGGAGGGGGTCGAACTGCTCTCGATCGAACTGGTGATCTTCGGCGCCCTCCTGCTGCTCGTCGGCGCCGTCTTCGTTTGGCTCTATCGCCGGTGAGGGCTCATTCGAGTTTACCGAGCGCCGCGAAGAACTCCAGCGGCGGCCCGGCGATTCGGACGGGCGTCTCCGCCGCCCGAAGCTGGATCGCCGTCGGCGGGTCGATCCGTTCTCGGGTGCGACCGTCGGCGATCGCGAAAGCGTGATCGGCTTCCTCGACGAGGATCGCGATCTCGGCCGCGGTCGGGACGACGAGCGACGGCATCGGCTCGGCGGCGCACATCTCGGTGATGACGAACGTCGATAGGTCCGGGTGGACGAGCGGTCCCCCCTCGCTGAGGTTGTAGGCGGTCGCCCCGGCGGTGGTCGAGACGAGCACACCGTCGGCGCGGCCTCCGGTGTACAGTTCGCCGTCGACTCTGATCTCTGTGCCGAGACCGTTGTTCCGGCCGCGCTGGGGGCCGAGAATCGAGATTTCGTTGACCGCGGCCGGTAGCGTCCAGCCGTCGCCCTCGGCTCTGATCTGCGGGAGTTCTTGAAAGTCGTCGCCCCCCGCTCGGATCCGATCGACGGCCGTCCGGACGGCTTCGACGCAGTCGGCGGGCGACACCGCGTTGAGAAAGCCGACTTCACCGAGGTTGATCCCCATGATCGGCGTCGGTGCCACCTCACGTGCGGTGAAAAGAAACGTGCCGTCCCCGCCGATGGAGACGACGAGATCACACGACGCTAACTCTGCGACGGTCAGACCATCGGTATCCAACGCATCGGCGGTCGCCTCGTCGAGTGTGACCGACGCGTCGACGTGTCGTCGAATCCGATCGGCGAGTTCGACGGCACGGGGAGTATCACGCTTTGCGACGACGCCGAGGTGCATCGGATCGCCCTTCGACAGCCGACGACAAAAGCCCCCCGAAGTGCCGGTCACCGTGTTCGTCCGCGAATATAAGTCATCCGCGGCCGAACGCCGGGTATGCGCGAGCCGACCGGAGGCGATCGATGAGCGACGACGACTGGTTCGAGCGTGATCGAACCACCGGTGACGACGATCCTACGGTAGACTCCTTCGAAGCCCCCTTCGAAGCCGGCAGTGGTGACGACGAACCGACGGTAGACGACTTTGCAGCCGCTTTCGACGCCGAGGCGGGTGACGGGGCGAACGACTTCGACGAGGCGTTCGAATCGGATATCCCTCGGGTAGAACTCGGTATCGACGGCCTCGACGCGATGATTCAGGGGGGCGTTCCCGAACGATCCCTCATGGCCGTGATAGGGGCGGCCGGGACCGGGAAGACGACGTTCGGGTTGCAGTTTCTCCAGCACGGCATCGAGCGCGACGAGAAGGCGGTTTACCTCACGCTCGAAGAGAGCGCCACCGCGGTGCGGCGGGCGGCGACAGAAAAGGGGTGGCCCTTCGACGAATACCTCGACGACGAGCGGTTGGCGATCGTCGATCTCGACCCGATCGAGATGGCCAACAGCCTCACGTCGATCCGGAACGACCTCCCGCGTCTCATAGAGGAGTTCGACGCCGACAGGCTCGTTCTCGACTCCGTCTCGCTGCTCGAGATGATGTACGACGAGCAGGCCAGGCGACGGATGGAGGTGTTCGATTTCACCAAATCGCTCAAACGCGCCGGCGTCACGACCATGCTGACGAGTGAGGCGAGCGATCACGACCCCTACACCTCCAAACACGGCATCATCGAGTACCTCACCGACGCCGTGTTGGTCCTCCAGTACGTCCGCTCCGAGTTCGGGGAGACGCGTCTGGCCGTCGAGATACAGAAGATCCGAAACGCGAACCACTCCCGGGAGACGAAGCCCTACGAGATCACCAGTGAGGGGATCTCCGTCTATCGGCAGGCGGACATCTTCTGAGATGACCGGGTCGGCTCCGTTGAAACGCTCTGGGTTTGACAGGACTGACCCGCTGGATGTGGAGGTCGGACGTTGGCGTGATAGAGGGAGGATTTATATCCGACACTCCCCGATGATCGTTCATGCAGCAGCCCGGAGGCGTTGCCATTCTCGAATGAGCTCTGTAGAGTGGTATATCTGTGAGAAAAACTCCACTCGGAGACTCGGGGCAAAAAGACCCGGCGCGACAATCGTGAGTACGATATCCCCCGCAGGCTCACATTTTCATTGATGGCACCGATCTTTGGATACGGTAGTCTGATTCTACCTACCAGTCTCATCTCCCGGTTTGAAACGATCGATCCCGAACTCAACGAAATTTATAATGATGAGACGGAACACGCCGTTCGAGAAGATGCCCTAAAAAAGTGGAAAGAATGCCAGAACCGAATCAAATACCTCCCGACGAAGATCCGGGGGTTCAAGCGATATTACTCGTATGAATCAAAGAGGGGTGGCACGATGCTGGAAGTTGTTCACACCGATGATCCGGAGGATTGGATAAACGGTGTTTTGATTTTCGGCCTTTCGGAGTATGAACAACAAAGAGTTGCGCAATCCGAGGCGGGATACGACCTCCGGACGCTCAGAGACCCAAGCGTCGAGTTTTACGTCCAACCCGATCACGTTGTAGGGAGCGAGCTTTCTTCTCCCGAAGAGATCGATCTCTATGTCAGCCCGAAATCTCAGGAGGAAATCACGGCTGCGTATCCTCGGAATCGAACCTATCATCGACGTATCGTTACTGGCATACTGATGCTCGGCGAAATGTACGGAGAGGAGATTGCGAGGCGTTTTTATCGGGACTTCTGTGAATCCACGTACGAGACAGCGTTACACTCCGACGACACGTCAATATTTAATACAGTAGCGAAGAATGACCGTCTAAGGGGAGATACCTGTGGGCGACTCTACGGTGATCTGTGAAACCATCTCGAACTTTGAAAACAGGTCTTTTGAGAGGAACGATAAGTTTCGAAACGCTGTAATTGTCCCACAGGAGGTCCTCTCTGCGCTGGATGAAACGGTCGAATACGAATACGTCAGGTTGACCCCGCACGGATCGGATGATTTCGGTGCGTTAACGCAAATCGTATGCTTCAGTAACGTTCACGATCCTGAAAAGTATTCAAGAGATGACGTTTATTTAGCCTGTATCCGGACGAGTCTTCAGCGTCGGATCGGTCTCGACGCGGAGGATATCGAATCGGAGGAAAGCGATATCAAAATTGACATCCACGAAATTCAATCAGAGATAAAAAGCGGGCTCCGCGTTCACCGGATCTCGGCGTGGGAACAACAATCCAGGGACGTCACGACGGAGGGGTTTGCGTGTTACATTCACTCGGGTGATCTCGTCGATCTCCAAGGTCTCGAAAACGGGGATGTGGCCGAACTGATCAATCCTATCGAAGGGTTTCGTATTCAACTTCCCGTTGAGACCTATCGACACAAACACTACGACGAACACACGATCCGGCTGAACGGCGTCATTAGGACTCTCTTAGACGTCAACTCGACGGACGAAGGGGTCTCTCAGACGGTGAAGCTACGTGTTCTTGAAAACAAGCGCACAGCGTCGTATCAATTCTACCGCAAAATTTCCACGTGGATCGGCCGACTGTTCGTCGATTACAGCTACACCCACTTGCGTGTTCTTCCGGGCTACGATCGAGATGAGGGTCGGAATATCGTTCGAGTAAACGAGGATACGATGGAGGGATTGGGGATCGAGGAGAACGATCGGGCTCTGATAAGGTGGAAAAACGAGGAGCGGAACGTCCGGTGCCAGACGGGGTGGGAGAACGATACGAAACTGGAACCCGGGGAAACACCGGAGAGCTCTCACGGCGAAAACGAATCGCTGGCGATCAGGATGCCCAGTTCAGAACGGGATAGGCTGGATATAAGCGTCGGAGACAGTGTCCGTATTCGGAGGGATATGAGATATCAAGCAGGGAAACAGGTCTCGTATTCCGTGTTCGGTATCCTCGGTGTCATCGTCGGTACGAATCAAATAATCACGATGGTACTCGATGAACTAAACTATCAGTACTTTATCATTACCACTCTTACGATACTCGTGCTCTCGATCGCCACGATATGGTTTATCCTCAACCCGATTAGACAAAAGTGTAGAATGCCGCAGTGACATCCCGGTGGTCTTTTCGGTCGTCATATGAGTTTGCTCAGGTCCGTTCTCGCCTCTTTCAGGCCCCGTCCCCACTCGCGTACGCGGCGAGAACCGGCTTGACCGAACTGGCGAGCTCCTCGAACCGTTCCATCGACATCGAGTCGGTCGTGACCCACACCCCACAGCGACCTTCGATGACGCGCGTCAGGTAGCCGCGCTCGAACATCCGAATCGTCGCTCGGTAGTCACCCAGCTGTGTGTTCCGATACAGATCGTCGGACCGAAACCCCGTTCGTTCTAGTTCCGCGAATCCGGTGAGATCCGCCGTCCGGTCGAGATCGGAGCGAAGATAGAGCTGTTCGACCGTGTCGTCGGTGAAATAGGTGATGCTGCGAAGTTCGTCGCCGATCCCCGCTCGACACACGCTTATCAGCTCCTCCGTGGGGTCGTCTATCTCCATGGTTTCACTTGCGTACAGTAATTAATAGACGTGGGGGTGCGGGACGCGACACACCCATGTGTTCGATCTTGAGCGCTACTCGCGCCCGTGTCTCGTCAGACAGTTCGACAGGCCGATCAACTCGACCGGTTCGGAGTTGTCGGGCGAGTAGACGACCATCTGTCCCTTCTCCATATACGGCACTTTCCCCTCCAAGTTCGAGGGGATGTTGACGGCCTTGATCGCGTTTTCGTCGCCGAGGTTCAACACGATCGTCGTGTTGATCTGCTTGAAGATCGGGTCTGCGATGTCCTGTGGGTCCTGCGTGATGAGAAACAGGCCGAGTCGCTCCTTTCGGCCCTGTTTCGCCGCCTCGGCGAACTTCCCGATCACGCGATCGGCCTGAACGCTGTCGGCGTCGGTCAGGAAGTTGTGCGCTTCGTCCATCCCCAACACGAGCGGCGTCTCCTTGATCCGATCGTAAGTCGGGTCGTTCGAGAGCTTCTCGTCGACCAACAGCGAGGAAAGCGCTAACACGACGGTCGTCGTTGCCCGGGAGTCGTTGATGTGATAGGTCGGCACCGTCGTGACTCCGCCGGGTCGGACGAACGCGTCGACGAGTTCGGTGATCGGACGGGCGTCCTGATCGAAGACCGATCCGAAGCCGAGTATCCGCCGTCGGATCGCGTCGAACGTCGCCTCGTGGACGCGGCCGGACTCGTCGAGTTCCTGCTTCAAAGCGGGATCGTCGAGGAACGTTCGGAAGTCTTGATAGGTTCCGCCGCGGCCGTACTGTCGCTTAAACTGCGGGAGCAACACCCCCACGAGCGCGCCGTACTGATTATCGTTCAGCCCGCTGCCGGCGACGAGCCAGGGGTTGTCGAACACCATCGAGAAGGGGATCGTGAACTCGATCTGTTCGGCTCCGTGATGGGCGGCGGCGTAGGTCGCATCGCCGACTTTCGGGACGAACGCCTTCGTGTTCTCCACCCCGCCGTGAGCGATCCCCTCGCGATCGAGTCGGCGCTCGTAGTCGGCGTCCATCTCGGGGTTGTCGTCGTGCATCTGGGCGTACTCGTCCTGGGGATCGAACTGGACGAGCGCCGGGGCGACGGTTCGGCCGTCGTCGGTCGGATAGCGTCGATGGTCGGCGAGGTACTGCCGGAGGACGTTCTTCGCACCGTGGGTCTTCCCGGAACCGGTGCCGCCGGCGACGAGCGTGTGTCGGAAGACGAGTGGATCGCCGGCCTCGTAGTCATCTTTCAGCCGATAGTCGATCGTCGGCGGGCTGGCAGCCGTCTTGACCGTCTCGCCCCCGACGGCGAGATGACCGATGAAGACGCCCTCCTCCGGGATTTTCAGCCCCGTTTTGATCTCGGCACTGTCCTCCGCTTGTCGGATGACCGTTTCGGGCTTCGGTACCCGATCGGTCATTCGCCGTTTGAGCTCGCCACCCTCCTCGTACAGCACGGCGACCGGTTCGAGCGTCGCCATGAACTTGTAATCCTGTTCGTCGATCCCCTCGCGACGCATCGCTCGTCGGGCGTGGATCTCCGTGGCGTCGTCGGATCGGAACTCCTGGGCGTACTCCAGGGCGACGATCCGACAGAAGAGCCGCTCACCGTCGGGATAAGCAGCGATCAGGTAGCTGCCGATGCGAACCGACGAGCGGTTGCTAACGGTGACGTACGCACGCAAGCAGGTGTCGTCGGCCTCCTCGCTCACGACGAGCCCTTCGGAGGCCGACAGCGTTCCGATGCCGCGGTCGGTTCCGGCCGGCGAGACGGCTACCGGCTCGAAGTCGGTGTCCGTTTCGGACACCGGTTCCGTCGGCGACTCGGATGCCGGTGCGGTCGAATCTTTCGTCCCGGAGTCGTCGGGATCGTAGTTCGCAAAGTCGCCAAGATCGGACATATC
The DNA here is from genome assembly GCF_046483325.1 of Natronomonas sp. Taxonomy (GTDB): domain Archaea; phylum Halobacteriota; class Halobacteria; order Halobacteriales; family Haloarculaceae; genus Natronomonas. The sequence goes on along the minus strand of NZ_JAWODL010000011.1, from coordinate 41,264 downwards.
ATGACCCTCGCTCCCATCGAACAAATAATCCACGCACCCACGCCGGAGCCCTAAAGAACCCTAATCGAGTTGGTGAATCCGATTGGTCGCGACTCGCACCGCCTCCGAAAGCGAGTCGACGGTCCTCGTCCGCTCGCGCGCCGCCCGCGGGCCGGCGCGCTCGTAGAACGTGATGTTGTGGCCCGGGTCGCTGTCGTCGACCGGCTTCAACACGAGTTGTGGGTCCGCGAGGGTCCGCCGAAAGCGGATCGTCTCCGAGAGCGGCTCCGGGCCGAACTGGACGAGATCGGGACGGACGTCCCACTCGTCGGGGAGGTCGCGACGAACCGCTGCGAAGTCGACGAGATCAGCGATCGTCTCGGTCCGACGAAGCCCTCCGAGCGTGCCGTCGTCGGACGGTTCGGTGCTCGCTTCTTTTCGGCCTGCTCCGGTATCAGTATCGCGTCGTGGCATTCTCTATCGGGTATCGTTTTGATCGTCAATTATCCAAGCACCGCGGGTGGCACGAGCACACCGTCGAGCATGTAGGACGTCTGATCGGCGATGAGCGTGGCGTTGTGAATCGCGACGAGGCCGAACAGCACCGAGAGGATCAGATAGATCGACCCCTGTGCGAACAGTGCGGTCTTCGGCAAGCCGAAGCGCCGTCGGATCTCCAGCCCGAACAGTTCGGCGGCACAAGCGGCGAACAAGACCGTCGCGAAGCCCAGGACCGTCAGGCCGGTGACGAGTCCCATTTCGACGAACAGCGTATCCGCAACCGGATTCGCCTCGACGATCGAGGGGACGTACTGTACGCCAACGACGGTCGTGACGACGTCGGCGAGTTTTGTCCCCGCGAGGAAGGTGAGTCCGTAAAACCGGATCGAGCGGTTGTACCGCCACCAGCCATCACGTGGCTCCCGCGATCGGCCACGACGCCGACGGGATCCCACGCGACTCGCGGCCCCACGTCCAGTGTGTTCTCGTTTCGTGCTCATGGTTCTCAGCGGTCGTGGTCGTCGTCCGACTGTGTCTGTGTGTGGGTCGCATATACCTATTGGGCGATTAAATATGACTTACTGCCGCTTAATAGCTCGTTAACAGGTCTCTTGGTGGGATCGATCGATCCACTTTGCAGAGTGATCGCCCGTCTGGGCTGGTGTCGAGGGCCGCTCGAGCGATGCTACTCTGATCGTTTGCGTGCGTACGCGCTATGATGAACGCGAACAACTACCGACTCCCTACCCGTGACCGCCACTATATAAACGGGTCCGAGAGCGATATGGCTGGCTTACCTTGCCGTTTAATCTGTCTCTCGAAGTGGATGGCGAAACGGTGATCTAATCCTTCTATACGGTGTTATATAGACAGTAATAAAGATATTATTACTTACATTACACTTTTGGATGAATTGATTTCCGAAACGGCCACATGGGTTTTATACTATGAACCGAGGTTTATATATGTACGGTCAGTTTTGACGAGTGAAATGGGGGGTAAGATGCGGTTACTATCCACGGTTAGGTATCGACGTTCGAACGATCACTCTTGTTCGGGGTGGGGTGGAACATGACGCACAAGAAGCGCATACTGGTGATCGCTTCGGCGATCACCGCGCTCGTTTTGCTTGGAGTTGCGGGATTTGCGGGTGGGGCGGTGGCGCAAGAATCGAGCGATGCCGGTGAAACGTATGCCGTCGGTAGTGAAGACGGAGCTGATTTCACTACGCTTCAGGATGCTCTCGAGAGTGATGACATAGAATCGGGTGATACAATACAACTGCAGGCCGAAACGCACACGGTCGATTCTCAACTCGAAGTTCGAACTGACGATTTGACCATCGAGGGTGCCGGAACAGATGAAACAACGATAGAAAGTACCTCCACAGGCTACGGACTCCTCGTTCGTGGTGAGAATGTGGAACTGTCGGGTTTCACGCTATCCGGCCCCGGGGCGGAATCCGATTCGATTTATGGTGTTAAAATCGACGCAGCTGATCTCGATGAAGGCCGACTCGATCAAGTTTCTGTCACGGACGTCACTATCGAAGATTGGGGCCGCTCCGGTCTCGATTTGAACGCCGTCACGAATGCGAATCTAAACGAGATCGAGGTGCGCGACAACGGTGGCGTTGGTGTTGCGTTCACTGACGTTACAAGCTCCGATGTTTCCCAGCTATCCACCAGCAACAACGCGTGGGGTGGGGTTGCGGTCTTCGCTAACGGCGCACTCAGCGACCAGCTCGGAGATGACGTCGGATCGTATGATATCGCGTTTACTGATGACTTGCATGCCGGCGAGGATACTCCACTCTACATCCAAGCGGCCGATCGAGACCAGATTGAGGACATCAATCTCCCCGGAAATATCCAGTATCGAGTGACTGCAGAGACATCGAATACGCTCGCGAACGATGCAGCCGCGAACGAATACGAGTGGTACTTTGCTGAGCGAGAGGGTGCTGTAGACACCGCGATCGGGAAAAACGAAGAAGCAGATACCGATGCGGCTGTCGTTCACGACGTTGTCGATGATCGCTACGTCGTTGACGAAGGGCTCAGTATCCAGACGGCGATCGATTCGGCCGGCAATGGAGCGACAATCGATGTATTCCCCGGTACCTACGAAGAAATCGCGGAGAATCGTGATGCCTACGGAACCGACAATCAACCGTACTCGTTCGGTCTGTACGTCGGTACCGAGGAGGTCACGATTCGGGGTGTCAGCGACGCTGGAGAACCCGTCAGCGATGACGAAAACGTCGAAGCGAACGTAATCTCGCAGGCGTCATCCGATTTCGGAACGAACGGACCCTTCATCGCCGCAGATAGCGTGACGATCCAGGGAATCGAGATTACGCCTAATCCAGACGCCTCTCCGAACAAAAATCTCGAGATCGCCGGTGACGACTTCACACTCGCAGATAGCGTCGTCAACGGTGAGATCGGTAGCGTTTACTTCAACTCTGGCGACGTCCAGACGCTCTCTGTCACTGGAAATGAAATCAATGCCGGTCTGAGCTTCAACGACGGGGCCGGCAACCAGACCGATGCAACGAACCGTCTCGTCCGGAACAACGAAATCGGATTGATAAGCTTCGCTGGGGAGCAAGAGGATGTCGACTGGCGAAATTATGCCGTTGGATCGGTTACGATCGAGGACAACGAAATCGAAGGCCACCAGTACACGCTGACGTACGAAGACGACAATGGAGATGAACAGACGTACGTCTACGACGGGATCTTTAGTACGGCCGGCGAACTGAACGAACCGATCGATTGGACCTCGATAGCTGAAGAAAATACCATCGAACGTGGAGTATTAATCCCCGATGAGGACTCATCGACCGGATTGAAAGACACCGCCGATGGAACGGAAGGATACAGCGTATTCTATGATGTCGAGAGTGCAATCGAGAAAGCCGAAAGCGGCGATACGATCGTAGTTCGATCCGGAACGTACGAAGAGTCCATCAAAGTCGATGTTGATGGGATCACCGTCCAGGCCGCAGAGGATTCCGAACCGGAAATCATCGCACCAGAAGATGCCGGAATCGGTGGGAGTGACACTGTTGTTGAAGTGAGTGCTGATAACGTCCGAATCGAAGGGCTCTCGATCTACGCGGATCTGTCGGGCGTTCAGCCGACTGGACTCCGGTTGAGCGGGAACAACGTCGAAGCGATCGACAACGATCTCGAACGAGCAGACGCCAGCGGGAATCCCCTACTCGGAGGTGGTGGTGACGACGCAACTGTCGCGAAAAACGACCTCGTCGGCGGCCCGATCGGATTGGGGAGCTCGGGCGAAGTGAACGTATCCGAGAACACTATCGAGGGTGACCTCCCCGATGAAGCAATCTGGTCCTCCGGCGACATCACCGCCCTCACGCTGGAAGGAAACGATATCGAAGAGGCGATTACGGACGCGAAAGATAGCGGATCCGCAGATATCAAAGTCGTCAACGAGCCTGACTCAGTCAATGGAAACGAAGATGTCTCTATCGAGGCTGTCGCGGGCGCAGTCATCGGTGACAACACCGACATCGAAACTGTCGAACTCTGGAACGGCCAGACCTACGACGAGAACGGCAACATCGTCGTCCAGGAGGGCGACTCGATCCAGGATGCGATCGACAACGCTGGCGAAGACGAGACGATCGTCCTCGACGGCGAGTTCGAGGAAGACGTCACGATCGACCAACCTGGATTGACGATCGAGGGGACCGACGACGCGACGATCGTGGGTCAATCTACCGGCGGTGCGCTCGAGATCGCCGCTGACGACGTCTCAGTGTCCGGTCTCGCCGTCGATGCAACGGGCAAATCCGCGGTGTACGTCAGGTCGGGAACCGAAGGCTTCCACCTGACGGACAGCACGATTCGGACCGCACCCAGCCCCGATGGGCGTCCCAACGGTCTCCTCTTCGAGACCGGTGGCACCGATAACCACCACATCGAAGGAAACACATTCGAGAACGAAGCGGATGGCAGTGAGAATCCGATTCTCGCGTACGTGAACGGTGAAGTGAGCGGCCCCAGTGAGTCGACCAACGTTAGCTTCGTCGACAACACCTTCACTGGCGACTCCGTCGGCGGCGGCCTCGCCCTCGGTCACGAAGCGGCAGACAGCGAGATCACTGGGAATACGTTCGAAGTGAATAGCGACTACGGACAACTCGAAGTGTGGGCGGCCGACACCGAGATCGCTGACAACGAGTTCGACGCTGCCGCTGGGTTCCACATTAGGGACGCCGGTGACAACATCGACGACGGCGTAGTGTCCGCAAACGACTTCGAGCGCGCAGTGTTCGTCGACGAGACGAGCGATGGATCACAGAAGGTCTTCGGCACGCTGCAGTCGGCGCTCGCCGATACTGCAGAGGGTGCAACTGTCAGTCTCACTGCGGACGTCTTCGACGGTGCTGCCACCATCGATACTGCCGATATTACGATCGAAGGACGGAACGCCGATCTTGCGGCCGATAGCGATGATCGCTCCGACGAAACGACGCTCGCAGTCAACGGATATCACGAAATCGCTGCAGAAGGCGTTACCATCGATGGCCTCCACTACGAAATCAATGGTCCGGTCAATGGTGTGGAAGTGACTGCCGATTCGGCCACCATCAAAAACAGCGTCTTCGAGGCACCCGATGTCGATGACTTCGCTTCGCGGTCCGGCTACGAGGTCTGGATCGACGGCGCGTCGGATACGACCATCGAATCGAATCAGTTCACTGGCGGCAACGGTGCGATCCAGATCGCTGGCAAAAGCGTCGATACCAACATAGAGAACAACGTCATCGACAGCGACGTTACCGGAATCGGCCAGGGGTCGGCGACCCAGGATGCGGTGACAGAAACCACGATCGAAGATAACACCATCACCGTCGGCGTCCAGGCAATCTCCGGCTGGAAGGCCGACGACATGGTCGTCGAAGCCAACACGATCGTCGTTGACGATGCAGCGTACGAAGGACGTTCGGCATTCACCACCGAGCGAGGTATCGACATCTCGGGTGATAACGTCTCCGTCACGGAGAACGACATCTCGAGTACCGATACTGCGGTCTTAGTCGGAAGCGATGCTGGTTCTGATATCGAAGTGAATCAAAACAACCTCGCCGGTGACGAGTTCGCCGTCGATGCATCCAGCTACACCGAAACGCTCGACGCTACCCGAAACTACTGGGGCGACAAAACCGGTCCCAGCGACGAAGGCCCCGGTGACGGCGACGCGGTTAGCGAGAACGTCGATATCGCGCCGTGGCTCAATGCGCCGTATCCGGACGGCCAACCGACCCGGCCGACGGCGTTCGAAGTCACGAACTTCGAGGTCGACACCGATCAAGTACCCGTCGGAGAGCGCATCACCGCCGAGCTGACGGTCGAGAACACCGGTGACGTGGCCGGCGTCAAACCGATCTCGATCGAAGCCGGTGGCGAGACGATCCAGGAGTTCGGCGTCGAGGACCGTGTCGCACTCGGTAGTGGCGCGACGTTCACGAGGGAAGTCACCTTCGCGCCCGGTTCCGAGGGTGACCTCGAACTCACCGTCGACGCGACGGACGACGATTCGTCGGAGACGATTAGCGTCGTCCAATCGGAGACGACGTTCGAGATCCAAGAGTCGGATATCACTTCCGACGACGAGACGCTGCCCGGCGAGGAGGTCTCCGTCAGTGCGACGGTGACGAACAGTGGTACCGCCGAGGGAACCCGAACGGTTGTTCTCGAACGCGGTGGTGAAACCGTCGACGCCGTCGATGCCACGCTGGACCCCGAGGAGTCGATGACGGTCGAACTAACGGATATCCCGTCGGCTTCACTCACGGACAGCGAGACGACGTACGAGGTCGGAACACCGACGAGCCGTTCCGAAGCCGGGACGATCACGATCCTCGAACCTGCGACCGTGGACATCACTAAGTCGAACCTCGGCGATCTCGACTCAGTCGTCGCGGGCGAGACGACGACAGTAGAAGCGACGGTCAAGAACGACGGTGGCGCGGCAACGAGCGAGACGGTCCAATTGACGGCTGATGGCTCGACGGTCGCGGAGACCGATGTCGAGGTGCCGAGTGGCGAGTCGGTCGATGTCACGCTCGATGTCGACACCGCGGATCTCTCCGCGGGCACGCACGACCTCGCGCTCAGAACGAGCGACGACACTGCCTCCGAGACCGACGCACTCGAGGTGCGGGCACCCGCCGAGTTCGTTCCGACCATCGAATCCGTCACCGACCCCGAAGCGGGCAAGGATATCGAGGTCGAGGTCAAAGTCACGAATGTCGGCGGCGAGACCGCGAGCGACGAGGTCGAACTCGTCGTTCCGGGCATCGGGGCCGAAACTGTCCAAACCGGTGACCTCTCGAGCGACGAATCCGAGACGGTCACGCTGACCGTCGAGACCGACGAGGACGCGATCGGCGAAGGGTCGCTCTTCGTCGCCACCGACGACGAGACTGCCGACGGCGAGACGGAAGTTCTGGCAGCACCGGAACTCGACGTCGCTATCGAGTCGGCGACCGATCCGCTCGTCGCGGAGCAGGATACCCTCGCGGTCGACGTCGCCGTCGAGAACGAAGGCGACGTCGAAGCGAGCGACATCGAGCTCACCCTCGGGCTCGCGGGCGAGAACGAAGCGACCGAGACGGTGACTGTCGAGGGTGATTCCGAGAGGACGGTAACGTTCGACGGGATCGACGTCGGCGAGGGGCTCGAAGGTGATCTCGAGCTCGACGCCACCGCGACGTACGACGGGACCACTGTCGACGATACCGAGACCGTGACCGTGCTCGAAGCCCCCGAAGACGCGGTCTTCCGCGTCTCCGAGTTCACCGTGACGGACAACACGCCTCGGGACGACGTGCTCCGTATCGATTCCGGCACGATCGAGGTCGAGGCAACTATCGAGAACGTCGGCGATCTCGAGGGCACTCAGGAAGTGCCATTGCTGATCGACGGCGAACCGGTAACGACCGAGAATTCGCTCACTCTCGAGGGCGGTGAGAGTACGACGGGCGAGTTCACGATCGACGCGAACGAGCTCCGAACCGGCGACCGAACGATCGCCGCCGAGACGGACGACAGCGACCGAACGTCGACGGTGACGGTTCGCGATCCCGAACCGGCGACGTTCGAAGTCGAACTCGACGACACTGACTCACTCGAACGCGGCGACACGGTCGAGGCGACCGTCGAGAACGTCGGTGACGTGGAGGGCACCCAGAGCACCTCCGTCGAGATCTATGCCGACGGCGAACAGCTCACGACGAGTGACGAAGACGTGACACTCGGGGTCGACGAGACCGCGACGATCGACGCTTCGATCCCCGACGCACCGCGTGCGGGCGAATTCGAAGCGACCATCGAGGCCGAGACCGACGACGCCACCGATTCGAGCGAGGCGACGGTCGACTTCGGTTCGATGGAGAACGCCCTCGCTGCCGCCGAGTCCGGTGACACCGTCCACGTGGCACCCGGCGACTACGACGATGAGGTCACGCTGGACGAGTCCGATATCACCCTGTCCGGTGACGGCGCGACGCTCACGTCGAGTGGAACCGCGGTTTCGATCGAAGCAAACGACGTTACGGTTGAAGGCTTCGACTTCGACGGTGCCGACGTTGGTGTCCAGATCACCGGAGACGACGCGACGGTTCGAACCTCGCGGTTCGTCGGCTCCGTGACGAACGGTACCGAAGTTCGCGCCACGGGTGCGACGATCGAGAACAATCGCTTCGATGGTCTCAGCGATACGGCCGTGGTGCTGACTGGCGATGCCGACGATGCCACCATCGTCGACAACAACATCCTCGACGGCCACCTCGGCATCTACGCCGACGCCGGCTTCCACGTCGTCGAGAACAACAACATCGAGCAGAACAGTCATGCCGCGATCGACGCCGATCGACCGAACGCCGATTCGATCACCGAGATCGACGCGACGGACAACTACTGGGGTCGCCCCGGCGGTCCACTCACAGACGAAATCCTCTCGCCGGTCACCACGGAACCGTTCTTGACGGAACCGAACGAGGAGCCCGACTACCGGGTCGCCGACTCGACCCTCGATTCGATCGACCAGACAGTCGAAGGTGAACCGGTCGAGGTGACCTACACGGTCAAGAACCATGGCGGAACAGCGGGCAGCGATATCGCCGACACGCTCGTCCTCACGCTCGATGGTCAGCCGGTCGCGGAGACCGACGCCTTCGAGATCGGCGCTGGCCAGTCGCTTTCGAGCGACGATGCGGAACTCGACGCGCTCACCTTCGAAGTCGACGCGTCGACCGCTGCGAGACTCGACACGGCGTCGCTGGAACTGTCGACCGACGACGACGCGAGCTCAGAGAGCGTCGAGGTGCTGACCGCAGCGGAGATCGAGTCGACGATAACCGACGCCCCAGACGAACTGGAGGCCGACCAGACGCTCTCGGTCGAAGCGACGATCGAGAACAGCGGTCAAGCCAACGGGGCGGAAACCGTCGAACTCCACTTCGATGGGACGGTCGTCGACTCAGAGGAGGTCACCCTGGCCGGCGGTTCGGACACGACGGTAACGCTCTCGACCGAACTCGACGAGAGTGATATCGGGACGGACATCCTGATCGATGTGCTCCCGACCGATACTCAGTACGCGACGGTGACGGTTGAGGAGGCGACCGATCCCGCTCCGGTTGGAAGTATCGGTGGCGGGAGTTCGTTGCCCGATTCGGACGGACCGGATTCGGACGACTCGGACTCCGAACCTGACGAACCGACCGATTCGGATGAGCCAACCGATGACACGTCCGGTTCGGATGGACCGGATTCGGACTCCGGTCCGGACGCGGATACGAGTACGGAGTCGGATACCCCAGAACCGGACTCCGAACCGGAGCAGACGCCGGTAGACGAACCGGCGGAGCTCCCCGGCTTCGGTGCAGGGGTCGCGATCATCGCACTCCTCGCGGCTGCGCTGATGGCCCGTTATCGGCGATAATCGGCGGTTTCGAACGCGCTGGACGGTTCATATTCTTTCGCGGGTCGATCGCCGAGGAGTCGCCATTCGTGGACGAGATACGACACTGTAAATCCGAGCGCGTAGCCCATGAAATGGACGTATAGATTGGTCACACCATCCCCGGTAGCGTCGATTTTCGGGAACCCTACCGATAGCAACACGATCCAAACGATGACGCCACTGAGGAGTGTCGCATCGAAGGTGTTGGATCGCGTGTCGCCCGACAGAAGTGCCTCCGAGACCGATCGTCCAAACTGTATCGCGAATATCGACCCGAACACTACGCTAGCTGCAGCGAGCGCCACGGAAACAGTCGACAACGGCACGGCAACGACTCCGACGTAGCTCATCGATAAAAAAAACGAGGTCAAGAGCAGACTCGTATCGAGCGGGTGCTCCAGCTTTCGTTCGAGATATCGGGTGGTCGCGACCGGAAGGAAGCCAACGATCGCCATGTTTATTCCCGAGAATCCGTACGTGACGCTGTTTCTCGGGATCGCGAGGTTCGAAAACGACAGCGCGACCGGGAGGACGACGGCCAGCGTAGTGAGGTATCCAACGAGTAGCCAGTGGTCGCCGACCCGACCCACGAGAACCACGATCGCGCCGCTCGCGAACAGAAACACCGCGAGATTGCTCCCCAAATGTGATGGGGTGAAATGTACGAAATGCGCAGTGTACGCGGTCGAGATCGTCGGATTCGCGTATTCGAAGGCCATCGATCGCCTGACTGACCTTGGAAGCAAATATACGCCGACGAGCGCGACAGCTACGAGACAGATCGACAGACCGCCGAGTACCAGACTGGCGAGACTGTCCCGGTCGTGCGATCTATCGCGTCGAACGTCCGACGAGAACACGATCGTCGGTACGTACCACACCGTCTAAACCCCGACCGAAATTACGACAGGCGAATCGACCGCTGTAACGTCTCGGCGTACTTCAACTTTCGCCCGTTTTGTTACTCACGAGATGTTGTGTCTCTCATACGAACTCGACACCGGTTATCTCAAAACGCGCCCCACCCGCCTCGCTCTCGGTCACCTCGATTTCCCAGCCGTGGGCGTCGACGATCTCTTCGACGATCGCCAGCCCGAACCCGGTCCCGTCGGGCGACATCGAGTGCCCCGGCTCGAAAATGTCCTCGTGTAGGTCTTCGGCGACCCCTGGTCCGTCGTCGGCGACGTAGAACCCGTCGTCGTCGGCTAATCTCCCGATCGTGACCTCGACATCCGACCCACCGTGGTCGACCGCGTTCGAAAAGAGGTTCTCCATGACTCGCCGCAGGCGCTCTCGATCAGCCGCCACGGTGAGTTCGTCCGTCTCGAGGCTGAGTGTTGCATCGTCGCTTTCTATCGTCCCCCACCACTGTTCCGCGGCGGCGGCCAGTTCGACCGGTTCCGTTTCGTCGACGACGCGTCCCTCGCGGGCGAGCGTCAGCGTCGCGTCGATGATGCCCTCCATCCGCTCTAAGGCGGTACCGATCGGCGGGAGGTGTTCGCTCTCGCAATCCTCCATCGCCATCTCGAGGCGGGCATCGGCGACCGTGATCGGCGTCTGAAGATCGTGGCTGACGATGCTCGCGAACTCCTCGAGTCGCTCGGTCTTCGCTTCGAGCTCTCGCTCGCGGGCCTTCCGATCGGAGATATCTCGGCTGTTCATCAAGAACCCGTTACTGCCCGCGCCGATCCGATTGCTGGCGATCGATTCGACCCACGTCCACGATCCGTCGGCCTGTCGAACTCGCATCTCGAAGCTCTCTCTTGTCTCGCCGTCGGCCTCGGTAAGACGCTCGAACTCCGATCTGATTCGCTCGCGATCGTCCGGGTGGATGTATTCGAACGCTCGGTTCCCGACGGGTTCGTCCTGTTCGTAACCCAGGACGTATTCGATAGCCGGGCTGTTGTATCGGACGGTCCCGTCGTTTTCGAGAATCGTGATGACGTCCGGTGAGTGTCTAACGAACGAGTGAAACCGGTCGTTTAGGTGTTCGAGTTCCTGCTTACGCCGCCGTAAGGCTACGCGGGCGCGGCGTTTCTCTACGGCGTCCGAAATCCTGGTGGCGAGAAGCGAGTATTGATCCGTGTCTCCCCGCTTTCGGACGTAGTCCGTCACTCCTTTCGAGATGGCCTCGCTGGCGATCGCCTCGTCGCCCTCGCCCGTGAGGAGGACGAACGGAACCTCACCGTATCGGTCCTGAATCGCCTCCAGGAATTCCAGCCCGTCGACCTCGGGCATCCCGTAGTCGGAGACGACGCAGTCTATTCGCTCCGTTTCGATGATTTCTAACCCATCCTCAACGCTCGTTACCCTCCGAATGTTGAACCGGTCGTCTTCGCGTTCGAGCATCGCGGCGACGGTGTCGGCGAACTCGGGTTCGTCGTCGACGATGAGTATGTTGATTGCCGCGTCGCTCGCATTCATACAGTACCCCCACAACGCTGTTTGTGCCAACCCCACATTCGCGTATGGTTGGTATGGTCACCGGACATAAAAATGGTGATGGCCTGCTGCCGAACGTGATTCCGCTTTCCGGGATTTAAATACTCGCCTCCGGAGTCGCGCGGTATCAGAGCGGACGAACGCCACGCGCTTCGGGTTGCGTTGTCGGCCCCTGACAGAATTGTTTCTTTCGTGAACGACTCTACCAGTTGTCGATCGATCTGCCGGTACCCGCCGCCGCGATCGAGACGTGTCCGTCGAGTCCTCGACCGTTTTCGGATTGGTTCGACCCGGATCGTGTAACGGTCATCCAGATCGAAGGCGACACCGGGGGTGCGATAAGCGCTTCCGGGGTCGTGGTGTACTTCGCCGTTCTGGTACCCCCTCCGGCCTTGTTGAAACCCTCAATCAGCGACGGTTCTCAGAGAGTGCGCTACATAGAGAGCGCGAATAGGGTAAAAGCCTGCACAGAAACAAGACCAAAATCCAGTTAGCGGCGAGCGAGTCGGGTACGGTAGTTCGGTAAACATTCGACGCACGCATATCGCCGACACTCGAACCCGAAATCGGGGCGATGATCACCGACTGCCGTGACTCGGCGAGTGCCTCACAGATCACTCGACGTGAACCCCGTCGTGGTCAATGGTTACGACCCAATCGAACAGCGGCTTGAACGTTTCTGCATTGTGCGAGCCGTCGAGCGACGGTTCGATGTGAAAGTGTGAAATCGCGTTCGTGGATCGTAGCTTCGACAGCAGGACATGCAGAAACCGAAAGACGCTGCGTTCGTCCGTATAGCCGATCAGGATCTCGAGTGAGTCGACACAGACAACTGTGTCGAGTGTGTCCGTATCCCACTCTCCGATCACGCGTGTCATCACGATCCCTAACCGTGTTAGCTCGCTCGGGTTACTGATTTGGGTCGTCTCTACGTGCTCGTCGATGCCGTCCGGGATCGATTGTCGATAGCCGATGCTGATCAGATGGACGTTCTCGGCGTCCTCGGCGATGCGGCGGAGCCGTTCTGGGCGTATCCGTCGGTATCGGATCAACAGCACGTTTCGCTCCTCGACGTTGTCGAGTTCCAGCAGATCGATACATGCGTGGCCCTTTCGGTCGTCGTGTGAGCCGCACTCGAGCAGTATTCCGTCACCGGGTTCGAGTTCGAGGCTGTCCGGAAGCACGCGATCGTGCTCGCGGATCGGCCGTTCCGATTTGGGTTCGCTGACACGCGGTTCGTCGGTTCTCGGCTCCGATGTACTGGTTGGGTCTTCCGGCTCCGTCTTTGGGGTGTGCCGGTCGAGCCATCGGAGCGCATCTCTCACTTTGCCCGTTATCACCCGGTTGCCATCGTCCGACGCCGGTTCGGTGCGTTCTTCGGCTTCGTCAGCAGTATCTTGGCCCGGTTTCGTTCTGCCGTCCCCGACTGCCGTCGAGGATGCTGGCTTCGTAGCTCCCGTCTCCGTCACCGCAGCCGTCCCTCGTTTCGAGGTTTCGAGGTCTCCCCGTGACTCCGCGTTCACCGAATCGGTTTCCGTCCGTGTAAGAGTGACATCCCCCCCGTTCTCGTCGACTTGCGCGTTCGCGCTGGCGGCGATTGCTTGTTCGGCTTCGACGAGTTGGATCGCCCGTTTGATCCGGTACGCGAGCAGCCGATACGAGATGTTCGTCAGCGACTTCGGGAAGTAATCTGCCGCTCCCAGATTGAGTGCCCGCTCGATCACGTCTTCGGATTCGTAGCTCGTAAACAAAATAAACGGAAGCTCCGGATGTGTGGCTTGAACGTGTTCGAGCAAGTCGAACCCGTCCTCATCCGGCATATCGAGGTCGCTTAACACACAGTCGATGTCGTCGTTTTCGAGCCGCCGTCTCGCGTCCTCGACACTCGTTTCGGTGATGACATCGACCCCGAACTCCTCCAACATCATGGCTCTCACCTCGAGGGAGTTGGCATCGTCGTCCACGTAGAGGACGCGAGTTTGACCCGTCATCTACCTCACGATACACGACGCAGATACATACCTCTGTTACCGACATGTGTCGTACCGGTCCGACGGCCTCTTCGGGGTCTGATCGTCATATATCGACGGACTCGACAGAATCACCGTTCTCCGGTGGGTCGTGCGGACGACAAGTGGCGGCAACGAACTCATTACGGTTGTCCTACTATGGACGGGTACACCAAGATGACGATACAAACCGACCCGTCGCGGCGGTCTGGCTGGGTTCGGACCGACCGCCGTGTCCGGGAAGGCCAATGACCGATCTCAGCAGGCGACTACGGGTGCGTGCGCTGTTGGATGCGTACTTTCCCATCCTGCTCGGGGCTGCCATCCTCTTAGCTCTCGTGTTCGGCTTTTGGTTGTTCCAGGTGTACGCCGTCGATGAGGTGCGGACCGAGCAGCGGACGCTAGTCCAGTGGTCCGACTCGACGGAGCTGGAACACAGTGCGTTAATCGTTAACGAATCCGTTCCGTTCGAGGCGGGCCAACGTGTGGAAAACCGGCCAATCTACTACACGACCGTCTCGGATGACCTCGATATCTCCTACCGATACGAACACACGGCCGACACGGAGTTGGACGTCTCTACGGATATCTTTCTGCGCGTCCGATCGGTTAGCGACGATGACATCTTCTGGGAGGTGACCGAACCGCGTGCATCCGTCGAATCCGAATCCATCGTGGCCGCTGACAGCCACACTGCAGAGGCGTCGGTCAACATCGCCGAGGTCCGAAGGACGATCGCCGAAATCGAATCGCAACTCGGGACGGAAGGCTCCATCGAAATCGCGGTCGTCGCCACCACGGCCGTCGACGGTACCGTCGACGGGCAGGCAGTGAATCGGACTCACGAAAGCCTGCTGAGGCTCGACGTCTCGCAGACGTCCTTCCGTGTGGTCGATGCCGAAACGATCGACGAAGAGTATACGTCGACCGATACCGTCGAGACCACTCAAGACGCATCGCTGCTGGAAATGCTTGCCTCCCTACTGGCTTTCTCGGGATCGCTGACGGTCATCGGCACACTCGTGTTCCTTCGCCTCCGCGGGTACGTCGAACTCTCCGAGGAGGAAGCCGAACTCCTCGAGGTCTACCAACAAGAACAGGAGTTCTCGGAGTGGATCACCACCGGAACGTTCCCCTCCGAACGCGATTACGAGGCGACGATCGTCGTCGACGATCTCGAGGGGCTGGTCGACGTCGCGATCGACACCAACAAACGCGTTATAAAAGACGAACAACTCGGCGTGAGCACGGTGTTAGACGACGATTATGCCTATCTGTACATTCGCCCCGACTCGCCGGCCAGCGAATGGCTGTTCAACCAGGCCGATACGACGATGGAGGAGCTGGACTAGCTCCAGTTCTGAACGGCCGACCCGACATATGTAGGTGTTGGGTGGGCCGATCGATTGGTACTCGCCTTCCGCGCACGGAAGCGACCTTCTCCGGAGTCCAAACGGCGTGAAATCCCCCGCTGGATTTCCCCCGGGCGCGGCGTTCCGGATTCCACCGACGCTCAAGCGGGTCCACGAACCCTCCAGTGAAACGCCTGCTTTTTGCCTGTATAGGGCTATTCTCGGGCGGTGAGGTCGTTCGAAAACACGTCAGGCCGCCTTTGATGACCGTTTCTCACCGGAACACGTGACCCTGGTGGTGCTGAGAACTCTCGGCCGCTCCATCCACGGACCGCGTTCACTGCGTCCGTCAGTCCGGGATACCGCACGAGCGTACGCGCTCGTGGGCTCTACTAGAACGGTGCAAAATACAAAAACGCCGTCCGAGGGGATCGACTCCGCTATTGTTCGGTACCGACGAAGGCGCTGTCGAGCAGTTGGAAGTCGTCCGTTTCATTCCCATCGAACGGATTGCCAGTTGCGCCCGCCGCCTCGTCGGCGAGAATGCTCACTTGGTCACCGGTGAGCTCGGTTACGAGGTCGACAGTGATGCTTTCACCCGGTCCGAGTGTAACAAAGTCGCTCGGTTCTTCGGCCGTCCCATCAGTCCACCCGTTCGTCTCGGCATCGTCCGGAGATGGAGAGAGAAGGAGGTTACTGCCACCGCTTTCGTTGGCCAGATCACCCAGTCGATCACCCGGGATCTCGAATTTGAACATCTTAAGGACGTCTAGTCGCGAGAGAGTGTCATTACCGAGATCGTCTTCATAGTCGTCGTTGAACCAATCGGGGGCGTCGTCTTGAGCGTATCCGCTCACCTCGCCGTCGTCATCTATCGCGTACGTCATCCCGATGTTGACTTCGGTCGTGCCGGTGTTATCGATCTCGAGGAAATTCGAAAAGCGGATTTCGCTTGCGGAATTCTGCCGGGCCAGCGAAACGTCGAGTCCATCATTCTGGTTTTCGTTGGCACCTGCCGCCGGTAGATCTCCCGGATTCAGTTCATCGAAGTTCAGGAACTCCTGTTGTGCCCAGTCGTCGAGCTCGCTATCCTCGCCGTCTTCGAACGCGGGGCCGCGCCGAACGATCGTCTGTGCAGCCGCGACGATCCGGAAGTCGGCTCCCGGGTTCACGCTATTTTGGAACGTTGCGCTCGTGAACGTCGCACCGCTACCAGCCGCCAACAGTCCCATGCCGAGTATCGTTTTTCGCCGTGATAGGTCTACCATCGTCTGTGTCTCCTAGCTCATCCTACGAGTGGTAAGGTGATAATACCGAGCAGCTTGAACTACCCGAAAGACCAGCTCGAAACGGTATCGATCGGCTTGAAACACCTGAACTGCACGTCGGTCTACGTTAATAACCTATTAACGGTTCCGCGTTGGCTGGCTTACTGACCTACCACGGATTGGGATCCGTTCGGAGATAACTCCCCCGGATTTATATATTTATGATGCTTCTACTGCGCTACACGACGGCCACAAGGATCTTATATCACATGTCGCTCTCCAGGCAACGAAAATACGATGCACCTGAAAAGGACCAGATCTATCACCTGTTAAGTAACCACCGGCGGCGCTACGTTCTCCACTACTGCAAGCGCGCGAACGGGTCAGCAACGCTTTCGGAACTCGCAGAACAGGTCGCCGCCTGGGAACACGAAAAACCCATCGAGGAGGTTACCTCCGCCGAGCGAAAGCGGGTGTACACCTCCTTACAACAGACGCACCTCGATCGGATGGCCGAGGCCGAGATCATCGAGTACGATAGCAACGAGGTCGAGTTGACCGATAAGTCCAGAGAGCTCGACGTCTATCTCGACATCGTCCCCGCCGGTTCGATCTCGTGGGGGATCTACTACGTCGGACTGTCCGTGCTGGCTGCGATCGTCCTCTTCGGCGTCTGGGTGGACTTCGTGCCGACCGAGACCGTCCCGACGCTCGGGTGGGGTGCGATCGTTCTGGCGGTGTTTTTCGCTTCCTCGATCGCACAGGTGCTACAGAATCGCCGCTACCGGCTTGATCGGCTCGAGAAGCCGCCGTAGGCATGACATTATACAACAGCAGGCGCGACCCTACGATGGTATCCGTGGGAGTACGTCACTACCCAACGCTCGTGAGTCCTCGCGGGTTACTCCGGGGGGATCGCCAAACGCGTGAACGCAACGATGAAGCAGTCGGGGGGTGCGGGTTGAGCTGTGTTCACGCGTAGAGTAATTCTCGGCGTGGCCGGAGCAGTTGCGGTCGGAACTGCGGGCTGTACAGAGAGCGGCCTCGAGGACGTCGAAGAATCGGTGCGTGGCGCAGACAAACGCGGCGATATCGTCGGAACCTACGACCGCGGTATCGGCGAACTCAACGACGGAAACGAGACCCGAGACGAGGGGATCGTCGCGTTCAACGACGAGCGCTACGGGGACTCGATCGGGGCGCTCGAAGAGGCGATCGAACACTACGAGGGGGCCGAAGAGGCGTTTCGCTCCGCCGGCGATATGGCCGAGGAGGCTGGCTTCCCGCCGGGAACGGAGATCTGTGACGAGGCCGCGGAACATGCGATGTTGATGAATCGATCGACCGAGGAGGCCCACAACGCGGTGACAGCGGCGATCGCAGGCGAGTCGGCGAACGTTATAAACGGTCGCATCGAGGCGTCACAGGAACTCGAAGATGAGGCCAGCGGCTCGACGGTCGCCGACCCGGACCACCTCCTCGAAGTCCTCGAAGCACAGTCGTGAGCCCCGGATGACGGGGCTGCGGGGGTACAAGCGGTCGAGGAGAATGCCCGGGGGCTTTCTCCTGGTTGAAGCCGACCGCAGGGATGAACGGTTACCGAACGCGTCTCTACTCGAAACGGGACGTCGTTCGAACGGCGCGTGGCGCCGTTCGTGATCACGAGAGGCCGGAGGTCTCTCCGACGACCCCCCCTCAAGGAGCGAACCGCGCTACGGTGAGCGAGTAGGGTGCGGCAGTTCACCAGCAGTGTCGAGGTGAAAGTCCGCGGCTCCAGCCGTGGGGAGATCTCAATCCTCCGATCGGAGTTCGATTACGGCGCTTGAACCATCGTCCGCGCGCACGGCGAGATCGACGTCTTTGACGAAGACGCCGTCTCCGTTGACGTCTCTGAACCGTCGAAACTCGAAGTCGACTTCCATAGAGGGGTCCAGCTGTATTTCATTGCCGGAGACCACGTCGACCACACCGCCCCCGACAGATATCGTCTCGGTTATCAGATCCGTGTTGTCGGCGTCGTTTGCGAGTGTCGGCTGGTTCCCCTGTACCGAGATCCGATCCGAGTCGGGATCCGTCCATTCGACGCCAAATCCGTTCAGCGTTATCGGTTCGTCACTCGTGTTCGTCAGCGCAAACTGGTATCGTCCGTTCCCGAAAGCATCTCTGACACTTGCCTCGACCTTTTCGATCGCCGCGACTGCCGGGGTGACGAAAGAGCGCACTAGCTCGACGCTTCCGGCAGAGTTGTCGTTCTCACTGAGCTGGGCGGTTATCGTGACATTACCGTCGTCGCCAGCGACGTTGAACGCCCGGGGTTCGCCTGGGGGCAGCGTGAACGACACTGGCTCGTCGAACGTGTCGTTTCCGTTGACGTCGAACACGACGTTTGCGCTCTGGAGTGTCACATCCATCGTGTAACTACTGTTGTTGGTAACCGTGGGCGTGACCGCCGGGTCCTCGTTGCCAACCATCCCGACAAGCCCGTTCGGATCGTCGGCAGTGGTGGCTTCGAATCCACGCTCTCCTATTGTGGAGCTGTAGGCCCCGGTTTGTTGGAATCCGAGTGCCCCGACACCGCCCAAGACCAGCCCCAACGCGGCCCGACGGCTGATCGAGCCGCCGGCAGTCCGCGCTCGCGTTCGCTCTCGGGTCATACGGTGTTCGTCGCGCTCCTGTCACGCGTAATTTCGTTCTGACGGCACATTAAGCTTCTCTCGCGCTTTGTGGCCCCGATCCACTCTCCGCCGATGGCTGTCGATTTCACGTATCGTCCCCGCGTTTTGCGGTGAGTAGTAGCTGGACATCGAGGTTCGTATCCGGCAGATCGCCCAGGGTTGTGAGATCGACCGCCACACCGAATATCTCGTGATCACCGGGAGCGAGCTCATCGCTCTCCCCATCCAGAATCGTGGCACCATCGCTACCGTCGTGGATAATCGTGCCGTTATGAGTAATTCCCAGCGCCTCTTCGACGGCGTCGGCCCGATCACCGGTATCCGGATCGGTCACCTCGAACTCGAACGCAAGCTCATCGAAGGTAACGTCGCCGTTGTTCGTGATCCGAACGAGTTCATCGAAGCGTGAAATCGCCCTTCGATTGAGCTTCTCGAGAACGATTTCGGTTACCTCACCCGCTCGATCCACCTCGAGGTAGGTATCGGTTTCCCGTTCCGGGGTCAGAGTCAGCTCGGAGACGACGAACACACGGAGATCAGCGCCAGTCGTGAGACTCGGAGAGAAAGCACCCGCAGTGAGCGCTCCACCACCGAACGTGGCTCCGAGGAGTCCGACCAGGGCGTGTCGTCGAGTAAGCATTGTCGTTTCCGGTTCAGTCACGCTGGTGACCGATCTTCCGTCTAGTATGTGCCCAGAATGTTTTGTATTGTGTAGCTTGGCATCCAGAAAGGGGAGCTTGAACACTCGGATCCGGCTCTTTCGCATGAATGCCCGTGTTTCAAGCGGTACGATACCGTCTTCATTCTCGGTTCAAGCAACGCAATACAAAGGAGGTAGGGATCCACTAGACAGGTATGAACCGACGTAACGTACTGATCGGCCTCGGTGGATTGGTTGCAGGTGGTGGCGCACTCCTCGGTACGGGCGCGTTTACGACCGTGGAGGCAGAGCGAACGGTGACGGTGAACACTGCCGGAGACGCTGGTGCGCTCCTCGCGTTTGAAGCCAGTGGGGACGGGGTTGACTCCGATGTGGTAACAACTGACAATGATCTACTGGTCATCGACTTCGACGCCGCCGCGAACGACGGAGAGGGCGTTAACCTCGACGCGTTGACGACTGTTGGTGAAGTGAGTGGAGATCCGATAGATTCGCTGGACACCGCAGCATTGACCATCACAAACAACGGGGCCCAGACTGTCGATATCAACTTCGATATCGGATTCAATTCTGAGCAAGCTTTATCTGGCAACGACGTACACGACGTGCTGAAACTTTGGACAGATGCAAGCGGTTCTGAGACGATCAACAGTAATAATTTCGGAAACCTCGTCGAAAATGATCTCGAAGGTCTAGAAGCCGGGCAGTCTGTCGAGATCGCACTCCAGATCGACACGACCGGGCTCGATACGAACGATGTCGACACGAGTAATCCGCTCTTCGAGTCGGAAGCCACGATCACGGCAACGAGTACTAGTACAACGTAATCCCTCATATCAGAGCCTTCTGAACTGCGCTTTCGAGCCGCGGGTCGACATCGGTATCCGGACGTCGCCCCGCGATGACCGTTCGTATCGTTCGACGTCGTAGCTATGGACGAATGCGGAGTTTACCGAAGGGCAGTGGTTGCCGGCTCTTCCACGGGCGATCAGTCGTCGTCGCTTCGTGCCACTGAGTCTGGATCTTCGTATTTTTCCGCTCTACGCTCCGCAATATTTTTGATCACGTGCTCGGGCGGAACGTCCATGCTCGGGTTCTCATCGAAAAAGTTCACCGGTTCGAGCTTGAAACTCGAAATGTGGACCGGGAGGATTGGCCAATCTTCGGGCCGGGTGATGTGATTAACCCCGAGTGTGTACCACAGAACGAGGTCCTCTTCGTCAAGTCCCCGGTTCTCTTCGGTCCACGCGGGGAGACCATCGCCTCCGGGGTTCTGATTTGGATACTCTCCGGCGGGGAACCGCTCATCTTCTGCGTAAGGCGTTGCCCACAGGTGGTAATCGATGAACGTCGATCGGTCGTAGACGTTGGACCCTGGGTGAGCGGCTGTTGTCACACTTTCGCCTGGTAAAAGCCGGTAACCGGTAGGCTGATCGAGTTTATTCGTTTTGTTGGGATTTTCAACCTGCCAATAGCGTCCATCGTGGGGATTGGTTCGCTCTTTAGCCTCTTTTTCCGTCGTGAGCTGGGTTTTCTCCGCGTAAAATGCCTGACCGGCTGGGTTGATCTCCGAGGGATCCCCCGGCCACTCATTTTTAACCCCATCAGGCCCCGCTGACAGCGCGGTATTCTCGACGCGGTACAGATTGTTCTCGCCCCCATCGACATCCATATCGAGGCGGAAATTGAAGAAATGTTGATGGACCATCCCCTTTATTCGGGGGGCGATTTCCTCGCTAAATCCAGAGACAGATTCATTCGGACCGATGAGACCAGCACTATCAACCCCCGTCAGTCGCACCTGTCCTTCAAGAGAGCCATCCTGATAGAGATACCAGTTAAACTCGTAGTCGTAATTGCCGACCGTTGCGACAAACGAAATAACCAAACGCCGATTTCGTCTCACCTCGGTGTTTTCGGTTCTCCAGTCGGTGTGTTTCCACAGGGTTCCGTAGTCTTCCTCGTGGAGACATACGGCGTTTGGAATGATTTTGACCTCGCCATCATCATCGTTCATCACGGCATCAAAATACCGCATATACCCGAGGCAGTCACAACCCTCTTTCAGCGGGTTCGCTAGACGTCCGATGTTATATTCACCGAGATCGAACGCATTCTTCCAATTGTGATCCGGGCCTCGTGAGCCGTATGGGACCGCCATCTCCACACATGATGCACGGTTAATGACTGGTCGGGCTGTCCCATCGTCTTCATATCCGATTTCGTGAAGAACCAGCCCTTCTTGCTGTGTCCACCCGATCCGGACATGCCAATTTTGCCACTCAACGTTCCGTCCGTCAACGTCCCAACTTGGTCCCTCTGGCTGATCGACGTTGTACGGTTTCAGATCCTCTCGGAGGTCTCGATGCGCTTCTCTGTATGGGGCATCCTCTAGATTGTCTATAACGTTAGCCTCTTTCACACCGCGATCAACGACTTTCAGGACCTCTCGATCGTCTAGATCACCCCACACATGGATCCCATCGAGTGGTCGCGCATACGGGTTAGCATCTTCAGCAGTCTTAACGAACGTCATTCCGTGGGCCAGCCGTCGTGTCGGGTCGATATCATCGGGAACGAGGTGATAGCCGGCCGACCAAGCATCAACCGTTACCAGATCGAAGTCTTCCACGCCCCGTTTGGCAACGGCGTCCCGCCATTCGCTATTTGATTTAACCGTCCGTTCAAACTCGTCAAACTCACCAATGGTGATCGACGGCTGTATGCCCTCTTTTTCCTCCCAACTCACGACAGTCTCTGAATCTAACGAAACAACTGCCTCGTACGTCGTCTTCTTATCAGTGTCGCGGACGATTATATACGACCGGCGGTCGGGAGCCACATCGGCCGCATGATACCGCTCCATTTCGTCCTTTAAAGGCTCTTTTAACACAATTTTGATATACCGGAACGCCTCACGGATGCTCCGCTCCGATTCGAGAATTCGTTTTGCACCTGATATTTCCTCGGGAGTAAGCGGATCGACTGGATGATGTACCGTCTCCGACTCGGTAGGCATTTGTAAATAAAACGATACGGCACCAGTTACAAGTAGTTTTCCCCAAGTTGGCAATTATTCAAACTTCAAATAGTTGAACGTCCGGCTTTATCGGCATTTTTATTGTATTTAAAAAACGACGGAGGCGCGCGAAGTTGGCGGGTCTTTGATCAGTGCGTTCATAGTAAACGGAGAGAGATCATCGCTCCTGGCATTATGTGTCACATCCTGTTTTGAGACGGTCGTACGGCTGGTCATGCGGGTGGTGGATTTTGGGCGGATTCAACGTTCGATACAGGAGGGCTAATCGTACAACCCTCTTTAACCGATAAATGCGTGTGTACGGCATACGAATGCCCGATCCGCCCGTCATCTTGGTAATCACCCCGGACCCGATCCGCTCCGAACGGGTCGCCAGGTGGCTCGGCGACACCCACACCGTTCGGACGGCGGCTGATCGGGATGCGGCCCTGCGGCAGTTTGATACCGCTGTGGACGTCGTTCTTGTCGATCAAGAACTGTCGGACGTGCCACTCGAGGAACTGTTCGGCCAGCTAAAGGCCCTGCGTGTCGGATGTCAGTACGTTCACCTCGTTACCGATGCTCCCGGGCTCGAAGGGATGAGACTCGGCGTCGACGAACGCGTTCGGAAGCCACTCGATCGCGAAAAACTCCGCTCTCTCGTCATTCATCTCGAGGAGCGCAAGGACGTCCAGGAGGCGGTCGATTCGTATTTTTCGGTCCTTTCGAAACGGCGGGCACTCGAAGCGGAGATCGTCTCCGATGATCCCGAAACCGACCCCCGATACCGAGCGCTGTCGGGCGAACTCTTGGGGCGACGACGACAGATCGAGTCCCTGTTGACGCAGGTCGAAAAAATTGAGCACGAGTCCCCCATCGTCGAGGACCCCATCAGTACAGAATTAACACCCCTCTATACAGCCAATCCGTACGAATTCTACGGACTGTGGTTATTCGCCGCGTTGACCTACGGCGTCGGCGACCTTCTCTCGACTGTACATCCCGTGTTTGTCGTACCGGGTATCGAAGAGGCGAATCCGGTCATCGAGACGCTGTTGGCGAACTTCGGCATCGGCGGCTTTTTGCTTTTCAAGCTCCTCGTCTTTCTGGTGTTGATCTCGATCAGCGTTCGGGGGGGACGCACCGTTGATCGGTTCTCGTATTATTGGCCACCACTTCTGGCGACCGTTCTCGGAACCGGACTCACCGTCTGGAATCTCTGGTTGATCGTCTGATCCTCGAAGACGTTTCAGAGCCACTTTCGAACCTTTCGCCGAACCGTCTCAGCGAGCGGCGTATCGCGGCTCGAATCTCTGAACCGAATCGGTTGGAACCCGATCGCAAAGGCGAACATCACCGTGACGACCGCCGCGATAACGCCGTTGATAGCCAGGATGGCTACCCACGGATGGACGTTGTGGAGTGTGACGATCAATGAGACGGGGAGCACACCGATATACTGGCGTTCGGAAACCGCCCGGTAGTAGACGCCCGTCTCCTCGGGGGCATACAACGTCGC
The DNA here is from genome assembly GCF_046483325.1 of Natronomonas sp. GTDB lineage: Archaea > Halobacteriota > Halobacteria > Halobacteriales > Haloarculaceae > Natronomonas. The sequence goes on along the minus strand of NZ_JAWODL010000011.1, from coordinate 16,830 downwards.
CGTCGTACCGGCGCTTTCGCCCCGGCGAACAACGTGTACCGTTTCCTCGACTTCCACCCCCGTGCTGGCCGGTTCGATAACGGTAACTAGCGGGATGAATCCGTTGTTGGTGATGTTGTATTCGAGCGTCTGATTGCCACCCCGCTCGATCACCGTCGGACTGCTACTCGGCGACTGAGAACTCACGATGGTTAGGTCGTTCGTCCCCGAGGGAACAACCATACTCGCCGTCGCGGGGGCGAGTATCAAAAGCAAAATCACTGCAAGGAGGACCGATGCACGCACTGCTCCGCCCCGCGAGCGCGACCGTTCTTTTTTATGGTGTGTACTCTTCCCCAACAGATCCGAGAGGAAACTGTACAGCAACAACAGAACGCCGCCGCCGATCATCAGCGAACTGACGTCGCCATCGGTGAGTGCCTCTGCGCCAGGCACTGCATCCACCAGTCCAACGAGTGCCGCAACGAACCCCTGTAGTGCCATCGCGACCGTTCCGAGATGCGGGATAACGACGACCTCACCGCCAAACCGCCAGGCGACGGCGACGATCTGTGACTCCTGTACCGGTGGTTCAGGGCCGTCCTGATCGGTGAATGGATTGGCGTCACCACGGGTCGTATACCCCTCGTCGGTCTCCCCGACGACACGGTGGGTCGTGAGGCCGCCCCCCTCCAGTTCGCGTGCGTCGAACGTGACGACGTCACCTTCCTCGATGTCCCCTGCGAGCGCCGGCGGGACCGCAACGAAGCCATCTCCGGGTTCCAACGTCGGGGACATACTCCCCGTCACCACGAAGCCGAGCAGGATCGGTTGGCCCAGCTGCTGGCCGACGAGCATGGCGATCACCGCGACAACAAAGAGCAGAGTGATCGCCGCGCTGATCGAGGAACGGAGCTTCATACGTTGGGACTACCGAGTATAGGGTAGGCGTACGTAAATATCGAGTGCCGACACGCGGGGCGGCCGTTTCGTCCAGTATCGCTATCCTAATCAAAAAAATAATATCGACAACCGTCATGTGAAGGGTATGAACAGCGCGGGGAACTGCGGTGTCCGTCCGGAGCCTATCGCCTCGAAAGAGGTGGGAGACGATTTATATAAATGAGTCTCCCCGATCTGGAGAATGAAACGACCGATTCATCGATGGCACCGATCGAGGTGTTGCTCGTCGACGACAACGAGCAGTGGGCGGAGTTTCTCGCCTCTGATCTCGAACAGGAGGCTGACCTAGAGGTGACGATTACACTCAGCGCCAACGAGGCGTTGATGACGCTACGTGAGCGCGATTCGATCGAGTGTGTCGTCGCCGATTACATCATGCCGGAGATCGATGGGCTTCAGCTATTGGAGCGACTCCGCGAGGAGCAACCTGACCTCCCGTTTATATTTCTCACTGGCCAGGGAAGCGAAGATATCGCTTCACGGGCGATCAAAGCCGGTGTCTCGGATTACTTCCGAAAAGATCCGAGCGTCGATCAGTCCTCGCTCTTGGCCAATCGCATAACACAGGCCGTCGGACAGTATCGTCTCCAGCGTGATCTTGAGGAAAGCGAGGAACGCTACCGGACGATCACCGAACAAATCTGGGATGGGATAGTCATCCTCCGGGACGACCGCGTCCTGTTCTGTAACGAACGGTTCACCGAACTCACCGGATACGACGAGACGAACCTCGATGGGGCATCGTTCGTCGGGACCGTGATCCACCCCGACGATCGAAATGTCGTAGACGAAACGATCCGGGACGTCGGCCAAGGGAACGCTCAAAACGACGTCTTCGAGGCGCGCTTGGTCACCAGCACCGAGGAAGTCCGTGACTGCGAGTATACGACCCGAGCGATCCCTTTTGAGAACGACGCCGCGACAGCTGTCTCGATCAGGGACGTCACCGAGACCAAGCGAAGACAGCGGGATCTCAAGCGCGAACGCGAACTCAACCGGTCCGTCCGGGCTGCACTCGTCCGCTCCCGGACTCGGGAGGAACTCGAAAGAGAAGTGACTGAGCTGCTCTCCGATTTCGGGTACGAACTCGCCTGGATTGGCGAGACGACGAGCGACTCGATCGATCCGCGGATCATCGTGGGTGGTGACCGGTACGTCGACGAGCTCCAACTCTCGACGGAGGGTGGGATCAACGCCGAGGAGCCGAGTATCTGGACTGCTCGGACGGGTGACCCACAATTCATCGACGACTTCGAGAATATGTTCCCTACCGAGTGGAGAGAACTCGCAATCGACTGTGGGTATCGCTCCGGGGCGGCGCTTCCCCTGCGTCATGACGACGTTTTTTACGGTATTCTCGCCGTCTATCACGCTGAACCGAACGCGATCGACGAACGCGAACGGGAGCTACTCCCCGAACTTTCCGAAGCGCTCGCATTTGCGATCCACCACACCGAGATCAAAAAAGCGCTGAGCTCACCGACGGTGGTCGAAGCCGAACTCGAATTAGCTGAACCGACGCACTATCTGACCGACCTCCTCTCCAAGTCGGCATCCGACCCTGCCGCCGCCGAAATCACCGTCGAAGGAACACACCGATACTCCGAGAGGCTTTCGATGCAGTACGTCACACTGTCTGGAATCCCACTTGATCGGTTCCTCGACGCTGCCGAGACGCATTCGGCCATCGAGGAGACGACGATCATCGACGACGGCGACCCTCCACGGATTCAGCTTTCGATCACAGAGTTGCCGCCGGAGTTGACGCTCACCACCCATGCCGCGGTGGTCGGCCCTTCGAGTGTCACCGCCGAACGGGCAACGCTCAGCCTCGAACTCCCCTCACGCGGGAGCCTCTCCGATGTCGTCGAGGCGATCGAACGGAAACATGGGGCTGTTTCGACCCGATCGAAGATCGCCTCCGAGCGCTCCGACGACCGCATCGAATTGGGATCGCCGATCAACACCGCTGAGCTCACCGAGAAACAGGCCGCTGCACTACGGGCGGCCTATCACCACGGATACTACGAACGGCCACGAAAGAGTTCTGCAGCCGAGATCGCGGACGCGCTCGGAGTCGCCCACTCGACGTATCTCCAACATCTCCGGACGGCCCAACAGAAGGTATTTAGTAGTATTTACCGCACGTCGGCCGACGCCCAGCCGGACGCGGCGGAGTTGAGCTAATGGCCGATCCGAACGGGGATTCGGTGTTTCGGCGCGTCTGTGAGGATCTCCCGGGAGCCGTCTGGCTTCGACCGTATGACATGAGCCGGATCAGTTACATGAATAAGGGGGTCGAATCAGTGTTTGACATTGATCGACGCGACGCATACGAAGACCCCGACGTCTACGTCGGAAGGATTCATCCAGACGACCGCGACGATTATCGGACGCTTCTGGAAGCGCTTCGGGACCGGGCGATAGATGAGGTGGCCGTCGAACGGCGGGAAATCGAGTATCGACTCAAAAATGATCGGACGACAGCCCCCATTCGGGAGGTCGTCTTTCCCGTGCGAAATCGAGAAGGGAGTCTGATCTCGTGGGGTGGATTGGCACACGATGTAACCGACCGACAGACCCGTAGGGATATCCTCGAACTACAGGTCGATCAACTCGAAGTACTGAATCAGGTCGTCCGCCACGACATCAGAAACGAAGTCAACCTCGGCCTCGATATCATCCGGTCGACAAAACGGGAGGGATCGATTGACGCGGAGAATCTCGAACGAATCGAAAACATCCTTACTCAGGTGGCGGAACTGACCGAAACCGCCCGCGATATGACTGCGATGATCGTAACGCTTTCTGATAACCCGGATCCGATCCGGCTCGCTCCCACTCTCAAACGCGAGGTTGCCAACATCTCGACGGTCTCGGAGGACGCAACGATCACCATCGAAAACGAACTTCCCGATGTCGAAGTCCAGGTCAACGAACTGCTCTCGGCGGTCTTTCGGAACCTGCTGACGAACGCTATTCAACACAGCGATCGCACGGACCCGACCGTTACCGTTTCGAGTACGATGCTTGATCGGCGAGTCGCGGTCCATATCGCCGACGACGGGCCGGGGATTCCGGATGAAAAGAAAGAACTGATCTTCGAGGGGGGACAGCGACTTCTCGGAAGCTCCGGAACCGGGTTCGGACTATCGCTCGTGGAGACGCTCCTCGAACAGTACGACGGGGACATTTATCTCTCCGATAACGAACCCCACGGGAGCGTCTTCAGCGTAATACTTCCGCTGGTAGACCCCGACGAATAAATCTGTGAGGGAGCGCCTCGCCGCTGGCTCCCACTGGCGGCCGGGAGACGTTTCATATCGGTGGGCAAGTGTGTGAGCGGCGACGCAGCCGACACGATCGCCTGGTTTTATATCTTGGAAGCCAATTGTCACCGTACTCCATGGCCGACCCAGTACGCCTCGACATCGAGAACGGTGTCGCGACGATCACGCTGAACCGCCCGGAGAACCGAAACGCCCTGAACGCGTCGATGGCGACTGCGATCGTCGACGCCGTCGACGAGGCCGAAACGACCGATGAGGTCCGCTGTCTCGTCCTCACGGGTGCCGAGGGAACCTTCTGCGCCGGCGGCGACATCAAGTCGATGACCGAACGACAGGCAGAGGGAGCCGACCTCAACGACGCGGTCGACAGGGTTCGACTCGTCCTGAGCCGCGCGATCCAGCGTATCGCCGAGTTCCATCTGCCGACGATCGCGAAGATCGACGGCGTCGCCTACGGCGCCGGTGGGAATCTCGCCATCGCGCCCGACGTGACGATCGCGTCGGCGGACTCGAAGATCAGCTTCGGCTTCCGGCAGGTCGGGCTCGCCATCGACACCGGGACGTCCTATCTCCTGCCCAGACAGGTCGGCACCAGCAAGGCCAAAGAGCTGGTGTTCACGGGCGAACTGCTCGACGCCGACGCCGCTGAGGAACTCGGGCTGTTCAACAAGGTCTTCGAGGATGACTTCGAGGAACATGCCGCGGAGTACATCGGTCACATCGCCAGCGGACCGACGGTCGCGCTCAAGACCTCCAAACAGCTCATCGAGCAGAGCTTTTCCACTTCACTGAAGGACGCACTCGACAACGAGGCGATCGCGCAGGCGGCTGTCTTCGACAGCCACGACCACGCGGAGGGCGCGACCGCGTTCTTGGAGGGACGAGAGCCCGAGTTCGAGGGTCGCTGACCTCCGAAGCGATTCCATCTTAATCTCCGTATTATAGCGGTAGCGAGGCGAAAGCCCACCCGTTTAGCCGTGGGAGGACGTCAGACAGCCAACGAGATTGCTATGCCCGTCGTGTAACTCGCATAATAAAAACTCGAACCTGTATGAAAATGTTGTCGTTTGATACAGTTTTGGGGAGAACTGTAGAGCATATGTCTTACCTGTTCCAGCTACAGATTACGACGTCCATATTCGCGATCGTTAGCTTGGTCGTACTGGTTCTGGCAGTGGTAACGGTCTGGCAGATGGTGCGGATCGTCGATGCCTATGATAAACAGGCGCTCACGGTGTTCGGCGAGTACCGCAAACTGCTCGAGCCTGGCATCAACTTCGTCCCGCCGTTCGTCTCGCGCACGTACACGTTCGACATGCGTACCCAGACAATGGACGTGCCCCGACAGGAGGCGATCACCCGCGACAACTCACCCGTTACAGCGGATGCGGTCGTCTATCTCCGTGTGATGGATGCGAAGAAGGCCTTCCTCGAGGTGGAAGACTACAAAACGGCCGTCTCGAATCTCGCACAGACCACGCTCCGGGCAGTAATCGGCGACATGGAACTGGACGACACGCTGAACAAGCGTCAGGAGATCAACGCTCGCATCCGCAAGGAACTCGACGAACCCACAGACGAATGGGGAATCCGCGTCGAGTCAGTCGAGGTTCGAGAGGTCAACCCCAGCCAGGAGGTACAGCAGGCGATGGAACAGCAAACCGGCGCGGAGCGGAGACGTCGGGCCACGATCCTCGAAGCGCAGGGGGAACGCCGCTCCGCCGTCGAGAAGGCCGAGGGTGACAAACAGTCGAACATCATCCGCGCGCAGGGTGAAAAGCAGAGCCAGATTCTCGAGGCGCAGGGTGACGCGATCTCGACGGTCCTCCGCGCGAAATCCGCCGAATCGATGGGCGAGCGCGCCATCATCGAACGCGGCATGGAGACCTTGGAGGAGATCGGCAAGGGCGAGTCGACGACGTTCGTCCTCCCCCAGGAACTCACCTCGCTCGTCGGCCGCTACGGCAAACACCTCACCGGCAGCGAGGTGGCGACCGACGGACAGCAGCTAGACAGCTTGGAATTCGATGCAGAGACGCGCGAACTCATCGGTCTCGACGACATCAAGGAGATTCTCGGCGAAATTGATCGGTCCGCTGAGATGGATATCGAGGAGTTAGAGCAACAGGCCAAGGCGGTCAAGAATGGGATCCAAAATTCCGAGGGTGTCCACCACGCCGGTGACGGAGCATGATTTCCGAACAGAACCTCCCGACAGGTTGGGTGCTGGAAACCGAGCGGACGACACACGACGAATTCATGGGCCGCGAGTATACCACGGTTCTCTATCGCCAGGAACACACCAGAAGCACAGTATATCTTAACGAGGTCATCGACGGAGAGAACGTCTGGAAATACAACGTGCATCACTCGGGGCACGATGGCGACCTTGGAACCGCCGCCGACTTGGAAACAGCGAAGCAGATGGCGTTCGCGTTCATGAACGAGTCTGTCACCAGCGTCTGACATTCTCCCACGGCTAAAGCCGCGGGGTTCCCGACCACAGGCCGGGCAGTCCACGGCGGGCGGGTCCCCCCTCGTACGCGGTGGGGTTGTGGGCCGTGTCAGTTCGGCCCCCGACCGAGCTATCGGGCTTCATCTCCCCCCAAAAGGTGCGTCTCGTTACCTCGGACTCGGTATCACAACCGACGATCGCGCCGATGTTCACGGGGTCGCCGGCTGTCGGCTTCATCCCACCACTGAACTCGTTGGCTTTCGCCTTGAGACTCCGTGAAATCTGCATAACGGTAGGCTGGAGTACCTTTGAGTACACGTCGGTCAAGTCGTCCCACCACTCTTGGAGGTCGGGAACTCGTTACGGATTTGTCGGACGCGCTGTGTGACCGTTCCTTCGGCTTCGGGGATCTGGTTGAAACGGTACAGAGTGTGGTTGTAGAGTTGTCTACAGGTATCGCGGTGGTAGCTTAGCGTCTCTCCCTAGCCCTGTGTCATCCTCGATCAACCGTGTGGGCTAACTGAATCCCCTCCAGTACCCGCTGAGCACCGCTGTCATCTTCTCGCGACGACTGTCCGTTCGTACTCATAACTCGTTTAATCACAACACAATCAAGTGTGAAAAGTGAAAGCTTGAAACGTTCGTATGCTCCATCTATTCGGGAGATGACCAATTTTGACGGAATTATGCGCGCGTTATCGGACGGTAGCCGCCGACAGATACTGATCGCGCTTCGCGACGAGGAGCAGATCCATCCGTTCTCTATTGACAGGGACGAAGGGGACCGAGCTATCCGACTCCATCACATTCACCTCCCGCTCCTAGAGGAGAACGACCTCGTCGCGTGGAACCGGGACACTGGTACTGTGAGGAGAGGGAACGATTTTGCGGCCGCCGAACCCATACTTACAGCGCTGGAAGCCAGAGGTGATGCGCTGCCCGACGACTACCTTCCACAACCGAGATAGATGTGTTAGGAAACGTCGAGACCATCTGTAGCTGATTGAACACGAGATCCACACGGAGTCGCTGACGCTTGGCCGCGCGGTCGAACGTCGGTCAGCGGGGATGGTGGGACAGCGGACGACCTCGCCACGGGGGCTCTGTTGGCCTTTACTTCGTGACCTGTACAAGTGTCTCTCGCGTGATCACTATCCTGCTACAGACAGGCGCACGTGTTCTACTGCGAGGTCAAGACTGTCGATACGCGACGTCACGTCTGCCGACACGTGTCGGGCACGGTTCGAGACGTGCTGGAGAACAGAAACGGCGATATGGGGATACGTGAGTGGGCTGATGGTACGTCGATCGATCTATCACGTCGGGAACCAACACTCTGTCTCGACGTCCTCGCCCTGAATGGCGGGCTTTCTGCTCGTGGTTCCGTTAGGAGTCCATACCGACGGTTTCGAGCCGCCACGTGAAAACCGCTTTCAGAACCGTGCCCAGGCTATTCGTCTCGCCTTCGCCCCAGATGGCGGTCTCGAAGCGTGGGTCGGATGGACTCGTGTCCACACCGTTAACGAGCGCGCTCACGAGCGTTTTCTGTCCGTCGACCATCATGAGTCGGCCGGCCGGAGTATCCGACCAGACCCACAGCGACTCGAACATCGTCGCATCGGGGATTTCTTCTTGAATGCACTCCTGTACGTCCTTCGAAACACCCCCGAGTTTGATCGAGACACCCCGTTCTGCGGCGTCGCTCAACGCCCCGATCAGGTCATCGGTGAGCAAATCTTCGACGGTCATGTAGACGATCTCCTCTTTTGCACTCCCCACGAACTCCAAGACCCGTTCTGTGGCTGCGGTCTGGCCATCGACCGTCCAGACACCGCGCTGCTCGTCTTGCCGCTCGACGGGTTCGAGTTCGGTCAGCGCGGTCCGTAAGATATCCGTACGGTGTTTGAGTTCGTGTTCGAAGGTTCGACTCGCGGTCTCGCCGGAGATCGCCCAGAATCGTTTGGGCGAGGACTGCTGGACATCGACGATTCCCCGGTCGTGTAGTTCGTCGATGGCATCGTACACGCGGGTTCGGGGAACCTCCGACACCTGACTGACGTCTCTGGCTGTCCCGGTGCCGAGGCTGGTGAGCGCGACGAACGTCCGCGCAGCGTACGAACTCAATCCGAACTGTTCGAGTTGCTCGATGGCAGCGGACTGTGGGTCTTTGGTAGGGTCTGTGTTCATCAATGAATGGGGTGGTCGCATCCCCAGCGAACCCTGCCACGCGAGGTGGCCGGGGCAGCACGCAGCAGCGAGTGGTTGGAACAGAGTGCTGTACCGCGTGTTGGTTGTGACGTATGAACTCCAAGTAAATATACGTGTTGTGATTAAGCGGGTGAAATTTTGTCGAACCGATTTCATCAGATCGGTGCACGTTACTTCCACCGAAATCCAGTTGTAGCTCATCTGATTACACCATATTCCCGTTGGGGGTGGAAATGTGCGTTTCAAGTGGTATACAAATTGAATCGTCTCTAGAGTAACTATTTGAGTGACAACGTCTATGCGTACGCGGGCTAACTGTTAGTCTAACCCGTTCAGACGGGACGGTTGGAAGATAATGAATGCATCCGAAAACATAGAAGAGGCGATCGAAGTGCTCCAGCAACTTGGATTGAAGGAGTACGAGGCGCGGTGTTTCGTTGGCTTGTCGCGAGTAGAGACAGGAACGGCGAAAAGGCTCAGCGAGCTGACTGAGGTGCCTCGGACCAGGGTGTATGACGCAATTCGAGTACTGGAGGCCCAGGGCCTGGTCGAAATCCATCACTCGAGTCCACAACGGTTCCGCGCGGTTTCCCTCGAAGAAGCAACTGCAACGCTCCGCGACCAATACGACGCCCGCGTCGAGCGGCTCCACGACGCTCTCGATACGATCGAAATCATCGATGAGGGCGACGAAGAGGCCGTCCAACAAGTGTGGGCGATGTCCGGAAATGACGGGATCGAAAATCGAACCGAAGAGCTCATCCAGACGGCAACCGACGAGATCGTACTCGTTATCGGCGATGAGTCGCTGCTGACCGAGGACCTCGTCGACACTCTCAACGGGGTCGAGAACGGCGTCGAGTTGCTCATCGGTGCGTTAACTCAACCGCTACAAGAGCAAATTCAAACGGACGTGCCGGGTGCCACGACGTTCATTTCGGGCTTGGAGTGGTTACACGGCGAGGACGGCACCGAAGAGGAGACGGCAATCGGCCGTTTGTTACTGGTCGATCGCTCGACGATCCTCGTGAGTTCGATCATGCCGGAGACGAAAGAGGAACAGGCGATCTTCGGGGAGGGATTCGGGAACGGTCTGGTCGTGATCGCCCGCCGACTCATGTCGCAGGGGCTCCTGACCGTGCGGGACCCCCTCTCGTGAGTCCGCAGAAGACGACCAGCCTGACGCGTCATCGGTCGCCACTGTCGGTGGTGTTAGACTTCTCCGTTGCATCGTTGCAGATTCGTGGATCGATCGGCTGTAGCGTGAGGTACTCGCCGTTGTCAACTGTGATGCGACACTTGCTGTAGACGAACGTGAGATGACCCCCCGATCGAGAGGTGCCGTCCGCGCGCGAACCGAACAGGGTGTCCAACGCATCGGGATCGAGTACTTCCGCGAGCGGCCGAAGCGACCGGGGTTCACACCCTTCAACGGCGCTCACCGCACGCGCCACGGCTGTGCTTATCGATTCGCCTGCCTCAATCTCATATTCCATAGTACAGCGTTGTGGCAGACTCCCAAAATCTAACCGTTTTTCACCCATATTATCAAAACAGTATCTGGAATTCGTCGGAGGTCCGCTTTCGTCGAGGATAGCATCACGACGACGATGGATTGTACCGATCGCAACTCGGTGACAGACTCGCGGTGAGCGTGGGGCGTGCCCCCGCAGCGCTCGTCCGACGACCACCTGCTCTCGGTTATCGCCCTCCTCCCGCGACGGATCATCTGAACGTCACCTTCCGTTCCAGCCAGTACGAGGCGGAGAACGAGCCCGAGCGACGGGAGGACTGTCGGCTGATCGACAACCGGGACGAGCATAGCCGTGACGTTCGGGGCGACGAAACCGAGACTAACCGGTCACACCAACCCGGGTAAAAGCTCACCGACGACCGGTGTCCCCCCGAGTCGATCAGCTACCATTCCAAGCGTCTGCCCAACGGCTAAAACGAGCGTCATCCCGGTGAGAAAGGTAGCTAAAACCGTGACCCGTCAGTTCTCTTCGCTGAGTGTGATCGTCACGATTACGCCCTTGCGGGTCGAGGTCTCCAGCGCACCCATGCGACGGGCACCTATCCATCCCGAATAGGGAGGATCGTCGATCCGCTGCCATTCCGCAGTAGTGAGTTGTTTGACTCGGACCATCGATTCCGCGATCGTGCCGTCGTTGTGGACGAAGACTGCGCCATCGCGGAACAACGCAACCTCCCGTGCAGTCTCGAGAGGTGCCACGTGTGGCGGGGACGCAAATGGTCTGTAGACACAGGTCTCGAAAATTGCTCGTCCGCATCTTCGTTATCCTCGCTATCGGCACGTTCATTCTGTGGACTCACCACGACTGCCTGCGGTGGTACGCGGAATATACCGAAATCGTATTTGCGATAACTGTTAACGCTGTTCGACTTTGTGGGGAATCTATTTTTCATTGGAATGTGACGACCAGTGTGTGCCGTTCCAACTGTCGACTGACCAACGGTCGATTCGGGTCCACCGTCGAACCTGTTACGTCTCCGACCGCGCTGTGTGGCTCTCCGCGACGCCGGAATCGCAGTCTCTCCGCGGTGTCACTATCGAACCATCCGGGGATAGGCGTGGTCCGAAAGACCAACAGTACGGGACGAATCCGAACACGACTCCTGAAGAAATACTTTGTCCATGAACACGACGCCAGACCACGACACGTGGAGTACCGCCCAATCCGAGACGACCGTCACCGTCGACGGTCACGACCTCTCCGTCGCCTACTACGACGGCGGTGCCCCGGACGACGACGCCGAGACGCTCGTGTTTTTACACGGGATTCCGACGTGGTCGTTTCTGTGGCGGCGGATCGCCCCCGCCTTCGAGGGCGACTACCGCGTCGTCGTTCCAGACCTCCTCGGCTACGGGAACTCCGATCGGCGCGATCGCTTCGATCGATCCATCCGGGCTCAAGAGGCGCTGCTCGGCGAACTGCTCGACGATCTCGACGAGGGGCGGGTGACGCTCGTCGCCCACGACATCGGCGGAGGAGTCGCACTCCGATTCGCCGCGAACGCCCCCGAACGGGTCGATCGACTCGTCGCCTCGAATGCCGTCTGCTTCGATTCGTGGCCCGTCGAGTTCGTGTCGGACTTCGGCCTTCCGCGAACGGTCGAGATGGACGACGAGGAGTTCGAGGGTAAATTGGAGTTCGCGTTCGCCGACGGAGCCTACGGAGACGCCGACCCGACCTTCGTCGAGGGAATGAAAGAACCGTGGCTTCGCGCGGACGGCAAGCGCGCTCTCGCGCGGGCCGCCGTGGCGACGAACACGAACCATACCACTGAGATCGAGTACGACGCGATCGACGCCGACGTACTGTGTCTGTGGGCGGTCGACGACGTCATGCAGCCAATCGAGCACGGCGAGCGGCTGGCTGAGGAGTTGGACGGCGACGTGGTCGAACTGACCGACGCGTACCACTGGGTCGTCGAGGACCGCCCCGAGGCGTACCGTGACGAACTCGAAACTTTTCTAACCGAAACTGACACCACTGCAGGGAGTGAGTAGCCCGTCATGGACTCGCGCGATGCGCCGGACTGGAAATTCAAAGGACGTGACGTGTTGGTGCTCCGTGAACTCTCGCGGGACCCACAGCTCTCCTCACGGGATCTCGCTCGTCTCCTCGACGACAAGTACGGCATCGATGTCTCGCACGTCACCGTCTCCGAGTCGATCCGCGGGATGCGGGAGGAAGGCGTCTTTCGCGAGGCGATCATTCCCAACGAGGAGTACTTCTACTTCGCCCTGTTCGAGTTCAAGTTCAATCCCGAGAACTTCGAAGCCGGTTGGCGCCCCGCGATGACGTTCATCCGCGACTCGCCCAACACGCTGTTTTACTTCCTCTCGGACGGGGAGTACCAATGGAAATCGGTGATGATGTTCACGAGTCGCGATGCCCAATCGAAGTGGATCCACGAGTTCTATAAGGATCACGGCGCGGTCGTCGACAACCTCCGAAACTCCGTCGTGACGAACGTGTTGAAGTTCCGGACGGACCCCGAGATCCTCGCGAGCCTCCACAACGGTGACGAGACGTGACATCCTCCCCGCTGTACACGGCCGGCTTCTCTCGCCGCCGAAAGGTAACTCGCCACGCGTTGGTTTCTCCCGCCGAACAGCAGAACTAATTGGCGTCCGTCCCGTAACGTCCGTATGTCCCTTCGCGCTCGGATCCCTGCACCTCTCCTCGCCTCCCTCGTCGCCATCGGGCTCGCGATCGCCGCGTACGGCGGCGGTAACGCTCTCGCTCTCGCCCTCGGGTTGTCGTTGACCGCGCTCGGCTTCGATCTTTCCTTGCGGTGGTCGTTCATCCTCTCCGTCATCACGCTCCAACTGATCGCCTTCACCGGTGTCTCGCTCGCGTATGCCCGCTATCGGGGCTGGTCGCTGCGAGATATCGGCATCCGAGCGCCCTCGTTGGAGGGATGGATCGTCCTCGGCGTCGGCTTCGTCGGCATGTTGGTCCTGTGGCTCGTCGGCTCGATCGGGAGCTTCGTCGTCGGCCAGCGACTCGGCATCGAACGCGAGCCGCAGGCGATCTTCGACCTCGCACAGCAGGATCCCCTGATATTCGTGCTGTTGGGTGGGCTCTCGCTTCTCATCGTCGGCCCGACGGAGGAGTTGCTCTTTCGAGGGATCATTCAGACGCGACTCCGCGAGACGTTCGGCGTCGCGGCCGGGATCACGATCGCGACGGCACTCTTCGCGTTCATCCACATCGCCGGTTTCGGGGCCCTCGGGCCCGGATTACTCGGCGTCTCCGTGCTGTTTTTGGTCGGCCTCGTATTGGCGCTCTCGTATGAGTACACCGGAAACCTCCTGGTGGTCGCGATCATGCACGGCCTGTTCAACGCGACGCAGGCGACGCTCGGTTATATCGGCGTCAGATACGCCGATCCGGACGCGATGGCGCTCGTGATCGCGTTTCTCTAGATATTGATAGTCCCCATCGACCCGCTCGGAATCTTTATTCGGCTGTCGGCCCGCGGAGCGAGTCGAGTTCTTCGCGGCGCTCCCGGATCGCTCGTCGATACGCCTCTTTGTCCTCGAAATTCGCCGACTCGAGTCTGGCCTCGAGGACGAGGAGTTGGAACTGGAGGTCACGGGCCCGATCACGATGCTGGGGTAGGACGCCTTCGGGTGGTGTTTTCGGGAACTCTCCGGACATACACCCGAGTACGGTTCCCAACGGCTTGGGTTATCGGGCCCTCGCATCGATTGCCGATATCACCCGTGCGTCGATACGTTCATGTCGGAGGGATCGAGAAGACGCAGGGATCACGACCGGTGACGCACTCGCTCCCGGAGGTGGAAACGCCGTGAGGTCCGATGACTACGACCCGCACGAATACGGGGCTACCCACGGCCAACCGGCTGATGTCCGGTGATCTACGGCTCCAGGCGTCAAGCCAGCGCCGAACCGGCCCGGATGATCGTCGCCTCGCCGAAGGCCGGCCCGACGAACTGGAGGCCGACGGGCCCCTCGTCGGTCTCGCCCGCGGGCACCGAGATCGCGGGGAGGTTCGCGAGGTTGACCGGGACGGTGTTGGCGTCGGCGAGGTACATCTGCAGCGGGTCCTCGAGGCTCTCGCCCGTTTTAAACGGTGGAACGGGCATCGTCGGCGAGGCGAGCACGTCGACCTCGTCGAACGCCGCGTCGAAATCCCGTTTCACCCACGCCCGTGCGTCCTGAGCTTTTTTATAGTATTTGTCGTGATAGCCAGCGGAGAGGGCGTAGGTGCCGAGCAGCACCCGGCGTTTGACCTCCTCTCCGAAGCCGACGTCGCGGGCGGCGGCGAACGCGTCGTTCCAGTTGCCGTCGCTCTCACCCGCTTGCCCGTATCGGACGCCGTCGAAGCGCGCGAGGTTCGAGGAGGCCTCCGACATCGCGATGACGTAGTACGCTTGCACGGCGGTTTCGACCGAGGGAAGCGACACTTCCTCGATCGTCGCCCCGTCGGATTCGAGCGTGTCGAGCGCGTCGTCGAAGACCGCCCGAACGCCGTCGTCGGCGCCCTCCAGTAGTTCGGTCGGCACACCGATCGTGAGCCCGGACACGTCACCGTCGGCGGCGGCCGCGTACTCGGTGTCCCCGTCGGTCGGTTCGCGGGTCGTCGCGTCCTTCGGGTCGGGGCCGGCGATGACTTCGAGCAGTTCGGCGGCAGCCTCGACCGTGGGGGCGAGCGGTCCGATCTGTTCGAGCGAGTTCGCGTACGCGACGAGTCCGTACCGCGAAACGAGGCCGTATGTCGGTTTGATGCCGACGACGCCACAGAAAGCGGCCGGACAGCGGACCGACCCGCCCGTGTCGGAACCGAGCGCCAGATCGGCCTCGCCGGCCGCGACGGCCGCCGCCGACCCGCCGGATGACCCGCCCGGAACGCGTCCCTCAGCGGCGGGGTTCTCCGTCGGCCCGAACGCCGACGTCTCGGTCGTCGTCCCCATTCCGAACTCGTCCATGTTCGCCTTACCGACGACCGTCGCGCCCGCGGTCTTCAGTCGCTCGACGACGGTCGCATCGTACGGCGGGACGTACTCTTTGAGGGTGTTCGACCCGCAGGTCGTCCGGACGTCCGCCGTCGAGATGTTGTCCTTGACGGCGACGGTTCGGCCGGCGAGTGCGCCGTCGTCGTCGCCCTCGATTCGCGCCTCGGTGATGAACGCGTTGTGGCTCATGAGACCTTCGGTCCCCTGAAATAACCGTCCTCCGTCTCAGGGGCGTTGCGGAGCGCTTCCTCCTGGGTTAGCCCCGATTCGACCTCGTCGGGGCGCATCACGTTCGCGAGTTCGGGCTCCGGTTCCGTCTCCGGCACCGAATCGAGCGCCTCGAAGTACTCGAGGATCTCGGCGAACTGGTCGGTAAACCGTTCGACCTCCGCCTCGTCGAGGTCGACGCGCGCGAGTTGTGCGACGTGGCGGACCTCCTCGTCGTCGACAGTCATGGTTTAGCTTGGACCTGCGGCGTCACTAAGGGTTTCGGATGGTCGTTCTCACTCGTCACTCCTCGGCCAGCCGTTCGCGCCCTTTCACGGTCAGTCTGTACGTACCGCCGCTGGAGGCGATCGCGATGTAACCGTCCGTCTGAAGGTCGTAACACTGTCTATCGACGGTGACCGGGTGGCGATCGAGCGCGTTGGCAATCATGGAGACCGAGCACTGCTCCTCGGCGAGTAGTTCCAACACGTCCCGTTCGAGCCCTCGATCCATGCTGCCTTCGTTCATTTCTGTCATTCCATCGGTATCAGACTTCCGCTCGGTCGGACTGAGCCGTTTCGATGTTCGTGAAGAACCGGGTAGAAATTGTCGCTTCCGAGGCCACAATTTTTAAGTTGCGAGAAAAACAATGTGTATACTGAAAACAACTTTTGCGGAACAAAAACATTTCACAATGACCAACTCCACTGTCCGACGGTACCGCAACGAACGCGACGGCGAGGCTGATACGGGAGAGCAGACGGACGACCTCGAACGCGAACCAACCGAATCCGAGACCGAGACCGAACTGACCTGCCCCGAGTGTGGCGCCCGGCTTGAAGCGGACTCGGAGCACGGCGAGACGGTGTGCACGGAGTGCGGGCTGGTGGTCGAAGAAGACGAGATCGACCGCGGGCCCGAGTGGCGCGCCTTCGACAGCGCCGAGAAGGATCAAAAATCGCGCGTCGGCGCGCCGACGACGAATATGATGCACGACAAGGGGCTCTCGACCAACATCGGCTGGCAGGACAAAGACGCCTACGGCAAGTCGCCCCACCAGAAACGATTAAAGGTTTTTCAGCATTCATCAATAAATTAAGGGATTCCTTTATTAATTCTTCGCTAATGGCAGGTCCCTTTACTGCGCGATATTGAGCTGGGTCTAGGAGAGGTAAGTCTTTCTCTTCAATCTCTCCTAAAAAGGCATCCTCGTAAAT
>NZ_JAWODL010000005.1:0-8684 GCF_046483325.1 Natronomonas sp. | reverse complement strand
CCGGTCTCGGTTTGCCACCAGGTGTCGACGATCGGGCACTCCTCGTCGCCGATGTGGGTGTAGTACCACTTCCACGCCTTCGGGTTGATCGGCTCGCCGACCGTCCCCAACAATCGTAGCGACGACAGATCGTGCTGCTCGGGGTACTCCGAACCCCACTTCATGAACGCCCGGATCGCCGTCGGCGCCGTATAAAAGACGTTCACGTCGTACCGCTCGATCAGCTCCCAGATACGGGTCTTCTCGGGATAATCCGGCGTCTCCTCGTAGATGATGGTCGTGGTACCGAGCGCGAGCGGGCCGTACACGATATAGGAGTGCCCCGTGATCCACCCGATGTCCGCCGAACACCAGTAGGTGTCCTCGGGTTTGATGTCCAACACCGCATGCGACGTCCACGCGGCATGGGAGAGATATCCGCCGGTCGTGTGCCGGACCGCTTTCGGTTCCCCGGTCGTCCCCGACGTGTACATCACGAAGAGGTCGTCCTCGGCGGCTCGAACGACCGGCTCGACGGCGTTCGATCGGTTCCGTTCGACGAGTTCGTCGTAATCGTGTTGGCGCTCGCCGAGCGAGTGAGGGAGCCCGCCGCCGAGCCGATCGACGACGACGGTCTCGATGTCCCGGTCGATCCGTCTGACTGCCCGGTCGGCCTTCCCCTTGTGGTTGAGTGCGTCGCCGCGGCGGTAGTAGCCGTCGCAGGTCACGAGATACTCCGCGCCCGAGCGCTCCATCCGCGTTTCGAGCGCGCTGGCCGAGAAGCCGGCGAAGACGACCGAGTGCGGCGCGCCGATCCGCGCACACGCCAACATCGCGACCGGCAGCTCCGGGATCATCGGCAGATACAGCGTGACGACGTCGTCCTCCTCGACGCCCAACTCCAGGAGTGCAGCCGCGAACGCCTCCGTCTCGCGTTGTAAATCCCCGTACGTGTACGTTTCCGTCTCGCCGCGTTTGCCGACCCATCGAAGCGCCGCGTGGTTCTTCCGCCCCGCCTCGACGTGTCTGTCGACGCAGTTGTACGCGGCGTTGAGCCGGCCGCCGGTGAACCACCGATACTTCGGGGCATCCGAATCGTCCAACGCCCGATCCCACGGTCGATCCCAGGTGAGGAGGTCGGCGGCGCGCTCCCAACACGCCGGCCAGTTCTCCTCGAACGCCTCGTAGATACCCGGATCAGACACGTTCGCATCCTTCACGAACGACTTCGGCGGCTCGAACGATTCCTGCTCGGCGAGCCACGCTCCGATATCGACCGGTCCGCCGTCATCCATTGGGCGGCGGTTCGGACAGCGGTCTGATAAACGTTCCCCGAGGTGGGGGAGAAGGCACAACAGGTATTGGGGGTCGAACCCCACCTCGACGTGATGGAGGCCCGAACGATCCTCGTCGCTGGTACCGCGAGCCACGTCGGGAAGTCGACGGTCGCGACCGGACTGTGTCGATACCTCTCCGATCGAAACGTGGACGTCGCGCCGTTCAAAGCCCAAAATATGTCGAACAACGCTCGCGCAGTCGGGCTCGCGAGCGGAGGTGGATTCGGGGAGATCGGCATCTCACAGTACGTCCAGGCGAACGCGGCCCGCGTTCCGGCGACGACGGATCACAACCCGGTCCTGTTGAAACCGCGGGGGGACGGCGAATCACAGCTCGTCATCGACGGTCAAGCGATCGAGCACTTCGCCGCTGGGGAGTACTACGAGAGACACTGGGAGCGAGCAAGGGAAGCCGCTGAGGCGGCGCACGGTCGACTGGCGGCGACGCACGACGTGATCGTCGCCGAGGGGGCTGGCTCGATCGCCGAGATCAACCTCCACGATCGCGATCTGGCCAACGTCGAAACGGCTCGGTTCGCCGACGCCGACGTGCTGTTGGTCGCCGATATCGAACGCGGCGGTGTCTTCGCCTCCATCCTCGGAACGTTGGAGTTACTCCCGGACGGCATCCGGGATCGGGTGGTCGGCGTCGCGATCACCAAGTTCCGCGGGGACCGCTCGATCCTCGAACCGGGACTCGACCGGATCGAAGAGCTGACCGGCGTTCCCGTCCTCGGCGTCCTCCCGTACGACGATCCCGGGTTGCCCGAAGAGGACAGCGTCTCGCTGCCCGCCGTCGGAGCGGCCGGGACGATCGGCGACGACGACGGAACCGAGCCCGACCGAACGGTGACGATCGCCGTCCCGCGGTTTCCCAGAGCGTCGAACGTCACCGACGTCGAACCGCTGGCGCGCACGCCGGGCGTCCGCGTTCGGTTCGTCCCGCTCGATGCGCCGCTCGACGCCGACGCCGTGGTGCTCACCGGAACGAAGAACACCGTCGACGACGCCATCGCCGCGCGCGAAGCCGGACTCTACGAGGAGCTCCGAACGTTCGAGGGGCCGATCGTCGGCCTCTGCGGCGGGTATCAACTGCTCGGCGAACGGTTGCTGGGCGCGGAAGTCGAGGGGACGGGCGACGTCGAGACGATAGAAGGGGCTGGCGTACTGCCGATCGAGACCCTCTTCAGCCCCGAAAAGACCGTCGAGGCCGTCGAGCGGCATCTCGACGGCTGTGGTCCCTTGCGGGGCGCGTCGGGTACCGTCACCGGCTACGAGATCCACATGGGCGACAGCGAACGTCTCGCCGATCTCGACCGCCCGTTCGACGATGGGGGGGCGGCCGACGGCGACGTGCTCGGGACCTACTTGCACGGCCTCTTCGAGAACCGGATCGCCCGCGAGGCGTTCGTCGAATCGGTTTACGCGGCGGCGGGACGGTCTCGACCCGAGGCGGGGGGCGACCGGGGATCGCCGTACGATCGGGCCGCAGAACTCGTCGCGGGGATCGATCTCGACGCGTTCGGGCTGTGAACGCCGATCCGGCCAGCGACAGATCAGACGTCCCCGACGGCGACGTAGAACGGAACCGTCTCGGTCCGGCGATACTCGCCACGTTGGAGCTGTCCGATCGCGTCCCGCCCCATCGTGCGCCACTCCGCGCGGAGCGAATCGAGCGCCTCCTCGGTGCCGACCATCGTCTCCCGACGCGCGCGTAGGCCCGCTCCGCTCGCCTTCCGGCCGGCCGCTTCGAGGTCAGCGTCGCTGTACGGCGGTTCAACGACGAGCGTCTGTTCGTATCGCCGCGTCCGCACGTTCGAGAGCCCGGTCTCCCCGAGGACTGTGGCGGCGTCGGCACCAAGTTCGACGTCGGTTTCGACGCCGTCGAGGTATCTGCGACGGGCACGCCGGGCGAGATCCCGCTCGGCCTCGACGGTCGATTCGACGCTCACGGCCCCGTTGTCGGGTTCGATGCAGGCGACACGACCGGACGCGACGCGCGCGAACTCCCGGACCGCCCGCTCTGGGTCGGAGAGGTTGATCAACAGCGCCTGGCAAACGACGAGGTCGACGCTCCCGTCGACGAACGGGAGGTCGTACGCATCGCCGCGTATCGTCGGGCCGTCGAGTTCGGCGAGCAACGCCGCGTCGCGATCGCAGCCGATCACCTCGCCCGGACACTCTTCGCGGAGCACCCGCGTCAGGGCACCCTCGCCGCAGCCGACGTCAAGGACCCGATCACAGGATTCGAGATCGAGATCGGCGAGGGCGTCGCGGCTGTCGGCCCACATGCCTCGGCGCGTCTCCCGCAGGTACTCGGCGTCGAAGTGCCGCATTGAGCGTCGTTGGAGGGTCGCGAATAAAAGCGCCGCGTCCGCGGTCGGCGGGCTACTCGCCGTGAAGTTCTCGGACCCGCTCGACGTTCCACGCGAACGACTTCCCGTTCTCCGTCGGCGTCTCCAGGACGAACGGAACGTCCGAGACGGCGTCGTGGGTGACGAATGCGCGCATCCCGGCCTCGCCGATCAGCCCCTCACCGACGTGGGCGTGTTCGTCCTTGTTCGTCCCGCACTCGTGTTTCGAGTCGTTGAGGTGGACGTACTCGAGCGCGTCGAGGCCGACGATATCGTCGAACTCGGCGAACGTCTCGTCGACGCCCTCGGGCGTCGAGATGTCGTAGCCCGCACCGAACAGGTGCGCGGTGTCGAGACAGATACCGAGATCCAGCGCACAGCGATCGAGGACGCCGGCGAGCTCCTCGAACGTGCCGCCGAGTTTCGTCCCGCTGCCGGCGTCGGATTCGATGAGGATCGTCACGTCGTCGGGGACTTCGAGCTCCTCGAGCGCCGAGGCGGCGTTGTCGAGGCCGCCCTCGACGCCCGCGCCCGTGTGCGCGCCCAAGTGGACGTTGACGTAGGGGATGTCCAACAGGTCGGCCGCGTCGAGTTCGACCTGCATCGAGGCGACGGATTTCTCCCGGAGGTCGTCCTTCGGCGTACAGAGGTTGACCAGATAGGAGGTGTGGATGACCCACGGGCCGACGTCGTTCTCGATCGAGCGCTCGCGGAACCGTTCGGCGTCCGCCTCGCCGATGCTCGGCTCGCGCCACACCTGTGGGGAGTGACTGAAGATCTGCCCGCAGTTGCCGTCGTACTCGAGTTGCTCTTCGACCGCATTGTGGACGCCTCCGGCGATGGAGGTGTGAGCCCCGATCCGTAGCATGCTACCGGATGGGGGGAGCGAGCCAATAGGGGCTTCGGATCGTGTGGGCGAGGGTCGACTCGACCCGGGTCACACCGTCGAATCGGCGCGATCGCGCACCCACCGGTCGTTGTCGTATTTGCGCTCACAGAGGGCGGCAGCGCGATCTCGCTCGTCGTCGGTCCACGCGCCCGGTTCGGCGTCGCCCCACGCGGAGAGTTCAGTTTCGAGCCGCTCGACGAAGGCCGGCCGGTCGGCGTCCACGCCCGGGATGTCGGTCAGACCGCACACTCGATTCGCGAACTCGGCGGCAGACAGCGGCGGATCGACGAACGGGGCGAGACGGCGCTCCGGGTCGGAGCCGAACGTCAACGATCCGTGCTGGACGATCGCATCGCGGGTGCGGTACTGGGCGTTGCCGGCGATCTTTCGACCGTCGGGAGCAACGAGGTCGTGGGCCGGGTCGAGTGCTCGGAGGTAGCAGACGGGGGTCCACAGCGCTTCGGAGCCCTCGGTCGCAAACCCGATACCGGCCCCAACGGCGTCGAAGGCGGCCAACACGGGGGACAAGAGCTCACAGTAACTCTCCGTGACGTCGCCGGGGAACGCCGACTTCGGCGCGATGATCGAGTAGGCGACGTCGCCGAACGAGTCGTGGTAGATCGCCCCCCCACCGGTCTGTCGGCGCGTCACGTCGATGTCCGCGTCCGCGCAGTGGTCCCAATCGACGATCGAGGCGTCGTTGCCGTAGCCCAACGAGACCGTGCTCGGCGTCCACCGGTAGAGCCGAACCGTCGCCGGGCCGCCGGAGGCGACCGTCTCGGCGGCGACCTCGTCGAAAGCCATCGACAGCGGGCCGCGGAGTCGTTCCTCGGGGATGAGCCGCCAGTCCATACTCTCCCTGAAACGTCGACGGACAAAGCGGTTGTGCCCTACGGAAGGA
Organism: Natronomonas sp.; assembly: GCF_046483325.1. Lineage (GTDB taxonomy): Archaea > Halobacteriota > Halobacteria > Halobacteriales > Haloarculaceae > Natronomonas. Next base: position 3,224 of record NZ_JAWODL010000005.1, on the reverse strand, counting down.
GTTCCCGACCCAGTCGGTCGACCGTCTCGTCGGCGACCGTCAGCAGGTTCACCGTGTCCTCGCGATTGTACGAGACGAGCGTTTCGAGCGAACCGTCGACGCCGCGTTCGTGTTCGTGCCAGAGGCGGACGGCATCTCTCCCGGAGATGTCTGGCCGATCCCGCTCGACGCCGACCTCGGGTTCGATCGCCTTCAGCCCGCCGGTCAACCCGGCGCGTTTACAGGGGTACATCAGATCGAGATGCGGGCGGTCGAGCTCCACGTCGAAGGACGTTTCGAGGAACGGAACGTCGAAGCGCGCGCCGTTGAACGTGACGAGCAAGGGTGCATCGAGCAGTTCGGCGAGGTTCTCGCGGGTCAGGTCGTCGCCGCGAACGAGCGTCTCCGTCTCGCCGCCGCGGTGTGCGCTGACGCAGGTCACGACGTCGTTCGTGTGGTTCAGCCCGGTCGTCTCGATGTCGAAAAAGCACGCCTCCTCGCGGAAGTTCTCGTACAGTCGCCACCGCTCGTTCGAGGGGAGGACCGACTCGAAAAACGCCGAGTCGCCGTCGTTCAACCGTGGGCGCGCCCGTTCAATGAACGCCTCGATCCGATCCGCCGTCCGACTCCCGCACAGCGTCCGGTCGAACTCCGACCAAGTGAGCGCGCCGCATTCCCACAGACTCCGCTCGGTGGTTTCCCCGACGCCGTCGACCCCGATGTAGGTGTTTTCGATCCGCACGGGTGTCCGTCGGACGGGCAGCCCCCTAAATCGCTCGTTCGTACTCCAACTCTTTCGCGACCGCCTCGGCGACCGCCCCGCCGCACTCGCGTTCGACGATGTGAAGCGCGAGGTCGAACCCCGAGGTGATCCCGCTGGCCGTGAGCACCCGACCGTCGTCGACGAACCGCTCCTCGCGGAGGTCGATACCCATCTCGCGGAAGTCCTCGTGTGCGGTGTGGTGCGTCGCGGCGGGTCGGCCCTCGAGGACGCCCGCGGCGGCGAGTAACAGCGAGCCGGTACAGACCGACGCGAGCGTCGTCCCCGACTCGAATCGGTCGGCCACCAGTTCGGGGATGTCGCCGCGATCGTGCTCGCGGCGGACGCCCGGCCCGTCGTGATCGTTCCAGCCGCCGCCGGGAACCAACAGCATCTCGGGCGACGCCGAGACGACGCCGTCCGGTTCGACGCGGAGCCCGCTTCGCGCCTCGACCAGGTCGGTCGGCTCGCGCGTCACGAGCGAGGCGTCGATCCCGTCGTCTCGGTGTGCGGCGATTCGGAACACCTCGTACGGCCCGATCGCGTCGAGTTCGTCGTATCCGTCGAAGAGGAGTATTTCAACGTCCACAGCGGTGGATCGTCCCCGACAGTCATAGTTCGGTCGGATAAGTTATAAAGTTTATATCGATATATCAAATTCCAGATGCGCTCGGAGCGCGAGAACGAAACGCTCGGCGCGCCCACCGCGAACCGAGATAAAATCATATATAACGTGATTTCATCGTACATCACACAGATAGCGGATGCCATCTTCACCCATTGACCCCTGAAAAGCCTCCTTTAACATGAACACAGTTGTTCGGGATATTTCAGTCGGACCGTACTCGGCCCATTTATAAGACCACATACCTACACTTTCTCGACCGGGTGCGGACGCGTATATTTATGCGAGGCGTCCCACCCGCCGGTATGGACGCGAACGAGACACGGCGATCGCTGGCGGTCTCGGAGGCGGCGATCCGGGAGACGTGCGGCGGGACGCCGTTTCCGGAGATGGGGGTCATAGAGCAGGTGTGGGAGACCGATCCGATCCCGAATGCGGAGATCGCAACCGAGGCCGGGGACGCGTTCGAATCGCTGGCGCTCGACGGCGTACCCGACGGCGGCGAGGTCGCGTTCGGGGTCGGCAGCCGCGGCATCGCGAACCTCCCGACGATCGTCGCTGGTGTCGTCGACCGGGCGAGCCAGTTGGGGTACGATCCCTTCGCGTTCCCGGTGATGGGGAGCCACGGCGGCGCGACGGCGGAGGGGCAGCGTGGGATGTTGGCCGATCTGGGCGTCACGGAATCGACGATCGGCTGTGAAATCCGATCGAGCATGGAGGTGGTCGAGGTCGGTCGAACGGCCGAACGGGACGTCCCGGTCGTCGCGGACGCCAACGCCGTGGCGGCGGACGCGATCGTCCCGATCAACCGAATCAAGCCGCACACCGACTTCGACGGACGCGTCGAGAGCGGCCTCTCGAAAATGCTCGTCATCGGCGTCGGCAAACAGCGCGGCGCGAAGATCGCACACGACTGGGCGGTCGATTGGTCGCTTCGCCATATGCTCCCCGAGATCGCCGCTCAACTGCTCGAGGAGCTGTCGGTGGCCGGCGGCGTCGCAATCCTCGAAGACCAACGCGACGACACGGCATGCATCGAGGGAATTCCACCGGAGGGCTTTCTCGATCGCGAACGGAAGCTTCTCGAAACCGCCTACCGGATCATGCCAACGGTGCCGTTCGAGGAGCTCGACGTGTTGGTGTTGGACCGACAGGGCAAGGACGCGAGCGGTCAGGGGATGGACACGAACGTCATCGGCCGGCGTCCGTTCGCGATCCACGAGCCCGAACCGGACAGCCCGGAGATCAAGCGGATCTACACGCGCGGGCTCACGGAGACGACGCACGGCAACGCGATGGGGATGGGATCGGCTGACTTCGTCCACGGAGACCTCTTAGCGGAGGTCGAGATGTCGACGACGCTGATCAACGCCCTGACGGCGAGCACCACGCGGGGCGTTCGACTGCCCCCGACCGTCGAGACCGACCGGGCCGGGCTCACCGCGGCGCTCTCGACGATCGGGATCGTCGATCCGGAGACCGTTCGCGTCCTCCGAGCGACCGATACGATGCGGCTGGATCGGCTGTACGCCTCGACCGCACTGGTGGCGGAAGCCAGAGGGCGAGACGACCTGCGCGTCGTCGAAGAACCGTCGCCCATCAGGTTCGAGTCGGGAGATTTTGTCGACCCGACGCCTCACGAGCGAAGCGGCGAGTAGGAGTAGAAGACCATCAGACTGACAGATCACCGACCGACACGCGGCGACCCTCTTCCCAGGATCGGTGGCCGGCGGGCAGTTCGCTTTTACGGCAAACCGGGCAATCGTCCAGCGGCTGGAGGCCGAGGGCGCGCTGATCCACCATGCCCCCTACGAGCACAGCTACCCGCACTGCTGGCGGCACAAAACCCCGATTCTTTTC
>NZ_JAWODL010000031.1:0-65809 GCF_046483325.1 Natronomonas sp. | reverse complement strand
GGATGGGGACGCACTCAACGGAGAGAACACTAATGCAACGACGCAAATTCGTAATCGGCATGGGGGCGCTCGCATCCGGCGCGGCCGCCTCCGTCGGAACCGGCGCGTTCACCGCCATGCAGGCGGACGGACGCGAAGCAAACATCAACGTCGTCGCCGACGAGAACGCGCTCATCGGCCTCGAGGCCGGCAGCACCGACCTCGTCAGCGGCACTGACGACGGACAGCTCGCGATCAACTTCGACATCGACGGCGGCGGCGACGGCGTCAACCCCAACTCCACCTACCAGGTCGGCGGACTCGGCGAGGTCGAGGATCTCCACTGGCTCCTCGACGGCAGTTCCAACGTGCCGACGGTCGACCAGATCGCGCTCGACACGACGACCCCGATCAGCGAGGAGTACGCGTTCAAACTCATGAACCAGTCCGGCGAGGATCGAGCCGTCGAGCTCACCTACGTGCCGGATAGCGATCACGACGCCCTCGACGGCGACACCACCATATACATGGTCGCGGTCACCGACGACGACAACGCACCCTCCGCGGAGACGAGAGAGGAACTCGCGACGGCCGCGGACAAAGACCGCGACGGAAGCATCCTGTTCACCGACGACGCGGAGTGGTCGGCCGATCTCAAATCAGGGAGCAGCGCGTACGTCACCATCCTCGTGAACGTCGACGACGTCGATCCCGACGAGACGGACCTCAGCGGTGAGATCGTGGTTCGAGCGGGCAGCCACGACGACTTCACCGAAGACGACCTCTAAGATACCTCGAACGGGATCGAACACGCTCCGTTCACCTTTTTCCACGGTCGACGCAGGGAGTCGAGAGCTCGAGCGTCGAGCATGACCGGTGTGCCTCGGAGGGCCACCGAAGGGCGACACCGATCCGAGGCCGGTTATCGACTCCCTAGGTCCGACCTCCAGCGCGCAAGCTGTGATTACCTTTACCCACAGCGCCTGTTCACCGACGTATCGACGCCACGGTATCTGGCGAACGATGGAGAGGACCATGAATTCGAAAACACGCTCGATTCGGGAGGGGACGATCGGAGCGATAGCCGAGGGCACGGGGCGACCCTCACGTCAGGACATATTCGACGTGTTACGCAACCGGCGTCGCCAGTGTATCATCGAGTATCTACAGCAAAACGAGGGGGATGGACCGTTCGAACTCGGTGAGCTCGTCGAGTACGTCACTGCGTTGGAGGCCGACGCGGCGCCGAGAGAGAGCACCCCCGTGGAACGCAAGCGCGTCTACAACGCACTTCGACAGACGCACCTGCCGAAACTCGACGACGCCGGGATGATCACGTACGATCCCGAAACGAACCGGATCGGGCTCGAAACAGCGGCGCGCGACGCGCAGCGCTACCTCCAATACACCCCTGGATCCGCGATCCCGTGGCACACCTGCTATCTCGGGGTCTCGGTCGCCGCGGCCGTCGTGATCGGTGCCCACTGGTTCGAGATCTCGCCGCTCGGCGGCGGCTCCGGTGGAACCATCGCCGGTGTCGTCCTCGCGGCGTTCGTGGTCGTCGCCATCATCCATGCGGTCGACACGCTGACGAACAGCATCCGACTCGACGGACGATGTGAGCCCTCGAAAAGATGACGTACAAACAGATCACTACGGGAGTGTTCGTGCTCGCACTGGCGTTCGCGCTCGTCGCAACCGGCGGGTTTAGCGCGTCGGAACTCGATCGGAACACCTCGATTCAGATCGTCGACGACGACCGGGCGGCGGTCGGCCTCCAGGCGTGTTATATTCCGAACACGCCACCACAGCAAGAACGAGCAAACGGTGGAGAAGACGGGAACGGTCCGGAAAGCGAAGACGGGCCAGAGAATCGCGTCACACCGGTCGGCATCGAGATCACGAACCGTCTCGGAGCGGAGCTCACCGTTCGGGAACTCACCGTCGATGGAACGGTCGTACACGATCGACCGTACCCCGCGACGATCGAACCCAGAGGACACGAGCGAATCACCGTCCCCGTCAGATCAGCCCCGAGCGAAGTCACGGCGACCGTTTCGGCGAACGGCGTTAGCACTCGGATAACGGTCTCCGACATCAGCAACGGCGAGTGTCCGTTTCCGGTGGATATACCCTCACCCGATGGGAATGAACAGGAATCCCCGGATGAAAGTGAGACAACGAATACGGGCGGAGAAGAAGCGAGCCCCACGGAGGGTGACCAAACGGGCGGCGATAACGGCGGAGACGCTAACAGCGCCCAGAGCGGCAGTGACAGCCAAAGCGACAACAACGGACAAGAGGGGACCGGGAGCTGAAGCCGGCGTCGCCTACACGTCCTCGACGTCTGGGTCGAGATCAGCCTCGCTATCCCGCAGGTTATACGTCTGGACCGTGCCGCTCGGCGGCTTCGGTAGATCGTCGACGAAGTAGTTCTTTCGCGGTCGCCTGAACTCGGCGACGGCGTCGCTTCGAGCGAGTACGCCTCCAACTCGTCGGCCGAAAGGTCCTCGTCACCGACGACGTGGGCGACTATCAGTTCGCCCCACGTCTCGTCGCGTCGGGTTCGCCGACGACTGCGACCTCCTCGACCGATTCGTGTGAGTACGGCGCGTTCTCGACCTCCGGCGAGTAGACGCTCTCGCCGCCCGGGAGTCTCATGTCGTCCTTCCGATCGATCACAAAGAGGTAGCCGTCCTCGTCGATGTACCCCAAATCGCCCGTGTAGTACCACTCGATCCCGTCGGCAGGCAGCCGGAAGTTCAGCGGCGTGAACGCGGCATCGACCTCCGCACGGGCGCACACCGGGACGGCCATCTCCGCACCGTTTTGCAGTACGGTCGCGACACGATCACCCTTCTCGACATCCAACTCGAGCGACGGGGTCGCCGGCCGATTGACCCGATCGCCGAACTCCAGGTAGGTCCACCGTTACCCCGTTCGACGATGGGCGCTCGCGTCGTTTTCGGGGTGTCGGGCAACGGTTTGCTCCCAGCGTGTCCCCGATCGTCGGGAGGTGTGCCATCGTGGCCCAGTCTATCCGTTAGCGTGTACATATATCGTGTCCGGAGGGGACCGATTAGAGGGGGAACCGGGAAATCAGCCGTTCGGCCCCGGCGGCGCGCGAACGGTCACGAAGGTTTTTATCGGAACTTGTGAATAGCATAGCACCAATGCGAACGGACCACGCAACCACGGCGTTCGGGGCCGAGTGGGCGTCGGCCCTCTCGGCTGTGAGTCGATACGGCGCCGGCGCTGTGTCGCAGTTCGGTCCGACCCGACCGGGGATCGACGGGCTCGTCGGGGAGCCGCTTTTGTACCCCCTGGTCGCCGCCATCGGGTTCATCGCGTTGTACGGCCTGTATCGGTTGGTCCGACGGCTTCGACGGCCGGCGGGCGTGGTGTTTCGACACCTCCTGGAGGAATACGACGCGATCACGATTTTGCTGCACCCGAACCCAGACCCGGACGCGATGGCCTCTGCGATGGCCGTGAAGACGATCGCCGAGCGGACCGGGACCGACGCGAAGATCCAGTACTCGGGACAGATCCGTCGGCCGGAGAACCGGGCGTTTCGGACGGTGCTCGGCTTCGAGTGTGATCGGATCGAAGCGGCCTCGGACATCGCACATCCGGAGGGGATCGTCCTCGTCGACCACAACACGGCACGCGGGTTCGTCGATTCCGAGCGGATCGAACCGATCGCCGTCATCGATCACCACCCTGGGAACGGGACGGGCGACGAGTTCACCGACGTCCGTGAGGAGTACGGTGCGGCCGCGTCGATACTTACCGAGTACCTCAGCGACCTCGACGCCGTCTTCGAACCGTCCAAGGGAGGCGACGAGGAGACGTTCGTCGTCGACTGCCAACTCGCCACCGGACTCACGTACGGGATCCAATCCGACACGAAGAACCTGACTCGGGGCTGTACCAAACACGATTTCGCGATCTGTGCGACGCTGTTTCCGGCCATCGACGAGGACCTGCTCCACCGGATCGCCACGCCCGAGATCTCTCACGACGTGTTGCGGGTGAAAGCGACCGCGATCAATAACGTGCGCGTCGAGGGATCGTTCGGGATCTGTAACGTCGGCGAGGTCGGAACGGTCGATGCGCTCTCGCAAGCGGTCGAAGAACTCATGCGACTCGAAGGGACGACCGCAGTCGTCATCTATGGCGTCAACAACGGGACGGTCCACGTCTCCGCGCGCTCGAAAGACGATCGGGTCCACATGGGCGAGGCGCTCCAACGGACCGTGAGCCACATCGAGACGGCGAGCGCCGGCGGGCACGCCCGAATGGCGGGCGGCCAGATCCCGGTCAGTCAGATGGAAACCGGCGAGTCGAGCGAACCCGACTTCGAGACCTTCGATGAACGACTGCTCCAGGCGATGAACGGGGACTATTGACGTAGAGTGGTATTCGAACACGAAACGGCGAGTAGAACCATCTATCGTGTATGTTTGATCCCAAAAAGTTATTATATGTCGACCAAATTTATGGATATGAAAATATTGGTCGAAATATGTTGTACAAACGTTTGGATACAGACGCCAAACGTGACAATCGCAGTGGATGTGATAGCACCATGACGAAACGCCACGTCGATGTCCCGCCGGCCGTACGGGCGTCGATCGACGAAACCATCGAATACGTGGACGACCGGCTTTCGGGGGACGACACGGCCGACGCGGTGGGAGAGATCCTCGCCGATCTGTTCGGCGACGCGGACGCGTTCGACCGATACAGAAACGGCGAATCGCTATCACCGATGACCCGTATGCGAGTCCGGAGCTACGATCCGCGAAACGCGCTCATCGAGACCGAACACTGGGCCGAACAGGAGCTATCGGCGCTGCGTGAGGCCAAGTGTATCCGCTATCTTTGGAACGGGTTCGATCAGTCGCCGCTTTCGAACGACCTCGCGTTCGCGCTCCCGTTTCGGCAGGTTCTCGCGAACCACCTGTTCGCGGAGGCGGGCGACGACCTCAGGCTGTTCGGCGGCATCAAGATCCAGTGCGGGAACAATATCGAGATGGGCGACGGCGTCGTCGTTCACAACGACGTGCTACTCGACGATCGCGGAACGCTATCGATCGGTGACCGCGTCTCGATCGCCGACCGGGCTCACGTCCACACGCACGCACACGACACCGTCGACCAGACCGACGTGACGAACTACGAGACGATCCTCGAAGACGACGTCCGACTCGGGTACGGTGCGATGATCAGCGCGGGTTGTCGGATCGGAAAGAACGCCATGGTCGGCTCGGGCGCCACGACCCTCGGTGACGTGCCGGCCCACCACATCGCGGCCGGCTCACCCGCAAAGAGCGTCAAGATCAAGCCCGGGTGGGAGCCCGTCGCCGACGATCTCGGACCGCTCGTCGACAACCGCGAAAGCCGGCGCCTGCCGAAGGAGTTCCCCGAATCGTTCGAGGAGTTCGACGAGTTCGGTCGAACGCTCTCGCCGCCCGGCGAAAGCTGATCGAAACCGGCGTTCAGCGATCGTCGTCCCCGCTGTCGATGCGCGCCTGCCGACGTAGGGCCCGCTCGAGGAACTCCCGCGGCAGCGAACCGATGTCGCCGACTTGCACCCGCCAGAGATTCGCGTACAACCCGTCCCCAGCCAGCAGTTCCTGGTGGGTCCCGTCCTCGACGATCGTTCCCTCGTCGAGAACGAGGATTCTGTCGGCGTTTCTGACCGTCGACAGTCGGTGGGCGATGACGAACGTCGTCCGATCGCGGGTGAACGTCCCGAGACTCGCCTGAATCAGCGCCTCGGTCTCGGTGTCGACCGCGCTCGTGGCCTCGTCGAGGATCAAGATGTCGGGATCTTTCAGCATCGTTCGCGCGACGACGATCCGCTGCCGTTGCCCGCCCGAGAGCTTCACGCCGCGTTCGCCGACGACGGTGTCGTAGCCCTCCGGCAGGTTCTCGATGAACTCGTGGGCCTGCGCCCGCCGTGCGGCGCGTTCGATATCGTCATCAGTCGCGTCGAAGGTTCCATAGCGGATGTTCTCGCGAACCGAGCCGAAAAAGAGAAACGGCTCTTGGCTGACGTAGCCGATCGAGCGCCGCAGACTCGGTAGCGTCACGTCCCGGACGTCCTGACCATCGATACGGACGACACCGTCTTCGGCGTCGTACAGCCGCGGGAGCAGTTTCAACAGCGTTGACTTCCCAGCCCCGGTCGGACCGACGACCCCGACGGTGGTCCCGCCGTCGATCGCAACGTCGATGTCCCGAAGCACCGCAACCTCGCCGTACGCGAACGTGACGCGCTCGAGGGAGACGGCCCCGTCGGTGACGAGGAGTGGGTCGGCGTCGGGGCGATCACGGACCGCCGGTGTTCGGGTCATCACGTCGTCGATGCGTCTCCCGGCCGCCTTCGCGCGCTCGTAGTCGTCGACGACGTCCCCAAGCCGGATGATCGGCCAGACGAACTGCTGGGCGTAGATCACGAACGTCACGAACGCACCGGGCGTGAGGGTGCCCGAGAGACCGAACGGCGAGGCCCCGAGAACCCACATTCCGCCGACGAAGAAGGTGAGCGCGAAGCCGGCCCCGGAGATGACGTTGAGCCCCGGGAAGTAGGTGATCCGAACTCTGATCGCCGCGAGCGTGGCCCGCAAGTAGTTCTCAGAGGCCTCGCGAACGCGGTCGGTCTCGAAGGACTCCGCGCCCTGTGTCTTGATCACCTCGATGCCGCTGACGCTGTTTTCCAGCCGCGCGTTGAGGTCACCGACCTCCTCGCGGACGCTCAGATAGCGGGGTTCGATGATGCGCGTGAAAAGCAGCGTGAACGCGGCCAGGACGGGGATCGGCAACAGCGTGATCGCAGTCAGCGTCGGATCGAGGCTGACCAATATCGCCCCGATACCGACGACCGTCGCGAAGATCCAGACGGAAGCGCTGAGCCCGTCTTCGAGAAACGTCTCCATGGCGGTGATGTCGTTGTTCAGGACGCTCATCAGATCGCCCGTCCGTCGACGGGTAAAGTACGCGAGCTCCTGTGCCTGCAGGCGCTCGTAGGCGTCCACGCGGAGCGAGCGCTGGACGCGCTGTGCGAAGACGCTCCACCCCCAATCTTCGAACCAGGAGGCGATCGCGCCGCCGGCGGTCGCGACGAGGAGGATCGCGATCGAAAAATAGAGCTGCTCGATCGACGTCGACGGGATCCATTCGGCGGGGACCAACGGCAGTTCGTACGGCCGCTCGGCGAAAAAGATGGCATCCACCGCCAGTCCGATGACGAACGCGGGGACGAGACCGAGCGCACGCCCGACGAGCGTAGCGATCATCCCGAGCACTGCGTACCGACGGTTCCCGGCGGCGTAGACTGTGTAAAGGCGTCTGACGACGTTTCCCGACGGCGGGGGCGTTTCGCTCGACTCCGATCCGCTCATGGTACCGATACGGACGCTGTGGGTATGAGTCACAGGGGTCTCGGCGATCCACCCCGTCGGGAGGGCAGCACTTATTTCGAGACTCCGCGTACGATTCATGCCATGGATCAGCGTACGGTCATCGGCGGGGGCGGAATCGAACTCAACGTCGTGGAGACGGGAAATCGGGACGGCAGACCGATCCTCTTCATTCATGGCTACACCCAATCGCGGCTGTCGTGGCTCAAACAGCTGGAGTCGGATCTCACCGACGACTTTCGACTCGTCGCGATGGACGATCGGGGCCACGGCGACTCGGAAAAACCCGAGGACGCCTACGACGACTCGGCGCTGTGGGCCGACGACGTGCAGGGCGTCATCGAGACGCTCGATCTCGACGAGCCGGTGTTGGTCGGCTGGTCCTATGGCGGATTGATCATCTCCGATTACCTCGAATCCTACGGCGACGAGCACATCGCCGGCATCAACTACGTCGGCGCGATTTCGAAGATCGGCACCGAGGACGCGACGGCCGTCATCGGCGAGGACTTCATCGAGTGCGTTCCGGGCTTCGAATCCGAGGACGCGATCACGAGCGCCGAGACACTCGAAACGTTCGTCGGACGGTGTGTGTACGGCGATCCGTCGCCGCGGGACCTGTACTTCATGCTCGGATTCAACGTGATCGTCCCGCCATACGTCCGTACAGGGCTCCACAGGCGGACGGTCACTCACGACGACGATCTGCGGGCGATCGATGTACCGGTGCTCATCACCCACGGTGAGGAGGACACGATCGTCCTCCCCGATGCCGGGCGCGAACACGCGGAACTGATCGACGACGCGACGACCTCCGTTTACCCAGAAACGGGCCACTCGCCCTTCTGGGAACGCCCGGAACGGTTCAATCGCGAGCTCCGCGAGTTCGTCTCGGGACTGTAGGTCTTTCGACGAGATCACCCGTATACGAGCGCCAGATAGCTGATCGTCAGCAGGATGACGTTGTATATCGCGTGAACGAGGGTGGGTACCGCGAGGTTACCCGTCCGCTCGTAGAGAGTGCCGAAGACCACACCGACGGCGGAGATCAACAGCGCACCCGAAACGATCGGGAGGATCGAACCGGTGTAGTTGCTCAGGTGCATCGCGCCGAACAGGAGGCTCGATCCGACGATCGCCGAAAGCGGGCCGAACTGGCCGCGCAGTCGTCCCTGAATGACGCCGCGAAAGAGAAATTCCTCGACCGGAGCGACCAGTATCACCGAAAGGACGGCGAGTGCGAGAAAGAACGTCGGATCCCGAACGCCGACGTCCTCGATGACCGACCCGGGAACGAGGTCCAACACCGACAGGACGTACGAGAGTCCGATCGCGACGAACAGCGCGACGATCGTCCCCACACCGACGTAGCCAAGGTCGCGTCTCGATGGTATCTCGATCGACACCGTCACGTCCCGGTACCGAGCGTATCCGTACGCGACGGCGAAGAAGCCGAGTTGTCCGGCCGCCGTCGAGCCCACGAGTACCGGCGTCGAGTCGATATCGTATCCCAACACGAACATCGGGACGAGAAAGACGATACCGGCGGCGACGGCGATGACGAACGCGAGGATCACGAGTGCGATCACGCCGAGTATCGTTCGGCCGCTCTGTCGTGACATAGCCGAGAGTCGCGCTGCGTCGATACCAATTTGGTGGGCGATTCTCACGGGGGGTGATTACCGCGTCCCACGGCCGGATGGTCGTCGAACCACGCCACGAACGGGAACACTTCGCTTGGATATCACTTTCGAATATAGTCTCTATCCCTGAGAGATATGGTTTGGAGCGAGCGATTCACTGCCCACGCTTCGGTTCACGAGGTCGACCTACAGCCCAAGGGTGGACGAGACGTGGATCACGTCGCGGCCGACGGGACCGTGATCAAACGTAACGACGAGCAGTGCTGGCAGTGCGCTGCTGTTGATCCTGAATCAAACGACTTGCTCCACGCAAAGTCGAGCGGGTAAGAGCGACCGTTTTGCTCACGCGCTCTTCTCCGAGCTACGCGAGAAACGCGATGTCGATGACGCCGCGGTCCTCGTTGGTGGGGCACCGATGCTCCAAGCTGCTTGTGCTCGACACGGCCTCGATTTCAGATGCGAACGACGTGGGGACCGGAAAGTCCCGGATATACATTTTATGACGGGGAAATTATATTTTTCTGTTTCTCAAACGAGTTTGTCAACGTCGAAGCAGAAAATGCCGACGAGCGGCGCCGATCGTTCACGTTCGCGTGGAATCAGCGTCTCTGAACACCACCGATTCGTTCGGGCAAGTATTTAACTCAATAGCGACTCTGATACGAGTAGAATGGGTATCGATCCGAACTTCGAGGAGAATCGCGAAAACGAGGGCCAAGAGCAGGGCGTCGACGTCTGGGGACCGACGAACCCGCCCGAAGAGCTCGGCATTCGGGGTACGCACGTCGCCGTCGATTTCGATATCTGTCTCGCCGACGGGGCCTGTCTGGAGGACTGTCCGGTCGACGTGTTCGAGTGGGTTAATACCCCGGGCCATCCCGAAAGTGAAATCAAGGCCAACCCCACGAACGAGGCGCAGTGTATCGACTGTATGCTCTGTGTCGACGTCTGTCCGGTCGACGCCATCGACGTCGATCCCGGCCGTGAAAACCGGATCTGAAAGCCTCAATCGAACCGACGACGCAACCGCTGTCCTGAACGTGTCCGCGCCGACGTGGAACGTCGCCCTTTTGAAACCCCGCCCCCCAATCGGTAGTATGACTCACCCCGTCGAAACGCCCCGGAGGTGGCGGCGATGAGCCGAGAGTACACCGAGATCACGGTCGTCGGCGAGGACTCGACCGGACTCATCGCCCGCGTCACGACGCTGCTCTTCGAGCGCGACATCAACATCGAGGACCTCGATCAGGCGGTTCGCGACCGGGTATTCCGGATGACGATGACTGTCGACACCGCCGAGATGAGTTGCACCCAAGACGAACTCCGCGAGGCGCTCTCGGATCTCGCCGACGAGTTGGGCGTCGACATCCAAGTCCGGTTCCCGGCCGACCGCGAAACCCAGACTATCGCCGTGCTCGTCACCAAGGAGTCACACTGCCTCGAGGCGCTCTTCGAGGCGTGGGCGGACGGGAAACTGGGGGCCGACATCAGCGTCATCATCGGCAACCACGACGACCTCGAACCGCTGGCCGACCACTACGGCGTCGACTTTCACGACGTTGGCGACGAGAAGGGTAGTCCGGACGAGGAGCGACTCCTCGAACTCCTCGACGAGTACGACACGGACCTCATCGTGTTGGCGCGCTACATGCGCATCCTCAGCCCGAACGTCGTCTTCCGGTACGAGGACCGGATCATCAACATTCATCCCTCCCTTCTGCCCTCGTTCCCCGGCGCGGAACCGTACCGACAGGCCAGAGAGGAGGGTGTCCGCATCGCGGGTGTCACGGCCCACTACGTGACGACGGACCTCGATCAGGGACCGGTCATCGCCCAGCGCGCGTTCAACGCGCCGCCGGGCGCCTCCGTCGAGGAACTGGAGCGACGCGGCCAACCGCTGGAGGCCGAGACGCTGTTGGAGGCCGTCAGACTCCACCTCGATAAGGCGGTCTCGGTCTACCACGGTCGGACGGAGCTGCGTGACGACGCCGACGCGAGCGGCTACCAGTTCGGACTGCCGGCGTCGGTCGACGAGATGCTCGCGGATCGCCCCGTCGACGGCCTCGGCGAGGCGGTCTCGAGCGAAAGCACCGAGTGAGGACGTCGCACCCGTCCGTTTCTTGGGCATCGGCGGCGTATCGACGGGCATGCAGATTACCGTCTACGGCTAGCTTCGATCGGCGACAGGTGAGAAGACCGTCGAGTTGGATCCGGTGGAATCGGGCGCTGGGGGCGTCGAAACCGTCGGCGAAGCGCTCGAACGCTTTCTCGACACGTATCCGCGGGCTCGGCGAGACGTGCTCGATGAGACCAGGTCGATACGAAGCAGCGTTCGGATCCTCGTCGACGGCGAGCGGGCTGGCCTCGACGATGACTACCCGCCGGACGTCCGGATCCAGCTGTTCCCCGCGATGCAGGGCGGCGAGCGGTGAGGGCGCAGAGATCGGATCTTACAGGCCGTACTGCTCACGGACGACACCGTCGAGCCCGCACCCCTCGAGCAGTTCCATCGGCGCGAGCATTGACAACTGAACGACGCCCGGAAGCCGGGCGACCTCGACGCCGCCGGTGAACGTACACCGGGCGCGGACCTCGCCCTCGGTCATCCCGAACAGCGCCGACGCGCGATCGAAGGCGTTCTGCGTCGCGTCGTTGATCGTCGCGCCGGAGCCGACGAACTGGATCGGCGCGGCGTCGCCGGGGTCGTCGAGGGCGTACTCGGCGGCGAGCGCTTCGCCGGCCTCGCGCTCGGCGTCCGTGTACGGTTTCGCGATGTGCGGGAGGTCGCTCTCGTTTGGCAGCAACAGTGGGCCGTCGAGCCCGACGTCTTTGACGACCTCGACCTCCAGTTCCGTCCGACCGCTCACGTCGGTCGTGTGTAAGGAGAGTTCGCCGTCGCCCTGATTCGCGTGGAGGTCGCCGACGTACAGCCCCGCACCGTCGATCTCGACCGGACAGATCAGCGTCGCGCCGGCCCGAACGTCGTTGGAGTCCATGTGCCCGTCGGTGCGGGCTTCGAGTGCCGCCTCATCCGGCAGTCCCCAGTCGTGATCGGCTCCGATCAGGAACTGCCCGAAGTCGCCGGCGTTGTGCGAGTCGGGAAACTCCCTCGTCGGCGTCGTCCCGATATTGCCGATGAACGGCCTGAGGCGACCGAGCGTCCCGGGAATCTCGTCGGGCTTGTACAGGAGGATCGGATGTTGGCGGGAGTGTTCGGGGAGGGCCATCGCGTCGTCGGCGCGTTCTGCGAGATCGGACGCCCCCTCCGGACCGACGGTGACTCCGACGGATCGGTCGTCGTCGAAGGCGACGGTGTAGCCGAACTCGAAGCCGAACGACGACGCGTTCGCGCCGCACTCCGCACACCGAATCGACTCCTCGCCGGTCCCCTCGACGACGCTTTTCGGCCACTCGGTGCCACACTCCGGGCAGACGTGATCGACGAAGGGGTCGTCGCCGAACGCGCCTTCGCGCTCGCGCATGCTGCCCGTGCTGGTGGCGACGCTCGTCACCTCGACGTTCTTGATTCGGACGACCAGCGCGTCCCCCGGTTCGGCGTTCTCGACTCTGATTGGACGCGTCACCTCGTGACCGCCGCGGAACTCCGGCGTAATCATCGGCCCCCAACACGCCGGCGGCGTGTGCGTTCGAACCGTCCCGCCATCGGCTACCGTGCCCGCCCACTCCTGATCGGGACCGACGAGTCCGAGCGTGTACCTGTCGACATCGAGTTCTTTCTGTACTTGTTGAGACATGCGGTCGTGTGTTAGTGAACGACAAGTATAACTCCGATAGTTATCCGTTGGATAACATACGATCTAATAGTGTCTATTACCGGGGGAGAACAATTATATATATGAGATATGTGACGTTAAAGTATAATATAAAAAGAAAAATATATATGTTGAATTCGTGGAAAAGCCATCCATAATTTATATAACTGGTTGTAATACGGTTCGGGCCCAAATAAAGTATCTTCTAAAAATACAATATAAGTTATATAATAGAAAAATAGACAACTATCTGTAAGTTATTGCTTTCGTATTGTTGTATGTTAATACTGGCATCACCGTTGATTTTTTGAATTGAGTAAAATACTGATGATATCATGTTTTGTACAAATAACTGTGTCTAAATAACATTTAGTATGGCAGTATGTACAATAATAAGCTGTAAAAATAATAAATTAGAAGTATTTTCCACCACATCCTGGCTAATACGATAGATGTCTCACTAACAGGCATAATGCTGTTTGAGATACGCTGGAAGCCGCGTCATCGCTCAAGATGAGAACCGAACTCTAACGTCCATCACATGTGTATACGAGATAGTGCGTTGTTGTCCCAGATAGTGCAAATTTTCTATTATATCAGGCGGATCGGTTCTTAAAAGTCACGGATCCCATATGGTGGAGAACTCGACAGTGGTGGCGCGGTATCAAATGACGGGTATCGACGGAGCACTCCTCAAGCGAAGCGGTAGTTTATCTCGATGACGTTAGCGGCTTCTGTGACCAGTTCAGGCAACTGCTGTTCGAAAAAGTCGCCTTTCACGCGGCTTTTCGGACCGGAGACGCTGATCGCACCGACTGGCTTCTCACCTGATGGATTGATCGGAACGGCGATGCACCTAACACCTGAGACCCGCTCACCACGGTCGATGGCATACCCACGCTCACGGGTTTCGGCGAGTTCCGTCATCAACCGGTCTCGGTCAGTGATCGTGTTAGGAGTCGCTCTCGGGAGGCCGTGTTCGTCGATTATCGTATCGACCTCCGCTTCACTGAGTTCCGAGAGGATCGCCTTGCCGAGTCCGGTCTGATGAAGGTACGTCCGCTTTCCGGGCCGTGCATCCAAATACACTGCTTTGTCTCCGCTGTGGAGATACACGTACACGCCTTTGTTGTGCTCTTCGACAAGCAAGCCCGCGAGTTCACCGGTTCGATCGGCGAGTTCGTCGATCTCCGGCATGGCGATTTTGCGGATCTGGAGGCGATCTTCGATGTGCTTTCCGAGCCCTAAAAAGCGGAGACTCACTCGATACGTTTTGTCATCCTTGATCAGATATTCGTTCGCTTCAAGCGTCTGGAGGTAGTTGTGAATCGTACTTGTGGGGCGACCGAGTTCGGCAGCGATATCGGCAACACCCGCCCCGTCTAGCGTTTTGATCGTTTCGATGATTCGTAGCGTGGTTTCGGCGGACTTGATCCGGGTTTGGTTTGCCATACCGACCCAATTGATGTAGCATCATAAATGTCTATCCCATATGGTGCAATTACTGCTGATCGATCAGCGATACAGCGAGACCGAACACCTTACCGATGAGGCGAGTCGAAATGAGTGATGGTTGGCAAAACTGATTTAATCTATCCCTCAGATGATCAGCGTGTATGTCCGAAAGATTAGCCGACGAAACAGCGGTTGTAACCGGCTCAAGTAGCGGTATCGGCGCAGCGATCGCAACCAAGTTCGCCGAGGAGGGTGCGAACGTCATCACGAACTCGCGTGCGCTCGAACGCGCACAAGAAACCGCCGATGAAATAACCGCCAACGGTGGAACCGCGACCGCCGTCGAGGCTGACATCTCGAATCCCGACGATGCCCACGCACTCGCCGAATCGGCGATCGAAGAGTACGGTTCGATAGACATCATGGTCAACAATGCAGGGATCTCCGTGATCGAACCCGCGATGGAGATGGATCCGGAGGACTGGCAAAGCGTCATTAACACCAACCTCTCAGGCGTATTTTACGGCGCTCAAGCGGCCGGAACACGGATGATCGACCAGGGAACGGGTGGTCAGATCATCAACATCTCCAGTATATTTGGAAAGATCGGGATCCAGGGCCGAGCCCCCTATAACGCCTCGAAGGGCGGTGTCAACAACCTCACCCGGAACCTCGCGGTCGAACTCGCTGAACACGACATCCAGGTCAACGCACTCGCACCCGGGTTTATCAAAACCCAACTGGACGAGCAGACGCGCGAAAGCGGCGACGACGAAATGCTCGACGAGGACAACTGGCCGTACTACGGCTACGACGATACGCACATCGAACACCGCGTCCCCCTGGATCGATTCGGAACGCTCGACGAGATGCAGAACGTCGCGTTGTTTCTCGCCGAGGGGAACCACTACACGACCGGCGAGATTCTCAATGCCGACGGCGGCTGGCTGGCCTTCGGCTGGGGGAGCAAGGGTCGCTAATCTGCGAGGTGGCTACTCGTACGTACAGCAGTAATCGACGAGATCGGAAACCGAAACGTCGAATGTCGTGTTCGCTGGGACGATGAAGCTGTCACCGGCTTCGTAGGTGGTGGTTTCACCGTCGATCGTGACCTCGAGTCGCCCCGCGTACAGATCAAGATGTTCCTCGCAATCGGTTTCGAACTCGTAGTCACCGGGGTGCATGATTCCGAGCGTCCGGCGAGCGCCGTCGTCGACGAGCGTTCGGCTGGTGACACCGCCGTCGTAGTACACGTTGGCCCGTTTCGTTACCGTAACATCGTCGAACGCTTCGTTTGACATACGACGGATCTGCCGCTTCCACGTACAAAATAGTATCGGCGAGTGGAGTTCGAGTTCGACGGACACAGTGTATCGCCGCGACCGTGCTTCGGGGAGTGGCGACGAGTCGAAAGGTGAAGCGCCAGGGGACACGTTCCAAAACACATAACAACACCTGGTCTGTATGGTAATCGACGACATGGTAAATCTGCAAGCGTTACTAGCCGAGCATGGCCACAACGAATTCAAGGCGTTCCGGGACGACGAAGTCGGGCTTCGCGGATTCATCGCGATTCACGACACGACGCTCGGTCCGGCCGCGGGCGGAACCCGACGATATGCCTTCGAATCCGAAGAGGAAGCCATCGTCGACGCGCTTCGGCTCTCGCGTGCGATGACCTACAAATACGCGATCTCCGGGATCAACATGGGCGGCGGGAAGGCCGTGATCTGGGTCGACGATCCCGACCAGCGCAGCGAGGAGCTATATCGCGCGTACGGGCGCATGGTCGACAGTTTCGGCGGTCGGTTCGTCACGGGAGCGGATGTCGGGACGAACGAGGAAGCGATGCGCTGGATCGGCGACGAGACCGACTACATCATCGGACTACCCGAGCAGTTCGATCACCCCGATGGATATCACGGCGGCGGACTCGGCGTGATCAAGGCGATGGAAGCCTGTTGTGACCTCACGTACGACGATCGGGAGCTCTCCGATCTGCACATCGTCGTGCAGGGCGTCGGCGAGATGGGGACGAGCATCGTTCAGTACCTCCACGAGAGAGGGGCGCAGGTGACGGTCTCAGACATCAATGAGGCGCAAGTCGATTACCTCGAAAGCGAGTATGGCGTCGGCTCGGTCGACCCCGACGACGTCTTTGACGTCGACTGCGACGTGTTCGCGCCCTCGGCGCTCGGGTTCGTGTTGAACGACGAGACGATCCCGCGGCTACAGTGCGACATCGTCTGCGGAGCGGCGAACAATCAACTCGACGACGAGGAGCGCCACGGAACGATGCTCCACGAGGAGGACATCCTGTACGCACCCGACTACCTCGCCAACTCTGGCCGGACGATCGACGACACGGATCTCCTCCGCAGGGGCGGCTACAAACATCACAGAGCCCGCGCGATGATCGACGGCATCTACGACCGGATGATGACGATCGGACAGCGAGCGGCGGAGACGGACGAGCCGACCTACGCGATCGCCAACGGGATCGCCAGCCAGCGGATTGAGGCGATGAGGGCGATGCGCGAAAAGGTGCACACGACGCGGAAGCCACAGTGGTGACGGATGGCGAAGATCGAGGTCGACACTCCGCCGGGCGTCGACACTGTGGATGCCGACGGAGCGGCCGCGAGCTAGGCGGGAGACTACAGAAACATAACACATGAGTATCGAACCAGATTTCAGAGCGGACGAACAGATACTTGACACCGAGGGAAGAGTCCTGGAAGGCGAATCGCCGCCGGATCTCGAAGACGACGTATTCGTCGACATGTACAGCCAGATGCGGCTCTGTCGACAGTTCGACGAGCGAGCCGTGAGCCTCCAACGCCAGGGTCGTATGGGGACGTACTCGACGATGCAGGCCCACGAGGGAGCGCTCGTTGGAAGCGCTTTCGCCTTAGATGACGACGATTGGATCGTCCCGTACTACCGAGATCACGGCGCGACGATCACCCACGGACTCGGACTCGAACACATCTTGCAATACTACATGGGCTACGAGGAGGGAAGCGTCGTCCCGGAGGGTACAAACGTGTTCCCGATCTGCATCACGATCGGCGATCAGATCCCACACGCCACCGGCGCGGGAATGGTGTCGAAACTCGATGATAACGACGACAGCGCCGTCATCTGTTATTTCGGCGACGGCGCGACGAGCGAAGGTGACTTTCACGAGGGGCTCAACTTCGCGGGCGTGTTCGATACGCCGAACGTGTTCTTTTGTCTGAACAACCAGTGGGCGATCTCCACGCCGATCGAAAAGCAGACAGCAGCGTCGACTCTCGCGTCGCGTGCGGCGGGATACGGTTTCGAGGGGGTCCGAGTCGACGGGATGGACCCACTCGCCGTCTACGAGGTGACCAAACGGGCGCTCGGGAAGGCGCGCACCCCCGGCCCTGACCAGCTCCGTCCGACACTCGTCGAGGCGCTGTTGTATCGCTCGGGGGCGCACAACACGAGCGACGATCCGTCCAACTACCGCGAAGAGGCCGAGACGGAGCCGTGGCGGAAGCGCGATCCGATCTTGCGCTTGGAGACGTTCCTGCGGGATCGAGGGATTCTGAGCGACGAGCAGATCGGCGCGATCGACGAGGCGAACACCGAGGAGATCGAAGCGGCGGTTGAGATCGCCGAAGCGAACGAACCGGACCCCGACGACATCTTCGAGTACGTCTTCGAGGAGCTTCCGGACCGAATCCAAGCACAGCGCGACGAGTTCCGTAAACTGCACGAACGCTACGGTGACGAGGCGTTCCTACGGGATTGACCAATGGGAGCAACGAATCAAGATCCGGCGGCCGTCGAAACGCAGACGTTGACGCTGGTACAGGCGGTTCGGGAGGGACTGGACACGGAGATGAAACGCGACGAGCGGGTCGTCGTCCTCGGCGAAGACGTCGGTGACAACGACGGTGTGTTCCGGGCAACAGAGGGGTTGTTGGACGAGTTCGGTCCGGATCGGGTCATGGACACACCGCTTGCGGAGTCGGCCATCATCGGCACGTCGATCGGGATGGCGGTCCGGGGGCTCCGCCCCGTACCTGAGCTCCAGTTTATGGGGTTCGTCTATCCCGCGTTCGACCAGTTGGTAAACCACGCGGCGCGGTTTCGAACGCGGTCTCGGGGACGCTTTACCTGCCCGCTGACGGTTCGAGTCCCGTACGGCGGTGGTATCCGCGCGCCCGAACACCACTCCGAATCGACGGAGGCGTTCTTTGCACACCAGCCGGGGCTCAAGGTGGTCGTGCCGTCGACGCCGTACGACGCGAAGGGACTCCTCGCCAGCGCGATCGAGGACCCGGATCCGGTGATGTTTCTCGAGCCGAAGCTCATCTACCGCTCGTTCAAACACGAGGTGCCGGATGAGCGATACACGATCCCGATCGGCGAAGCGAAGGTGCTTCGCGAGGGGACGGACGTCGCCGTGTTTACCTGGGGGGCGATGACTCGACCGACGATGGAAGCCGTGGAGAAGCTCGCTAAAGACGGCATCGACTGTCACGTCGTCGACGTGCGGTCCATTTATCCCCTCGACGAAGAGACGATCGTCGAGGCGTTCAAGCGAACTGGGCGCGGCGTCGTCGTCCACGAGGCACCCGAAACTGCGGGGATGGCGGCCGAACTGACGTCCACGATTCAGCGCGAAGCCATGCTCTACCAGGAAGCGCCAATCGGGCGCGTCACCGGATACGACACACCGTTCCCGCTGTACGCGCTCGAGGACTACTATCTGCCGAGTGCGGCCCGAATCGAGCACGGGATCCGAGAGACACTCGAGTTCTAAGGCCACATGACGAGCAAGGAGTTCGAGTATGGAAGTGACGACGGGATGTTAATTACCGAGACGGAGTCCGGCGATCGCTCGACCTACGCCGCCGACCGAGTGTTAGTCGCCCTCGGTCGAGAGCCGGGTTTCGATACACTCTCGATCGAAAACGCAGAGATCGAGGCCGACGAATGGGGGTTCATCCCCACGAATGACCGCGCCCGAACTAGTCAGAAACACATCTTCGCTGCGGGCGGCGTGACCGGCGAACCGATGTTGGCGCACGTCGCGAGCATCGAAGGTATCGTCGCCGCTGAGGGGGTCGCGGGAGAAGCGGCGGCGCTCGATCGGTACGCGATTCCCGCCGCGGTCTTTCCCGACCCTGAAATCGCGACAGTCGGGCGGACGGAAGCCGAAGCACGCGAAGCTGGGGTCGAGCCGATAGTCGGACAAGTTCCCTTTTGATCGAACGAACGAGCCCTGACCGCCGCCGCCGACACTGGGTTCGTTCGGATCGTCGCGGACGGTCGAGCGAGGGTGATCCTGGGCGGGCAGATCGTTGGCCGGGAGGCGTCGGAGTTGATAACAGAGGTCGGGTTGGCGGTCGAAATGGGAGCGACGCTCGAGGACGTGTACGCGACTGTTCACATCCACCCGACGCTATCGGAAGCGATCGGGGAGGCTGCCGAACGCGCCCGCTGACGAGCGATCCACACGGTAAATTAGGAGCATCCGCAACCGAGCGACGGGAGGTATCGAAGACCCGGGAAGACGGATTGTCGAAAGCGGCTATCAGTGATACGTTCGGCGGACAACCCGTCGAGAAAAACCCTTTATGCCGACGATTATTCGAGTATTCGACGTGGTGTGGTAGATGTTACAATAGACCGGAATGTATATGTGCTCTCATCCACCATGCGGTAACAGCGATGGATAGTAACATATCACGTAGAGCAGTACTGGCTGGAACTGGCGTCTCCGTTATCGGCTCTCTGGCGGGTTGCATCGAGGGGGGTAACGGTAATGGCAACGGCGGCAACGGTGGCGGAAACGGCGGTGGCAACGGCGACGGGAACGGGAACGGCGATGGCGGAAACGGCGGCGGCAGTGATCTCGACGCCTACACGATCGGCATGATCACGCCGGAAACCGGGACGCTCGCACCATACGGACAGTACAACCTTCGTGGGCTCGAACTCGCGCTCGAGGACATCAATGCGATCGGTATCGGGCCGGACAACCTGGAGTTGGACGTCATCATCGAAGACAGCGAGAGTTCGAACGAAGCCGGGGTCAACGCCGCACAGCGGCTCATAAATCAAGAAGGCGTTCCGATGCTGTTCGGCGCCGTCAGCAGTGGTGTCTCGATCGCGATCCACGAGAGCGTCATCCAGGGAACCGACGTGGTCCAGATCGCACAGTCGAGTTCGGGGGCGACCGTGTCCGATTACCCCGACTTGCTCCGGCCAGTCCCGAGCGGTGCCGGAAAGAGTGTCGTCATGGCGGACATGATCTCCAACGACGGTCACGATACCATCGCGATCACGTGGATCAACAACGATTACGGCGAGGCACTCGGCAACGGGATCCAGGATATCTTCGAGAATGAGTACGATGGAACGGTCGCGTACAACGGCTCACACGACCCAGGTGAGGCGAGCTACGCGCCGGATCTTTCGGACATGGCAGCGACGGATGCGACTGCGTGGGTGTTCGTGACGTACGCCGACGAGGCGACGGTCATGTTCAACAACGCCTACGATCAGGGGTACCACGAGGAGGTCGACTACTACGGTGCAGAGAGCGTCATCGCCGACACGATTCTCGAGAACACGGAGCCGGGAAGCCAAGAGAACCTCAAGGGCGTTCGTGAGGGGCCGCCCTCGGATTCCGACGTGTACGACGAGTTCGAAGCCCGCTTCGAAGACGAGTACGGCGAATCGCCGACCGTCTACTCGGCGTACGTGTACGACGCGGTGCACTGGGTGGCGATGGCGATCGAGGCCGCCGACGAGTTCACGGGGCCGGGCATTGCCGAACACATCCGCGAGGTCACGAGACCGCCGGGAGAACAGATTAGTACGTTCGAAGCGGCAAAGGAGATCCTCCAAGATGGCAGCTCGGACGACGTTGACTTCATCGGCACGGGCGGCCCGGGACAGCTCGACGAGAACGGCGATCCGGTCGGCGTGTACGAAGTGTACTCCGTAGAGGACCACGAGTATCAGATCGCAGAGGAGACGATTTCGGGAGACGATATTTAATATCGCCTCCATATACAGTAAATCGTTATCCGATATCACCCAGGCAGTGTTAACGTAGCGGGAAGTTTGGACGCTTTGGCTCCTTTTGGAATTGATCGACATGAACCTCCCCGAATCGAGAAGTGCGCCGTCTATTGCACGCGTCGGTCGCGCCGTCGAGAAACACCCTGATAAATCGACGATTTTGTCCAGGAATCCCCGAGTGTGTCGCCGCGAACCGCCGATCGTACAGACAGGCGAGCTAGGACACGGTCGTCACCAGGTTTACCCGTACACAGATCACCCGTCGCCGTAGCGTGAGAACCCCGAACGCTGGCTTCAAGAACTGAAACGCCGTACTGACACGTTCTACGCCCCTTTCAGGGGAACGATGTCGAAGCCCCCGAACCATTGACTCCTTTCACATCCCCCGTTCAGACGACCAGTCCCTACGCCATCAGTGGGTTCAATAGAGCCCTGTGAACGGCGGGGCATGCTCCTAGAAATTCCGAAAACATTAAATAAGGATGTTGGTTGTTTCGCGTATGGTGCGAGATAGAACAGTACTCATCGCCGGCCTGGGCGGCGTGGGCTACGAAACGATCCAGATCCTCTGTGGTGATCCCGCGATCGACGAGATCATCGCCGCGGATGTTATGGCCGAACTCGGGCAGACAAGGTCGAACACGGCTAGATACCGGTCACTCCATCTCGGCAAAAACCCGAAGATACGTTTCGAACCCCTCGATCTATTGGATGTGGATGACATCGTCGAGCTGATCGAGTCCGTTGAGCCGGATATCGTTTTTACGGCGGCGACGCTGCTCCGGTACGCTCCTTTCGAGGAACTGCCCGAAGAACAGCGTGACAGACTCATCGGGTTCACCGCGACGGGGCCGGGATACGCCCCTATCGTTCCCGGACAGATCCCACTTGTCTACAATGTGATGCGCGGGATAGAGCGGGCCGATAGGACCGACCCTCACGTCATAAACGCCTCGATGCCGGATGTGGTGAATCCAGCGCTGGCGGGGGCCGGTTACCAGCCCCTCGTAGGTACGGGGAACGTCGGCCACCTCGTTCCACCGATAAAACGTGTCGCGAGCGATATGTATGATGTACCGATGACAGAGGTATCGGCGTACGTGGTTGCTGCCCACTCGGTCATCCACCCGATCTTATTTTATCGCAGCACCGAGGACAGACCCTTCTACGCTAAAGTCCTCGTTGACGGACGGGACGTATCAGACGAGATCGACATCGACGCCGAGTTCGAATCCCGCAGACTCCCGTTCCCGACCGAACCGTCGGCTCGGGAAATCAGCGTCCTCACCGGAACGCTCTCAGCAAGGATCGTCAAGTCCGTGTTGTGCGACTCTGGCTTGGTGATCCACGCTCCAGGACCCAATGGGATGGAGGGCGGTTACCCGGTGCGGCTGGATCGGGATGGCGCGGAGGTCGTACTCCCGGACGACATATCGCTTAACGAGGCGGAGCGGCTGAGCCAAGAGGCGAACAGGTACGACGGCATCGAGCGGATCGAAAACGACGGGGCAATCTTGTTTACCGAAACCGCTCGCGATGCAATGGACGAGATTCTGGGAGTCGATATAAAATCGTTCAGGCCGGATGAGGCGTTGGACACCACGGAGGAAATAATCCAGGGATACCAGACAGTCGCCGAGGACAACGGGATCGAACCGAAACTAGCGATCAACTGGTGACAGTGACTGACAGACCAGGAAGCCGTCCCGATGCTGTTTATTTCGGTCAGCAGCGGTGTCCGGATCGCGATCGACGGGAGCATCATCTAGGGAACCGACGTGGTCCAGATCGCAGAAAAAATAACCCCAGCGGAAGATCTATAATGGTACCCTTACGAGTATACCATCACTATTAGACGATGTCAGCGCTACAACTAGCAATAGACGGAATAGTATACGGGAGCATCATCGTTCTCGGCGGCGTGGGACTGTCGCTCGTGTACAGCATCGGCGATTTCCCGAACTTTGCTCACGGAGATCTGATGGTCCTGGGCGCGTACGGCGGACTGATGGCGAACCTGGGGCTCGTTCGACTGGGATTCGAACCGGAGAGCGTATTTTCACTCATCCTGCTCGCGACGATCGCGGTCGGCGTCGTGGTCGGCATCGTCGTCGCCGTCGGGACACATTACCTCATCTTCAAACCGCTCGACAGCGGACCGATAGCGCTGCTGATTACGAGCTTCGGCGTCGCGCTCGTGTATCGGTCACTCGTGTGGATCGGATTCGGGGCGGACGCGAACACCTACTCGTTCCCGAGAAGCGGACCGATCGGTCCGATTCGGGAGGCGACCGGTCTGGCGATCACGAACCGGATGCTCGTTATCGTGTTGACCACCGCGATCGTTGTTCTACTGCTGCACTTCGTGCTGCAGTACTCGATGCTCGGGAAGAAAATGCGTGCGGCCGCCGATAATCGCGACCTCGCTAGAATAAGCGGCATTCGACCGCGGGAAACCGTGTTGACCATGTGGGTCGGAGGCGGCGGGCTCGCCGCCCTCGGCGGTATCTTCCTCGGCCTGTTCACACTCGTTCGGCCGCTCATGGGGTTCGACATCCTGCTTCTCGTATTCGCCGCCGTGATTCTCGGCGGGATCGGTAGCATCTACGGCGCCATGCTCGGCGGGTTCGCGATCGGGCTCGCACACGAGATGACAACGCTGCTGCCCGGACTCGACTCCGAATACGGCGCCGCGGTCGCATTCGTCATCATGATACTCATCCTTCTGGTCAGACCGAGCGGAATACTCGGGAGGGCGGCGACATGAACGTTACCCTGCCGAGAACCGAGACGTCCATAGGCACCACCTCGTTAGTGTTGCTCGCGCTCACCGCGCTCACGGTGATCGCGGTGGCAGTCGGTGCGCTGAGTTTTTCGTACCTGTTGTACCTGCTCGCGCTCTCTGGCATGTACGTAATGCTCGCACTCGGCTTGAACGTCCAATGGGGGTACGGGGGGATAATTAACTTCGCAGTCGTCGCGTTTTGGGGCCTTGGTATGTACGTCACCGCGCTCTCGACCGCGCGAACATCCCCGCTTGGGCTGGATTGGCATCCACTCGTTGCACTCGTCGTCGCGATCGTTCTCAGCGTCGTCGCCGCGATCATCGTCGGGCTTCCGGCGATTCGACTCCGAGCCGATTACCTCGCCATCGCGACGCTCGGCTTCTCGGAGATATTCCGGCTGATCATGGCGAACGAGAGCGACTTCACCGCAGGAATGGCCGGGTTAGCAGGTATCCCGCGGATACTCGAAGAACTATTTCTCACCACGACGGCGACGAACCTGATGATCATCACGATACTGTCCGTCGTGGTGTACCTGCTGTTGCGCCGGATTCATCGGTCCCCATGGGGACGCGTCATGCGAACGATAAAAGCCGACGAGGAGCTGGCCGAGTCGCTCGGCAAGGACAGCTTTAGTTTCAAGATGCAGGCGTTCGTCATCGGCTGTGTAATAATGACGATCGCGGGCGTCTACTACGCCCACTTCATCAACTACGTCGATCCAACGGATCTCCAACCGCTTCAGACGTTCTACATCTGGGTGGCAGTGATCCTCGGCGGAAGCGGAAGTAATCGCGGCGCGGTCGTCGGTGGAATCGTCCTCGTCGCGGTGCTCGAAGGTACTCGGTTTGTCACGAGTATCGGGGCGTTGGCGGCGATATCCACCGGACCGGTCCGTGTGTTGACTATCGGACTCCTGATCATCCTGATAATGCGATTCAAGCCAGAGGGGATCTACCCGCCGCGAGACGAACTGATCTGGCCAAAGAGCATGACCTCAACGGAGGACGGAAAATGAGTTCGTACGACCTCACGTACGACGGTGCCCACCTGAACAAGGAAAACGCCGTCTTGGAGGTGCGAAATATTAAAAAGAGCTTCGGTGGACTGGTCGCCGCCGATGACGTCTCGCTGGACGTCGAATCCGGAACGATAACTGGTATTATCGGTCCGAACGGAGCCGGTAAATCGACGCTTTTCAACCTCATCTCCGGCTTTTACGAACCGGATGCCGGAAGCGTCGTGGTGAACGGAACCGAGGTGACCGGACGACAACCGAACCAGATCGTACAGGAAGGACTACTCAGGACGTTTCAGACGCCTCGGCGGCTCGAGAGCATGACCGTCCGAGAGGCCATGCTCACCGGAGCTCAATCGCAACTCGGCGAATCGATCCCACAGTTGTTCCTCTCCGGATCTGACGTCACGGAACAGGAACGCGAGAACCTCCACCGGGCGAGCGAACTGTTGGATTTCTTTGAGATCGACCATCTCGCGAACGAACCGACGACGAGCCTGTCGGGCGGACAAATGAAACTGTTGGCGCTCGCACGCGCACTGATGGCCGAACCCGACGTACTACTGCTCGACGAGCCGGTGGCGGGAATCAACCCGGTTCTAGTAAACGAGATCGCATCGTTCATTCGCGAACTCAACGAGGAACAGGGGTACACATTCTTTATTATCGAACACGACATCGACTTTCTCATGGAACTGGCCGAGGATGTGATCGTTCTCAACCGCGGTCGTGTGTTGCTCGAGGGCAATCCACGAACCGTGCAATCGGACGAACGCGTCATCGAAGCGTACCTGGGTGGTGCCTGATGAGCGTACTCGACGTCGAGAACGTCGACAGCGGATACGGGGACTTACAGATCCTCAACGACGTCTCGATGCATCTCGAGGAGGAGGAGATCGTGTGCATTATCGGTCCCAACGGCGCCGGAAAGAGCACGGCGATAAAAACCATATTCGGCCTTGTCCAGCCATGGAACGGGCGAATCACGCTTCGCGGAACTGAGATATCCGGACTGCTCCCCGAGGACATCGTTCGGAAAGGCGTCAGCTACGTTCCCCAGACCGACAACGTGTTCGGCACGTTGACGATCGAGGAGAACCTCGAGATCGGCGGGGTGACCGTCGATAAAACCGAGGAAATGATCGGCGAACTGTTTAATCGGTTCCCGATCCTCGAAGAGAAGCGATCCGAGAAGGCGAACACGCTCTCGGGCGGCCAGCGCCAACTGTTGGCGTTCTCGCGCGCGTTGATGATCGATCCGGACGTACTGTTGATCGACGAACCGAGCGCTGGATTGGCCCCTTCGCTCATCGAGGAAGTGTTCGAAGATATAAAGGAAATCAATGATCTGGGAACGTCGGTTTTGATGGTCGAACAAAACGCTCGAGCAGGATTGGGCATCTCAGATCGGGGGCTTGTGTTAGCCCAAGGACAGGTTAGATACGAGGACAGCGCCGACGAACTGCTCGAGAATCCAGAAGTAAACAAGCTATACCTGGGCGGATAGCCGTATACGAAAGCCAAATGCAGTCGATACCCAACGACTACGCCGACCTGTTGACGGGCACACACGTCGCACACATCGGAACGATACTCCCGGACGGCCGACCACACCAAGCGCCCGTTTGGGTCGACTACGACGGCGAGTACCTCTACGTCGGCGGCAAGGCGAACGCAAGGAAGATGAAGAACGTCGACGGCGATCCGAACGTGTCGGTCTCAGTGACCGATTCGGAGGACCCGTATCGGTTCCTTATCATCCAGGGAACGGTGATCGATCATACGACCGAGGACGCGCTCGAATTCATCGACCGGTTGTCCGAGCGATACTGGGGCTGTCCGTATCCGAACGATCGGAACGCCGATCGAAGAAATCTGACCATCGAACCAGACCACGTCGTCGCACAGACGATCGACCGACCGGACCCATAAACGCGCCGCCCCACGGCTAACCCGGCCCTACTCGTTCATGAACTCGCTGGCCTGCGGCTCGGTCGGGTCGACCGGCACCTCAACGAGAAATGGGGACGTCGACGAGAGACCGTCGGCGATCGCATCCGAGAGCTCCCCCGGAGTTCGGACACGGGTACTGGAAACGCCCATACCTTCGGCGATCGAAATGAAATCGAGCGGGGCGTTCGACCACCCGTACTCGTCGGGGTCGAGTTCGTAACGTCGTCCGGCCTCCTCGCTGATGATCGCATAATCGTTGTTGTTCAACACGACGACAGTGACGGGAATCCCCTCGGCGGCGAGCGTATGTAGCTCGTGTATACACATCATGAGGCCGCCGTCGCCGGTCACCGCGACGACCGGCATCTCCGGGTTCGCGAACTGCGCGCCGATCGCCGACGGGAGGCCCGTACCCATCGTCGCCCACGACCCCGGGTTGACGTACCGACGCGGCCCGTAGGCGTCGAAAACGTTGAGTCCCCACACGCGGAAGCCGCCCGCGTCGACGGCGACGATCGCCTCCCGTGGGAGTGCCTCGCGAACCGTCTGGAGCGCGCGAACCGACGTGATCGGTGGCATGTCGTCGAGTAACGGCTCGATCCGCCGACTGATGGCTCGCCGAACGTTCGAGGCACGGTCGTCGCCGGCGTTCGAGACGCCAGCTGCAGTGAGTCGGGTATCTAGCATATCGAGCGTCGCGCTCGCGTCGGCCACGATACCTATCGTGAGGTCGTACCCTGTTCCGATGTCGTCGATATCGAGCGCCACATGCACAAGTTGTGTCGGTAGCTCGACGGTGAAACCGCGGGTCGCGACGGCGTCGAGATCCGACCCCACCACGAGGCCGACGTCGGCCGTTCGCATGAGCGAGAGAAGTTCCGGGGACGCACTGGCGCTCAACACGCCCGCGCTCAGCTCGTGGTCTTCCGGAAAGACGCCTTTTCCTTTGTACGTAGTCACGACGGGCGAACGGAGCCGTTCGGCGACCTTCCTAAGTGACGACGCTGCGTTTGAGGCACGAACGCCACCACCGGCGATGAGTATGGGATCGTCAGCTGCTGCGAGTAAGTCGACGGCCGCCGCAAGCGGCTCCTCGGGAGGATGGTGGACGCCCTCGTCGTCGTCTTCGTCGATATCCACCTGTGTCACGTCCATCGCGAGGTGGGGTTTTGGGATGCCGACTCGGACGGGACCTCGGGGCGAGGAGCGAGCGATACTGATGGCCCGGTCGACGGTCGCAGCAACGCTGTTGGGATTCGTCACAATGAGGTTCTCCTTGAGGATTGGATCGTACGTATCCGGCGGCGTCTCGTGGATCGCATCACC
Organism: Natronomonas sp.; assembly: GCF_046483325.1. Taxonomy (GTDB): domain Archaea; phylum Halobacteriota; class Halobacteria; order Halobacteriales; family Haloarculaceae; genus Natronomonas. The sequence continues at coordinate 37,378 of NZ_JAWODL010000031.1, read as the reverse complement.
ACCCCGAAGCCTCGGATCAGTTTCGATAGCGACGTGTAACATCGGCGTACAGTCGTTGAGCGCGTTCTTCAAACCGTTCATCGCGTTCATATCACCCGGACCCGGGATGACGACCGTCGCGGCCATCCGACCGCTGGTTTCGGCGTACCCCCATGCCTGGTGGGTGACCGCGGTCTCGTGGCGGGCGACGATGAAATCGATTCCATCGCGGTGCTCAATGGCTTCGTTCAGTGGTAGCGACTGCTTTCCCGGGATTCCGAAGACGGTGTCGATTCCGCGTTCGATCATCCGTTCAGTTACGGCTCGACCGACGATCATACACAGACTCCCGCCCACGCCGTCTTAACGGTACGGTACCACCGACGTGGAGAGCGCGGCGGATCGGTCAGAGGTCGATGATCACGTTTCTGTCTGCGGAGATTTCGGCGGTCGTTCCCGGCGGGAGCAGCGACGTACAACCGGGTTCCTCGAGGAGGGCTGGACCTTTGAGTCGTTGTCCGCCCTCGAGGACGGATCGGCCGTAGATCGGCGTCGATCGGAATCCCCTGTCATCGAAGTACACGTTTCGCTCGTCGTGTGCGGCGACAGCGGATCTGCCGGATGACGCGGCGAGAGTTGGCGTTTCGGCTGTTCCGGTCTCGCGAAGCGTGACGACTTCGATCGGTTCGTTGCGCATTGCGTAGCCGTACAGCTGCTCGTGACGGTCGTGGAATCGGGCGACGGTCGTCGAGACGGTGGTATCAGTGACCGACTCACCGGCGAACGGGATGGTCTGTTCGTACGATTGGCCGGCGTATCGGGCGTCTATGGCGTAGCTGATCTCGATCTCGTCAGGAGCGACGTCCTGCGCGTCGAACCGACTGCGAAGCGTCGTCTCCATCGCATCGAACTGAGACCGAATACGTTCCACATCGATCGACTCGCCGCGATACGCCTGGGATTCGTCCAGTCGGACGTCGGCGAGCAAGAGTCCCCTGGCGGAGAACACGCCGGGACTCTGCGGGAGCACGACCGATTCCATATCCATCTGCCGACCGACTGCGGCCGCCTGCAGCGGCCCGGCCCCGCCGAAGGCGACCAGCGAAAACTCCGCTGGGTCCCGACCCCGTTCAACGGTGACCTTCCGGATCTGCCGACTCATCTTCGCGTTCGCCACTTTGAGAACGCTCAGCGCGGCATCCTCGATCGATTCGTCCAGCGGATCGGCGATCACGCGTCCGAAGCGCTCGCGTGCTCGGTCGGCGGCCGTCGACATGTCCCCATCGAGGAATGCGTCCGGATCGATCCGCCCCAAAACGAGGTTCGCGTCGGTGACGGTCGGATCGGTGCCGCCGCGGTCGTAGCAAATCGGCCCCGGATCGGCGCCCGAACTCTGCGGACCGACCCGGAGGCCACCCCCCTCGTCGATCCAGACGATGCTTCCGCCACCGGCACCGACGGTGTGAATATCGATCATCGGGGTGTTTATCGGGAGGTCATTGATTTCTCCGTCTGTCGAGCGGATGATGTCCCCGTCGGCGACGATACTGACGTCGGTGCTCGTCCCACCCATATCGAGTCCGATGACGTTGTCAAGCGATTCGGTCCGACACACGTCGCGGGTCGCGACGGCGCCAGCGGCGGGACCCGAAAGTACCGTCCGAATCGCGAAGTCGATCGCCTGTTGAGTCCCGAAGATACCGCCGCCGGAGTGCATGATGTTGAGCGGGACCTCGAGGTTCCGTGCGGCGATGCCGTCGTCGAGACGGGCAAAGTAGTCCTGAATCGTGATTTTGACGGCCTCGTTGAGGACCGTCGTCACGGTCCGATCGTACTCGCGGCGTTCGGGATACACCGCCGAGGAAAGCGTGTACGGGACGGACGTCGTCTCCTCGATGATCTCGCCGATTCGTCGCTCGTGGGTATCGTTGAGGTGCGAAAAGAGCATCGAGACGACGATAGAGTCGACGTCCCCGTCGGCCAACGACGTGACGACCTCGCGAACCTGCGCTTCGTCGAGCGGGTCGACGACGGAACCGGTCGCGTCGAGACGACCAAGAACCTCTCGGCGCCGCCGCCGTGGGATCAACACCGGCGGTTTCTCCGCCTGCAGATCGTACATCTCCGGGCGAGTCTGATCGCCGATCTCGAGGACGTCCCGCAGCCCCTCGTTTGTTATCAACCCGAGCGTCGGCATCTCGCCTTCCAACACCGCGTTCGTGCCGACGGTCGTACCGTGGCTCAAAAATGACACCGCTTCCGGCTCCGTCCCAGTCTGTGCGAGGATTTTGTCGATCCCCCGCAACACCCCTTCGTCGAAATTCGGTGGCGTCGAGGGGGTCTTCGTCACGTGAACGTCCTCGGAATCGGTGTCGTACAGCACCACGTCGGTGAACGTCCCGCCCGTATCGACACCGATTCGGGCGGTCATCGTGACACCTCGCCGTCGGCTGCGGCCTCCGAACGAATCTCCTCGCGGTGGGCGTTCGTGGCGTCGCAGTCGACCGTTTCACCGTCATCGGAGAGGATGACCGAGTACGCTTGCTTTGCCCGCTCGGTCGATACTTTGCCGTCGAGAACGTCGTCGAGGACCGCATCGGGGTCGCGTTCTATCGGATCGCCGTAGCCGCCCCCACCCGGAGTTCGAATGCTCACCACGTCGCCAGGGTCGAGTTTCGTCGTCGACTTCGAGCCGAGTTCTGTCTCCTCGCCCGTATCGGGGTTTCGAACGAATTTCGAAGGCTGTGCGCTCCGTCCGCCGAACACGCCCCACGGTCTCGATCGTGTTCGATCCGTCAGAAGCGAAAACGAAGCGCTGTGGTCGTAGAATTCGAGGTCTCGCCGGATACCGAGACCACCGCGCTGTCGGCCGGCACCCTCCGAATCAGCGATCAACTCGTAGCGACGGACGTAGAGTGGAATTTCCGATTCCAGCTCTTCGATCGGGCTGTTAGCGGTGTTTTGAAAGTGCGTCTGGACGCCGTCCATTCCGTCCTTCGTCGCCCGCCCGCCGTACCCGCCGGCGACCGTCTCGTAGTAGACGTACTCACCGTCGTCACGCGGATCGGTCCCGCCGTATGCGACGTTACACACCATCCCCTTCGTCGCGCCGATAGTTCGTTCGGGGACGGCATCCGCGAGCGCCTTCGTCACCAGGTCGCCCGCGCGCATCGGGATCTCCCAGCCGCCGGCGACGGGTGCGTTCTCCCCCGGGTTCACCATCGTCCCCTCCGGCGTGATTATCTCGAAGGGGCGGTAGAAGCCGTCGTTTTTCGGGAGATCTGTGCCGATGAACGCCATGATGACAGACATCGTCCCGGCGAACGCCATCGCAGGAGTGCAGTTCAGCGGGCCGACGTTCTCGGGCGCCGTTCCCGTGAAGTCGATCGTCATCTCGTCGCCGTCGACGGTGAGCGCGAGTCGTAACCGGACGGGCTCGTCGACGATCCCGTCGCCGTCCATGTGATCTTCTGCGGCGTAGTGGCCGTCAGGAAGGTCCGATATCGCCGCCCGAACCCGCCGCTCCGTGTACTCAAGGAGTTCGTCGAGATACGTTTTGACCCCCGCGTGTCCATAGGAGTCGTACAGATCGCCGAATCGCTCCTCGCCGATTCGGTTGGCACCAAGTTGTGCCTGGTAGTCACCCCGACGCATCTGGGGACTCCGGACGTTCCGAAGCACGAGGGAGAGCACGTCGTCGTCGTACTCCCAGTCACGGACCGCACGCACGCCCGGAATGATGAGCCCCTCGGCGTACAGTTCGGTGCTGTCGTTCGGGATTCCACCGGGGGTCCCACCGCCGATATCGACGTGGTGGGCGGAGTTCGCAGCGTATCCAACGATCTCGTCGTGATAAAACAGCGGCGAGATGAGCATCACATCGGGTAGGTGGACGGCCCCCTTGTCAGGATCGTTGATCAGGATTCCGTCGCCCGGGTCGAGATTGTCCTCCCAGTCGGGGACGTTCTTCGGGACGACAGAAACGAGCGAACCGATGTGTTGAGGGGCGATATCGTGTTGGGCGATATGGCGGAGGTCCGCATCGAACAGCGCGCACGTATGATCGCGCCGTATCTTGATGTTCGTCGAGTACGCGGTCCGCTGTAACGTTACACCCATTTCCTCCACGATGCTTTTCAACGAGTGTCTAAAGATCTCGAGCTCACCGGTGTCGACCATACCGTATGATCAACATCCCAGCTGATAAATGCACAGGGCGGCCGGAATACCACCGTAAGACGGCCGTTCACTACCGATACCGCTTAGACCGATCACTCCTCACGGACGGTTACTCGTCCGACGGTGGCCCGGTCCACGTCGCACCGTTGTCCTGTGGCTCGTAATCGAGAATGTCGCGGTTGTGATCGAGGTCGACCCACCGGGCGTCGTTACCGCTGACGCCCCAGAAAACGTCGAATTCGACGGTTTCGTCGGTGAGACACGCCTCGATCAACTGGTTGAGATCGCGGTGGGAGAGCCACGTTGCCTTCAGTCGATCGGCCATGTACTCGTAATCCTTGCTGTCCCGTTCCCACAGCCCCTCCTCGACGCCCTCCTCGGCGAGGCCGTACGGATGATCGTGTTCGGCGTCGCGGACGCTTTTGATCCGAAGCGAGTAAAACCGGTTGGGATACTCGCGCGTGTTCGTCCCGAACGCCGGGTGGACCGATCCCAGTGGGCTCTCGTGGCTTTCGACGTAGAGGCGACCGAGCGCCTCGCCGAACACCTTCGACAGTCCGTAGAACGAATCGGGTCGGACGGGCGTTTCGTGGTCGATCTCGAGATCGTAAGCGGGGTCGTAGATCTCGGGGGCAAAGTCGAGTTCGTACATCCCGACCGTGTGGATCGACGACGCGAAGACGAACCGTTCGACTCCGGCGTCTGCGGCCGCTTCGAGGACGTTGTACGTGCCGATTACGTTCGCCCGGAGAATCTCGTCCCACGACGCGCTGAGATCGACCAGCGCCGCGAGGTGGATCACCGCGTCTTTGTCTTCGAAATGCGGTCGGATGTCGTCGTAGTCGGTGATGTCCGCGACGACGGTCTCGCGCTCCGGGTGGTCTTCGACGTCGAGACGGGCGAACGTGAACTCCGGTCGGTCACCGATCCCCGAGAGGATCGCCTCGCCGACGGTGCCGTTGGCACCGGTGAGCAGTATATCCATAGTCAATCGAAAGGAGTTCCGAACCGACATATACGTTCGGATACCACCTAAGAGGGCCACAGAGGTTTCACAGCGAAGAATCAGACTTCCATCGTCGTCGCGAGTGTCCACGTCGCTGGGTGTGCCCCGTCAGTACGGCGGGAATCCGGGGCGGGAAACGTCGGGATCGGTTCGAACGTCGAGTACCAGTGGCTTCGATGACGCAGACCGGAGGTGTCCGTCGATCGCATCAAATCCGTCGAGCGAGCGGACGGTCTCGGCACGAGCGCCAAGTCCGCGCGCGACAGTTGCAAAATCCGGGCTTTCGTAGTCGGCAGCTGTCTGACGGCCGTACTCAAGCTGCTGGCGATGTCGAATGATCCCGTAGCTTTCGTCGTTCAGGACGATCACGATGATCGGAAGTCCGAGACGTGAGGCGGTTTCGATGTCCTGGACGACCTGTAATAATGACCCGTCACCCGCATAACAGACGACGGTTCGGTCCGGGGCGGCGACCTGTGCACCCAAAGCAGCCGGGAGCGCGTAGCCCATCGTTCCAAAGTTCCCGTTTACCAGCATCCGTCCGTCGGCGCCCATCGGGTGAAACACTGCCGGGAAGCCGGTGTTGTTACCGGAGTCGATCGTGACGATCGAATCGTCGGGGATGCGGGCGGCGACCTCACGGGTCGCCTCACGGGGGTCGAGCACACCGTCGGGCGACGAGGGTTCGAATTCGAAGCCGTTCTCGGCCCGTTCGACGATCCCTTTTACCCGTTCGGTCCGGTCGGGGACCGGGGCGATCCGCTCGGTCAACGCGTCGACAGTGGCGGCCGCGTCGCCCAGAAGTGACACCGACGGGGACCGATAGCGTGCGATCGCGTCGGGATCGATGTCTATCTGGATCACGTCGGCGTCGGCGTACAGATCACCGTATCGGGTCACCTTGCCGGACAGCTGTGCCCCGGCGGTGACGACGACGTCGGCGTCCCAAAGCAGTTCGTCATTCGCGGGCGACATGAACGTCCCCGCGATCCCCGAATACAGCGGTGCATCCGCATCGAAGAGACCCTTCCCGAAGTACGTAACCGCGATCGGGGCACCGAGCCGTTCGGCAAGCGAGGAGAGCGCGTCGGCCGCCTGGGACGCCATCGCGCCGCCACCGGCCAAAATGACTGGCGATTCGGCATTGTCGAGTAGTTCGACGGCCTCGACCACAACGGACGGGTCCGGCGAGGTTCGCTGTGACAGGACCGGTTTGGGACGGTAGGTCGCCTCGGGGGCGTCGGCCGTCTGGACGTCCGAAGGGATTTCCACGATCGCGGGACCGTGTTGTGTTCGTGCCTTTCCGAACGCGCGTCTGATCGTCTCGGGTGCAGTTTCGATCGACTCGATCCGCGTCTGGTAAACTGATATCGGACGGGTAAAAGATTGGTGGTCGAGATACTGGAGTGACGTCTCCCGGCCCTCTATCCCGGTGTCTCCGACGATGATCATGAGCGGAACGTTGTCGCGGTCCGCGGCTGCGATCCCGGTCGCACCGTTCGTGACACCTGGTCCGTGGGTCAGCGTACAGACACCGACCGAGCCGGTCGTCCGGGCGTACGCGTCAGCCATCGTGACGGCGACCTGTTCGTGGCGCGCGTAGGCGAACTCGATATCGTGGTCGTTGACCCGATCGAGAAGGTGGGCGTTCCCCTCTCCGATGAGGCCAAAGAGGGTCGACGTTCCTTCAGCTTCGAGAGCCTCCAGAATGTAATCGCTTCCCGTGGCTGGACTCTCACCTGTCATTACGTTGGATGTGCACCGCACACATAAATAGGCGTTCCGACGGGTGGCGTGAGCGAGACCGCGACGCTCGATGGGGGATACGTTTTTGCCAGAACCCGCCAAACGACAGGTAGCCACATGAAAAGACCCATCGATCATGTCGTTTTCGCTGGACGGGATCTGGACGTGCTGCAAGAATCGTTCGAAGCCGCCGGGTTCGAGACCGCCTACGGCGGCACGCACTCGAACGGCATCACCCACATGCATCTCATCGGATTCGGTAATCGATCGTACATCGAACTCATCTCCAAGAACGATCCGAACGGAACCGCCCCGTGGTGGAACGAGCAGATCGATTCCGACGCGGGCGCGACCGCGTGGTCGATCACCGTCGACGACATCGCCGCGCGCAGCGAAGAACTCGCCGCGGAGGGGATAGATATCGAGGGACCGACGAAGTTTTCCAGGGACCGGCCCGACGGGAAGAGCGTCGAGTGGGAGCTGACGATCGTCGGCGGGCGACCACAGGGAACGCCGCTCCCGATGTTGGAGATGGATCACACCCCGCTTGAGTGGCGGGTCGATATCACCACGGATCCGAAGACGACGGGGATCATGGGGTTGACCGACGTGGTGATCGGGACCGATCGGTTCGACGAGACGGTCGAAGCGTTCGAGGAGTTCTACGACGGAGCCGAAGCCGAGATCCGACGCGAGGAGGCGTTCGGTGCGCGGGTCGCCTCGATCGGGGGGACGGCCGCGACGATCGCCGAACCGCTCGAAGATGATTCGTGGCTGGCAGAGCGGATCGACCGCCACGACGCGCTGTTACCGTGTGCGTTTCTCGTCGAGGCGACCGACGTCGACGCACTCGAAGAACAGTTCGAAATCGACGAGCAGACCGCGTGGGGTGACGATACGGTGTACTGGTTCGACGTCGACATCGACGGTCGGTTCGGTTCGATCGATCGCTCCTGATCGCGGACCCCTACCGGCTCTTGCTCCCCCAGCCGAACGCGATCCAGCCACCGTCGAGCGTTAAAACTTCGCCAGTCATGTAGTGCTCACCCGCGGCCAGAAAGGCCGCACAGTTGTTGACCGCCTCGTGCGTGCCGAACCTACCGAGTGGGGTCCTGTTTTCGATGTGTTCGTCCGCGTACTCGTAGTAGGGCCACTCAGGGTGGTCCTCGATCGATTCCCCCCACGGCGCTTCCGCCAATCTTGTTCTGATGTAGCCGGGGGCGAGCGCGTTCACCTGCACGCTGCCATCGGCGAGTTCGACGGCGACGTTTCGAGTGAGGTTCTCGATACCGGCTTTCGACGCGTTGTACGGTGCACGGCCTTGCACGCCACCGCTACCGTAGATGCTGCTCATATTGATTATCTGGCAGTCGTCGTCGGTGTCGAGCATGTGTTCGCCAGCGACCTGACAGCCGAAAAACGTCCCCGTGAGATTCGTCTCGATGACGGAGCGCCACTCCGCTGGTGTCTGCTCGATGAGCGGCTTTTCGACCGTGGTGCCGGCGTTGTTTACCATTATGTCGATCGAACCGTACGTCTCGACGGCCGTCTCGATGAGTTCGATCACGTCCGCTTTTCGGGTTACATCCGCACCCACGCCGATCGACTCACCACCGGAGTCACGGATCGCCTCCGCAGTGGCCGCTGCCCGTTCCGTAGACCGTGCGTTCGTGACGACGTTCGCTCCCTCTTCGGCGAATCGCTCCGCGATCCCCTGTCCGAGTCCCGTGCTCGACCCGGTGACTACGGCGGTCTTTCCAGCTAAGCGTTTCATGCGTTTTCGAGACAAGCGCTATCGATACATAAAACAATTACGCCGGAGAGTTCCCTCCCCGAAATCTTTAGTATATATTTTGGTACGAGTAAATAAATATAAGTGAAAGTATATTAACTTATAAGTAACAATTTTATTATATTTATCGGATGAGGTCAGTACACTACCTACATCCCGGGGGGAAGAACGAGAAACTAACCGAACACGTACAGGACACTTCAGACGTGAGCGATAGCGGGTAAAGCAAACAGATCGGAGACCATCGGTTCATTTCGGAGTGATCAGGCGGTTCGTACGTAGTGGAACGGCACTGTTTAGTTAATCCAACTGAGAAGCGAGCAGTTCGTTGGTGGCTCCGACTATCAGACATCGTTCAATCGATTAGGATGGGACGATCGGCCCGACGTAATCGGGCCGAACTGGTCGAAGAGTGGTTCCACACGCAACATAGGAGTTGATTGCTTCCGTAATCCGTGGATGAGTGGTCAAGCACACGCGGATCTATTGAACAGCTTGCGCATTCCTGCAATCACTGCAGACCGTATCAATCGCTCGACGGACGAACGCCAGCCGACAAGGTCCTAAACTGGGCGGTACCAGTGGAACCCACTTCTAATGATATTAATTCATCATATATGCGAACAGTGCCGAAATCACATATAAATATTAATAACAGGATTACTTATAAGTCTGCATGCCTGTCGTCCTCGACATCTGCCAACCCCTCCGGCGAGAGTTCCTCCATCCGGCCGGCGAGCGTGGCCGCGTCCCCGGCGACCGTCGCCGGATCGACACCGGCTTCGTTCGAGACGATCCGAACGTGCGTCGCGAGCAACGACAACGCCTGTAGCCCCTCCTGTTCGGGATCATCGGCGGTCTGGGCGAACGTCGTATCGGCGGTCTCGCCGTCGCGAATGACACCCAGATAAAACGCGGTGATCGACTCGTCGTCCAGTAGTTCCCGTGCGTTCTGTCGCTCGTCGTCGAACGCCTTCTCAGAATCGTCTGCCATACTGGTCATCCGGGGGCGGAACGCAAAAAGGCGTGGGGAGCGCGGATCGTGAACGGCACGGCCTGACACACAATCCGACCGCGTGTTCGTTCGCGTTACGCCACGAGCCTTTAACTAACCCCGGCGGACAGAACGGAACGGATGGACGTTGATATACCGATAGTACCCAATCCGGTACCGCCGGACGACCACGGGGCGTGGTACGCTCCCGACGTGCACGACCAGTACGAGATCGTTCCGGGCGTCGTCGCGACGGTCGAAGCGGACGGGAGCGGGTTTTCCTACGACGTTCGCGAGCCGTCGCTTTCGGCCTCGGACGCAGCGGATCTGCGAGCCGTTTCGGAGCACTTCGCCGACGCGAAGTTGCGTCGACCGCGAACCCGACAGGGGACCGCAGAGCGGTTCGAAGCCGGCTTCGACGAGCGGTACGAGCGAATCATCGATCGCATCACGTCGTGTCGACCTGCTGGGCGTCGGCGCCTCGAATACCACGCGCTCGCCGAGTTGCGATGTCTGGGAACGCTGACGCCGCACGCACTCGACACGAAGGTGGAAGTCAGTGACGATACCGCGGACGAACTGGCGGTTCACCTCACCGATTACGCTCCCGCCAAAACGGGCATCGAGGACGCGACGTTCGCCGAACGTTTCACCGCCGAGCGGATCGAGCGCTACACCGTCGAGTTCGCCGGCTACGAACTCCCGGTCGTGCGATACCGCGAACGGGTCCTCGGCGGCGACCCCTTCGAGCGGAAATACGCGGTGCTCGAGCCAGATCGGCTCCCCGGCGACGACGAACTCATCGCCGAATGTAAAGCCCAGATTTGGGACGGTGGCGTCGACGGAATCGGTGACGAGGCGGCGTTCGAGGACCGCCTAGGGGCCGTCCGGGAGCGGAGTCGACAGCTCGTGTCGAGACGGCTGGGGGCGACGAACACCGACACGTGGATTCGGACGCTCCGACACGGGGCGAACGCAACGCTCGCCGCGTACGATCTCGCCGTCTCATCGGTCGATCGACGGTTTTCGGACGATCGAATCGACGACCTCGTCTATTACGTTCTGCGGGATCTGATCGGCTACGGACAGCTCACGATCCCGATCCGGGATCCGAACTTGGAAGACATCGAGGCGAACCGCGTCGGGGAGCGCATCAAAGTCGTTCCCCGCGGAAGCGGGCGCGAGCCGACCAACCTGGCCTTCGAGTCCGAAACCGCGTTCGTCAACGTGGTCACCCAATTAGCCGCGGACGACGGCGTGGAACTCTCGGCGAACCGACCGACCGCGAAGATCACGATCGAACCCGACGGGCTCGACCAGCCGATTCGATGTGCCGTCGCGCTCCCGGCGGTATCGGAGGGGGGGCCGCACGTCTCCATCAGAAAACAGGCCCCGGAGGCGCTTACTCCGGTCGATCTGATCGACTCCGGTTCGATCTCGACTGCGCTCGTTACGCTCCTTTGGATGCTGTACAAACACGCCGGTGTCGTGCTTTTTTCCGGGCCGACGGGCGTCGGAAAGACCACGCTACTCAACGCACACCTGCCGTTCGTCGATTACGATGCCCGGCCGATAAGTATCGATAGCGGGGCGAAAGACGTGCACGTCCCGCACGAGACCGGCGTGTCGCTCGTGAGCCGCGAACACCGAGACGAGTTCAAGGGGGTCTCGGTATCTGATCTACTGACCGAGACGGGTGATCTGAATCCGGATATCGACGTCATCGCCGAAATCGATGCCTCGGCATCCTTCGACGCCTTCGGGTCGGTGCTGCGGACCGGACGCGGTATGTTGGGGACCACGCGGGCCGAGAACGTCGACGCGTTTCTCAATCGACTCGTCGAAAAGGGACTCCCGACCCACCTGCTGTCGAAGATCGACCTCATCGTGGTTCCCACGCACGTGGATGGTGACCGCTACGTCGAGACGGCGGTCGAAGTGCTCTCCGAGGACGAAGCCGAGCAGTTAGTCTGCCCGACCGAGACGGTAGCCGCGCCGGGAGGTGCGATCCACTACAACCGGGTCGCACATCGAACCGCAGAGGACGGGTGGACGTTCGCCTACCGACATCCGAAACTCGGCGATCCGACGAGCACGCGGGAGTTGCGGACACTCGATCGGCTCGCGACGCGAACGAACCGCGTCGTATCGGACGTCGAAGCGGAGTTTCACCGAAAGCACGGGTACGTTGAGTACCTGGTTCGCGAGGGGATCTCCGATCACGACGCGTTCTTTGGGTTCTTGAACGATCTTCGGACGAACGAGGCGGCGACCGTAGAGCGGATCCATCGACAAAGAGACGACGATGAGTAACCGCCGGACCGACTCGGTGACGGCGCGGATCGATCGGCGGGTGTACGCGCTGTTTTCGCGACACGCGGATCGCGCACGTCACGGCATCGATCGGGAGCGATACCGGGGAACTAACCTCCCGATCACGTTCGAACTGTATCTCGCGCGGCTCTACGCCCTCTCGTGGGTCATCGGCGCGTGTGTCGGTGGGGTGGTGCTCGTGGTCGGGCACGCTTCGGCCGGTCCGGCACTCGTCAACGTCGTGGGCGTTCTTCCGGGAGATAGTCCCGTTCTGGCTCTCTCGCCGGGATACGTCGTGAGCACCGTCGCCGCCGGCTGCGGAGCGCTCGCAAAGCGCCTCACGATCACGGCGGGAGGTACGTACCTCCGGTGGCGGTCGAACGCCCGGCGGGCGAGCATCGAACGCACCGTCACGGGGGCGGTTCGCTACCTGCGGACGCTCGCCGACGGGAGCGACAGTCGACGGGAGATGCTCCGGAGTGTCGCGTCGCGGGACGCGTACGGCGAGACTGGAGTTGCGCTCGAACGGGTGCTCGAAACGGCTGTGCTGACGGGGAGCCTCGATACCGGTCTCCGACGTGTCGCCAAAGATACGCCGTCGAGAGAGCTCCTATCGCCGTTCCTGTTACAGTTCCGCAAGCACGCCAGCCAGGGATCGGACTCGCTCGAGGAGTATCTCCGGATGAAGTCACAGCTGTTGTCGCACCGACGCTCGCGGGCTCGCCAGCGGTCCGGCGACTACCTCGAGTTGCTCGCCGAGCTGTTCGTCGTGTTGCTCGTCTTGCCCGCGCTGATCGTCGTGGCCGTGACAGTGCTTGGCGTGCTCACTCCGGGGCTGTCGTCGACGGTCGATCTCGGGATCGCGGGTGAACCGACGCTCCGATCGGTGCTGGTCTACGGGAGCGTGACGTTCATCATCGGGGTCGGCCTGTGTGCCGCACTCCTCGTCTCGGAACTGCGGCCGTCGACGCACGGCCGGAGCTACGAGCGACCGGCGGGCGTCGACACGATACGGACGACAACGACGAATCCGGCGAGCGCAGCGTTCGCGTTCGCGTTCCCCGCCGTGGTTGTGGCGTGGCTCCTGTGGCTGCTCGACGCGCCGGCCGCAAACGTCGTCCTGTTGAGCTACGCCGCATACGGGTTTCCGGTCGGTGCTGTCGCGGTAAAACGCGAGCAGTTCGACGACGCGATGGATCGGTCGCTGCGCGATTTCGTGTACGTCGTCGCCGGACACGTGGGGCTCGGGAAACCGTTCGCCGCCGCGGTCGAGGCGGTCGCCGGTGAGGAGAGCTTCGGCCCGCTGCACGGCGACGTCGAGGATCTCGCCTTCCGACTCGGACTGACGACCGGGACCGACGGGACGGCCACCCAGCGGGAGGCGCTCGATCGGTTCGCCGAACGTATCGGAACGCCGCTGGCAGCGCAGACCGTCGGGCTGCTCACCGGTGCGTTAGAGGTCGGCAGCGACGTCGAGACCACGTTCGAGGCGCTGCAGGTCGAGGTTGGCTCGCTGTACCATCGGCGAAAGAAACTTCGATCGGCGATGTTGGTCTACGTCGTCATCGGATGGACGCTGGCGATAGTGATCATCGGCCTCGTCGTCGCCGTGAACGCGTACGTCCTCGACGGAATGGCACATCTGGCGACTGCTCCCCAAAGCGTCGCGGTCGACGTCGAACGCGATAGCTGGCGATCCTATCTCGTCACGCAGGCGACGATGCTCGCGTGTGGCTGGTTCGCCGGCGTCGCCTCCCGAGGGCGCTATGAGGCGCTGTTGCACTCGTCGGCGCTCGTCGTGATCTGCTATCTGGTCTTCGCGGGGGCCGGGATGGGCTGAGAGCGCGTGCATCGGGTCACGGACGGTGATCGAGTGCCGGGAGGGAGAGCATACACATATTCGTGTATAACAAAACGAACCCACAACCGTTTTGACGCACGAACGCGCTTTCTCACGTATGACCGCCTACACCGCGACCGTGATCGTTCGGCTGAAACGGGGTGTCCTCGATCCCGAAGCCGAAACCACGAAGCAGGCGCTCGAACGGCTCGGGTTCGAACTCGAAGATCTCCGATCGGCAGACCGATTCGAGGTAGACCTGGATGCCGACGATCTCGCCGCCGCTGAATCGCGAGCCACCGAGATGGCAGAGCGGCTGTTGGCGAATCCGACCATCCACGACTACGAAGTCGAGATCGCCGAGGCGTAGATGACCGTTTCGCTCACCACGATCAGAACGCTCGATTCGCCCACGGGAGGCTCACTGTGACCGTCGCCGTTATCCGCTTCGGCGGCTCGAACTGCGACCGCGACGCCCTGCGCGCGCTCGAGTACCTCGGGATCGACGCCGAGATCGTCTGGCACGCAGACGGTCTCTCGGACGACCCCTCCGGCATCGTCATTCCCGGCGGATTCTCCTACGGCGATTACCTCCGGGCCGGCGCGATGGCCGCCCGAACGCCGATCATCGACGAAGTCAGGGCGGCCGCCGACGCGGGGACTCCCGTGCTCGGCGTCTGTAACGGCGCACAGATCGGCTCCGAGAGCGGCCTCACTCCCGGCGCGTTCACCACGAACCGGAGCGCCAGATTCCAGTGTGAACCGGTCCACTTGCGGGTGGAAAACGCGGACACGCCCTGGACCGACGCCTACGAAGCGGGTGAGGTGATCGAAGTGCCGATCGCCCACGGTGAGGGGCGTTTCGAGATAGAGGACGATCGACTGGCCGCACTCGAGGACGACGACCGCGTCCTCTTTCGGTACTGCGACGCCGACGGCGGGGTCACCGACGAGGCCAACCCGAACGGATCGAAGCACAACATCGCGGGGATCACGGGCGCGAGCGACACCGTCGCCGTCTTGATGCCGCACCCGGAACGCGCCACGCTCCCGGATATCGCCCCGACAGGCGGCCAGGGAATTCTGAAGGCGTTCGAGTAGCCGATCCGGTCACGCCGGCGTTCCCGATTCGGGGTCGTCGATCACGCGATTCGCCCACGTTCCTCGGAGGAAGTAGCCACCGGCCAGTAGCATCATCGAGACGTTCGCGATCGCCTCGCCGTACCAGATTCCGGTCGCGCCGAAGCCCCCGGGGACCGCGAGCAGGTACGCAAACGCGGCCCGGAAAACGATGAACCCGAAGAACGCGAAGATCATCGCGAGTCGGGTGCTCCCGCTCCCGCGAAACCCGCCCTGAACGACGTAGAATACGCCCAAAAAGACGTACGTCGTGCCGACGATGCGGAGATACTCCCCGCCGATCCGAGTGACGGTCGCCGCGCCCGGTCCCTGGATGAAGATTCCGATAATCGGGTCCGCAAGGGTGTAGATCGCGAGGCTGAACAGGAGCAGACTCCCCGTGATCATCACCACGGCGGCGGCGACGCCACGTTTGGCGCGGTCGGCCTGTTCGGCACCGAGGTTCTGCCCGACGACGGTCTCGACCCCGCGAGCGAGCCCGAGCGCCGGCAACACGACCATCGAGGTAACCCGCGAGCCGATCCCGTAGGCTGCGACGGCGTCCGAGCCGGCGATGGCGACGAGCGCGGTCAGCACCGTCACGCTCAAAGCGCTCGTGCTGACCTCGACGCTGGCTGGCGCGCCGATGCGGACGAGATTGCGGATCGTCTCCGCCTCCGGGCGGAGATCCGACAGGGAGAGTTCGATGCCGACGGAGCCCGAAAAGAGCAGCCAAAAGCCGATCGCCGCACCGATACCACGCGCGGTTATCGTCGCGAGCGCCGCACCCTGGACGCCGAACCCGGCGAACCCGGTCGCCTCGTAGAGCGTCGCCTCCAGCCCCTCGAGGCCGATCCACGCGAACAGAGCGTTGTCCTGAAAGCCGAGAATAAAGAACGGGTCGATGAAGACGTTCAACGCGACGCCGAACGTCATGAGATACAGTGGCGTTCGGGTGTCACCCCATCCCTGCAACAGCGACTGGAACACGAAGAAGCCGAAGATAAACGGGATGCCGACGAACATCGTCCGGGTGTACTCGACGGCGAGTCGGTGCTCGGCGGAGCCGGGGACCGCACCGACCAACTCCAGCAGGGTCGGTGCGAGCGCGAAGCCCACGACCGAGAACACCGCCGAGACGCCCACGATGACGGTGATCGTCTGTCCGGCGACCCGGCTCACGCGATCGATGGTGCCCGCCCCTTTGTACTGGGCGACCAACACCGTCCCGGCCACCGAAAAGCCGAGCGAGAGGCTGATGATCAAAAAGACGATCGCCCACGAGTACGACAGCGCCGCGACCGCGGGCTGGCCGAGTCGGCCGACCCAGAACGTATCGGCGAGGTTGTAGCCGACCTGCAACACGTTCGTGAGAATGATCGGAACCGACAGAACGATCAGCGGCTTGATCAGATCGCCGTCGGTGACGTTGACGGCTCGATCGTGTGTCGGCGTCCGGCTCATTCGGTCGGCTCACGCTCGCTCACGGAATCCGCCGAATCGGGGGTCGCGACGTTGGGAGGGCTCATGGTGAATGAATGTTCATTTATCGGGATAACGGTTGTCTTTTCGCCGCCAGCCATCGGAGCGAACGCATTCGAAAGCGGAGGTTACCGTACCAACGGCTGGTTGTACGCAGTCTCCTCGCCCATCACGTATTGCCACGTCGCCTCACAGTCACAGAAGACCTCCTCGAACACCGATGGATCCTGTCGGAGGTTGAAGTCCTTGATAGCCCGCTGGACGAGATCGTCGCACTCCCCGCAGTTGTGCGGGCCGCGATCGGAGCCGTGGCCGACGGGGTCGGAGACGACGAGCGCGTCCTCGTCGGCGGTCGACGCGAGTATGTCGGCGACCGACCACAGCCACGGCGGGCGATAGCCGCCGTCGTGATACAGCTCCTCGACCATCGTGTACCGCTGGACGTTGCAGGGGTTCATCGAGACCGTGTGGCAGCCGTCGACGGCGGCACACCGGCGGATCGATCGCGTCATGTCCGCAGCGGCGTCGGGTTCGGCGAGAAACGGCGGTTTCATGAGTAGATACGCTTTCACGCCCGCACCGGCTGCTCGCGCCTCCGCACAGGCCCCCTCGAAGTCAGCGAAATCGAAGTACTTGTTGACGCTGTCGTGGCGGACGCGGTCGGTCGCGGTTTCGAGCCCGATCGCGACGTCGATTTCGAGGCCCTGATCGGTGAAATCCGCGAGTTTCTCGCGATCGACGAAATCGGGGAGCGATTCGAGGACCAGCCGCTCGCGGTCGGCGAAGGTTTCGGCGATCGCATCGCGCGTCTCGGCGGGGACCTCCCGCTCGTCGAGGAACGACCCGGACGTGTAAATCTTGATGAGTTCCGCGGCCTCGTCGTCGTTGTCCGCCTCGTGGTCGAGACAGTACTCGATCTGTCGCATCAAGTTCCCGTGACCGACGCTCCCCCCATCGACCGATTCGGCGACGTAGCCGCACATCGTACAGCCGCCCGCGCGGGCCCACCGACAGCCGCCGGTGTTGAGGATGATCGTGAGGGAGTTTCGTACCCCGTCGGGGGTGTTGTCCTCGTCGAGCCACACTCGGGTCGGCTCCGTTGGATCGTAACTCTGGTCGTTTCGCGCCCTGATCTCGCGCATCACCTCGTTGTGGGCGTCCATCCCCCGCCCCGTCTCGTAAACCTCCGGCGTCGGCTGACTCATTGGCCGAACTAACCGGGCGGGCCGTAAATCCGTGTCGAAAGCCCCGTCGGACTACGCCTCGGCGGTCTGTTGGTCGCCCCCGTCGGCACCGAACCACGGCGCGACGAGCCACCACCACGCCGCGCCCGCCGTCGCTCCGGCCGCGTTTATCAGTATATCCAGCGCGGACATCGTCCGATAGGGGATCGTCGCTTGAACGAGTTCGACCGCGATACCGTACAGCGCCGCAACCGTCGCGGCGACGAGAAGCGTTCGACGATCAGTCGAGAGCACGGCGTAGCAGAGAGCACCCGTGAAGCCGGCGTAGGCGATGAAGTGCAGGTAGACGGTGAAGCCGATCCCGAAGAGCGTCCGCGGGACTCCGTCGCCGGGGTCAATGACCGACCCATAGAGAATCACGATCGCACAGCCGATCGCACCGACGTATCGGAGCGACCGCGGGAGCGGCGAAATGTGTGTCACGCCCACCACTACGCACGCGAGCGTTTCAAGACGACGATTCCGCAATCGGACAGGCGAACGCGGCTACGCTCGATCTGCTCGAACCGGCGAGTAATCTATTCCGGTTACGTGGAGGTAGCAACTATTACCACAGTAGCGCACTACTAGCTAGTGTTGAACACTATCATGACCGATTTAGGCGGATTCCACGACCACGTCGCTCGCGTCGACCTCTCCGAGGCGAGCGTCGACTACGAGAGCATCGATCAAGAAGACGCGGAGAAGTATATCGGCGCGCGCGGTCTCGGCGTCAAATACGTTTTCGACCAGGGCCCCGACGTCGATCCGCTCGAACCCGAGAACCTCCTCGCGTTCATGAACGGCCCACTGACGGGGTCACAAGTGACGATGAGCGGCCGGATCGCCGTCTGTACCAAGTCACCGCTGACCGGCACCGTCACCGACTCCCACCACGGCGGCTGGTCCGGCGCCCGACTCAAGTGGGCCGGCTTCGACGGCCTCCTGTTCGAGGGAAAAGCGGACGACCCCGTCTACGCCGTCGTCGAGGACGGCGAAGTCGAGTTGCGCGACGCCTCCCACCTGTGGGGGATGGGCTTCCACGAGACGCGCGATACGCTCGAAGCCGAAGTCGACGGCGCCTACGGCAAGAACCTCTCCGTGATGGGCATCGGTGAGGCCGGCGAAAACGGCGTTCGATACGCCTGCATCATGAACGAGGACGACCGCGCCTCGGGTCGCGGCGGCACCGGCTGCGTCATGGGCTCGAAGAATCTCAAAGCCGTCGTCGTCAAATCCAGGACGAAGATGCCGAAACCCGCGGATCCAGAGACGTTCAAAAAAGGTCACAAACAGGCCATGCAGCTCATTCAGGAGTCCGACGTGACCGCGCCCAACGAGGGCGGCCTCTCGCTGTACGGCACGAACGTCCTCATGAACGCCACAGAGGAGATGTCCGGGCTCCCGACGAAAAACGGCAAGTTCACCTCGACCGGCGACGCCCGCGATGGCGGCTACAGTGACGAGAGCTTCGACGCCGAGAAGGTCTCCGGGGAGAACGTCCGCGAGAACATCCTCGTCGACGAACCGACCTGTCACTCCTGTCCCGTCGCCTGCAAGAAGGAAGTCGAAGTCGACGTGATGCACAAAGGCGAGGAGATGAACGTTCGCACGGAGTCCTACGAGTACGAATCGGCGTGGGCGCTCGGGCCGAACGCCGGGCACACCGACCGCGACGAAATCGCGCTCATGCTCCAACGCTGTAACGACCACGGCATGGACACCATCGAGGCGGGCAACATGCTCGCGATGGCCATGGAGATGACCGAGGAGGGCAAACTCGACGACCTCGGCGAGGGGATCGACTGGGGCGACTCCGAAGAGATGATCGAGATGCTCACGAAGGTCGCGAACCGCGACGGCGACCTCGCCGACCTCCTCGCCGAGGGGCCACGCCGCGTCGCAGAGCGCATGGACGCCCACGACAACTCCCTCGCGGTGAAGGGCCAGACGATCGCCGCCTACGACCCCCGCTGTATGAAGGGCATGGGTATCGCCTTCGCGACCTCGAACCGTGGCGCGTGCCACCTGCGCGGCTACACGCCATCGGCGGAGATCTTGGGCATCCCCGAGAAGGTCGACCCCGTCGAATGGGAGGGCAAGGGTGAGCTCACCGCGCTGTTCCAGGATCTGCACTCGATCTCCGACAGCTTCGATATCTGTAAATTCAACGCCTTCGCGGAAGGCATCGAGGAGTACGTCCTTCAGTACAACGGCATGACCGGCCGGGACGTGACCGAGGACGAACTGATGACCACCGGTGAGCGTATCTACGCCCTCGAGCGCTACTACAACAACCTCAACGGCTTCGACGGGGCGGACGACGATCTTCCCGCGCGGTTCGTCGAGGGTGCCGAGGGCGCGGTGCCCGGACAGGGCGGCGTCGACGGCAGCCTCGTCGAACTCGACGAGATGAAAGCCGAGTACTACGACGTCCGCGGCTGGGTCGACGGCGTCGTTACCGACGAGAAACTCGACGAGCTCGACATCGACGTCGGACCGGGAACCGGCGTCTCCGCCGGCGATTCGGCAGCCCCCGCAGACGACTAAGCGGGCGGTCCGATAGACGCGTTTTTTCCCCGCACGGTCGAAACCGGACGAGTCCGGCGATCGCGGCGTGCCATTCGAGAGCAAGCTGCCACGCTCTGAAGAGTGTAGCATTCAGCGTGAACTCCCGTTCTAACCCGATAGAAGGCCAGACGGATACTCGCCATTCAGCTTCAACGTCCCGCCGTTCGAACGCACGCCTACGGGTGCGCCTCTGCGACCGGGCTTTTGCCGACCGCAGAGATAGTTAATCCCGATGTTCTCCGACGCGGTATGAAAATGTAGCAATTGCGGAACGTACGCTTGAAAACACACATCGAACGCGGATATGAGCGAGATAGTACAGCATCTTCGAGCTAAATCGTTTTACCTACAGAGTACGTATTCGAAACGGTGACACTCATGGTTCCCGATATGAACGTGGACGGCGAGACCACCGTCAGCGAAACCCTGATCGAAGCCGTGGCGGACGCGGCACACGTCGATACGACGGTCCTCCCACCGCTGTACTACTACGTCGATCCCGACGCGCTCGATAAACTGTTCGCTCGGGGACGAACGAAATCCCCGGCGATCACGACGGAGTTCGTCTACGCCGGGTACGACGTCCGAATCACCGGCGGGGACGAGGTCACCGTGACGATCGAAGAGCGAACCCTCCCCGGATCGACAGCCGGAACGGTCGGCATCGACGCTGACATCGAGTGATCCGACGCCGGCGGTCGTCGAATCGAACCGTTCACCGCCGAAGGTCGAAGCCGACGGCCGCCGATCCGCCGATCACACCCCAAAAGACGAAGCGATACCGACCCGACTGGAGATCCGGACAGACCCGTGCGTGGTCGTGCGTCGACGTCGCTTCGATACCGTCTTCGGTCAGCCCGAACGACCACTCGAAGCCGTCACCAGGAGCGTGACCGATCGCCTCGTCGGTGTAGGCGAACGGACGATTCTCGTCGCTGACTCTCACGTCCTGCCAGCCGGCTTCGGTGTACGCCTGCAGGTTGTATTTCGCGTCGTTGCCGGTTTCGATCGGTCGGTCGGCGACGTTCGTCAGTCGAACGCGAGCCTCGTCGCCGTACTCGTAGTCGGGGTGATCGATCCGCAGCGCGAGGATCGGGTCGTCGTCGCGTTCGACGGTTCCCCACGCGAGGTCGTCGCTGTCGAACCCCGAATAGTGTCGCTCGACCCCCTCCTCGTCACACTCTAAGGCGGCGATCGGCTCCGGGTCACCGTCCGGCCGAACGACACCGTCGAGCGAGTCGAGATCGGGGCCGATCGGGTCGTCGCTGGTGGCCCGTACGGTCGCCGTTTCACCCCAGCCGTCGGTCAACTCGACGGTCGCCTCGTCGGGCGGTGCGCTATCGAAAGCGACTCTGGCGAGCGACGATGGGAACGTGATCACCTCGGCACAGCCGGTCGAGCCGTCGCTCGAATCGACGACGACCGCGTCCGCGAGGAGGTCGTCGTTCCCGACGCGAACCGAATCGATCTCGAGTTCATCGTGGCAGGCGTTCGGTCCCACCGACTCGACCGACAGGAGGCGTTCGGTTTCGTAGTCGATCCCCGAGAGGAACGCCCGGAGATCCTCCCGTCGCGACTCGGAAAGGTCGTATCGGCCGAGGACGGCTCGTTGACGCTCGCTGTCGTCGACGAGGATAACCCGACCGATGTCGTCCTCGCCGTGCCACCACGGAGAGGTGGTGTGCGTGACGAACGGGATCGTCTCCGACGCGTCGACGCCGTCGTCCGGATCGTCGCCGTTCCCGCCGTCGTCCGGTCCGTTTCGGCCGAGACAGCCAGCGAACGCGGCGATGAGGCCGGCCGCGGTACGTCGAAGCAACGTCCGTCTATTGGAGGGCATGATCGGTACGCAGATGCTCGGATGGTGAATCGCTTCCGAAACGTCAAACGATCCCTTGAGTTATCTTCACCCGCCGCTGACGGGCGGGAACAGCGCGAGTTGGTCGTCGGTCTCGAGGACGGTGTCGAACCCCTCGCCGCCGGTAAACGGATCGTCGCCGTTGTGCAACAGGCGGATGTGCTCTCGGAGGTCGCCGTCGGCGTCGACGACGATGGGTTCGAGGTCGGGATGACCACCGAGGAGTTGTTCGAAGGCGTCGCCGAGCGTGTCACCGGCCGCCGCGTCGACCTCGGCGCGCTTGGTGCCGGCGGCCTCTGCGAGGTTCGCGAAGAGTCGCCATTCCATACAGGAGGGTGGCGATCGGTCGTCTTATGCGTTTGGCATCCGGATCGAGAACGCCCCATCGGGATCCCCTACAGCCGCCCCGAAGCCGACTGCACTCGAAGCGTCGGGTTCGAACGCACGTGTCGAGGTCAGCGTACTCCTCGTGGACGACCTCCTCGATGAGATCAAGTTCGCGCTTGCCGTACCGGTCGTTCGCGACGAAGTACGGACCGAGACGCTGTCTTGCGATCCGATGCCCGTAGAGTCAATCGGCTTCGAACGCTCGGACCGCTTCGCTGAGATCGCCCTTCGTGGGGTCGGAACCGAACTCGAAGTCCGCGCCGCGATCGGACGCCAGGCGATCGAGGAGCCGCTTCGTGTCGATCGTTACCGGTGCAGGCTCGAGGAGCGACACAAAGACCCCCGAGCGTATTTTGGCTGCGACCCGAAATGAAGGGACGATCCGCGACAACCGGGTTTCAATCGGCTTATCCCTCCCGACACCGTCGACCCGCCAATGCGTGAGATCTTCGAGCTTCGGGACGCCGACGGCGCCGGGAGGATCGGCGAGTTGACCGTCCCCCGTGCTGGCGTGACCGTCGAAACGCCGGCGCTGTTGCCGGTCATCAATCCGCATCTCCGAACCGTAGAGCCCGCGACCCTCGAATCGGAGTTCGACGCGGAGATCCTCATCACGAACGGGTACATCCTGTACAAGAGCGATGAGTTCCGGGAGCGGGCGCTCGAGGACGGACTCGCCGAATTGTACGATTTCTCCGGGGCGATCATGACCGATTCGGGCTCGTTTCAGCTCTCCGAGTACGGCGAGATATCCGTGACGAACGCCGAGATACTCGAGTTCCAACGCGATATCGGCTCGCACGTTGGCACGCCGATCGACATCCCGACCCCGCCGGGCGTGTCGCGCGAACGAGCCGAATCGGAACTGGAGACGACGAAATCGAGGCTCGACGCCGCCCGATCGGTCGACGTCGGCGAGATGCTGGTCAATGCACCGATTCAGGGCTCGACGTATCCCGACCTCCGTGAATCGGCCGCGGCACACGCGTACGGGACAAACCTCGACGTGTTCCCGGTCGGAGCCGTCGTCCCGCTGATGAACGGCTACCGCTACGCCGAGATGGTCGACGTCGTCCGGGCCGCAAAGCGCGGGCTCGGAGCGGACGCACCGGTCCACCTCTTCGGAGCCGGCCACCCGATGATGTTCGCGCTCGCGGTCGCCGCCGGCTGCGACCTGTTCGACTCGGCCGCCTACGCGCTCTACGCTCGCGACGGCCGCTATCTCACCGTCGCCGGCACCGACCACCTCGACGATCTCGACTACTTCCCCTGCTCGTGTCACGTGTGTGCTGAGCACACGCCCGAATCGCTCCGATCGCTGCCGGCGGATCGGCGCGAAGAGCTGTTGGCCCGACACAACCTCCACGTCAGCTACAGGGAGCTTCGGACGGTGAAACAGGCCATCCGCGAGGGGAACCTCTTCGAGTTGCTCGAACGACGCGCGCGGAATCACCCGGCGATGGTCGACGGCTACCGGGCGCTGCTCGACGATT
The DNA here is from genome assembly GCF_046483325.1 of Natronomonas sp. Classification (GTDB taxonomy): domain Archaea; phylum Halobacteriota; class Halobacteria; order Halobacteriales; family Haloarculaceae; genus Natronomonas. Next base: position 13,396 of record NZ_JAWODL010000031.1, on the reverse strand, counting down.
CGGCCGCGCTCGAACGGGCCGATCCCGTCTCGAAGGGATCGTTTTTTTACCTCTCCGCCGACTCGGCACGCCGACCGGAAGTCCACAGGCATCACGACCGCCTCTCGCGGCTCTCGGTCGAGTGCGATCGGGTGTTGCTCTCGGCGGGTGACGACAACGGCCGCTTCGACGAGACGTGGCGGCTCAACCCGCCGTTCGGCCCCGTTCCACCCGCCCTCTCCGATAGCTATCCGCTAACGGTCGAACGGCCCGAGCGGCTCGATCGAGCCGGGTACGAGGCGGCCGCCGACGGCGTTGTCACGTTGGTGGAAGCAAACCCCGACACCGAGTTCAGCGTGGCTCAGTGGGATTGGCCGGACTCGGCGCTCCGGCGGCTCCCCGACGGCGTCGACGTGCTGTCGCTCGGGCCCGAGAGCGAAGATCCCGGGACTCAATCGTCGTAGACTTCGACGCTCTCGTCGGTGATGATCGTCGGATGGTCCCAGATGATCGTCGAAACGCGGAGCGGTCGTCCCGAGTCCCAATCGAACCGTTCGAGACAGTCGATCGGGACCCAATCGTACAACGGCTCGTCGCGGTCGTACGTATCCACGCCGGCGGCACCGAATGCCCGGACGATGGCCTCGACGACAGTCTCGTCGTCCTCGATCGCGTACGTCACGAGCGGGGTAAGACCGTCCTGAATGGACGGCAACGTATCCATGACACGTCATAGCGTGTCTATTAGATAACGGTTTATGTTCGGCCGAAGGCGCCGCCTTCGTGCGGATACGGTTCGCCGAACGGCTCAATACCGTCGAGCACGTGTATTTATATACAATGACGCATCCAGCATACACACCCGCGTCATCGGACTCGCCGGCTCGCCGGCCGCTATCGCCCGATACGGAGCGGCTCGACGCTCGGGCTGCCAGAGCCTGGACCGAACCGATGGCCGTTCGACCGCTCGGTCGCGGGCGATACGCCGTCGACAGCGCCTCCGGAGCGACGTACGTCGTCGACCTGTCGGCGAGCGAATGTAGCTGTCCGGACCACGAGATCCGCGGTGAACGCTGTAAACACCTCCGGCGCGTCGCGATCGAAGTCACGGAGCGACGGGTCCCACCACCGGGGCGACGCCTCGCCGACTGTGCGGTCTGTCGCCGCCCGTCGTTCGTTCCCGAATCGACGGCGATACCCGTCTGCGACGACTGCCGACTCGGACGCAGCGATATCGCCACGGATCGCGAAACCGGCGACACCGTCGTCGTCTACCGGATGACCGACGAGACGGCCGCCGAACGCTACGTCGAGGCCGCCGACTGTACCGTCGCGGAGTACCCGAAGAACGACGGCTATCCGGCGGACGCTCCGGTCGTCGAGGTAGTCTACCCGTTCAGCGGTGATCCCGACGCCGACATCGAGGATCGACCCCGGTACGCCTTCCCCCGCTCTCGGCTCGCCGCCCGCGACGAGATGCTCATCGAGTGATCGAAAACGGCCCCATCGAGCGAAGAGGCCGGCAAACATATCCGTCCGCTCAGCCTACGGCGGATATGACTGATTGGAAAGCGGTGTCGGTCGGATTTCTGGTCGGGGTCGTCGTGAGCGTCTTCGCCTTCGCGATCCCGGTCATCGGCCACGCCGGTGCGGGCCTCATCGGCGGATTCGTCGCCGGGTACCTCGCGGACGGCGGAGTCGGAAGCGGCGCATGGCACGGGCTACTCGCCGGCGCACTGGGCGGACTGGTCGTCGCCGTCCTCCTCGCGATCGTCGTCACCATCACCGGCGTCGCGATCAGCGGTCCATTCGGCTTCCTTGGCGGATTCAGCGTCTTCGCCGTCGGGGCGGTGATCGCTCTCTTGCTCGCGATCGACAGCGCGATCGGCGGCGCGATCGGCGGCCTGCTCAACTGATCGCGACTGCGTTCTCGGACGACGGCGGACAAAAGGGATTTGCTCGCGGACGGCGAAGTGAGCGCATGGTTTTCCCCCTAGCGATGGGGTGGCGACACCTCCTGTTCGAGAACTGGCCGATCGATCCCGCGATAGCGGACGCCCACCTCCCCGCCGGGCTCACTTCGGACGTGTACGACGGTTCGGCGTGGCTCTCGGTCGTGCCGTTCACGAACGTCGCCGTCCGGCCCGCAGGCGTTCCCGAAGCGCTCGGAGTTCGACTGCCCGAACTCAACGTCAGGACGTACGTCACTCACGACGGCGTTCGGAGCGTCTACTTCTTCAGCCTCGACGCGCAGGGTCTCGCGAGCGTTCTCGGTGCCCGTCTGTTTCATCACCTCCCATACTACTACGCGCGAATCGCATTGGAGTGGACGGACGGGCGCGTACGATTCACGAGCCGTCGCAGACATCCGGGAGCCCGGCCGGCGCAATACGAGGGAATCTACTGGCCGACCGACGAACCGTTCTCGGCACCCGACGACCCGTTCGGTGAGTTCCTCGTCGAGCGCTATCGGTTCTACACCGAGGCCCAAGACGGGACGATACGGTACACTGACGTCGAGCACGAGCCGTGGACGCTTTATCCGGCGACCGCCGAGATCGAGACGGACACGCTCCTTTCGGCGAACGGCTTCGGTCGACCGGATGCGGAGCCGGTGTACTACTACAGCCCGGGCCTCGACGTGGTCGCTTCACGGAGTCAACGATCGTGATAGAGACCCGACAGTCACCGGTCGTTAAGCATCTCGCGCACCAACCGCCACTATGGTCGAAATAGATGCGGACGCGCTACTTCCGAACGACCGAGTGAAAAGCGCCGTGTTGGACGGTGACGTGACACAACTGAGCCGCGGGGCGGCGAACCGTTACGCCGAGGTGGGCGATACGTTCGATCTGAACGGCACCGAGTTCGAGGTGACCGCCGTCGACGTGCAAACGCTCGGTGAACTGACCGACGAGGACGCACGGCGGGAGGGATCACCCTCTCTGGAGGCGTACAAGGCGCGTATGGAGCGCGTTCATCCGGGCGATTTCGAGTGGGACGAAACGAGCGAGATCGTCACGTACCGGTTCGGCCGGATCGAGTAATCGCGACGTGTTCACAGCGTTAGCCGAAGCGGCAGCCACGTACACGTAATCCTTAATATAAATGATGTGTTGAGTTAATACATGACCGTGGTTAGCGTTTCGATGCCAGACTCACTGTTGGAGCGACTCGACGAATTCGCCGAAGAGCATGGCTACACGGGTCGCAGCGAGGTCGTCCGGGAAGCGTCCAGAAACCTGCTCGGCGAGTTCGAGGACAAGAAACTCGAGGGACGCGACCTGATGAGCGTCGTCACCGTCGTCTTCGACCACGAGACGTCGAGCGCCGAAGAGCGAATGATGCACATCCGTCACGACCACGAGAGGCTGGTCGTCTCGAACGTCCACAACCACGTCGGGGACCATTACTGCATGGAGCTTTTTATCCTCGAGGGAACCCTTGAAGATATTTCGACGTTCGTGGGAAAGATCCGGGCGACGAGCGACATCCTCTCGGTCGACTACTCGGTCGTCCCGATCGACGACTTCGGCGCGACGCTCGCCGAGTAGTCGGACACTCGTCGGGCGGACCGTCGATGTTCACGGAGATCGAGTGATACGCCTTCTCGAAGAGTCCGTGGGTATGATGTTCGACCACGACGAAGGGTGGGTATGACCCAGCGAAACACGCCGGGACGGGGACGAAAACCCGAGGCGCGTACGATCGGACCGGCGGCCCCCGAGGAGTTCGGCCTCACGCAGGTGTGGTGGGGCGACGGAAAGGGCAAGACGACGGCGACGCTCGGGATGGCGTTTCGGGCGGCGGGTCACGGCTATCGCGTCCACGTCCTCCAGTTCATGAAAGGCGGCGCGGACAGCGTCGAGGACGTCCGCGGCGAGTACAACGCCATCGCCGCGATGCCCGGCCTCACATACGAGAACCGCGGCCACTACGGCTGGCACGCGATGAACGACGGCAGCGAGGAACGCGATCACGAGAGCCAAGCCGAAGCGGGCTTCGAGCGAGCCCGCGAACTCGTTGAGGCCGCGGCTGACGCGGATCTCTCGACGCCGTTCGATCTCGACGGCGATCCCGAGGCCGGCGTCCACATGCTCGTACTCGACGAGATACTCTACGCGGCCGACAGGGAGCTCGTCGATCCGGCGACGGTTGTCGAGTTGGTCGAGACGAAACCGGACGGCCTCGAACTCGTCCTCTCGGGAAGCCATAGGAGACCGGAATACCTCATCGAGCACGCAGATCTCGTCACGAACGTTCGCAAAGAAAAGCATCCGATCGACGCCGGACAACGCGCCAGGAAGGGTACCGAGTACTGACTCGGACGCGACGCGATTACTCCTGGCCGACCATCCGCTCTTCGCTGTCCCAGTACTCCGAGCGGATCTCGTACTTTTGTACCTTCCCGGTCGCCGTCTCCGGGAAGTCCTCGACGAACTCGACGCTCGTCGGGGCCTTGTAGCTCGCCAGGTTGTCCTTGACGAACGAGATGACCTCCTCCTCGGTGAGGTCGGCGTCGGGTTGTTCGACGACGAGCGCCTTCGGCGTCTCGCCCCACTTTTCGCTCGGGACCGGGATGACCGCGGCCTTCAGGATGCCGGGGTGGTCGTAGAGGGCGTCCTCGACCTCGATCGAGGAGATGTTCTCACCGCCGGAGATGATGATATCCTTCTTTCGATCCTGGATCGAGACCATTCCGTCCTCGTCGATGGTCGCGAGATCGCCGGTGTGGAAGTACCCCTCGATACGTTCGTTGAACGCCTCGTGGGTGATCTCGGGCTTGTTGAGGTATCGGTCCATCACCTGGTTGCCTCGCACGACGATTTCGCCGATCGTCATGCCGTCGGCGGGGACGTCGTTGCCGTCCTCGTCGACGACGCGAACGTCCGTACAGAGGGCTTCGCTTCCCTGATTGACCTTGAGATTTCGACCGCGTTCGGCCAGCCTGCGCGGGGAGTTGCTGGTCGTGATAATCGGGGCGGTCTCCGTGAGGCCGTAGATGTGGATGATACGCCAGCCGAACTCGTCCTCGATCGCCTCGATCGTCGCGGTCGCCGGGGCGCTCCCGGCGGTCGCGATGCGCACGTCGCGGTCTCCCGTCGTCACCACGTCGTTGTTCTCGTAGTACTGGATGAGGTTGTTGAGCACCGTCGGCGCACCGCACATGAAGCTGACGTCGTACTCGCGGACGCGCTCGAAGGTGTCCTGGGCGTCAAAGGTCCGCTGACAGACGTGCGTGCCGCCGGTACCGGTGATCGCATACGTGTGTCCCCAGCCGTTGCAGTGGAACATCGGCAGCGTCCAGAGGTAGTTGTCGTCGTCGCGGATCTCCATGTGCTGGTTGAGTACCAGCGCGTGCCAGTGTTCCGTCCGGTGGGTTCGGACGACACCCTTCGGGTCGCCCGTGGTCCCCGACGTGTAGTTGATGCTGCCGTCGTCGTCCTCGGAGATATCGGGTCGATCCGGTTCGTCGGGCGACGAATCGGCCAGCAGGTCCTCGTAATCGTCCCACTCGCCGTCGATCTTGTCGGTTTCGTAGCCGACAAAATGCTCGGCAGGGACCGAATCCCGGATCGGCTCGATGTTCCCGGCGTAGTCGTAGTCCGAGATCACCAGATCGGCGTCGCAGTCGTTGAGGATGTATTCCAACTCGCCGGGCGTGAGCCGGTAGTTCATCGGCACGAACACCGCGCCGAGTTTGTTCGTCGCGTAGAGGGTCTCGATGAAGTAGTGCGTGTTCGGCGCGAGGAGCGCGACCTTGTCGCCCTGGTCGATCCCCCGTTCAGAGAGGACGTTCGCCAGTCGGTTGACGCGGGCGTTGACCTCGGCGTAGGTGTATTCTGTGCCGTCGTGAGCGATGATCCCGGTCACGTCGTCGTAGAGATCGACCGCCCGATCGAGGAAATCGGTCGTGAGCATTTCACGCTTCATAATACACGTGAGATATGCACGGCGATGGTACTTGAACATTCACCATTAATGTCAGCTAATACACCGACTACGACACTTGGAACGACGGATGGGACCGCCACAGCGAATCTTTTTGTGCGAACCTCCCGTGTCCTCTTTCATGGCAGATAGTGACAGTCGAGACGACGAGAACGCCGTTGTCACCGACACCGATGGATACGTCGGACGGATCACGCTCGATCGCCCCGAAGCGATGAACACGTTCAGTACGGGGCTCGCCGCCGAACTCGATTCGGCGCTCCACCGTCTCGAAGCGGACGCCGAGATCCGAGCGATCGTCGTCGACGGTGCGGGAAGCGCGTTCTCCGCCGGCATCGATCTCACCGAACACGCACAGTTCGACGACGAGACGGCGTACGAGGAGTGGGTCGCCGGCATGGAGGAACCGTTCGTGACCATCACCGAGATGGGCACGCCGGTGATCGCCGCCGCACACGGGCACGCCGCCGCGAACGGGTTGGGGCTCGTCGCGGCCTGCGACCTCGCCGTCGCCGCGGATGGGACTATGTTCGGCGCGACCGCACCGAAGGTCGGCCTCTTCTGTATGGGCCCTGCGGTGCCGCTCATGGACGCCGTGGTGCGGAAACGGTGTCTGGAGCTACTCTTGACCGGTGAGTTGATCGACGCGGAAACGGCCCACGAGTGGGGACTGATAAACCGCGTTGCGTCGGCCGACGGCCACGTCGAGGCGGCCATGGAGTACGCCGAAACGATCGCGTCGAAGAGCCCGACCGCGATACGCCGCGGCAAGAAGGCGTACTACGAGATGGAAGGACTGGGGTACACGGACGCGCTCGAGCACTCGAACGAGCAGTTCGCGGCGCTTTGCACGACGGCCGACGCGAGCGTCGGTATCGAGGCGTTCTTGAACGGCGATCCGCTCGACGCCGACGAGTGGCCCAACGCCTGAACAGGCAAAAGAACGACGCGCTATCGGTCGTCGTAGACTTCCGCGCAGACCGATTCGATCGTTTCGGGGCGCTGGTACCCACGAAGCGTTTCGACCAGTTCGCCGTCCTCGAAGAGCAACACCGAGGGCGCTGCCTCGACGCCGAACGTCCGACAGAAACCCGGCGTCGACTCACCGTCCACGCCCGCGACGGCGACGTCGTCCGGGAACGCCGCAAGGGTCCCGTCGAGTTCCTCTTTCATCTTCCGACAAGGAGCACAGAAGCGCTTCCAGACCGTGACCGCGACCCGGTCGTGTTCGTCGAGGAACGTCCCGTAGGAGTCGTCGTCGAGTTCGGCAACCGACCCGGGGACGGGGGATGGCGGCGCTAGACCGGTGATCATCATCGCCATGTGAGCGCGCTCGATGAGTGGATACTCGCCGTCGACGTGGGAGTTCAACGCGAGCAACGCGATGAACTGCTCGCGCGTGACCCCGAGGTCGTCGAGTCGCTCACCCGCGTCCCCGGGATCGATTCCGAAGACGTCCGAAACCGCTTTGTGGTATTCGGCCTCCTCGACGTCGGCGTACGAATCGTGGTAGATCCCGCGGGTGGATTCGAACTCCATCGTGAGCGTGACCACGTCCTCATCGTCGATCGTGACGACACCCTCGTCTTCGAGGATCTCGAGCCGTTCTTCGGGGGAGTTCTGTCCGGACACGGCGTCGGCTTCGCCGTTCATACGCCGAGGTACTCCTGTCTGACTTCCTCGTTCGCTTGAAGCTCCTCGGACGGTCCTTCGAAGACGATGGCACCCTGATCGAGAACGTAGCAGTAGTCGGCCAGTTTCATCGCTGCGACGGCGTTTTGCTCGACCAACAGAATAGTCTTCCCCTGATCGGCGATCCGCTGGATGATGTTGAGCACATCCTGGACGATCTGCGGGGCTAGTCCCTCCGACGGTTCGTCCAGCATGAGCAGTTCCGTGTCCTGTTTGAGCGTCCGGGCGATGGCGAGCATCTGCTGTTCGCCGCCGGAGAGCGTCCCAGCCTTCTGGTTGCGTCGCTCGTCGAGACGGGGGAACTGCTCGTAGACCTCCTCGTCAGTGATTCCGGTTTTCCCGGTCTCCGCGGGACGACCGATCCGATTCAGCAGGTTGCGGGAGATATCCGGAACGTGGAGGTTCTCGCTGACCGTGAGGTTCGAGAACATCCGACGCTCCTCCGGGACCAACGAGAGACCCAGCGCGGAGATGTCCTCCGGCCGTTTACCGGTGATATCCGTGCCGTCGAAGCGGATCGATCCGCTTCGAACGTTCGGCGGACGAGCACCGGTGATGCTCCTGAGCGTTGTCGTCTTACCGGCCCCGTTGCGGCCGAGTAAGGCGATGATCTGCCCCTCCTCGACGGTCATCGTCACGTCCCGAAGGATGTGACTCTCCCCGTAGTAGGAGCTCACGCCGTCGAGTTCGAGGAGGCTCATAGCTCGACCCCTCCCAGGTACGCATCCTGGACCTCCGGATCGTTCCGAATCTCGTCGGGCGTCCCGTCGGCGATCTTCGCGCCGCGGTTGAGGACCGCAATACGGTCGGAGACGCGGAAGATTATCTCCATGTCGTGTTCGATGAGGACGATGGTGACGCCACGTTCTTCCTTGATCCGCTCTATGAGGTCGACGGTGTCGTCGGTCTCGTCAGGTGACATCCCGGCCGTCGGCTCGTCGAGAAAGAGCAGGTCGGGATCGCTCGCCAGCGCCAGGGCCATTTCGAGCCGTCGCTTGTCACCGTAGGGGAGCGATTCGGCTGGAATGCCGCGCTGTTCGTACAGCCCCATGTCCCGAAGCGTCTCCTCGGCCCGCTCCGTGACGTCGTCGTAATCGACGAGTCGTCGGAGGAAGTTCAGGCTGAACGACCCGTGTTCTGCGCCGAGTGCCGCGACGGTCGCATTGCGCTGAACGGTCAGTTCCGGGAAGATCGAGGCCGTCTGGAAGGATTTGCTCAGTCCCAGTTGGACGATGCTGTGGGGCTCCTTGCCGGTGATGTCGTTGCCGCGGAAGAGCACTTTCCCTTCCGACGGATTCAACAGACCCGTGATCAGATTCACCGTAGTCGACTTGCCGGCCCCGTTGGGGCCGATAATGCTCAGCGACTCGCCCTCCTCGATCTGAAGATCTACTTCGTCGACCGCAGTGAGTTCACCGAACTTTTTCGTGAGATCTTTCGTTTCTAACAGCATCAAGAATCACTCTCCGAATCGAACACGTTTCGAACGGCCGACCGAACGTCGGTGACGATTCCCCAGATTCCGGCGGGGAACAGCCAGACGACGGTCACGAACAACACACCGAGGACGAGCAGCCAGAAGGCGATCTCGCCGGAGACGATGTTCTCGACGTACAGGAACGCAATCACGCCCGTAACCGGTCCGAAGATCGACCCGACGCCGCCGAGGACGGTCATGATCACGATGTCACCGCTCGTGATCCAGTACAGCGAGTCGACCGCGACGTACGTCGCGTGGACGGTGTGGAGTCCGCCCGCGACGCCGGCGAAGGCACCCGAGATAGTGAACGCGGCGAGTTTGTACCGCCAGACGTTGAGTCCGAGGAAATTGACGCGTTGTTCGTTTTGGTGGATGGCTTCGAAAATAGCCCCGTAGGGCGACCGGACGATCCGGACAGCAACCACGATTGCCAAGATGAAGAACCCGGCGTAGAACACGTAGCCGATGTCGTGGAGCAGAGTGCCAAGCACGCCGGCGAATCCTCGACCGAGCTCCAACGCTCCGAGCAGCGGTTCGACGCTGACGCCGGTAAAGCCGTCTTCACCGCGAGTGAGCGGTTCCAACGGGCCGAGAGCGAGATAGTAGAACATCTGTCCGAACGCCAGCGTGAGGATAGCGAAGTATATTCCGCCGCGGCGCAACGAGAGGAACCCGAGGATGAGCGCGAGGAGGACCGCGACGACCGTAGCGACGAGCACCATGAGAAGCGGCTCGCCGTAGAAGTTGGCGCTGAAGATCCCAGCGGCGTACGCGCTGGCTCCCCAGAACGCCGCGTGCCCGAACGACAGCAATCCGGTGTATCCCAAGAGGAGGTCGAACCCGATCGCGAAGATCGCCCAGATGTAGATCAACTCGACGAGGGACATGTAACCGCTGTAGGCCGGCAGATTCGTGAAGATCATCGGGAAGACTATCACGAACGCGATCGCACCGAGGATCGAGAACGACTCCCGCTCCCGGAAGCGGTCCCACCGATCGAAGAAGTCCTCCGAATCGGCGGTTTCGGTCGCGCCGACTGACTTGGTTTCTTCACTCATTCTCCCACCTCCACTGTGCCGAGGAGGCCGGCCGGCCGAACGAGCAGCACGATCGCTGCCAGAACGTAGATGCCGACCGACGACCACGTCGGGAAGTTCATCTGCAAGCCGACCTCGACGGCCCCGATCAGGAGTCCACCGACCACTGACCCGACGATACTACCGACACCACCGACGACGACGACGAGGAACGCGGGAACGAGCACACCGACGCCGATCTCCGGCACGACGCTGAAGACCGGTCCACCAACGACGCCCGCAGCACCGGCCAGTCCGGAACCGATCCCGAAAATGACCAAAAACGGGCGAGTCGCCCGGACGCCAAGCAGGTTTAGCATTTCAGTGTCTTCCGTACCGGCCCGGACGGCGAGTCCGACGTCAGTGTACTCGATATACAGGTACACCGCCAAGACCAGGACCGCCGTGATTGCGATAATGGAGAGTCGCCAGCGTGCCACGGAACCGAGCGGCCCGAGACTTATTGCGCCGGCCGCCCACTCCGGACGCGAGAAGTTGATCGATCGGCCACCGACGATCGCCCGGATCAACTCCTGGACGATCAACAACGCGCCGAACGTGACCAAGATCTGGTCGGTGTCGGGGCGATCGTAGAACGGCCGCGCCAGATATCGCTCCATAAGCAACCCGATACCGAACGCGATGATCGGGACGATGATGAGCGCGGCCAGAAAGCCCCATTCGAGCCCGAAACTCTCGATGCCGAGACTTCGTGCGATATCGCCGGAAAACCGGACCTGCAGTGCGACGAGGAGACCGAGATAGACGCCCACCAGATACAGTGCTGCGTGGGCGAAGTTCACGAACTTTAACGTCCCGAGCGTGATCGAGAGGCCGATCGCGACCAATATATAGATCGACGAAACGGCGAACGTCTGGATGATGAAACTAACGAGCGATGCGAGAACGCTCACTGAACTACCTCCGTGTTGTGATTGTTGATGTGCATGTGTCTTTATTAAATAAGGATAGGGCGATCGACGGTTCGGCGCGTGGATTACTCGTCGCCGTATTCGGGGAGCTCACACTCCGCAGCAGGCCCCTCGTCACACTCGTACCCGACGTCATCGGGATACGCCGACTGCTCGACGACCTCCCAGAGGTTGCCGGTTTCCTCCTGCGTCGCGGTGTCGTTCCCTTGGACGACGAGGATGTCCCGCATCGCTTGGTGATCGCACTCGCGCATGATCTCCTCGCCGAGACCGGCGTTGTCGTACTCGTAATCCTCGAGTTCGCGGATGACCTCGGGCGGGTAGAAGGTGCCGGCACGTTCGACGGCGGCGGCATACAACATCGTCGCCGTGTACGCGAGCCGGGCCGCGTAACTCGGTGTCTCATCGTATTCGTCCTCGAACGCCTCGACGAGCGCGTTCGTGTACTCGTCTTCGAGCTGTGAGGACCAATCCGCGCTGCCGTAGATGCCATCGATCGCGTCACCGGCGGCCTCGGCCATTGGCTCGTTGTACAACGGGACGACAATCTCCATCTCATCGTCGATCCCCGCGTCGACCGCCTGCGAGAGCGAGTTCGCGAGGTCCAGCCCGTAGTGGTTCAAGAAGAGTACCTCCGCATCGGAGTCAGCCGCCTCACTGAGGAACGTCGAGTAGTCGTCGCTCCCCAGCGGCGTCGGGACGCTCTCGACTTCACTCCAGCCCTCGGCCTCGAAGAACTCCCGCATCGACTCCTCTTGGGTCTGGCCCCAGGTGTAGTCGGCGTAGAGCTGATAGAACTCCAGCCCATCGCCGTACTCCTCGACGACGATCGGGGCGAGCGCCTGGCCGGTCATGTACGCGTTGAACATCTCCCGGAAACCATATCGCACACAGTCCTGACCAGTGGTGTCGTTCGAGTGGGTCAGACAGCACATAAAGATGACCCGCTCGCGCTGTCCGAGACCCTGTTGGGCGACCGCGGTTGCGCTCGAGGAGCCGCCGCTGAACATGATGACGTTGTCCCGCTGGATCATCCGGGAGGCGGACTCGCGGGCGGTGTCGGCATCGGTCGCCGTATCGCCGGTCACGTAGTCGATCTCGTAGCCGTTAACGCCGTCACCGGAGAGGTCTTCCCACATGTCGACCCAGCCGCCGCCGTTGTTGAGGTGGTCCGCAGCGAGCTCGTACGCGCGGAGTTCGTCGGCACCCTCCTCCTGGTATGGGCCGGTCTGGGGGACGTTGAATCCGAGCACGGCGGTGTCGCCCTCGATCGGGTAGTTGCCGAGTGACGGATAGTCATCGCCGCCCCCGTTTCCGTTGCCGTTGCCGTTGCCGTTGCCACCGTTGCCGTTGCCGTTGCCACCGTTGCCGTTACCGTTCCCTTCCCCTTCCAAGCAACCGGCGAGACCGGCGAGACCGGCCGCCCCGGCGGCGCCAGCGGTCTTCAGCACGTCGCGTCGCGATTGTGTGTCATTCTCCGTCATGTTATTATCTGAACTAACCATTATTATATTAATTTATCGTTATAGTTTCTTCGCGATGTCTTCGACGATCTCGGGGTTCCGAAGCGTGCTCGTGTTACCGAGTTCGTCGCCGTTTGCGATGTCCTCTAACAGCCGCCGCATGATCTTCCCGGACCGAGTTTTCGGGAGCTCAGGGGTGAATATGACCTCCTCGGGCCGGGCGATCGGGCCGATGGCGTCCTCCACGCCCTCGATGATTGCGGCCTCCATTTCCGCGCCCTCCTCGTAGCCGTCCTCGAGGATGACGTAGACGTAGACCGCCTCGCCTTTCATCTCGTGAACGCCGCCGACTGCCGCGGCCTCGGCGACCCCTTCGACGTCGACGACCGCCGACTCGATCTCCATCGTTCCCAACCGGTGCCCGGAGACGTTGATCACGTCGTCGACCCGGCCGAGGATGGTGATGTAGCCGTCCTCGTCGATCTTCGCGCCGTCCTCGGGGAAGTACACCCACTCGTCGGCGTCGGGATCGGAGTACGCCTCCCAGTACTCCGAAATGAACCGCTCGTCGTTTTGATACAGCGTCCGGAGCATGCCGGGCCAGGGCTTGTTGACGGTCACGTAGCCCGCCTCGCCGGGGGCGACCTCGTTCCCCGCCTCGTCGACGACCCGCGCGTCGATCCCGGGCAGCGGCGGCCCCGCCGACCCCGGCTTCATCTCCTCGATCGCCGGTAGCGTCGTGATCATCATTCCGCCGGTCTCGGTTTGCCACCAGGTGTCGACGATCGGGCACTCCTCGTCGCCGATGTGGGTGTAGTACCA
>NZ_JAWODL010000022.1:0-2840 GCF_046483325.1 Natronomonas sp. | reverse complement strand
GGATGGGGACGCACTCAACGGAGAGAACACTAATGCAACGACGCAAATTCGTAATCGGCATGGGGGCGCTCGCATCCGGCGCGGCCGCCTCCGTCGGAACCGGCGCGTTCACCGCCATGCAGGCGGACGGACGCGAAGCAAACATCAACGTCGTCGCCGACGAGAACGCGCTCATCGGCCTCGAGGCCGGCGAGACGGAGCTCGTCAGCGGCACTGACGACGGACAGCTCGCGATCAACTTCGACATCGACGGCGGCGGCGACGGCGTCAACCCCAACTCCACCTACCAGGTCGGCGGACTCGGCGGGTTCAATATGGGGAATCTCGACGACGTTCCGGGCGCTCCGACCGTGAGCCCGAACGTCGCGGACGTGGCCATCGACACGCAGACGCCCATCAAGGACGAGTACGCGTTCATGGTGCTGAACCAATCGGGGAACGACCAGCAGATCGAAGTCGCCTACGAGGCGAACGAGGAGTTCCCGAATGACGCCCAGGTGTACCTGGTCGCGTTCTACCCCGACGGGACGGATACGTCGGCCCAAGAAGAGGGCCTGGCCGTCGGTGACGTGACCGGCGAAAACGACAAATCCGCGAGCATCATCTACGCCGACCAGCAGTACTCCGATCCGATCGGAGCCGGCAACAGCTTCTACGTGACGCTCATCGTCAACGTCGGTGACGCCGATCCGGATACCGATCTCGGCGGGCAGATCACCGTCCGCGCGGGCAGCCACGACGACTTCACCGACGCGGACGCGTAATCCATCCGAGGACGGACCATCTATGAACAGACGCAACATCGTAATCGGGCTCGGCGGGCTGATCGGCAGCGCCGGCGTCACCCTGGGAACGGGGGCGTTCAGCGCGAGCGAGCTCGAACGCGAGTCGAACATATCGGTCGTCGACGACAGCGCCGGGCTCATCGGCCTGGTCCCGAACGAGTCGATCGCGGGCGTGATGACGGCGGAGAGCGGGCTGACGATCGCTATCGACGAAGAGCACGGCGGCGTGAACGTCAACTCCGTGTATCAGTTCGGCGCGTTCGTCGAGGCCGACGGCGTGGCGGACCTCACCGACGGGACGTTCACGCTCGTCACCGACGACGACCCCGCCGACATGAGCGACGGACAGGCGAGCCTCGAGTCGGCTTTCGCCATTCTGAATCAATCGGGCGAGACGCGGGACGTCACCGTCGACTTCGAGTTGAACGACGACATCGAGAGTGGATCGGAGACGGAGTACGCCTTCGAACTGCAGAGTTCGATCGGCGGCAGCGGCCAGCGAGTCAGCGTCGCGACGAGTCCGATCGACAACGACGTCGAGTTCGAGATGGAGCCCGGAGATTCGATCGGCATCTCCTTCATCGTGAACGCCTTCGATGGCTCCATCGGCGACGCGATCGACGGACAGGTCGAGATCAGCGCGAACTGACGCGGCTAATTTTTTCGAGCGCGCGATTGGACGGGGGGTCGATCGACCGCCAGCGATCGACGAGATCGACCGAGTCGACGGCGTGATCGGATCGTCGTCCGGTGAGCGCCGGGCTGCGTCACAAACCGGCCGTTACCCGGTCTACAACCCGCCGTTGTATCCCTTCAGACGGCTCAATACGAGGGGGAAAACCCCCATAAGACCGAGTGCGGCGTTCTCACTCTCGCGGTTAGGGGTGTGGGGATGCAATCGAAGGTACTACCACTATGCAACGACGCAAATTCGTAATCGGCATGGGGGCGCTCGCATCCGGCGCGGCCGCCTCCGTCGGAACCGGCGCGTTCACCGCCATGCAGGCGGACGGACGCGAAGCAAACATCAACGTCGTCAACGACGCCAACGCCTTGGTCGCACTTCGGGCTGGAGGGACGGAGCTCGTCACGGAGAAGGACGGCCAACTGCACATCGACTTCGATCTCGAGGACGGTGGCGGCGACGGCGTCAATCCCAATTCGACGTACGTCGTCGGCGGGCTCGGCGGCGGGAACGTCCCGCTCGGTGATCAGGACATCTCACAGCTCGACGACGAAGACATCATCACGACGGACCCAAACATCAATCAATCGCCCGCGTTCCGCGTGCTCAACCAGACGAAGAAGCCACAGCCCATAGAGATCTACTACGACGCCGAGGACTTCCCGGAAAACCACGAACTGATTCTCCTCGCCGCGGCCGACGATCCAAACGACTCGGAGCTGTTCTCGTGGTCGCGGGACGGGGCGGCCGCGAGCGTCGGCGACGACGATCCGGAGGGACTGCTCCTGTTCGATAAGGATCCCGAGGATGTCGTCGGCGGATCGGAGGCGTTCCGGGGAGCCCGGCTCGAACCCGGACAACGGATCAACGTCAGTCTGATCGTCAAGGCCGGGGACTACGCCGACGAGGATGTGGACAACGACCTCAGCGGCGAGATCCGCGTCCGCGCCGGCAGCCACGACGAGTTCGGCCCGAACTGACGACTGACGGGACCGTTCCGATCGAACGAACGCTATTTTTTGTGGTGCCGATCCGGATACAAATCGCCGAGCCCTCACCCCGAGCGACGAGCCACAGCCGCCTTCGAACCGCACGTGGGTCGGGTACTCAGGTTAATCGCGATCGCTCGGACCGTTCTCGAAGCGACAACGGACCGTTACCGCACGTACAGACTGTCGTTGTACTCGTTCAGGCGACTCAATACGAGGATGGATACGGCCATAGGGTTGACTGCGGCGTTCCTCTCTTGGCGGCGGTCGCTGGGGGATGGGGACGCACTCAACGGAGAGAACACTAATGCAACGACGCAAATTCGTAATCGGCATGGGGGCGCTCGCATCCGGCGCGGCCGCCTCCGTCGGAACCGGCGC
>NZ_JAWODL010000034.1:0-10829 GCF_046483325.1 Natronomonas sp. | reverse complement strand
GTTTCTTCATGTCGGATAGCTCAGGCGACATAGTTGTGTTACCTTATGGCATAATATACTATGAAAGTGGTGATGAAACGAACCAACACACACGCCCGGAGCGTGCGTAAGGCCTAATCACGCGCCGTCCGTAGCCTCCACCGCCGGGGCCGTCGGTGACAGTCGACTCTCCCCGGCATTCTCACCGAGAGCATTATCCCCGTTGAGTCTGATATGCTGGATATGCCTAAACAGGTTGACGACCCTGATTATCACAGCGTCAATCACACCGCTGCCCAAACGTGCGGATGGACGAAAAACGCACTTGTAGGAGACGGCAGATGTTACAAGAACCACTTCTACGGCATCCAGTCACACCGTTGCATCCAGATGACGCCCGTCGTCAAGTGCAACGAACGCTGCGTGTTCTGCTGGCGCGATCACGCCGGTCACGCCTACGAACTCGGTGACGTCGAGTGGGACGATCCCGAGGCCGTCGCCGACGCCTCGATCGAACTCCAGCGGACGCTGCTGTCGGGCTTCGGCGGCAACGAGAAGGTCCCCGACCGGGCCTTCGAGGAGGCGATGAAGCCCCGTCACGTCGCGATATCGCTGGACGGCGAACCGACGCTGTACCCGTACCTGCCGGAACTCATCGACGCCTTCCACGACCGCGGGATCACGACCTTCCTCGTCTCCAACGGGACCCGACCATCGGTCCTCGAACAGTGTAACCCGACCCAACTGTACGTGAGCGTCGACGCCGCCGACCGACGGACGTTCAAAGAGGTCGTCAAACCGATCGAGGAGAACGCCTGGGAGCGATTGATCGAGACGCTCGACGTGTTGGCCGAGAAGGACGAAACTCGGACGGTCCTTCGGACGACGCTTTTGTCGGGACACAACACCCACCACCCCGAGTGGTTCGCGGCGATGTTCGACCGCGCCAACGCGGATTTCGTCGAGCTGAAAGCGTACATGCACGTCGGGAACTCCCGCGGTCGATTGGACCGCGACGTGATGCCCGACCACGAGGAGGTCCTCGAATTCACCGAGGCGGTTCAAGAGTACCTCCCGACGCACCCGTTCATCCGCGACGTCGCGGCTTCACGGGTCGCCCTTCTCGCGAGAGAGGAGGACACGATGGTCCCAGAACTGAAGGGTGGCAGCGACTTTTGGCGACGAGAACCGTACGCCGAATCGTAGTTCGGCTCGCCGCCGATTCGCCGCCTTCGACACGCTTTAAGCGATAACGGCCCAACGTTGAGTACGGCATCCGACTCGCTGGCCAAATTTTCCAAATTCGTTACGCATACCACATTCGGTACGATTAAGAGGGCCGATACCGTACGTTGATCCATGGCACAGACGACGGAACGCGCCGGTTACGACGAGTTGGCGACGCTGAAACTCGTCGCGCTCGACGGCGCGCTTGAGGGTCGGACGAGGACCACGTGTGCGGATCTGGCGGACCGACTCGACGCATCCAATCAGACGGCCTCCCGACGGCTCCAGCGACTCGACGACGCTGGGTATCTGAGACGGGAGATGACCGGCGACGGACAGATTCTCTCCGTTACGGACGCGGGCGAACGCGCCCTCCAGCGCGAGTACGCCGACTACCGCAGGCTCTTCGAGGGCGACGCGGACGTGACGCTTCGGGGGGTCGTGACGAGCGGCATGGGAGAGGGCAGCCACTACATATCCCTGCCGGGCTACATGCGGCAGTTCCGCGACCGCCTCGGCTACGAGCCGTTTCCGGGGACCTTGAACGTCGAGCTATCGGAGGAGGGCATCCGGACCCGCGCTCGTATGGACGCCCTCGATCCGATTCGAATCGACGGATGGGAAGACGACGATCGCACCTACGGCCCCGCCTTCTGCTGGCCGGCGACGATCGAGACGGCCGACGGTACTCGCTACGAGGGCGCCCATGTCATCGCCCCCGAGCGGACCCACCACGGAACGGAGCAACTCGAAGTGATCGCACCCGACCGACTCCGCGAAACGCTCTCGATCGACGACGGCGACACCCTTCAGATCCATGTCTCAGAGCAGTAAACACACCCGGGCGCTTCGCGGCGTCGACGCGACCATCTCGGCGTTCGCCGCCGGTGGGCCCGTTTTGATCCACGACGCGACCGACCGGGAGGGCGAGGTCGACCTCGTCTATCCCGCCGCGTCGATCGCGCCCGCCGACGTCGCGCGGATGCGAAACGACGCGGGCGGTCTCGTTTGCGTCGCACTCTCTGATTCGGTCTGTGACGCGTGGGACCTCCCGTTCGAGCAGGAACTGCTCGATCACCCGGCCGGGGCGGACCACGAACTGGGATACGACGAGCGCTCGTCGTTTTCGATCACGGTCAATCACCGCGACACGTTCACCGGGATCACCGACGAAGACCGCGCGCTCACCATCTCCGAACTCGGCGCCGCCGCCGGCCGAATCGCCCGAGAACACGTGGTCGCGGGCGACGGCGCGGCCGAGGCGATCGCCACCGACGCCGAGAGCTTCGCCGAGCGGTTCCGCGCGCCGGGACACGTCCACCTGCTCCGCGGTGCGCCAGACCTCCTCGACGACCGCGCGGGCCACACCGAACTCGGCCTCGCGCTGGCGGAGGCGGCCGGCGTCGAGCCCGCCGTCGTCGTCTGTGAGATGCTGGACGACGAGACCAACGGTGCGCTCTCGCCCGCGGCCGCGCGAGCGTACGCCGACCGACATAGCTTCCCGTACGTCGAGGGGAGCGAGTTGATCGCGCGGCTCGAATAGGGCGCGCTCCGCGTTAACTGAAGTCAGTCGTTGATTTTATACTGCGGTTGTGGAAATAAGTGGCTGTGTTCGTCCTCCAAGCTCTCAGTTCGATCTCGATAGCGATTCTGCAGGCGTCTCCGAACGTCGATATCGAACCCACGATCGGTATCGCCGGCGGCGCCATCAGTGCATTCGTGACGACGCTCATCGTCGGCGTGATCATGATCGCGGTGGCCCCCGAGTTCACCGAGCGGAGGATGGGCGAGGTCCTCGAGAACCCCGTCGGCTCGTTCGCCTACGGGATCGTCGCTTTGCTCGCCCTCTTCGTCTTGATCGTCGTCCTCGTCATCACGATCATCGGTATCCTCATCGCGATTCCGCTCGCGATCGTGGCGTGGGTCGTGTGGGCCGTCGGCGCGGTGATCGCCTATCTCGCGGTCGCGGACCGACTGATCGGCCGCGCCGACGGATGGCTAAAGCCACTGTTCCTCGCGGCGGGGATCAACGGGCTGTTGACGGTCACGGGCATCGGTGGTCTCATTTCGCTGTGCGTCGGGGCAGCGGGCTTCGGCGCGGTACTTCGGTCGCAGTTGGGATGAGTCGATCTCCGCCAGTTACCCATTCTGCTCTGAATCCCCTGGTCACTAAGTGTACTTGAAAGAGTAGAAAACCGAGATTAAGATCGGTTGCCGGTTAGACTTAGCTCGCCTGAGGCCTCGGCGATGGGGTCAACATCCTCGGTCTGAACCCCTTCACCACCGTCGCTCCCGAACACTTCGTTCACTTCGATAGCCTCAATTCTGTCTTCCGGTGCTGCGGGAAGGGGCGTATTCCAGTTGATGACAAACTCGTAGGACTGTTGGTCCGGTGATTCGGTCGCTTGGAACAGGCCCTGCACGTCCTCTTCAAGCGTAGTGAAGCTGCTCTCGTCCGATCCGGGATTCCGCTTGATGTATCCACCCGCCGTTCCGTCGCGCGTCGCTGCGTCTGCACCGCCCCAGCCGATTCGGAAGTCGTCGGAGACGCCCGTAACGGGGTCAACGACGCCGATATTGGCCTCCATGACGTAGGAGGTGTCATTGGAGGGCCAGTCCTCATAGACGCTATCGTCCAGTTCGATGCTGACGACGGTTCTTTGCTTCGCTGTCACTTCAGCAGTAATCCACGGAGGGTCGTCACTGGTCGTCAATTCCACGGAAGCCGGCCGGGCCTTCACGGAGCCGATTGAGCCGATTCCAACAACGGACGTGCCCGCCGCTCCGCCAATAGCTTTCAGTACTTTTCGCCGTCGAAACGGCTGGTATTTGCGGTTGATAGTTTTTTTCATTCCCAGGATGGGATGGTAATATGATATTGTCGCTGTAATATATTTATGTCACTAAAATATGATATTCTTGCATTCAAATCTGAACAGAGGCCTCCTTCGTGTCGATTGCGCGCTCTGTATTTCCCACGCTATCCTATCAGTTTCTGAGGGTTTCAACAGGCCCGGAGTAACTGACGTATGGCCTGTAGGCCTCGTTGAAATCCTCGCGGAGAGATGGGTTCCCGTCGGCGTGCTACGTGAAAAGCGCGAATCTTGTACTCCAGATCGTGCTGAAATTATCGGTAATGGTGCCCGTTCCGTTTTCAGTCCCCCTCGGGTTCATCCATACACTCGGTGCAAACTTTCAGATCACCCTCCCGGTAAAGTCCTCTTCGCCGTGATCCATCGAGTACATTAGTTCTTCGGTGATAACATCCGGCGAGATGTTTTGAAGATCCTCCACATCACGGCCGCATCGAGCAGATTCGACCATGCAATGAGAGAACACGGTCACAGGTGATAACGATCAAGGGGAATATCCGCACGTTTAGGCGTCCTCGGAACGCCTTGCGTTCTGATGTACGAACGGGACACGTTGGGCCTCGGTGACGTGGGACGAGTACGACGCTCCCTACACTGGCGAAACCCGCCCGAAGGCGGAGAGATAAGGACGTCCTGACGGAGATTTGAACTCCGGTCCCTGGCTCCGCAAGACAAGAGGATAGTCCACTACCCTACCAGGACTCACTTATCAGTATCCGGGTTCGACGTATATGGGTTACGGTTCGATGGCCGTGTCCGAGATTATTTAACGGGTGACGGGGCTATGCGGCGTATGCCACCCAGTTACCGCGCCGGATCGACCCAACACCGACAACGCTTTTCGGGAGGCCGTGTTTGCTCTCCGTAGCAATGGGCGCTATCGAGGAAATTTATCAGGACCTCGACGCCGACGTCTCCGAGGAGGAGTTCCGTGAGGCCGTCGAAGCGAAGGTAGAACAGATGGGTGGGCTCGCGGACGAGGAAACGGCCGCGATGCTCATCGCTCACGACCTCGACGGGGGCGAGGTCGAGACGATCGCGGACATCGAACCCGGACTGGAGGAGGTCAAGTTCCTCGGCAAGGTCACCGGCGTCGGTGAATTGCGGACGTTCGAGCGCGACGGCGACGACGAGGGCCACGTGCTGAACCTCGACGTGGCCGACGAGTCTGGGTCCGTTCGGGTCGCGCTGTGGGACGAGGACGCCATCGCGGCCGAGGAGGAGATCGCCGTCGGCGACGTGTTCCGAATCAAGGGACGGCCCAAGGACGGGTACAACGGAACCGAGGTCAGTGCCGATCGGCTCGAACCCGACGAGGAAGCCACGATCGACATCGATATCGGGGGGCGCGTGACGGCCGACTCGCTGTCGATGGGCCAATCCGATGTGAACCTTCAGGGGGTCGTACTCGATACCGGCTCGATTCGGACGTTCGATCGCGATGACGGCACCGAGGGTCGGGTGTCGAACCTGACGCTCGGTGATGAGACCGGCCGCGTCCGGGTGACGCTGTGGGACGAGCGCGCCGACGCCGCGACGGAACTCGCCCCCGGTCAGAGCGTCGAGGTCGTCGACGGCTACGTTCGTGAGCGCGACGGCTCGCTCGAACTCCACGTTGGGTCCCGAAGCGAGCTCCACGAACTCGACGAGGCGATCGAGTTCGTCCCCGATGCGGACGACATCGCCGATCTCGAAATCGGCCAGACGGTCGACATCGCTGGGGTCGTCCGCTCGGCCGACCCAAAGCGGACGTTCGACCGGGACGACGGCAGCGAGGGGCAGGTCAGAAACGTCCGCATCCAGGACAAGACGGGCGACATCCGGGTCGCGCTGTGGGGTGAGAAAGCGGACGCCGATCTCGGTCCCGGTGACGAGGTGTTCTGTGCGGACGTCGAGATTCAGGAGGGATGGCAAGACGATCTCGAAGCCTCCGCCGGGTGGCGCTCGACAGTCGCGGTCATCGACGGCGCGCAGCCGGATCGCGGTGCCGATTCGGCCGGGCTCGACGAGTTCGCGGACGGTTCCGCACCGGAAGCGTCCGCGTCGGCTGATGACGATGGCGAGGGAGACGCGGACGCAGACGTGGACTCGTCCGACGACGCCCCCGAAACGTTCACCGGAACGGTCGTTCAGCCGGGCGATCCCGTCATTCTTGACAGCGGCAAGGAGACCGTTCGCGTCGAGACCGACGCCGACGTCCACCTCGGTCAGGAGGTCACCGTTCGGGGCCGCCGCGACGGCGACCGGTTCCTCGCGGACGACGTCTTCTAGCCCGTCACGCGCTCGCAAAGATTAAGGCCGACTCGCTCCCCGTGTGATGTATGAGCGTCGAGTTACCGTTCGCCCCGGTCGATACGGTCATCCGACGGAACGCGGGGCAGTTGCGGGTCAGTGCCGAGGCCGCCGAGGAACTCGCCCGACGGATCCAACTGCGTGGAGCCGAACTGGCCGAAGACGCTGCCGAACGGGCGACGGCTGACGGTCGAAAGACGTTGATGGCCGAGGACTTCGACGCTCCGACTGTCGATAAGGACCTCCTCGAACTGCCGGTCGCACCCATCGATCGAATCGCCAGACTCGATATCGACGAACGATATCGGGTCTCGATGGACGCTCGGATCGCGCTCGCGGGCGAACTCGAATCGTACGCCGACACCGTCGCTACCGCCGCGGCCATCCTGGCCCGACACGCGGATCGACGGACGATCAAGGCGGAGGACATCACCGCGTACTACGAACTCGAACCGTACTTCGAATGAAGTTCGGCTATCGCGAAATCTGTTTAGATCACGATACCGGCCCGCGGCACCCCGAGACGGCCGACCGTCTCCGGGCGATCAGACGTGGGCTCGCCAAGCGTCACGGCGTCGAGTATCATGACGGCTCGCTCGCCGATCGGGCCGCGATCGAGGCGGTCCACGATCCCAACTACGTCGAGGAGATCGAAGCGTTCTGTGCCGACGGCGGGGGCACGTGGGACGCCGATACCGTCGCAGTCGAGGAGACGTGGGAGGCGGCACTGGCGTCGGCCGGCCTCGCTCGCTGGGCCGCCGAGGAAGCGATCGACGGATCCGACGGTCGACAGACTCCCTTCTCAATCTGTCGTCCCCCCGGACACCACGCCGAATTCGACGAAGCCATGGGTTTTTGTTTTTTCAACAACGCGGCCGTCGCCGCCCAGTGGGCGATCGACCAGGACGATAGCGTCGATCGTGCGGTCATCTTCGATTGGGACGTCCACCACGGAAACGGCACGCAGGATATCTTCTACGATCAAGACGATGTGTTCTACATCTCGATCCACGAGCGCGGGCTCTTCCCGGGAACTGGCGACGTACTCGAAACCGGCGGGCCGAACGCCCGAAAGACGATCCTCAACGCACCGCTTCCCGGCGGAAGCGGCGACGACGAGTACGCCGCCGTCGTCGACGAACTGCTCGATCCCGCCATCGAGCGGTTCGATCCGGATCTGTTCATCGTCAGCGCCGGCTTCGACGCGCACCGCCACGATCCGATCTCTCGGATGCGCGTCTCGACGGAGGGATACGGCCACATGACCGATCGCGTCCGGACGATCGCCGATCGCCACGACGCCGCCCTCGCGTTCGTCCTCGAAGGCGGCTACGGACTCGACGCGCTCGCGGAGTCAGTCGGCATGGTCCACGAGGTCTTCGACGGCCGGGAACCGGTCATCCCCGAGGGTGATGTCATCTCGAAGGCCCAGCGCGTGATCGACGACGTCCGCGACGCCCACGATCTGTACGACTAAGGTTTCGGATCGAAGTACTCGGCGAGTTCCGTCCCGAACGGTTCTGCGAGCACCGCCAACTCTCCACCGACGAGTATCTCGTGGTCGGCTTCGAGTTCCGACTCGACGTGCGGACCGAGCGAAACGTCGAACAGCGTCGAACGGACGAGCCCGTCGGGCGTCCGGGCACCACGTGCGCGCTCGACGACGTACCGTCCGTCTTCGTCGATGAACGGACCGGTCGCCGCCCCGTCTCGGTAGGCCTGATAAAATCCCTCGGCGTGCTCTCGCACGCCGACTGGCGGTCCGTCGTGTCTGGCGATCGCCGGAAGTTCGCCGACCGCACATTCGACGAGCAGGACGGCCTCCCCGTCCGCGAAACAGGAACTCCGGATCGGGGCGAATCCCGTTCGTTCGAGCGCTCCCTCGATACCGGCGAGGGATTTTTCGAGTTGTGGATACAGCTGATCGTCGACGATGTCCGGCGTCGAAAACCGGACCGCGATCGGCGTCGTTCCACGGCCGTCGATCGCCGATCGAACGTCGGTCTCGGATAGCGGTTTCGGAGTGTGCGTCTCGAATAACTCGACACGGGGATCGTTCGATAGCTCGCGGGCGTAGTGTATCGTGCGCGCGACGTTTCGAGCCGAGCAGACCGCGGCGACGTTCCGTTCGGGGTCGGTCGGATCGATCATCACCAGTGGATCGTCGAACGACCCTTCGCCGTGTCCCTCCGGATCGAATCGAAGCGGAGGATTCCAGTGGGTCGCGGCGTCGATGAACGCCCGAAAGCCGCCGTACTCCAACACGAGCAGCTCAGTCAAAAACCCGGAGAAACCCTTGGTCCGGAGATCGCTCCCGTACGCCCCGATAGCCGAGAGGAAGGCCTTCGCGACGCGGACGTCGTCGGCCACCGGCTCGATACGCCCGGTGAGATATTCCGTGTGAAACGGCGTTCTATCGACCGCCGAACGGATCTCGGCCGCATCGTCGACGGCGTAACACGGGACGCAATCGACGTCGAATCCGTGAAACCGCCCCTTCACGTAGGGGTGCTCTGCGAACTCCTCGTGTCCGTCCGGGAGCACCGCGTGGCCGACTTCGAGACCGTACCGTTCGAGCTCGTGTCGGTCGAGATCCGGAGAGAAGAGTACGAACAGATCGATGTCACGATCCCCGGCGAGCCACGTTCCACGAGCCGTCGACCCGACGAGTTTCGTTTCGGCCACGACTGGCAGCGTCTCGATCGCCGACCGCGCGCGTTCGGTGAGAGCCTCGACGGCCGATTCGAGGGCCTCGACCTCCGATTCGTCGGGGACGACGCGATCACGGATCTCACCGACGACCGATTCGAACGACATACCCGGCGTTTCGGCGTCGATTTATAAAGCGTGTCGGTGCGAACCGACTCGCCGCCCGCGAGTGCGACCAATTGACAGACAGGGCGGCGGTGAAGCGAAAGCCATATGAAGCAAATCGAAGTATGATGGAATGCGAAGGGCCGCCGTAGCTCAGTTGGTAGAGCACCTGGTTGTTACCCAGGTTGTCCCAGGTTCGAGACCTGGCGGCGGCGTCCTACCTTGTTTAGTGTCGTCGCATCCGCGGGTGGACGTATCCGCTGTTATGACTTGCCGTCTCTGAGCAGTCCCAACGCGCTGGCGATCTCGATCGGTGCTGGAAAATCGATCGCCTGCAGCTCCGAAAACACCTCCTCGGCTTCCGCCCGCAGCTCGCGGGCGCCCGGTACGTCCCCGTCGGCTCTGGCCTCCGAAGACAGCGCCATCAGTTCGGAACGTTCAGCCGCGAGATCGGTCCACCCTCCGGCGCTCTCGAACGCGTCTCGAAGTCGATCGCGGTCGACGGTTTCCGGTCGTTCCATGCCATCGAATCCGCGCTCGAGCTCGAGCGCCGTCTCGACCGACGCGTTCGTGGTTCGATACCGCTTCGCGGATCTCTCGAAGATCGGGGCCGCAGCATCGTACTCGCCATCGTTCCAGCGATTGACGGCCCGATTGTACTCCTGCGTTCCGGAGTTTCTGCCGGCCCACGCGTTCTCGAACGACTCGAGAACCTCCCGTCGCCGACCGTACTCCGGTAATCGATCCGCAATGTCGGTGGACATGATGTATGCTGGCTCGTCGTCGTGGTCGAGCCCGAGCGTGTGACCGAGTTC
Organism: Natronomonas sp.; assembly: GCF_046483325.1. Classification (GTDB taxonomy): domain Archaea; phylum Halobacteriota; class Halobacteria; order Halobacteriales; family Haloarculaceae; genus Natronomonas. The sequence continues at coordinate 829 of NZ_JAWODL010000034.1, read as the reverse complement.
GTGTTGTACCGTGATCCGAACGTCGCCGGCCGGGCGGTTCGCAACGACGACTTCGACCGTAATCGGTCGTTCGGGTCTGTGCTCGGCCGTCAAAAGCGGCGCACAGCCGAGGATATCCGACGACGCGTGTTCTTCACAGCCGGCGAGTTCCGTTCGGGAATCCAGAAAGACGACCTCGACATCAGGCGGCCCCTCCGGTTCGGGTCGAAACGACACGCCGACGTCGGCGTATTCGGCGGCGTGGTCCGTCCAGAACGCCGCAGCGTCGACGGTGAGCGCTTCGAGATCGTGTTCGCTGTCGCTCCTGTCGACGATTCCGATCGTCGTCGTTCCTTTGAGGGGGTGATCATCGTCGGTGAGGACGCCGTCCGCCCGCTTTTCCACCTGTCCCTGTAGCTCCGCACAGCCCGCGAGTGCGACCGCAACGCCGGCGATCGCGTGGCGACGGCTCAACCCCATATCGGGGGTATGCGTCGAACAGGCGTATATGTCGCGGCCGATTCGACCACCGTAGTCGTGGCTATCCGGCAGACTGAAGGGGGACGGGCGGATAGCCTGATTCGTAGGGCCCTTAGCTCAGTGGTTAGAGCGCTCGGCTCATATTCCCGATCGCCTCGGGCGACGGGATGGGACACCGAGTGGTCGCTGGTTCGAATCCGGCAGGGCCCATCCATACCCCGAACGATTCTTAGCCGACCTAATTGGTGGATAGAACGCTTCTACCACCGTTTTTCTCATTTCAGCGTGAGTTCGACCGGTCATTTTTCTCTGGAGTTCACTCGGCCACCAAACGGGGGGCGCTGCCTTCCGGGCTTCTGTGATATTCGAA